>NZ_JAKFDS010000089.1:0-19138 GCF_036676055.1 Brevundimonas sp. | reverse complement strand
GGCCAGACCCTCGACGATGGCGGTCTTGCCGACGCCGGGCTCGCCGATCAGGACGGGGTTGTTCTTGGTGCGGCGGGCGAGGACCTGGATGGTGCGGCGGATCTCCTCGTCGCGGCCGATGACCGGGTCGATCTTGCCGTCGCGGGCGGCCAGGGTCAGGTCGCGGGCGTAGCGTTTGAGGGCGTCGTACGCGTCCTCGGCCCCGGCGCTGTCGGCGGTCTTGCCCTTGCGGATCTCGTTGATGGCCTCGTCCAGTTTGGCGGGCGTGGCGCCGACCGAGGCGAGGACGGTGGCGGCGACCCCGCCCTCGCGGGCGAGGGCGCTGAGCAGCCGCTCGGTGGTGACGAAGGCGTCGCCGGC
This sequence comes from Brevundimonas sp., assembly GCF_036676055.1. GTDB lineage: Bacteria > Pseudomonadota > Alphaproteobacteria > Caulobacterales > Caulobacteraceae > Brevundimonas. Next base: position 18,778 of record NZ_JAKFDS010000089.1, on the reverse strand, counting down.
CTTCTTCGAGGCCGCCTCGGCGGCGGCGAAGACGCGGGCGGTGTCGCCGTCCAGATAGAGCTGGCCCGAGCCGCCGGAGACCTGGGCGCGCTTGGACAGGGCGGTTTCCGTGGCGGACTCGGCCTTGGCGGGGTCGCCGCCGGCGGCGGTGATCAGATTGCGGGCGAGGCCGTCGCGCTCCTCCAGCAGCACCTTGAGCAGGTGTTCGGGGGCGAATTGCTGATGCCGGCGGGCCAGGGCCAGCGACTGGGCGGACTGGACGGCCTGTTTGGCGCGGTCGGAGTAGAGGTCGAGATTCACGGCGTGTCCCCTGCGTCAGGCGGAATGTGCGCCCATGGGCGTCCTTTCCGGAAGCGACGCCTTGAGCTGACGCAAATCTGGGTGTGGCGATCGGGTCACACAAGGGGTGAGTGGACGGGTCGGCGCGGGTCGGGCTAGCGTCGCGGCCGAAGTCTGTCGGGAGCGTCTGCATGTCCATCCGCCTCACGCGCCGCGCGGCGCTCGTATCGTCCGCCGCGGCCGGGGTCGCCTTGCCCTCTCTGTCCTGGGCCCAGACGGGTCCGGCGCCGGCGGGGGAGGCGCTGGCCGAGGCGGTCGACGCCTTCGTCAGGAAGGCCATGGCGGCCTTCCCGGACCAGCCGGCGGTGTCGGTGGCGGTGGTCAAGGACGGCGAGGCGGTGCTGACCCGCGGCTATGGCGTGCGGTCCACGGGCGGGGCGGCGATCGACGCGCACACGCATTTCGCCATCGCCTCGAACACCAAGGCGGTGACGGCGGCGGCCCTGGCCATCCTCGTCGACGAGGGCAAGGTGAAGTGGGACGAGCCGGTGCGGACCTATCTGCCCGACTTCTCGCTGTCGAAGCCCGAACTGAACGGCATGGTCACGGTGCGCGACCTGATCAGCCACCGGATCGGCTTCGGTCTCGGGGCCGGGGACCTGCTGTTCTGGCCCAACAGCGACCGGACTCGGTCGGAGATCATGGCGGCCGTGCCGCATGTGCCGATCGAGGACCAGTTCCGGACCAATTATCACTACTGCAACCTGATGTTCGTGGTGGCGGGCGAGGTGGTCGCGGCCGCTTCGGGGATGCCGTGGGAGGCGTTCGTGCAGACGCGCATCCTCGACAAGCTGGGGATGAGCGAGACCCTGCCGCTGATGACGGCGGCGGACCCGGCGAAATCGGCCCTGCCGCACGGGCGGATCGGACCGCCGCTGCGCTACCAGGGGCCGATGCAGACCATCGGCCAGTCGATCCAGGAGGTGTGGAACTGGAGCTCGGCGGGGGCGGCGGGCGGCTTTGTCACCAATCCGGTCGACTGGGCCAAATGGATCGCGGTGCAGCTGAAGCGCGGCGAGCTGCCCGACGGCTCGCGGCTGTATTCCGAGGCGCGCGGCGATGAGATGTGGAAGCCGAACGTCATCATCTCCAACTCTGCCGGGCCGACGCCGGACCTGCCGGGGCGGGCCATCGCGGCGACCTATGCGATGGGCTGGCAGGTGATGGACTATCGCGGCGAGCGCTTCATCACCCATGGCGGCGGGGCCCCGGGCTTCATCTCGGGCACGGTGCTGATCCCCGGCCGGGACGCGGGGTTCAGCTATTTCACCAACGCCGAGGAGGGGATGCTGACGCGGGCGCTGCGCAGTGGCATCGCCGACATCATCATGGGCAAGACCGACTTCGACTGGATCGCCGACAGCGTGCGGCGAAAGGCCGAGGGCGACGCCAAATCGATCGCGGCGGCGGCGGAAATCGACGCGAAACAGGCGGCGGGGGCGGCGCCGTCGCTGCCGCTGGCGGCCTATGCCGGGACGTGGCGGGACCCGTGGTACGGCGACATCGTCATCGAGCGGCGCGGGGGCGGGCTGTGGCTGGCCTTCAGCCGCACGCCGTCGCTGCAGGGGCCGTTGGAGGCCTATGACGGCGAGACGCTGCGGACCCGCTTCCCCGACCGGCGGGAGGAGGACGTGTTCGTCACCTTCAAGCTGGAGAACGGGGCGCCGGTCACGGCGACGATGAAGGCGGTCTCGCCGGACGCGGACTTCAGCTACGACTTCCACGACCTGCGGCTGACCCGGGTCTGAGCCGATGATCGCCCTGGCCCTCGCCCTGAGTCTGACCGCCGCGCCGCAGGAAGGCCCTGCCGCCTGCGAGATGGCGCCCGGCGTCGCGACCGACTGGGCCGCGTGCGCCGAGGCCTTGCCGGAGGGCTCGCCGCAGCAACGGCTGGCCCGGCTCAACCAGGCCACCGAGGCCTATCTGAACCGGGATTATGGCGCGGCCGAGCGCCTGTACGACGCGGCCGCCGGCGAGGAGGCGGTCTATTCCGACGTCTGGCTGCACGCGTTCCGGGGCGACACCTATCAGCAGGTCGGGCGCGGCAAGGACGCGGTGGCCGACGCGCGGATCGCCTGGCTGATCCTGTCGGACGATCCCGCCTGGGCGGCGGCTCGTGAGATGGGCGGCGAGGTCAACGAGGACGCGCGACGGTTCCTGCTGAGCCTGATCCTGCCGATCCTGAAGAAGGGCCGCGACGCCGCCTTCGAGCCCGCCTTCGCCGCCTACCGCGCCCTGCCGGTCAAGGACGTCGACGGCCACGCCAACCTGGCCCTGGTGCTGGAGCAGCTGGGCGATTTCGACGGAGCGCTGGAGGCGAGCCTGGTGGCGATCAAGGCCGAGCCGACGAACCCCGGCTATCTGAACAACCACTGCTACATTCTGGTCCGCGCCGGACGGCCGGCCGAGGGCCTGCCGTTCTGCGAGAAGGCGGTGCAGGGCGCCCCGGAAGTCGCGGCGGTCCGGCACAGTCTCGCCGCGGCCCTGGCGGGCGCCGGGCGCTGCGCCGAGGCCGGGGCGGCGCTGGCCGAGGCCCGACGGCTGGATCCGGCGACGGTGCTGTACCAGCAGCCGATCGCCTGCCCGGCGGGGTAGTCCGCAGGGGTCAGCGGACCAGTTCGAGGATCTCCAGCTTGGAGTCCTGCTTCGGCCACGGCAGGACCAGCCGCCAGCGCTGCGAGCCGATCCGTTCGAAGACGCCGATCTGGTCGCGTTCGGGCATCTGGCCATAGGCGGGCCAGCCGGTCTCGTCGGCGCCCCAGGCCTGGGCGCCGACGTAGATGAGCCGGCGGTCGCTGTCGGGATACAGCAGGCCGCGCGTGCGCTGCGAGCCGGTGGTCTTGGTCAGGACCAGGTCGCCGCCCGGCGTCAGTTCGATGATGCAGCGGAAGAACGGGTATTCGAGATAGCCGGGCCCGCCCGGGCCGTTGGAGCCCAGCTTGACGGCGCGGCAGCGGTAGTCGCCGGGCGGGGGCTGGAGCCGCCCGGCCTGACCGGCGTTCGGATCGACCAGCGGGCCGAGGGCCTCGACCTGGGCGGCGAAGCCCCGGTCCTCGGCCTCGGCGCGGCCCATCCGCCAGGCCTGGTCGAGGCGGCCGAGGCGGGAGGCGTCCTCGCTGGAGGCGACCTCATGCCAGCCGGCGGCGCCGCCTTGTTCGCCCCCGGCGGGCGGGGTCGGAGCCGGGACCCGCGGCGGGGGCTCGGGGGCTTCGGCCGCGGGGGGAACGGCGCTGTCGCCGGGCGCCGGCGGGGCGTCGCCGCAAGCGGCGAGCGGGGCGGCGAGCAGGACGGCAAGCGAGGCGACGGCGGCGAGCGTCCGCATGCAGGGATCTCCATTCGGCTGGAACCAGTCGAACGGATGAGTCCGCCCCGGGTTCAGCGACCGCCGCCCGTCGTCCGGGGATCCAGCAGCAGGCCGGAAACCGTCGCCGCCAGCAATCGCGGCGAGAACGGCAGCCGGGCGACCTTGCCCAGAAGGTGATCGCGCACCCAAGGCAACAGGCGTCCGTCGCCCTGGTAGAAGGGGGTGAAGCCGAGGCTGAGGGCCTGGTAGAGCCGGACATGCCAGCGCCGGCGGCGGGCGTAGGCGGCCAGGGCCGCGGCCAGGTCGGTTTCGGTCGCCAGCGCATCGGCGAGCGCCCGGGCGTCGAGCAAGGCCATGTTCACGCCCTGGCCGAGCTGGGGGCTGGTGGAATGGGCCGCGTCGCCGATGACGGCCAGGCGCTCGCCGATCGGACGCGCCAGGGTCTGGTGGCCATAGGAGGCCAGGGTCATCTGCTCGCGGTCTGTGATGGCGTCCATGACCGGAGACAGCTCGGGCCACAGCCGCAGACAGTGGTCCTTCCAGGTCTCGAGGCCGAGGGCGTGCCAGTCGGGCCAGATCTCGGTCTTCAGGCTCCAGAAGAAGGTCGCCAGCGGCGCGGCCGGCGCGGTCGGGAGGACGCCGCTGGGCAGGACGCCGAGCATGCGGCTGGCGCCCAGATAGACCTGCTCCAGCGCCGTCGGATCGAACGGCGGCCCCGGCCACGGCACGGTGGTCCACAGCGCGCCCCAGGCGAGGTCGCGCCGCTCCACCCTCATGTCGGAGGCGATGGCGGAGCGGGCGCCCGAGGCGTCGACCACCAGGTTGAACGGAGCGCTGCGGCGACCGCCGCTGTCGATCAGGCGACCGGCGTCGGCGCCGACGATTTCGCGGTCGGTTTCAAAATCCACGCCGGCCTCGAGACAGGCCTCGAACAGGATGGCGAACATGGCGGCGCGATGGATGCCGATGGCCGGACGCGGACGCTTCAGATCGCTGTAGCGGACGTCCAGCACGACCCCGCCGTGACGGGCCTCGCGACCGAAGATGTGGTCGATGCGCTGTCCGCAGGATTCGACCCGGGGCGTCAGGCCCAGCCCGTCGAGGACATGCAGGCCGGTGGGCTGGAGCATGAAGCCCGCCCCCATCGGCCGGGGCGTCGCAAACCGCTCATGGACCATGACGCGACGGCCCTGCCGGACCAGCATCAGGGCGACGGCGAGACCGGCGGGACCGGCCCCGACGACGGCGATGTCGGCCGGTCGGGGGCGACGCGGGGGCGACGGGACGTCGAGCGCGACAGCGTCGGCGGCCTTGCCGGCGACCCGGGTTCGTCGGCCTTTCGGGACCCGCCCGTCCGGGGCGGGCTGTTCCCGGTCTGGCCGCGAGCGGGGAGGCTTCGGACCCGGCTTCCGGCTCACGCGGGGATGAGTTCGATCAGGTCGAGATTGGACTCATATCGCGGCCAGGGCAGGACCAGTCGCCAGCGACGGTCGCCGATCCGCTCCAGAGTCGCGATCAGATCGCGGTCGGGGCTTTGGCCGTAGGAGTTGGCGGCGGGCTCGTCGGCCAGCGACATGGAGCCGAGCAGGACCATCCGCCGGTCGTTCTCGGGGAAGAGCAGGCCGGCGGGACGCTGGCTGCCGGTCAGCTTGCTGAATTTCAGGCCGTTGGCCGTCTTTTCGATGCGGCAGTCGAACCAGCCGTAGACGACGTAGCCGAGACCGTCCTCGCCGCCCTGCGAGCCGAGCTTGACCGTCCGGCAGCGGTAGTCGCCGGGGGGCGGGGCGACGGAGGGCCGGGCCGCGTCGGGGTCGATCAGTTCACCGGTCGAGGCGAGGTCGCCCGAGCCGCGCTGGCGACGCGCCTGCTGCAGGGCCAGGCTCCAGGCGGCGTCGAGGCGCTGGTAGCGGTCGCGATCGGAGGCTGTGACGACGCTGCGCCAGTCGCGCAGGACGGGGCCGCCGTCGGCCGGGCCGCCCGGAGGAGGCGGCGGCGGCGGGGGCGTGGCGGCGCAGGCGGAAATCGACGCGGCGGCGAGGGCGATCAGGACCTGCGGCCGGAACAGGCGAAGCATGCGGCGCTCCCGTGTATCCCGGGACCCCGGCCGCCGGGGAGGCGCGGAGGTCCGTCAACGTACAGAAGCCCCTTGGACCGGTCCGGGCGAGCCGCGTCAAGCGCACTCGCCCGCGGACGGGTCGAAAGGCCTCAGCCTTCGTCGGCGGGAACCTCGGCCTTGCGGCGCGGCGCGCGGCGCTTGGGCGCCGGAGCCTCGGCCTCGCCGCCTTCGGGCGGAGCCTCGGGGGCCGGCGCGGCCGAGCGGGTCAGGAAGCCGGGCAGGGCGGTCGGGGCGTCATCAGCGGCGGCCGCATCGGCGGTCTCACGGCGCGGACGGCGCTCGCGCGGGGGCCGTTCGGCGCGGGCGGGCGCGGCTTCGACCTCGCGGCTCTCCGGCGCGGAGGCGGACTCGACGTCGTCGGCCGGGGCCGTCTGATCGCCCTCGCCGCGCTCATTCTGGAAGCGCAGGTTGCGCTCCTGCTGACGGCGTTCCCAGCGTTCGCGGCGGGTCTCGCGACGACCGCCTTCGCCGTTCGCGCCATCGCCCTCGGCGCGGGGCGCCGGGTCACGAGGTTCGCGCGGCTGGTCGTCGCGGTCGCGCCACTCGCGGCGGGGTTGGTCCGACTGACGGTCGTTGGAGCGGTCGTTCTGGCGATCATAGGCGCCGCCGTTCTGACGTTCGCCGTTCTGGCGGTCGTCGTTCTCGCGCTGGCGGGCCTCGGCGGCGGCGACGCGGTCGGCCTCGGCCTTTTCGGCGGCCATGATGGCGGCGGCCTGGGCCCCGGTCTCATCCTCGAAATCGATGTCGAAGCCCTGGCCGGCCAGTTCGCGCTGGGCGATCTCGGACACCGGGCGCGAGGGCTGCAGGGCGCGCAGGACGCGGAAATAGTGTTCGGCGTGCTGGGTGTAGTTCTCGGCCAGCACCCGGTCGCCGGCGGCCGAGGCGTCGCGCGCCAGCTGCATGTAGCGCTCATAGACGGTCTGGGCGTTGCCGCGGACCTTGATGTTCTCGGGACCCTGGGAGTCCCACGAACGGTTCGGATTGGTGGCGTTGGCGTTGCCGCCGCCGCCGCCGCCGGGCTTCCTGTTGCGTCCGCGCTGACGCTTCATGCCCTTGAAATCTCTCATCGGACGCTACCGTGCTTTGTGAAGGGACGGGCCGGCCTGCGAGATGCAGCCTGTCGCCGTCCGTTTCGTCGTTCCGCTTCGCGCGGGGCCAATCCCCGCTGACGATGTGATCGGAAATCCGTTGTCGGCCCCGTGGTCCGCCTGACCGAACGATCAGACCGTCACTGTCCCGGGCGCGCGTGGATGGGCCTGAAGCGGTCCAAGGCGTGCGTTTTGGGTGGGAGACAGGCCAGACTTAGCGCGGGCGGAGGCTGTTTCCAAGGGGTTTGTTTAACGCGCCCGCGCCCGGGCGAAACAGGGTCTCACATCTTCGGAACGGGATTGGTGCGCGGATCGGGGCCATTGGTGACGACGCGGTCGCGGTCGGACAGGTCCTTGACGACGATGACCCGGTCGAAGCCCGCGGCTTCGAACAGGGCCTTGACCTGCGGGCCCTGGTCCCAGCCGATCTCGACCGCGAACAGGCCGTCGGGACGCAGGATGCGGCGGATCTCCGGGGCCAGTTCGCGATAGGCCTGCAGGCCGTCGGGGCCGCCGTCGAGGGCCAGGTGCGGGTCGTGGTCGCGGACCTCGGGGTCGAGGCCGGGGATGTCGCCGGACGGGATGTAGGGCGGGTTGGAGACGACCACGTCGAAGCTGTGGTCGCCGAAGCCGGCGGCCCATTCGGTGCGCAGGAAGGTCGCACGGCCGTCGAGGTCGAGGTTGGCGGCGTTCTCCCGGGCCACGGCCAGGGCCTCCGACGAGATGTCGGTGCCGACGCCGCGCGCGCCGAAGCGCTCGGCCAGGGTCGCCAGCAGGATGGCGCCCGAGCCCGTGCCGAGATCGATCATCTCGAACGCCTTGTGCGGCGGGTACGCCAGCAGGACGACGTCGAGAATGGCCTCGGTGTCCGGGCGCGGGCTGAGCACGTCGGGGGTGACGTTCAGCATGATCTTCCAGAAGCCCTTCCTGCCGAGGATGCGCGACACCGGCTCGCGGCGCAGGCGGCGCTCGACGAAGGCGTCCAGCGCGGTCTGCTGCTCGGCGGTCACGGCGCGGTAGGGGTCGGTCAGGATGTCGGTGCGCGAACAGCCGGCGGCGACCTCGAGCAGCAGGCGGGCGTCGATCGAGGGGCTGTCGATGCGGCCGGCCTTGAGCGTGGCGGCGGCGGCCTTCCAGGCGGTCAGCAGGGTGGGGGAAGCGGCGGCGTGGGTCATGCTCTGGCCTTGGCGCGGGTTTGCGCGGATATCAAGCGCGACGGCGCCGGAACGGCGTCCGGCGGGAGCCGTTGTGGCCACGATGCAGAAGCGGTCTGAAGCAAGGGGCGGCCTCGGGCTGTGGGGCGTCCTCGGGGCGATCGGCGGGGGGCTCGCGGCCGGGGCCGGCGCGGCGCACCTGCTGTACCGCCACGGGCACAAATACGGGATCGAGTTGCGGCGGCCGCACCCCGGTCCGCCGCCGCCGCAGGTTCCGACGCCCGAGGATTTCGAGGCGAGAGAGCCCGGTCGCGGGCGGCTGGCGCAACGGCCGGAGCACATTCCGCACAAGGGCTGGGTCGACATCTTCTGGCGCGTCGGGGCGTCCTATTTCGGCGACCGGGTCGGGTTCGTGGCCGGGGGCGTGACCTTCTTCGTGATGCTGTCGCTGTTCCCTACCCTGGCGGCGTTCGTCACCCTGTACGGCCTGTTCGCGGACCCCAACGATGCGGTCGAGCGGCTGTATTTTCTCTATTCGGTGATGCCGGCGGGGGTGGCTGAATTCCTCAGCGGCGAGATGCAGCGGCTGGCCGAGAACGCCACCACCACCCTGACCTTCACCCTGGTGTGGACCCTGGCCCTGTCGCTGTGGACCGCGAACGGGGCGATCAAGGTGCTCTTCTACGGCCTGAACATCGCCTATCACGAGGTCGAGCGGCGCAATATCGTCCGCTACAATCTGACCTGCATGGCGTTCACGGTCACGGGCCTGATCAGCATCCTGGTGACGGCGGGCCTGATCGTCGGGGTGCCGGTGGTGATGGGGGTGTTCGGCCTCGCGGACGAGTGGGCCTATCTGGCCCCGTTGCGCTGGCCCATTCTGGGCACGGTCTATGTCGCGGCCCTGACGGTGATCTATCGCTTCGGGCCGTGCCGGGCGCGGGCGCGCTGGCGCTGGCTGACGCCGGGCGCCCTGTTCGCCGCCCTGCTGAGCGTGATCCTGTCGCTGGTGTTCAGCTGGTATCTGCAGACCTTCGTGCGCACGGCCTCCTACGGACCGCTGGCGGCCATGATGGGCTTCCTGCTGTGGACCTGGCTGAGCGTGCAGATCATCCTGATGGGGGCCGAGTTCAACGCCGAGATCGAGCACCAGACAGCGATCGACACCACCACCGGCGAGCAGCGGGCGATCGGCGAGCGCGGGGCGGTGGTGGCCGATACGGTCGGTCCGCGCCGGGGCAATCCGGCGGCCCTGGCCTTCACCCTGAAACACGCCGAGGCCCTGTCGGACCGGCTGCTGAAGCGGCGCATCCGGCGCAGCTGACGCGGTCATTGGCGCTTCGCCAACGGACGGGCGCGGTCGTTCACGAAGGCAGGGCGTCGGTCGCCGCATCCGGCGTGGCGCCGCGGTCGGGACCGCCACACGGTCGGGGCCTCGGAGGTCCGGTGGTCGGGCCTCCCTCGCTCGAGAGATCCCCGCATGACCCGCCTGCCCCTGATCGCCCTCGCCGCCTTCGGCCTGCTTGCCCCGGCCGGCGCCGCCCTGGCCCAGAGTCCGTCCGGGGGCGCGCCCGACAGCGCCGTGACCCTGACCTTCGAGACCGGGGCGCAGACCGGCGCGGTGATGGTCGCCCTGTATGATTCCCAGGCGGGCTACGCGGGGGACCGTCCGGTCGGCGCGCGCCGGCTGGATGTGGCCGCGGGAGAGGTCAGCGCCGTCTTCGAAGGGCTGCCCGCGGGCGACTATGCGGCCAAGGCCTTTCATGACGTCAACGGCGACGGCGAGATGAACGTCAATCCGTTCGGCATGCCGGTCGAGCCCTACGCCTTCTCCAACAACGCCGTCGGCAACATGGGCCCGGCCAGCTGGGAGCGCGCCCGCTTCGCCGTCTCGGGCGCGACCGCCCAGACCATCAACTTGCGTTGAGGGGCCTACCGCTCGCCGCGCGGCGGCTCGCTGCTTGAGGCCGCGCCGTACCCCCCCCCGCCGGAGACCCTTGCCATGATCGCTTCCCGCCGCAACTTCCTGATGGGCGCCGCAGCCCTGTCCGCCGCTGTCGTGACCCCGGAGACCGTCCGCGCCATGACGGCGATGCGGATCGCCACCGACTGGGGTCTGGCCACGGCCGATGTCGAGGCCGACGTCGCGCCCCAGGCGATGCGCCTCATCCATGGCCGGGCCCCGGCGGGGCTGGAGGGCGCCCTGTATCGCAACGGGCCAGCGAAATTCCGTCGCCCCGGCCGGTCGGCGGCGCACTGGTTCGACGGCGACGGCATGGTGCGGCGCTTCCGCATCTCGGATGGCCGGGCCGAGCTGGCCGCCCGCTTCGTCGACACGCCGAAGCGGCGGCAGGAGACGCGACTGGACGCCATGGTCATGCCCGGCTTCGGCACCGTCGGCGATCCCCGCGCCGAGATCGGCTCGAACGACGACGCCAACGCCGCCAACACCTCGGTGCTGATGGCCGGCGACGCCCTGTGGGCGCTGTGGGAGGCCGGATCGGCCGTGGCCATGGATCCGGAGACGCTGGAGACCCGGGGCATGGTCACCCATCGCCCCGACCTGAAATCCATGCCCTTCCTCGCCCATCCGCGGCGCGAGCCGGACGGCCGCATCTGGAACCTCGGCATGGGCCGGGGGCAGGCCATGGTCTGGCGCCTGTCAGCCGCGGGCGAGCTTGAGGCTGCGACGATGATCGACCTGCCGCGCGCCAGCTATGTCCATGACTTCACCGCCACGGCCCGCCATCTGGTGATCGTGCTGCAGCCGTGGGTGCAGGCGCGGATGACCATGCCGTTCTCGGAGGGCTTCGACTGGCGTCCCGAGGAGGGGACCCAGGTGCTGGTGATCGACAAGGACGACCTGACGAAGCGGCGGGTGTTCGACCTGCCGGCTTTCGGCTTCTTCCACCTCGGGGACGCCTGGTCGGACGGCGGCGACATCCGCTTCGATGTCTGCGTCCATCGCGATATGGACTTCGCCGCCCGCGGCGCCAGCGAGGTGCTGAACGGCGTGCCGCTGGACGGCGAGCCGGCCCGGCTGGCGATGGTGCAGCTTAAGGCGGACGGCTCGGCCGACCTGCAGCGCACCGACCATGTGGCCGAGTTCCCGCGCGGCGATCCGCGCCGCGCCGGCCTGCCGCGTCGCTTCACCCTGCACACGGCCGGGGAGGCTTCGGATCGACCGTTCGCGAGCGCGATCGGGATGACGGACTGGCGGGCGGGCCGGACCCGCGCATTCGACTTCGGGGCGGACCATGTGATGGACGAGATGGTGTTCGTCCCGCGCCCCGGCGGCTCGGAGGAGGATGACGGCTGGCTGGTCGGGCCGACCCTCAACCTGGCCGCCCGTGCAACCGAACTGCATGCGCTCGACGCGGCCCGGATCGAGGACGGGCCGGTCGCGACTTGGCGCGCTGACGCGGCCCTGCCGGTCAGCTTCCACGGCGTCTGGCACGGCTAGTCAGTACCAGCCGGCCTCGCGCAGGGCCCGGGCGTAGCGGCGGCTGACCGGGGCGACGAGGCCGCCCTCAAGCGACAGGGCGGCCCGGCCGTCGTTGCGTTTGACGTCGCGGACCGCATCGCGGGCGACCCACCAGCTGCGGTGGGTCTGCGCGCCTTCGAGCCCTTCAAGCTCGGCCACGGCGTCGGACAGCCGCATCAGGATCAGGTCCGAGCCGCGGTCGGTGTGCAGGCGCAGATAGTGGTCTTCGGCCTGGACGGCGTGGAGCGCCGCACCGCGCAGCCTTGGCGGCAGGCGGTCCAGAAAGCGGGCCGGAGCGGCGCCGCCGGCGCCCGCGTGGGTCTGGACCGGCGTGGCGCGGCCCATGAAGACATTGACGGCGCTGAGGGCGACGGTGACGACCAGCACGGGTCCGACAAAGCCGAGGAGCCGATCGGTCGGGTAGACCTCGCGTTCGAAGGCGAGGCCGGTGACCAGCCAGACCAGCACCGCCACCGGACCGGTGATGGCCGCCGAAAGCGCCGCCACGGTCAGCCATGGCCGTTCATCCGGGTCGATCCGACGCTCGACCATGCGGGAGCACAGATGCCCCCAGAGGGCGCCGGCGAGGATCAGCGGAACCCAGTAGGCGAAGCGTAGCCACAGCGGCAGGCCGATGGTGCCGAAGGCGCCGCTCAGGGCGAGCAGGGCGCCCGCGCCGACGGCCACGCCCCAGCCCCGGTCGATGCGGAAGCGGGGCCAGCGCCGCGGAGCCGGTCCCGATGGGGCGGCGGGCGGTCGCATCAGCCGGGTCGGCTCCCGGGTCCGCACACGGCGCGGAACCCGGCGGCGGCGAAGCGGACCATGTACTCGCCGGCGGTGTCGAGATCGCCGGAACGGCACAGGCCGCCGGACAGGCGGTCGAGGCGGCCGGTCTCGCCCAGCGTCAGCGTCAGGGCGCCCGAGAGGTTGTGGTAGCCCCAGTAGAGGTCCTGCTCGCGCGCCTCCGGCAGGACGCGCTTGATCAGCTCGATCAGCCGCCGCGCGGTGGGATCGAAATAGCGGGTCATGATCTCGCCGCCGAACATCGGATTGGCGTTGGTCTGGGCCACCAGGGCGGCGTAGTGCTTCCACCCCGGTCCCCCCTTCAGGGCCCATTCGAACGGGGAATGCAGGAAGGCGGCGAGCAGCCCTTCGAGCGTCATGTCAGCGCCCGCCGCCTCGGCGTAGCGGTTGATGGCGTTGACCCGGTCGCTGTTCCAGACCTCGGCCCGGCGCAGGAAGACGGCGTCGAACAGGGCCCGCTTGGCCCCGAAATAATAGTGGACCAGGGCGGTATCGACCCCGGCCTCGCGCGCCACCTCGCGGATGGTCACGCCATAGAAGCCGTGTTTGGAGAACAGGTCTTCGGCCGCGTCGAGAATCGATTCGCGGGTGTCCCCCGTTCCCTCGGCCCGTTTCTTGGACGGCCGGCCGCGACGCGCGGGGGCGGGAGCGGCGGCGGAAGCGGGCGCGTCGAGCTTGGTCATGCCGGCAAGCTAGGCCCCGTCAGGCGGTCATGGCAACGGCGCCACAGTCCCGTCCGCGGGCGTCGCCCGACAAGCGGCGCCGTTTGACAGCGGGACGAAAACGATTACGGTCCGAGAAAATCATTGAACGCTGAATAAAAGCGTCTCACCGGAAACATCAGGACTGGGGCTACACATGAATCGCTACGTAAAGACCGCCTTGCTCGCGGGCGCCGGCTGGAGCGCGCTTTCGACCGCCGCGCTGGCGCAGGACGCCGGAGCCGCCGCCACGGCGGCCCCGCAGGACGCCACCGAGATCGGCGAAGTCATCGTCACCGCCCGCCGTCGCGCCGAAGCGCTGCAGGACGTGCCGGTGGCGGTCACCGCCTTCACCGCCGAAGCGCTCGAAGCGCGCGGCTCGGCTGACATCACCGAACTGGCCCGCAGCACGCCCAGCCTGACGCTGAACTCGGCGCGCGGCTCGAACTCGACGCTGATCTCCTTCATCCGCGGCGTCGGCCAGCAGGATCCGCTGTGGGGCTTCGACCCGGGCGTGGGCCTGTATATCGACGACGTCTATGTGGCCCGTCCGCAGGCGGCCGTTCTGGACATCTTCGACATCGAGCGCATCGAAGTGCTGCGCGGTCCGCAAGGCACCCTGTACGGCCGCAACACCATCGGCGGGGCGATCAAATATGTGACGCGCCGCATCGGCCAGGATCCGGAGATCTCGCTGCGCGGGGCCTACGGCAGCTACAACCAGTTCGAGGCCATCGGCAGCCTGTCGGGCCCGGTCAGCGACACCGTCGGCATCTCCGCCTCGGTGGCCCGCTACCTGCGCGACGGCTTCGGCGAGAACCTCAACACCGGCACCGAGCACTACAACAAGGACGTCACGGCGGCACGCGCCAGCGTCGAGTGGACGCCCACCGACGCCCTGTTCTTCCGCCTCGCCGGCGACTGGGTGAAGGACAGCTCCAACGCCCGCCACGGGCACCGTGAAGCCGCGCCGATCCTCGCGAACGAATACGACACCATGGGCGGCGCCGGCGACAAGAACAGCGTCGAGACGCGCGGCCTGTCGCTGACCGGCGAGTACACCGTCAATGACTGGCTGACGCTGAAGTCGATCACCGCCTACCGGGACGGCGAGACGCGCGGCAACATCGATTTCGACAACCTGCCGGGGCCCATCCTCGACATCCCCGCCCAGTATGACGACGACCAGTTCAGCCAGGAATTCCAGGCGCTGTTCGAAGGCGACCGCTGGTCGGGCGTCGCGGGCGTCTACTATCTGGACGCCACGGCCTCGGGCGCGTTCGACACCGTGGTCGGGAATTTCAACCTGACCACCCTGACCTCCGGCAGCGTCGACACCAAGAGCTGGTCGGTGTTCGGCGACCTGACCTATGATTTCACCGACGCCCTGTCGATGTCGGTCGGCGGCCGCTTCACCCACGACGAGAAGACCGGCACGGTCTTCCGTCAGCAGTACCTCGGCATCCGCAGCCCGTTCTTCGGCAACGCCGCGGCCGTGCCCCTGGGCGGACCGCGCACCAACTACACCGACACGCGCGACTTCGAGGAGTTCACGCCCCGGGTCAGCGTCTCGTATGAGATCTCCGACGACCTGACGACCTATGCCTCGTGGGGCCGGGGCTTCAAGTCGGGCGGCTTCGACATGCGCGGCGACGCGGTGCTCTATCCCGACACCGTGCTCGGCTACGATCCCGAGACCGTCGAAACGATCGAGGTGGGCCTGAAGGGCCGGCTGTTCGACCGCTTCAGCTTCGCCACCGCCCTGTTCGACTCCTCCTATGAGGACCAGCAGATCACGACCCAGTATCCGGCGGGCGCCACCGTGGCCTCGGTGGTCGACAACGTCGGTTCGTCGTCGATCCGCGGCTGGGAATTCGAGGGCTCGCTGCGGGCCACCGAGAACCTCGTCCTCAACGGCATGCTGAGCTACATCGACGCCCAGTTCGACGAGTTCCTCGCCTACATCCCCACCGGCCCGCTGAACGCGACCTGCCCGACCCTGGTCGGCTGTTTCGTGGACGTCTCGGACCTGCGCGACTTCCAGAACACGCCGGAATGGACCGGCTCGGTCAGCGCCACCTGGACCCACGGGTTCGAGGACGGCAGCGAGCTGGCCTTCACCCCGTCGGCGGCCTATCGCGGCGCCTATCAGCAGTTCGAGACCCCGGCGCCGCTGCTCGACCAGGACGCCTACTGGATGTACGACGCCAGCGTGGTCTGGACCTCGGCCAGCGACCGCTGGACCGTCGGCCTGCACGGCAAGAACCTGTCGGACGAGCGCTACAAGACCGGGGGCTACAACTTCCCCGGAGCCGCGACCGGCAACTCGATCATCGCCTTCTACGGCGCGCCGCGGACCTTCACCGCCCGACTGGGCGTCAAGTTCTGATCCGAAAGACTCCTGAAGCCTGATCGCGTGTGATCACGGGCGGCGGTTCACCTGAGCCGCCGCCCTTTTTCTTTTTACGCCGCGCCACGGCCCCGCTACCGTTCCAGCCAACCAAGAAGATCAAGTCGAGGGAAACGCCATGACCGACACGGACGCCCCCGTCCCCGGGCAAACGCCCGTCCGCCCGGGCTACCGCTACTATGTGCTGGCGGTCCTGATCCTGGCCTACATGCTGAACTTCCTCGACCGGCAGATCATCGGCATCCTCGCCGCGCCGCTGAAGGCCGAGTTCGGCCTGTCGGACAGCCAGTTCGGCCTCCTCGGCGGCATCGCCTTCGCCAGCGTCTATTCGACCCTCGCCATTCCGCTGGCCTGGCTGGCCGACCGGTTCAGCCGCGTCTGGATCATGACCGGAGCGCTGGCGGTGTGGAGCGGCTTTACGGCGCTGTGCGGCGCGGCGACGTCCTTCACCCAGTTGTTCCTGTTCCGTATGGGCGTGGGCGTCGGCGAGGCCGGCGGCGTGGCCCCGGCCTATTCGCTGATCGCCGACTATTTCCCGCCGAACCAGCGGGCGCGGGCGCTGGCCGGCTTCGCCTTCGGCATTCCGCTGGGCACGGCGGCGGGCACGCTGGTCGGCGGCCTGCTGGCGGCCACATACGGCTGGCGTACGGCCTTCATCGCCGTCGGCCTGCTGGGGGTGCTGCTGGCCCCGGTGCTGCTGCTGACGGTGAAGAACCCCACGCGCGGCGGGACCGACACGGCCAAGACCGAGGCCGAGCTGGCCGCGATCGCCGCCGCCCCGGTGGTCGGCTCGGGAAACACCGGGCGGATCGCCGCCCTGATCATGCTGGGCCTCGGCGCCGGAGCTCTGACCCTCGCCGCCCTGATCCGTTTCGCCGGTCTCGAGCTGGGCAATCCGCTGGTGTTCGCCTTCGGCGGCCTGCTGGCTGTGGTCATCGGCGTATCGCTGATGATCGCCCGCCGCACCGCCTCCGCGGTGATCCCGAAGAAGAGCTTCTGGCTGCTGGCGCTGGGCGCGGCGTCGTCCTCGGTGTGCGGCTATGGCGTGGCGGGCTGGCTGCCGCTGTTCTTCATGCGCAGCTTCGGCCTGACCCTGTCGCAGACCAGCTGGTACTATGCCGGCATCGCCCTGATCGGCGGCACCCTGGGCATCTGGATGGGCGGCGCCATCGCCGACAAGCTGTCGAAGCGGGGCAAGGGCGCCTATCCCCTGACCCCCGCCATCGCCTTCCTGATCTCGGCCCCCTGTTTCATCCTGGCGATGAACTCGCCGTGGCTGATCGGCCTGATCTTCCCGGGCGGCGGCACCAACGCCCAGCAGCTGATCGTCGCCTTCCTGATCTTCCTGATCCCGACCGGGCTGAACCTGGCCTGGCTGGGGCCGGTCACCGCCTCGGTCCAGCATCTGGTCCCGGCGCCGATGCGCTCGACCGCCTCGGCCCTGTTCCTGCTGATCAACAACCTGCTGGGGATCGCGGTCGGCTTCTACTATTTCGGCTGGATGAGCGACCTGCTGGCGCCGCGCTTCGGCGACGAGAGCCTGCGCTGGGCCATCTACACCGGCATGGGCTTCTATGTGCTGGCCGCCATCCTGCTGATCGGCGCCTCGCGCACCCTGAAGAAGGACTGGGTCGACTGAGGTCGTTCCGGGGCGCGCCCCAGCCATAATGACGCTGCTTTTCGAAGCAGAGTGACCCACGACGCCGGCCGCGCGCCGGTCCTCCCCCTGTCGCCAAGAGAGTACGATTGATGATCGCCACGCTGCTGTTCGCCGCCGTAACCGCCGCCCCCGTCCCGGCGCCGGCCGACGACTTCAAGACCCTGTGCGTCGCCACCAGGGGCGACGTCGCCGCCGTGACCGCCGCCGCGGCGGCCGAGGGCGGCTGGTCCGCTCCAGTCCAGCAGGACGGGATGACCGTCTGGATCCGCACCGGCGAAGGCGTGGCGCGCAATCTGGTGGTCGGCGAACAGGCCGCGCCGGACGGCAAGCGCCAGGCCTGCATGCTGACCAGCCAGCCCGCCCAGCCGGACCTGGTCTCCGGGATCGCGGGCGTGCTGGGCGGCGTGTCGATGGCCGTGGACGCCAACGCCGGCCTCTACGCCTATGCGCCGGACCAGGACGCCTACCGCGCCGGCGACGTGACCTTCGTCAAGGTCACCACCGAGGCCGACAGCACCAGCCTGACCGCCATCCGGCCCGTCCGCTAGGCCAAGCCTGCCGAAGAGCCTGACGAACGCCCTTCGCCCCGCGGCGGAGGGCGTTTCGCATTCCGGCTCCGGCCGCAGCCGGCGAGAGGCGGTTGCACCTGCGAAGGCGCGGGTCCTATAAGCACGCCGACTCTCCCCCCGAAGGCGGCATCCATGAACATTCACGAGTATCAGGCCAAGCAGGTCCTGAAGGGCTTCGGCGCCCCGGTCGCGGCCGGCGTGGCCATCACCTCGGCCGATCAGGCCGAAGCGGCGGCGAAGCAGCTGCCCGGACCCCTGTACGTCGTGAAGTCCCAGATCCACGCCGGTGGGCGCGGCAAGGGCAAGTTCAAGGAGCTGGGCCCGGACGCCAAGGGCGGCGTCCGTCTGGCCCGCTCGATCGAGGAGGTCGTCGCCAACGCCCGCGAGATGCTGGGCAACACCCTGGTGACGGCCCAGACCGGCGAGGCCGGCAAGCAGGTCAACCGCCTGTACATCGAGGACGGCGCCGACATCGACCGCGAACTGTACTGCTCGCTGCTGGTGGACCGTCAGTACGGCCGCATCGCCTTCGTCGTCTCGACCGAGGGCGGCATGGACATCGAGGCGGTCGCCCACGACACGCCCGAGAAGATCCAGACCATCGTCATCGACCCGGAAGCGGGCGTCACCGAGGCCGACGTGGCCAAGATCAACGCCGCCCTGAAGCTGGACGGCGCCGCCGCCCAGGATGGCGAGACCCTGTTCCCGACCCTGTACCGGGCCTTCGTCGACAAGGACATGTCGATGCTGGAGATCAACCCGCTGATCGTCATGACCAACGGCCGCCTGCGGGTGCTGGACGCCAAGGTCAGCTTCGACGGCAACGCCCTGTTCCGCCATGAGGACATCAAGGCGCTGCGCGACGAGACCGAGGAAGACGCCAAGGAGATCGAGGCCTCGGAATGGGACCTCGCCTATGTCGCGCTGGACGGCAACATCGGCTGCATGGTCAACGGCGCCGGCCTGGCCATGGCGACGATGGACATCATCAAGCTGTACGGAAAAGAGCCCGCCAACTTCTGCGACGTCGGCGGCGGCGCCTCCAAGGAAAAGGTCGCGGCGGCCTTCAAGATCATCACCGCCGACCCCGCCGTGCAGGGCATCCTGGTCAACATCTTCGGCGGCATCATGCGCTGCGACGTCATCGCC
>NZ_JAKFDS010000088.1:0-6360 GCF_036676055.1 Brevundimonas sp. | reverse complement strand
CGGGCCGGTGTTGTCCGAGGCGTAGATGCCGATCTGGCCGAAATCCAGGGTCTCGGTGTTGTTGTTGCCCGAATAGTAGGCGCAGTCGGTCGAGACCGTGCCGGTCATCGTGAAGCTGGCGCCATCCGAACCCGCGGCCGTGCCGTTGTTGTTCGCGGCGTTGCCATAGGCGTGCCACGACGAAACGGGCGAGTTGCCCCAGTTGGCGTTGGCGCGGTTCGCGGCAGCGGCCAGGTCGGCGAAGAAGCCGCCGCCCTGAATGTTCACATCCGTTCCGAAGATGTGGGCCTGACCCTTGTTGATGTCCTGGGCCGAAGCGGCCCCGGCGGTGAGAGCGACGGCGGCGACGCCGGCGAGAAGCGAAACGATTTTCATGATTGCCTCCAAGGCATGGGATGAAGATTTTCGACCAGGACGGGAAAGGTCCGACCTCAGGTTGAGCTTTAACAAAACGTAAATATCCGAGTCAACAAAAAAATCGGTGATATGTCAGGTTTCGTATGTATTCGCGCGACTGGGGAAAGTCATAAATGTCGCGTAATACAATTCATTTCTCCGCCCGTACTGGCGGCGGCTGCATTGATATGAATCAATTCTTGTTGTCGCTCAGCGAGCGCTCGGTCCGCTTTAAAGATGCGGCGTCAGCGTAACCGTAAACGTCTCCGAATACTCGCCCGCCAGCAGACCCGCTCCGGCAGGGGGAAGCGTCCTGAATTCGAGCCGGCCGCCGCCGGCCGCGATCGCATCGCCGCTGCTGAGCGTGCGCCGCGTCTTCAGTTCCGCGCTGTTGAAACTGCCATGAAGCACCGCCGGCTGCGGCGACAGCGTCGGGACCCGGACATCGACCGTGTAGCCGAGCTGGCCTGCGAACGGCCCCTGCCCCATCGGCAGGGCGGCGTGGGTGAGACCGCCTCCGGCAGACTGCAGGCCGATATCGAAGGGCACGTTGCAATCGAGGGAGAGTTGGGCGACCGCCGTCTCCCGGCCGGTCAGTTCGCCAAAACTGATCGAACCGCCCCCGGCCAGTTCGCACCGGTCGCTGATGCGGCCGGTGACGACGGCGTCCAGCTTGGAAAAGGTGGCCTCAATGGCCCTGGACTGAGCCGCAGCAGGCGACGAGATCGCGAGCACGGCGGCCAGACAGACCAGTCCCCCCAGGGAATAATGTTTCGAAAACCCGGACATCGGCCGTTCCAATCAACTACCCGCCTGAGCGGAACCGCCGGGACGGCGGCCTCCTTCCGGCCCGGCCCTTGCAGGGGCGCAGCCGGTCTCCAGCGCGGGGAACGCGACCCGACGCTGCCTCTGACTTGTTTTTGGAAACGGCCTGTGGACCGCGTCCCCCAAAGTCGAAAACTTAACGTTTCCTTAACTTTCAACTTAATCTCGAGGGGGAGAACCGGCGTCCCCTGATTTGGGTATCCCCGTTATATTCAACCCGCGCACGAGCTTCCGTGGTTAAAATGCCGCGCCATGGGCGATTCTTAACCATCAGCTTGTTGATTTATAAGGCGAATGTTTTCTGTCGCCTTGATCCCCTACGGCCGACACAGAGCGCGTGAGGCGGATCACCTGACTGGAAATAGCGGTCGCCGTCGCCCGGGCAGATCCCAGCTTTGCTTTCAATCGATGAGGAGGGTTCAGCGGGGGTGTCCAAGTTGATCAGCGTTCAGAGCGAGACGCCCTCTTGCCGATTACCTTGACCGTAACCTGCCGCATTGATTCCAATGCTTCAAAACGCCACATATGCAACCACAGGTGACATCCGGGCGCCACGGGCGGATCCGCGACCCCCGGGTGGTTGAAATGCCCCGAAGCCCACGCTAGGACCCCAGCCCTCCGGCCTGTGCGGGCGTGGTGGAACTGGTAGACGCGCCGGACTCAAAATCCGGTTCCGAAAGGAGTGTCGGTTCGAGCCCGACCGCCCGCACCATCCCGGATCGCCGGCGTCGCGCGATCAGCGGTTCACCCGCTCCCCGTCTTCCTTGACGAAGCCCTCCGGCGTCCGCTCCAGCAGATCGAACACCGCCTCCGACGGCCGGCACAGGGCCGCGCCCTTCGGCGTGGTCACGATCGGGCGGTTGACCAGGATCGGGTGCTCGACCATGGCCGCCAGAATGGCCTCGTCGCTGACGCCATCCTCCAGCAGACCCAGCTCAGCCGCCGGCGAGCCCTTTTCCCGCAGCGCCTCTCGCGGCGTGATCCCGGCCCGGCCGAACAGGTCGCGCAGCTGCTCGGCGCCCCAGCCCGCCTTCAGATATTCGACCACCTCGGGCCGGTATCCGGCCGCCTCGACCATGGCCACCACATTGCGCGAGGTGCCGCAGGCGGGGTTGTGGAACACGGTGACGGGGAAGTCGGTCATGGGTTGGTCCTCTGGTCGGACCGCTCACTTCACGTTTCGCCCTCGCTATTTCAAGCCCCGCCGGTTGCGCCCCGCGACCTGTGGCCGCATCTGGCCGCGGATGACCTCCTCCACGCCCGCCTCGCCCGCGTTCAAGGGCCCCGGCTTCCCCGAGTTCGTCGCCCTGATCGCCATGATGATGGCGCTCAACGCTCTCGCCATCGACTCCATGCTGCCGGCCCTGCCGGCCATCGGCGACGCCCTCGGGGTGGTCGAGGAAAACGCCCGCCAGTGGGTCATCACCGCCTATCTGCTCGGCTTCGGCGTGGCCCAGATCGTCTACGGCCCGCTGGCCGACCGCTACGGCCGCAAGCCGGTGCTGATGGTCGGCCTGTCGCTCTATGTCCTGTTCAGCGTCCTGGCCGCCTTCGCCCCCACCTTCGACCTGCTGATCGCCGCCCGCGTCGGCACGGGCCTGGGCGCGGCCGCCCTGCGCGTGCTGGCCGTTTCCATCGTGCGCGACCGCTACAGCGGCCGGACCATGGCCCGGGTCATGTCGCTCAGCTTCCTCGTCTTCCTCGGCGTGCCGATCCTCGCCCCGACCCTTGGCCAGCTGGTCCTGACCGTCGCCCCGTGGCCATGGGTCTTCGGCGTCCTCGCCCTCGCCGGCGGCGCCTTCATGCTGTGGGCCGCGATCCGCCTGCCGGAGACGCTGCACCCCGAAGACCGCATGCCGATCCAGGTGGCGCGGATCACCGCCGCCTTCCGCGAGGCCGTCACCAACCGGCAGTCGATCGGCTACACCCTGGCCATGACCGCCATCACCGGCGCCCTGTTCGGCTTCATCAACTCCAGCCAGCAGATCTTCTTCGACGTGTTCGAGGCGCCGGGCCTGTTCACCACCGTGTTCGCTCTCGTCGCCGGCGGCATCGCCGTGGCCTCCCTGCTCAACGCCCGGCTGGTCGAGAAGCTCGGCTCCCGCCTGATCTCGCACAGCGCCCTGCTCGGCTTCATCGCCATGGCCGCGATCCACTCGGCGGTGGCCCTGAGCGGGCACGAGACCATCTGGTCCTTCGCGGTCCTGCAGGGGCTGACCATGTTCTGCTTCGGCCTGATCGCCGGCAATTTCGGCTCCATGGCGATGGAGCCGATGGGCCATATCGCCGGCACCGCCTCCTCGGCCCAGGGCTTCATCTCCACCACGGTCGGCTCGACCCTCGGCTTCCTGATCGGTCAGCAGTTCGACGGCTCGGTCGCGCCGATGGCCCTCGGCATGACGACCATGGGCCTCGCCGCCCTGATCTTCGTCCTGATCGCCGAGCGCGGCCGCCTGTTCAAGGCCCGCCACCCCGCGCCGACGCCGGTCAAGGTTTGAGACGA
This sequence comes from Brevundimonas sp., assembly GCF_036676055.1. Lineage (GTDB taxonomy): Bacteria > Pseudomonadota > Alphaproteobacteria > Caulobacterales > Caulobacteraceae > Brevundimonas. Next base: position 2,636 of record NZ_JAKFDS010000088.1, on the reverse strand, counting down.
AGCCGGAGGCCGGGGGCTTGATCTTTCCGGCCCGTCGGGGCGTTGTCCCGCGGACAATCGCACAAGGACGCCCCGATGATCCGCAAGTTCGGCCTCGTATCCGCCCTCGCCCTTGCCGCCGCGCTCGGAGGCTGCGCCGCCATGAACACCCCGGGCTCCGACAGTCCCGCCGTGATCGCCACGGCCCCGGTCGACTACGTCCGCGACATCCACTCATACGCCCGGCCCGAGATCGCCCGCGTCAACCACGTCTCCCTCGATCTCGCCGCCGACTTCCAGGCGCAGACCCTGTCCGGAACGGCCGCGCTGGACATCACCGGCGAGCCCGGCGCCAACGAGATCGTCCTCGACGTCCGCAATCTCGACATCCAGGACGTCCGTGACGTGGCCGGCGCCCCGCTGCGCTTCGAGACCGGCGCCAACGACGCCATTCTCGGCCAGCCCCTGACCGTCCACTTCGCCGCCCTCGCCCCCGGCGAGCGCCGCCGCATCGTCATCCGCTACGCCACCCGGCCCGACGCCGCCGCCCTGCAGTGGCTGACCCCGGCCCAGACCGCCGGCGGCCAGAAGCCCTATATGTTCAGCCAGGGCCAGGCGATCCTGACCCGCACTTGGGTCCCGACCCAGGACAGCCCGGGCATCCGCCAGACCTGGGACGCCCGCATCACCGCCCCCTCCGACCTCAAGCCGGTGATGAGCGCCGAGGCCGTCGGCGGCGGTGAACCGGCCGGACCGGGCCGCACCGCCTGGCGCTTCCGCATGACCAATCCGGTGCCGCCCTATCTGATCGCCATCGGCGTCGGCGACGTCGCTTTCCAGGCCATCGACGAGCGCACCGGGGTCTGGACCGAGCCGTCGATGCTGCACGCCGCCCATGACGAACTGGTCCCGACCGCCGAGATGGTCGACGCCGCCGAGCGGCTGTACGGCCCCTATCGCTGGGGCCGCTACGATCTGCTGGTCCTGCCGCCCTCCTTCCCGTTCGGCGGCATGGAGAACCCCCGCCTGACCTTCGCCACCCCGACCATCATCGCCGGCGACCGCTCGCTGGTCTCGCTGGTGGCGCACGAGCTGGCCCACAGCTGGTCCGGCAATCTGGTGACCAACGCCACCTGGGCCGACTTCTGGCTCAACGAGGGCTTCACCGTCTATTTCGAGAACCGCATCATGGAGGCCCTCTACGGCCCCGAACGCGCCCTGATGCTGCAGTCGCTCGGCTGGGGCGACCTGCAGTCGACCCTCGCCGACCTGCCGTCCGCCGACACCCGGCTCAAGCTGGACCTCGCCGGCCGCGACCCGGACGAGGGTCTGACCGACGTCGCCTATGAAAAGGGCGCCGCCTTCCTGCGCACCATCGAGCGCGTCGTCGGGCGGGAGCGCTTCGACGCCTGGCTGAAGGGCTATTTCGAGCGCAACGCCTTCCGTCCCATGACCACCGAACGCTTCCTCGAGGACATCCGCACCCACCTCGTCACCACGAAGGCGCTCGAGGATCAGCTGATGATGGACGCCTGGATCTACCAGCCCGGCATGCCGTCGAACTGGCAGCCCCCGGTCTCGACCGCCTTCGTTCCCGTCGACGCCGCCGCCCGCGCCTTCTTCGCCGACAAGGGCCCGGCCTCGGCCATCCCGTGGGCGGGCTGGTCGACCCAGGAGCGCCAGCGCTTCCTCGCCTGGCGCCCGGACAGCCAGCGCGAGGGCGCCGACTGGCTGACAGAGGCCCAGCTCGCCGACCTCGAGGCGACCCTGAACCTGCGCGAGGAAGGCAATGCCGAGGTGCTGTATTCGTGGCTCCAGATCGCGGTCCAGCACCGCTATCAGCCCGCAGTCCCGACGCTGGAGAAATTCCTGACCACCATGGGCCGGCGCAAATTCGTCCTGCCCCTGTTCCAGAGCCTGTGGGCCGAAGGCGACTGGGGCCGCCCCATCGCCACCCGGATCTACGCCCAGGCCCGCCCGGGCTATCACCCCGTCACCACCAATTCGGTGGATGCCGTGGTGGGACGGCCCTGATCTCTGTCTCCTCCCCGTCGCGAAGCGATGGGGAGGTGGATCGCCGGCGAAGCCGGCGAGACGGAGGGGCTCGTTCCGCCGCACGGTCGAGAATCCGCCGCCAGCCCCTCCACCGCTTCGCGGTCCCCCTCCCCATCGCTGCGCGACAGGGAAGAAACGGCCGTTTGCTGCGCTGCAAGTTCATGCGCCGCCGTCCTTTCGTTTTCCGTCAACCTCCTGTTTCCGCCCAACATCTCTCCCGGGTCAGCGTCCTGAACACGCCGTAGGAAGACCCCGGTCTAGACTCCTGCCCATCCCGTCGACGGGGAGGGCGTCGGATCCACGTTCTCGATGACGGCGGGCTGTGGTCGAGCGATGAAGCCCGGGCGATGGAGAGTCCGGGGGTCCTCGCGGAGGTCGATGGATGGCCTCTGCTTGCTCGCCGCGCGCCTTGAGGTGCGGTCAGATGGCCTCGCGATGGCGGGGGTAAGGCCGTCCCGGTCCGGTCGTCGCAAGGCGGCCGGGGCGATCCGTCAAAGGCCCGGACGCAGGGCCGCCAGTCGGAGGGCGTGTGGAAAACGGCCGCGCGGGGCAGCCTGTCTCGTCGAAACGGTAATCACATTCACAACCGGGCGAGGCCCGGC
>NZ_JAKFDS010000087.1:0-7684 GCF_036676055.1 Brevundimonas sp. | reverse complement strand
GCGGATGATCCAGTCGCGGATGTTGTGGATGTTGCGGCCGGTCGACAGGTCCATGACGTTGTCGGCGCCCCAGCGGGTGGCCCAGACCAGTTTGTCGACCTCGTCGTCGACGCTGGACAGGACAGCCGAGTTGCCGATGTTGGCGTTGATCTTCACCAGGAAGTTGCGGCCGATGATCATCGGCTCGACCTCGGGGTGGTTGATGTTGTGCGGGATGATGGCGCGGCCGCGGGCGATCTCCTGACGCACGAACTCGGGGGTGACGAAGTCGGGGATGGAGGCGCCGAAGTCCTCGCCGTCGCGGATGCAGGGGGCGGTCTGCTCGCGGCGCAGGTTCTCGCGGATGGCGACGTATTCCATCTCCGGGGTGATGATGCCGGCCTTCGCATATTCGTACTGGGTGACGGGGCGGCCCTCGACGCCCTTGAAGACGCGGTGGCGGCTGGTGTCGAAGCGGGGGGCGAGGTTCTTGCCGCTGGCGTGGCCATTGTCCTCGGGCCTGACCTCGCGCGGATTGGCGACGGGGGCGATGTCGCCGCGGTCGAGCTGCCAGGACGATTTCACCAGCGGCAGGCCCTTGGTGATGTCGATGGTGACGGTCGGGTCGGTGTAGGGGCCGGAGGAGTCGTAGATGGTGACGGGGGGCTCGTTGGCCGACGGGTGCACCGCGACCTCTCGGAAGGGGACGCGGATGTCGGGGTAGAGTTCGCCGGCGACATAGACCTTGCGCGAGCCGGCGCGTTCGCCGGTCGGGATGGTCCCGGTCTCGCGCATCACCTGATCGCGGGCGTCCTTGAGGGCCAGATCCACATTGGGCTCGGCGGGCGTGGCGGGCGGGGGGACGGCGATGTTCATGGCGGCCTCGGTGTTGAGGGCGCCGACGTCGGGCGAGATGGTCCTGTGGCGTGGACCGAAGCGTTTCCCATCCCTTCGCCGGCATGACCCGGATCAGGTTCGACGGGTCAGGGGATCACCCCAATCTCAGCCGCTCAGGCGCGACCCCCCGGAGAACGACCCAGCCATACGCCCGGACGGGGGCGGGTTCAATCGCGCCGGGTTCCGGCGAGGCGGGTCTTGTGCGTCGTCGGACTGAGCAGGGCGGCGAGGGCGAGCAGAAGCAGCACCGGAACCGCAAGCGCCGCCATCAGGCAAAGCACCCAGAAGAATTTGCCCGTCTCGGCGGCCAGCAGCATCAGCCCGACCGCCGCCGCAGCGCAGATCCCCGCGCCGCCCAGCATGACGGCGACCATCAGCAGACGATTGCCGAGCGCCCCCGGCGCGAACTTGTGGCAGGCGGGGCAACGCACGACCGCCACCGGGGACTCGGCCTGCTGACGGGCGAGCTCGATTTCGGCCGCGTGGGCGGCGGCGTCCTCCTGGCCGGGGATGACCTCGCGCTCGGTCTCCAGCACCCGGTCGTACTCGTAGCGGGCGGCGCAGCGGGGGCAGGTCACCCGTTCGACCACCGTTCGCGAGAATTTCGCCTTCGTCCCGTAAGCCACCGTCCACCCCCCGTCTGAACAGGGCCAGTCAAGAGGCGCCATGGGCGGCGGTCAAGCCACTGAACCTGACGGCTCAGGGTTCCGACCAGCCGGGGACGGTCAGCTCGACCGCGCCGCGCGGGTCGGCGTCGAAGGCGAGGGTGACCTGCTCACTGCCGTGGGCGGGGACGTAGTCGAGCGCGGCGGTCGCGGTCTGGTCGCCGAGCCGGCCCTCGACCTCGACGCCGGCGGCGGTCTCGTCGCCGAGGTTGCGGACCTCGATCTCGGCCAGCCAGACGGCGCCGGCCGGGCGGACCTCGCCGAGTGTGGCCTCCAGCCGGGCCGGCTGGCGCGGGCCAAGGGCGCCGCTGCCGATCACGGCCAGCACAGCGAGGGTGAGCAGCAGGCCGAGGCCGCCCATGATCCATTCGAGGACGGGCGGCTTCTGTTCGGGGGCGTCTTTTTTCGGGGGCATGGGCTACACCAGCAGACGGGCGGCGGCGGCCCCGAGGGCGCCGGGGAAGGCGAGGACGACCGCGGCGTCGATCATCTCGCGAAAGCCATGGCCGTCGGTGCGGCCGAACACCCACAGAACATAGACGCTGACCAGCAGGACGAGGCCGTAGCCGGCGAGGGTGTAGTGGACAAATGCGGTCACCGGCTGGCCCTGCTCCTCCTGCCCGGCGAAGCCGGCGCTGTAGACGATGGCGTGCATGACGGCGAGGGAGACGAGCACCAGGGCCACCGCGTGCCAAGGCGTCATCCGGTAGGCGATCAGGATCATCTCCTCGGTGGGGGCGACGTTGAGGGCGAGGAACAGGGCGCCGGCGACCATCAGGAACAGTTCACCGGGATAGCGGGCCTCGCCCTCGTCGCCCTCGCCCCGACCCGAACTGAGCTGCCGCCGGGCCAGCAGGGCGCCCATGGCCCCGGGGACGGCCTGTAGCGCGATCTGGCCGACCGAATGGCGCAGCGGACCGGCGGGCTCCAGTATGGCCATGACCGTCAGCAGGATCGCGGCGGTCACATAGCCGACGGCGAGGGCGACAAAGGTGTCGAGCAGGGCGTGGGCGAGGCCGTGGTGGCGGTGGCTGAAGCCCGCGTAATAGGCCAGGCCGACCAGCATCGGCACGGCGGTGAGCAGGAACAGGGCGAGCCGGGCCGGATGCAGGCTGAAGCCGAACCACCACATTTCCATGGTCATCAGCAGAGGCAGGCTGAACAGCAGCGCCCCGCCGAAAGCCCGGCCGAGATCGCGGCCGTAGGCGGTTTCGCGGCGTCGATCGAGGGTGGCGGCGGAGCTCATGGATGCGGCAACGCCTGACGGGGCCGTCCGCTCCCCGCCCACGTCGCCCGGCCCGGGCTCCCCGGCGTCAGTCGATCCGTTCGAACCGGTCCTCATCGTGGATCAGCGCGGTGACGCGGCCGTCCGTCCGCTCGAAGCGGAAGGAGGTGGGCGGGTCGGCGAGGCCGTCGGCGATGGCGAACAGATCGGGGGCGGCCGGCTCGAGCGGGCGCTCGACGACGCCGCGGCGGGTGAGGACGGTCTCGCCCCGGAGCGAGACGACATGGTCGCCGAGGGTCGGATGGCGGTAGCGGCCGACATAGGCGGCGCGGTCGGCGGCGGAGGGTCGCCACGTCCAGCCGCCCCATTGCGCTTCGGCGCGACGCGCATCGACCCGGGCCATCCGGCGGGCCGCGAAGTCCGCGAGACGTCCCGCGTATTGCGTCGCGTAGGCTTCCGGGTCCGGGGCCGCCCGCCCCGGATCCTGAACGGTTTCGAAGAAGGTCTGAACCAAGGTCTGGCCCAGGCCGCCGGTCAGGCTGTCGCTCGTGGAGAAGACGGCGATGCCCACGCCCAGCTCAGGCGAGACGGCCATCGCCGACCGCATGCCGGTGTAGCTGCCGCCATGGGCGCGGATATCGACGGCGCCGAGGCGGCAGACGTTCCAGCCCAGGGCGTAGCCCTGGCAGGCGATGACATCGCCCTGGATGTCGGCGGCGACCTGGGGAGTCTGGGCTTCGCGGACCCATTCGGGCCGGACCGCGTCGTTGGCCTCGCCCAGCTGGATGACGAGCCAGCGGCCCATGTCGTTCGGCGACACGACCAGACCGCCGGCGGCGTGCATCAGGTCGTCGGGCTTGCCCGGGAAGACGTCCCAGCCGCGCGCGCCCATCCAGCGGTGATAGGCGGGCACGCCGTCGAACTGGCTGGGGCGGGCGCCCGAACGGGTCATGCCCGCGGGCCGGAACAGCGCCTGATCCAGCCAGTCGCGCCAGTCGCGCCCGGTCTTCAGCTCCAGCGCCGCGCCGTAGAGCAAATAGCCGAGGTTGGAATAGTCGAAGCCGGGCGCCCGGGCTTCGGAGCCCGTGGACAGCAGGCGGGCGTAGTCGGCGGACGGCACGCGGTCGCTGTACGCCGTGCGGAAGGAGAGGGCCTCGTTCTCGATCGGGCCCTGATGGCTGAGCAGCCGGCGAAAGGTGATCGCGGCCGGATCGACGCCCGGCGGAAAAGTCACGTCCGGCCAGATGTCGGCGAGGGTCCGGTCGAGCGGGAAGACGCCCTCGGCGTCCAGCTTCACCGCCAGCAGGCCGACGAAGGCCTTGGTCTGGGAGGCGATGTAGAAGGGCGTGTCGTCGTCGGCGGCGGGCGAGGCCGGATCGGAGGAGAGGCGGCCGTGGGTCCAGATCAGGGGCGCGCGGCCGCGGCGGACCACGACCACGGACAGGGCCGGCGGCGCGCCCGGCTGGTCGGCGACGGCGCGCGCGAGGCCGAAGACGGCGTCGGCGGCGCGCCGGAAATCAGCCTCGCTCGCAGAGATCGGGGCCGGCGCAGCGGCGGCCGCCTGGGGCAGGGGCTGGGCCGCCACGGCGGGAGCGGCGAGGACGGAGGCGGCGAGCAGGAGGGTCAGTAAGGGACGGCGCATGGATGACTCCGGGGAGGGGAGCTGCAGACTGGCGGGGCCGGGCGGCCGGGTCTTGGACGGATGCAACCCGGGCGGCGCGGCCGGTCACGCAGCGCGACGTATCAGGCCGCCAGGGGGCAGGCCGTACAGATCGCGGCAGGCGCGGGTGAAGTGGCTCTGGTCGGCGAAGCCCGCGTCGAGGGCGGCGAGGGCGGCGGGCAGACCACTGGCGCTGAGGCACAGGGCCCGGTCGAGCATGGCGCGGCGACGGAAGGCGGACGGCGTCTCGCCAAAGGCGGCGAGGAAGGCCCGACCCAGATGAACCCGATGGCGGCCCGCCTCCCGCGCGATGTCGGTCAGGCGCGCCCCGGCCGGCGCCTCCATCAGTCGATCCCGCACCGCGATCAGCCACGGGTCCGGCTGTGGCCGGGAGGGGACCCCGTCGCACAGGGCGAGAATGTCCCAGGCGGCCTCCTGCCCGATCTCGTCGCCTTCCAGCAACAGGGGGACGAGGCGGCGCAGGTGCGCCCGCGGCAGGACCGGGGACCATGCAGGCTCGACGACGGCGGGCCGGTCATCGGCCCGGGTCGGGGCCGAGAAGGTCAGAACCACGGCACCCTGAGGACCGAACCGGACGGCGTGCCGCAGGCCCTCGGGCCGCAAACCCGCCCGGCCGGCGCCGATGGATCGGGCGGCGCGGGCGTCGGTCTCCTCGAAGCCCCCAGCGAGAACCAGCGACAGATGGGCGGCGTCGTGGGCGTGGGCCGGCTGGCCCAGACGAGGGGCGTAGCGTTTCAGCCGGGCGGCCGGGACGGAGTCGGTCATGAAAACGTCAGCCTGAAAGGAGCCACCTCCCACAGAGGCCGCGACGGCGTCATCTGGATGCGGCCGATCGGGCGGGGCCGCCTGCGTCAGTCCGGAAACACCGCCAGCAGCTTGTCGAGCGCGGCCTCAATCCGGGCCCAGCCGGCGTCGTCGAGCGCCACGCCGCCGACGCCGGGGCGGGCGCCGCCGGACAGGGCGAGGTGCTGGACGGCGGCCAGAAGCACGGCGTTGATGGCCACCGCGTCGCCGGTCGGCGGGGTGCGCAGGCGCGGGCGGCGCTCGCGCATCCAGGCCTGCAGCACGGCCGAGCGCTCGGTCTCGATGCGATTGAGCAGGGGCGAGGATTCCACCAAGGCCCATGCCATCAGGCGCAGGGTCAGGGGGCTGGCGCGCAGGGCGCCCAGCCAGGCCGCCAGGCTTTCGCGGGCGAAGCCGCGCAGCGACTCCGTTCCCGTGGGCGGGACTGCGTCGAGCGAGCGGACCAGGCCGGCGTGGGCGCGGGCGGCGATGCGCGCGACCACCCCGTCGACGCCGTCGAAATAGCGATAGACCAGTTTGCGGTCGCAGCCCGCCTCGGCGGCGAGGGTCTGGACGTTGAGGCCGGGGAAGCCGTCGCGCAGCAGGATGCGCTCGCCGGCCTCGACAATGAGGGCCTCGGTGGCGGAGCGGTCGCGCAGGCGGGCGGGGGCGGCAGGCGATTCGGCCATGCGTCCAGCATCACGCCATGACGGCGGGGCGGCAAGCTTCATGCGGGAGATAAGGTAGCGGCCCGGCCCGCGTCGGGGGGGCGTGGCAGAGGCCGGGCCGCTGGTGGACTAGTCGAGCGCGCATCGCCGCTTGGTCCGAGCGATAAACTGCGGTCGGCGGGATCGGTTCCGGGCGAGGGGCGTAGTTTTCGGTAATTCACTTTGACCCCGTCGCCGGTTCTGGTCTGTCCACTGTCCGGAATCGGACATAGTGCCGTCAGTTCAAGGGTTTGAGTGGACGGCCGCGCGAATAAGGCTACGGTCGGCGCCGGATGAGGGAGGGACTATGCCGACACGACTGGACCGACTTGTGTATCGCAGCGTGGCCGCGATGCCGACGGAGGCCCTGCTGCCGCTGGCCGAACTGCTGGGCGAGGCCCAGCGCAACAATGAACGCGCCGGCCTGACCGGGGCCCTGGCCGTCCACGACGGCCGCTTCCTGCAGGTCGTCGAGGGCGACCCCGGCATCCTCGACCAGCTGCAGCGCCGGCTGGGTCGGGACCGGCGCCACCGCGACATCGACGTGCTGGACCGCCGCCCGATCGAGCGCCGCGCCTTCGACGGCTGGTCCATGGCCAGCGCCCGGATCACGCCGTCGCTGGCGCCCGAGCTGGATCTGCTGATGGCCGAGTCGGCGCCCTCGGCGGACCGGATCGTCGGCCTGATGCTGGAGTCGGTGGCGCCCGACTGACCGCTTGGGGCGGGCGCGTCTCCGTGCCAGGGATGGAGCGCAGCAAGGAGTCCCGTCATGCATCTCGCCCGTTTCCCCCGCGTGCGTCTCGCCCATCTGCCCACGCCGCTGGAGCCGCTGCCGCGGCTGTCGGAGGAACTGGGCGTCGATCTGTGGATCAAGCGCGACGACTGCACCGGCCTCGCCGGCGGCGGCAACAAGACGCGCAAGCTGGAATTCCTGCTCGGCGAGGCCTTCGAGCAGGAGGCCGATACGCTGGTGACCCAGGGGGCGGTGCAGTCGAACCACGTGCGCCAGACGGCGGCGGCGGCGGCGGCGCACGGCCTGGCCTGCGAGGTCATTCTGGAGGAGCGGACGGGGTCGAAGGCGCATGACTATGTGGCCAACGGCAATGTGCTGATGGACCGGCTGTTCGGGGCGGGGATCCGCACCGTGCCGGGCGGTTCTGACATGCCGGCGGAGCTGGAGAAGACGGCGGCCGAGGTGCGGGCGCGCGGCGGACGGCCCTATGTGATCCCGGGCGGCGGGTCGAACCCGGTCGGGGCGCTGGGCTATGTCGATTGCGCCCGCGAGATCGTGGTCGGGGCCGATGAGCTGGACCTGCGGGTCGACCGGATCGTCACGGCGACCGGCAGCGCCGGGACCCACGCCGGGCTGGTGGCCGGGCTGGCGGTGATGGGGGCGGACATCCCGGTGCTGGGCATCGGGGTGCGGGCGCCCAGGGCGAAGCAGGAAGAGAATGTGCTGAAGCTGGCGCGCGAGACGGCGGCGCTGCTGGGGCGGCCGGACGCGGTGACGGCGGAGATGGTCGTGGCCGACTGCGATTATGTCGGCGAGGGCTACGGGCTGGTCGATCAGGACGTGATCGAGGCGCTGAAGCTGGCGGCGCGGACCGACGGCATCGTGCTGGATCCGGTCTACAGCGCCAAGGCGATGAAGGGGCTGATCGCCCTGGCGCGGAAGGGCGCGTTCAGGGGCGAGACGGTGGTGTTCCTGCACACCGGCGGGGCGCAGGGGCTGTTCGGCTATGAGAGC
>NZ_JAKFDS010000086.1:0-13482 GCF_036676055.1 Brevundimonas sp. | reverse complement strand
GACCTCGATCACCACCTCGCCCTTCTGCGGCGTCGGATCGAGCACCTCCTCGACCACCAGGGTTTCAGGGCCGCCGGGGGCCTTGGACAGGACTGCACGCATGGAGATGCTCTTTCAAAAGGCCGGGCTGGTGGCGCGGACGTTGCGGGGAGGCTAATCACCGTCCCGCCCGTTTGAAAGGGCGCAGGAGACGACCCCGAATGACGGCCCTCATCCTCCACGGCGGCGCCGGCGCCCGGCGCGAGCGCGACTACACCCGCGAGGTCGCGCATATGCGTCAGGTGGTCGAGGCCATGAAGGCGCGCCTCGACGCCGGGGCGCCGGCGTTGGACGTCGCTGTCGAGACGACGGTCCTGCTGGAGGACTCGGGTCTCTATGTCGCGGGACGCGGGGCCTCGCCCAATCTGGCCGGCGCCTATGAACTGGACGCCAGCCTGATGGACGGCGCCACGCGCAGGGCGGGGGCGGTGGCGGCGCTGCAGGGGTTCCGCAACCCGGTCATGGCCGCCCGCGCCGTGATGGACCACACGCCGCATGTGATGCTGGCCGGCGAGGGCGCGGCGCTGTTCGCGCTCGACCGCGGGCTGGAGCCGATCGGCGACGAGACGGCCTGGTTCACCCATGCCGGACAGGGCGAGGATAACCATCCGCCCGGAACGCTGGGCCACGGCACCGTCGGCTGCTGCGTGCTGGATCGCGAAGGCCGGCTGGCCGCGGCCACCTCGACCGCCGGGGTGTTCGGCAAGATGCCGGGCCGGGTCGGCGACACCCCCATCCCCGGGGCCGGCAGCTGGGCCGACGGCCAGGTCGCGGTCTCGGCCACCGGCCAGGGCGAATATTTCATCCGCGTCGCCGCCTGCGCCCAGATCGGCTGGCGGGTCGGGGCGGGCCAGTCGCTGGCTGAGGCGGCCGGCGCCGTCATCGGCCAGATCGGCGAGCTGGGCGGCGACGGCGGCCTGATCGCCCTGGACCGGGAAGGGAACATCGCCCAGCCCTTCAACAGCCAGGGCATGAAGCGGGCCTGGTTGACCGCCGAGGGCGAGATCGGGGTCGAGGTGTTCGGCCGCTAGACCGACCCCTTACGGCGAATTAATCTCCGGCCGAACGCGGTTCATCCGGCGTTCACGGGGTTCACGGCTTAAGCGTCACGGGAACCACAGAGGCCTGACCATGAAGTCGCTACTCGCCGCCGCGGCCGTCGCCGCCCTGATCGCCACCGCGGCCTGCGCGCCGGTCATCGAGGGCGGCCCGCCGATGGACCTGCCGCCGGGCCTGCAGGAAACCGCCCAGGTCGGCTCCATCACCATGTCCAGCGCCTGGCTGGATGCGGAGGAGGACTTTTCCGACACCTTCTCCGAAGAGGTCCGCGAGGAGCTCAGCCGCTGCATGTACGGCACGGCGCCGATCGACGTCCGCATCCACGTTGAGCGGCTGGACCGCGCCGGCCGCCTCGACATGCTGTTGAACGGTCGAGGCATGCACACCCTCGAAGGCACGGTCGAGTTCGTCGATCCGGGCCGCGGCAACCTCGTCGTCGGGCGTTTCCCGATCTCGGTGGCGACCACCGCCGGCGGCCGGATCGCGGGCCTGCTGGGCGACCGCCAGATGATGGCGTCGGAAGAGTTCGGCCGCTCGCTGTGTGAACAGGCCTTCGGGCGGAATCCGCGCGATCGCGGACCGCACAACGCGACGCAGGGATAGAGTCTCGCCTCCTGGTCTGGCGGCCGACCTGCCCGGCGCCCGGGCACGATCACCAGCGCCGTTCGTCGCGTCCACGGCCGGTTCCGTCGAGGAGCGTTTCAAATCCGGCGAGGTCCGCTACAAATGTAGCGAAACGGTTTTGATCAGACCCGGGCGCCATCATGTTTCCCAGAATCGCGGCCGCCGCTGCGTCCTTCGCCCTCGCCACGCCGGCCCTCGCGGATCCGGCCGCGGATACGGCGCGGCTCTTCGCGCAGTGGGACGGTTCCGATGGACCCGGATGCGCCGTCTCGGTGACCCGGGACGGGCAGGTGGCGTTCACGGGCGCCTATGGCATGGCTGTGGTGGAAAGCCGGACGCCCAACACCCCGCAGACAGCGTTCCAGATCGGCTCCATCTCCAAACAGTTCACCGCCTTCGCCGTGCATATGCTGGCGGCGGAGGGGAAGCTGTCTCTCCAGGACGACGTGCGGAAATACGTCCCGGAGATGCATGCCTTCCCGGAGCCGATCACCATCGACCATCTGCTGCATCACACCAGTGGTCTGCGCGACGAATGGATGCTGCTACTGCAGGGTCGGCGAGCGGAAGATACGATCACCCAGCGCGACGTGCTGCGCGCCCTGTACGGTCAGCGCGAACTCAATTTCGCGCCGGGGTCCCGCTTCGCCTATTCCAACTCGAACTACACCCTGCTGGCGCTGGTGGTTGAGCGGGCGTCGGGCCAGGCCTTCCCGGCCTTCATGAAGGCGCGGATCTTCGAGCCGCTGGGTATGACCCAGACATATGTGAAGGATGACTGGAGACCGGTCCGGCCAGACACGGCGCTCGGCTACGGCCAGGGTCCCGGGGGCGTGGAGAGCCGCATCTTTCCCTTCTCCGCCTATGGGGCCGGCAACGTCTACAGCACCGTCGAAGACATGGCGCGGTGGACCCTGAACCTGAACGATCCGAAGGTGGGCTCGCCGGCCATCGTCGCCGCAATGTCGCGCACGGTCCGCGGCCCCCTCGCGCCGTCGCGCTATGGCTCGGGCATTGAGGTGGCGAGCTATCGGAACCTCGTCGCCCTCCGCCACGGAGGTATCGCCCCGGGGGCCGCGTCCTACATGATGGCGGTTCCCGACCGCCGCTTCGGCGTAACTGTGCTGTGCAACGCCGAAACCAACGACACCGGCCGGATCGCGGAGCAGATCGCGGACATCCATCTGGCCGCCGACCTGCCGCCGCCCGCCGAACCGAAGATCGAACTGTCCGAGGACCAGTTGCGCCGTTTCGTCGGTCGCTATCGCGAAACCGGCGGCCCGGTGTTCGTTCTGACTGTGCGGGACGGCCGCCTTATCATCGGCCGCGACGCCCTTGAGCCCATCGCGCCCACGGCCTTCCGCCTCGTCGGCGCGCCGGTTCACTTCAGTTTCACTGGCCCGGACGACGCGCCCGCCGCCGTCCTCAACATCCACGATCCGGATCAGGACCGCATCGCCGTGCGGTATGAGGAGCCCGACGCGCCGGAGCTGACGCCGGGCCGGATGCAGGACTATCTGGGTCGATACTACAGCCCCGAACTGGGCGCGCTGATGCAGGTCGAGCGGCGCGAGGATCAGCTGTGGCTGACGGGCGCGGCCTTCGAAAACCGGTTGCTTCAACCGCCCGTCGGCGAACGGGCGGCCGACGCTTTTTTCACCGAGTCGACGATCGGGGCGATCGACTTCTCCCGCGACGAAAAGGGACGGGTCACCGGACTGACCCAGTCCAACGGCCGCGTCGTCGGGATACGGTTCCTGAAGGTGGATTTGCCGCAGCTCTAGCTCCCGGCGACGAAAAAGGGCCGGCGGATCGCTCCGCCGGCCCTCGATCCGTTCAGGCTTCGGGGCCTACTCGGCCGCGATCGCTTCCGGCCCGCGGGCCAGGTTGCGCAGCACGTAAGGCATCACGCCGCCGGCCTTGAAGTAGTCCATCTCGGTGGCGTTATCGATGCGGCAGCGGACCGGGAAGCGGGCCATCTTGCCGTCCGACGGGCGGAACAGCTCGACCCACAGGTCCTGACGCGGACGCAGCTTGCCGACATTGGCGTCGGACAGGCCGCGGATGGTGACGATCTCCTCGCCGGTCAGGCCCAGACGGACCCAGCCCTCGGCCTTGAACTGCAGCGGCACCACGCCCATCCCGACCAGGTTGGAGCGGTGGATGCGCTCGTAGCTCTCGGCGATGACGGCGCGGACGCCCAGCAGACGGGTGCCCTTGGCCGCCCAGTCGCGCGACGAGCCGGTGCCGTATTCCTTGCCCGCGAACACGACCAGCGGACGACCTTCCGACTGGTAGCGCATGGCGGCGTCATAGATCGACATCACGTCCTGCGACGGGAAGTGTTTGGTCACCCCGCCCTCGATCTCCGGGGTGATCTTGTTGCGGATGCGGATGTTGGCGAAGGTGCCGCGCATCATCACTTCATGGTTCCCGCGGCGCGCGCCGTAGGAGTTGAAGTCGAGGGCGTCGACGCCGTGGTCGGTCAGATAGGCGCCGGCGGGCGAGGTCTTCTTGATCGAGCCGGCCGGGCTGATGTGGTCCGTGGTGATCGAGTCGCCGAAGATGGCCAGGACGCGGGCCTCGACGATGTCGGCGACCGGGGCCGGCTCCATCGACATGCCCTCGAAATAGGGCGGGTTCTGCACATAGGTCGAGCTGTCGTCCCAGGCGTAGGTCTGGCCGCCCTCGACCTTGATGCCCTGCCAGTGCTTGTCGCCCTTGAAGACGTCCGCATAGCGTTTGGCGAACATGGCCGGGGTGACCGACTTCTTCTGGATGGCGGCGATCTCGGCCGAGGTCGGCCACACGTCCTTGAGGAAGACGTCCTTGCCCTTCTTGTCCTTGCCGATCGGATCCTTCGAGATGTCGATCCGCATCGAGCCGGCGAGGGCGTAGGCGACCACCAGCGGCGGCGAGGCGAGGTAGTTGGCCTGGACGTCGGGGTTCACCCGGCCTTCAAAGTTGCGGTTGCCCGACAGCACCGAGGTGGCGACGAGGCCGTTGTCGTTGATGGCCTTGGAGATCGCCGGGTCCAGCGGGCCCGAGTTGCCGATGCAGGTGGTGCAGCCGTAGCCGACCAGGTTGAAGCCCATGGCGTCGAGGTCGGCCTGCAGGCCGGCGGCGGTCAGATAGTCGGTGACCACCTGCGAGCCGGGGGCCAGCGAGGTCTTGACCCACGGCTTGACCTTCATGCCCAGCTTGTGGGCCTTGCGCGCCACCAGACCGGCGGCGATCAACACCGACGGGTTGGAGGTGTTGGTGCAGGAGGTGATGGCGGCGATGACCACGTCGCCGTCGCCGAGGTCGAACTTCTCGCCCTCGACGGCCACGCGGGCGGCGTCGACCGGACGGTTGAACACCTCGCCCAGCGCCGTCTCGAACGAAGGCGCGGCCACGGTCAGTTCGACCTTGTCCTGCGGACGCTTGGGACCCGCCAGCGACGGCACGACCGTACCCATGTCCAGTTCGAGGATGTCGGTGAAGACCGGGTCTTCCGAGGTCTCGTCGATCCACAGGCCCTGGGCCTTGGCATAGGCTTCCACGAGGGCGACGCGCGCCTTGTCGCGGCCGGTGGCGGTCAGATACGAGATCGTCGCCGCCGACACCGGGAAGAAGCCGCAGGTGGCGCCGTACTCCGGGGCCATGTTGGCGATGGTGGCCTGGTCCTCGATGGTCAGGCTGGTCACGCCGGGGCCGAAGAACTCGACGAACTTGCCGACCACGCCCTTGCGACGCAGCATCTGGGTGACGGTCAGCACCAGGTCGGTGGCGGTGGCGCCTTCCGGCAGGGCGCCGGTCAGGCGGAAGCCGATGACCTCGGGGATCAGCATCGGAATGGGCTGGCCCAGCATGGCCGCCTCGGCCTCGATGCCGCCGACGCCCCAGCCCAGAACGGCGAGGCCGTTGATCATGGTGGTGTGGCTGTCGGTGCCGACCACGGTGTCCGGATAGGCGACGGTCTTCTTGCCCTCGTCCACCGTCCAGACGGTCTGGGCCAGGTTCTCGAGGTTGACCTGGTGGCAGATGCCGGTGCCGGGGGGCACGACGCGGAAATTGTTGAACGAGGTCGAGCCCCAGCGGAGGAATTTATAGCGCTCGATGTTGCGCTCGTATTCGCGCTCGACGTTCTGGTTGAAGGCGCCCGGGGTGCCGAAATGGTCGACCATGACCGAGTGGTCGATGACCAGGTCGACGGGGTTCAGCGGATTGATCTTCGAGGCGTCGGCGCCGAGCTTCGACATGGCGTCGCGCATGGCGGCGAGGTCGACCACGGCCGGCACGCCGGTGAAGTCCTGCATCAGCACCCGGGCCGGGCGGAACGCGATCTCGTGCTCGACCGAGCCCTTGTTGTCGATCCAGGCGGCGACGGCGCGCAGGTCGGCCTCGGTGACCGAGACGCCGTCCTCGTTGCGCAACAGGTTCTCCAGCAGCACCTTCATCGAGCGCGGCAGGCGGGAAATCCCGGCCAGACCCGCTTCCTCGGCGGCCGGAAGGCTGTAATAGGCGTATTTCTTGCGCCCGACGGAAAGGTCCTGACGGGTCTTGAAGCTGTCGTTCGACGGCATGGGAGAGGTTCCTCTGGTCAACGCCGCCCGGACATCCGGTTGCGCGATCGCGCGACAGACGGCGGGGCGCACAGGTCCCCGCCGCGCGCGGCGAACGCCTGCTGCGGCGAGGCCGGATATAGCGATGGTTCCCGTTGGCGTCCATGTATCCACGTCGGGCGCAGGGTCATTGAGAGACGCTCGCAACTGGGGGCCGTCCGGATGATAACCGCCACCGGCCTGACCCTGTCCCGCGGCGAACGCGTGCTGTTCCGCGACCTGTCGCTGTCGCTGGCCTCGGGCGAAGCGGTGGCCCTGACTGGAGCCAACGGCGCGGGCAAGACCAGCCTGTTGCGCGCCCTCGCCGGCTTTCTCCGCCCCGACGCCGGGACGATCGCCTTCGCCGACGCCGATCCGGCCGAGGCGCGGCGGCGGCATATCCACTGGCTCGGGCATCTGGACGGATTGAAGGGCGCGCGGCGGGCGCGCGAAGAGCTGACCTTCCAGGCGCAATGGCTCGGCGCCGACGCGACCGCGATCGCCGCCGCCGTCGACGTGCTGGCGCTTGAGCCCCTGCTCGATCTGGAGGTGCGCCAGCTGTCGGCCGGCCAGCGCCGCCGGCTGGCCTTCGCCCGGCTGATCGCCGCACCCCGGCCGGTGTGGCTGCTGGACGAGCCGTTCGCGCCGCTGGACGCCCGCTGGCGCGCGGCGCTCGGCCTGCTGATGCAGGCCCATCTGGACAAGGGCGGGGCCATCCTCGCCGCCGTGCACGATCCCCTGCCCGTCCCCGCGCGCGCTCTCGAGATCGGGGTCGGGCGATGACGGCGCTGGTGATCCTGTGGCGGCGCGAGCTGGCCCTGGCCTGGGCGGGCGGAGGCGGACCGCTGCTGGCCTGCGGCTTCTTCCTGTGCCTGACCGCGCTTGTGCCGCTGGCGGCGGGCGGCGACCCGGCGGGCCTGAAGCCGGTGGCGGGCGGCATCGCCTGGCTGGCGCTGGCGCTGTCGTCGATCCTGTCGCTGGAGCGGCTGTTCGAGCGCGACCTCGAGGACGGTGCGCTCGACCTGATCGCCCTGGGATCCTTGCCGCTGGAGCTGGTGGTTCTGGCCAAGGCCAAGGCCCAATGGCTGGCCGTCGGCGTGCCGCTGGCCATCACGGCCCCGGTCGCCGCCATCACCCTCGGCCTGCCGCCGGCGCAGGCGCCGCTGGTGACGCTGTCGGCCCTGATCGGCGCGCTGGGGTTCGCCCTGACCGGGGCGTTGGGCGCGGCGCTGGCTCTGGGCTCGAAGCGTGGCGGGCTGCTGATCGCGGTGGTGGTCCTGCCGCTGTTCATCCCGCCGGTCGTGTTCGGAGCGGGGGCGCTGGAACGCGCGGTGAACGGCCTAAGCCCCGCGCCGGCCCTCGCCTTCCTCGCGGCCTACGTCCTGTTCGCCGCTGTGGTGACGCCGTTCGCGGGAGCGGCGGCGATCCGGAACGCACAGGGCTGATTCATGACCAGCGCTTCCCTCACGGCGTTTCCGCTCGGCGTAGCCGAGGAACTCAAAGTCTACGTCTATCGCCTCATCGACCCGCGGAACGGTGAGACGTTCTATGTTGGAAAGGGTCGTGGAAATCGCGTCTTTCAGCACGCCTTGGGCATTGCAGCAGAGCATCAAGGAGAGCTGCCCGAGAAGCTGGATCGTGTTCGCGCTATTCGCCTCGCCGGTCTCGACGTCGCGCACGTCATCCATCGGCATGGACTGGACGATGCTCAGGCTTTCGAGGTGGAGGCGGCCCTCATCGACGCCTACCCAGGATTGGCAAACCGGCAGAGCGGTCACGGGACCGAGCGCGGTCTGGCTCATGCGATTGAGATCGTCGAACGGTATGCGGCGGAAGAGGTCGCATTCCACCACCACGCGATGATGATCACGATCAATCGCACCGCTCGCACCGCTGAAGACGTCTACGAAGCCGTCCGATACGCATGGAAGCTGGGGCGCAGCCGCGTCGAGAAAGTGGAACTCGTTCTCGCCGTCGAACGTGGGCTCGTGGTTGGCGTCTTCAGGCCTGACGAGTGGCTGGACGCGACCGCTGCAAATTTTCCCGGCCGGGAACACAGGCCAGGGCGCATTGGATTTCGGGGCAGGCCCGCCGAAGACGAGATCGCCAAGCTCTATCTGCGTAAACGTGTGCCAGCCCACCTTCGACGGAAGGGAGCTGCCAACCCGATCAAGTACGCAATGCCCGCCTGATTGTGGCAGGCATGGCTCCTACGCCTTCTTGACGAACTCGGTCCGGAGCACGAGGCCTCGGACCTTCTCGACATTGGCCTCGATTTCGTCGGGGTCGCCGGTCAGGCGGATGTTCTTGACCAGGGTGCCGCGCTTGAGCGTCACCCCGCCCGAGCCCTTGACCTTGAGGTCCTTGATCAGGGTCACGCTGTCGCCGTCGGCGAGGACGTTGCCGTTGCTGTCTTTGGTCGGATCGTCGGTCATGAATCCCGCCTAACGCCTCACCGCCGCCGCGTCGAGTCCGGCGAGCCAGGCCTCGATACCGGCGGTGTCGGCCAGGGCGCCGGTCCAGGCGTGAACCGGGACGTGGGTCTCGTTGTCGCCGCGGGGACGCCCGCGATAGACCTTCATCGGAACCCGCGCGACGACGCGGCCGCCCGGCAGGGGCTCGTCGCGAACCTCCATATAGGCGGTGTCGCCCGAGGTCTCCTGGCCGACATGGGTCGCGCCCAGGGCCTTGAGCAGGTCGACGGCGTCGAGACAGGCCGAGGCGCAGCCGGAATCGGTCAGCACCCAGGTCCGCGCCGTCATCGGCGAGGACCCGGCGGGCGGCGCGGCCGGCGCCTCTTCCTCCTCCTCCACGTGACGCCATAGCGGCCGGCCTTCGGCGCGCGCGGCGCGCAGCCCGTCGGCCACCGTGCTTAGCCAGGCCAGCACTTCGGGGTTGGAGCCCATCAGGACCTTGTATTCCTCGATCGTGGCGAGGTTCTTCTCCGAGGTCCGCCAGTCCACGGCCTCCGCCTCCGGCGAGCGGGCCTCGACCTCGGCCTTGCCCCACAGGGTCGTCGCCAGCGCCTGAATCCAGGCCGAGGAGCCGCCGCCGTTGCCGCGCAGGTCGAACACCACTGCCGGGGCCTGACGGATCTCGTCGGCCCGGGTCTCGACCGCGGCCTGCAGGGCGGTCAGGGCGACGCCGTCCTCGCTGGCCGGATCGCCGTTGAAGCCGCCGAGACCGATCCATTGGCCGCCGCTCCACGCGCGCAGCTCGATCGGGGCGGTGAAGCGGGGGCTGCGCGCGGCGGCGAAGCCCTCGTCGCGGACGGCGTCCGGCAGTTCGCGCCACGTCAGCGGATAGGCGCGCGTCTCCGTCCCGACGCGGAACTCGCACTGTTCGGCGCGGCGGACCCACGGATTGTGCTGGTCCACGAACAGGGTGGAGGCGTAGATCGCGCGGCGCGACGGCAGGGACCAGCGCCCCGCGCCCCGGCCGATGATCTCGGCGGCCAGATCCCCGGCCGGCCGGCCGTCGCAGCCGATCAGGACCGCGCCCTCGGGCGCGGCGGCCGGATCGCGGCTGAACACCACCTCATGGCGCTCGCCCTCCGGGCCGGTCCGCAGGCCGGTCAGGAAGCCGGGCCAGTGAGCGGTCCAGACATGCCCCATGCCGGCCCAGTCCTTCAGCCCCAGATGGCCGTCGTCGAACGAGGCGGCGTATTCCTGCAGGGCGAAATACCAGTCCTCATAGCTGTCCGTCGTCCGCGCCCGCTCCAACGCCAGCGCGAGGCCGGCTTCCAGATGCGGGGTGAATCCGGGGTTCTCGGCGTCGACCGGGCCGGGGTGGCTGTCGAGGATGACGTCATGGAAGGCCCGGGCGTCCTGCGCCAGTGCGGCGCCCCAATTATCGGGCGCGGGCGTGGGGGCGGCGTCCTGGGCCTGGGCGGAGGAGGCGGCGAGCGCGCCGACGGCGGCCGCCGCAGCGGCTAGGATTCGGGACATCGGCGGTTCTGCGATTGAGGAACGACGGCCCGCCTCTACGGCCAAGCTCGCCTTCGCGCCACTTAAGGCTTGGTAATGCGGCCCGCGACGGCGCGCCGCTTGCCGCGCGCGCGGCTGGCGCGTAATCGGCGCGGCATGTTCGGACTCGCCAATCCCGACCGCTTCCTGCGCTTCACCCGACCGCTGACGCCGGTGGTCTGGGGGCTGGCCGTCGTCCTGCTCGCGATCGCGACCTGGCTGTCCTTCGCCGCGCCCGAGGACTTCCGACAGGGCGACACCGTTCGGATCATGTTCGTCCACGTTCCGGCCGCCTCGGTCGGGCTGGCCGCCTACGCCGCCCTCGGCGTCTCCAGCTTCTTCGCCCTGGTGTTCCGCCACCCGCTCGCCGACGCGGCCGCGCGCGCCGCCGCCCTGCCCGGCGCGGCCTTCACCGCCCTGGCCCTGGTCAGCGGCAGCCTGTGGGGCAAGCCGATGTGGGGCGCCTGGTGGGCCTGGGGCGACGCGCGGCTGATGTCGGTGCTGATCCTGTTCCTGTTCTATCTCGGCTACATGGCCCTGCGCGCCTCGATCGACGACGAGGCGAAGGCGACCCGCGCGGCGGCGGTGCTGGGCCTCGTCGGCCTGATCAACCTGCCGATCGTCAAATTCTCGGTCGACTGGTGGAACACCCTGCATCAGCCGGCCTCGCTGATGAGAGCCGGGGGGCCGGCCATGCCGCCGGTCTTCCTGACCCCGCTGCTGACGATGATGGCGGCCTGGGGCGTGCTGTTCCTCGCCCTCTGGCTGACCGCGATCCGCACCGAGATCGTGCGCCGGCGGGTCCTGTCCATCCGCGCCCGCCGCGCCCTCGAAGCCTGAGGAGGCCTGACCGCATGCCCGACCTCGACATGGGGAAATACGCCGCCTTCGTCTGGCCCGCCTGGGCCATCAGCGCCCTGGTGCTCGGCGCCCTCGCCGCCCGCGCCCTGCTGACCGCGCGGCGCTGGTCGGCCGAGCTGAAACGACTTGAAGCGGATCGCCCGGGGGACCGGGCATGAACCGCTGGTTCGCCATCGTCCCCCTCGTCGCCCTCGTGGCGCTCGTCGTCTTCGCCGCCGTGCGGCTGGGCGACTTCACCGGCCGGTCGCTGGCCGAAGGCCGCGGCAGCGAATACCGGCCCGAGGCCCTGGTCGGCCAGCCGGTCCCGGAAACCGTCCTGCCCCTCCTGACCGGCGCCGAGGCCGGGCCCGGCGTGCTCGACCTCAAGACCGCCGGCGTCGGCAAGCCGATGCTGATCAACGTCTTCGCCAGCTGGTGCGCGCCCTGCCGCCTTGAACACCCGCAGCTGATGGCGCTCAAGGAGCGCGGCGTCGCCGTCGTCGGCGTGGCCTGGAAGGACGATCCGGTCAAAACCCGCGCCTTCCTCGACGAACTGGGCGATCCCTATTCGATGGTGCTGGTTGATCGCGACGGCCGCGCCGGCCTCGATCTGGGCATCACCGGCGCGCCTGAGACCTTCGCCGTCAACGCCATGGGCCAGGTCGTGGCCAAGGCCTCCGCCCCCCTGATGGACCAGGCCGAGATCGACCGGCTCGTGGACGCCATGCAGGCGCCGCCGCGCCCCCTCCCCACCGC
Source organism: Brevundimonas sp. (assembly GCF_036676055.1). Lineage (GTDB taxonomy): Bacteria > Pseudomonadota > Alphaproteobacteria > Caulobacterales > Caulobacteraceae > Brevundimonas. The sequence goes on along the minus strand of NZ_JAKFDS010000086.1, from coordinate 1,613 downwards.
CACGAAGCGCTGACCCGCCGGCCCCCGCGGGCGTTAACCCATTTCCGACAATTGTCGTTAACCCTGTCGGGATGAGCCCGATTCGACTCCCGCTCCCGTCGCCGCTGTTCCCGGCCCAAAGCCCGCCGTCGCCCGTTCGGGCCTCGCGCTCGGACTTTTTTCGCGCGGCCCTCGACGGCGTCGCGACGTCCGCCGAGGCGCCGGCCGCCCGCCCCGCCCCGACGGTGAACCTGACCCGCGCGCCCGACGACCGCCCGCAACGCCCCGGCGCCCTGCTCGACATCCGCATCTGACCCCTCACGCGAAAATGAGGCGCGCGTCTTCCCGGACCGTGGTTATGGTGCGCGCCATGCGCACAAGGGGCTGGATCATCCCTGCGGCGGCCCTCGTGGCCGCCTCCATCGCGGCCGGGTCCAGCGCCCAGCCGGCGAGCCCCCGCGCCCCGCGCGGCGCGGCTCCCGCCGAGCCCGTCGTGGTCGAGCTGTTCACCGCCCAGGGCTGCGCCGGCTGCCCCGAGGCCAACGCCCGCGTCGAGGCCCTCGCCGAAGAACCGGGCGTGATCGCCCTGACCTACGCCGTCGACTACTGGGACTATCTAGGCTGGCCCGACACCTTCGCCCGGCCCGAGTTCGCCCAGCGCCAGCGCGCCTATCGCCGCCCCCTCAGGCTGCGTGCGGTCGGCACGCCCCAGGTGGTCATCGACGGCCGCCGCCAGGTCCCCGGCGCCCAGGAGGCGGCGCTCAAGGCCGCGGTCGAGGAAGAGGCCGCGCGTCGCGTCTTCCCGCCCGAGATCGAGTTCCGCGAGGCCGGCGACCAGGTCGGCGTCGGCTCCGGCCGCGTTCCGGCCGGCGGGGCCGAGGTCGTGGCCGTGGTCTATCGCCCCGGCCCCCAGACGGTGGAGATCGAACGCGGCGACAACCGCGGCCAGACGGTCCGTCAGGTCAATGTCGTCCGTTCTGTGCGCAGTCTCGGCGCCTGGACCGGCCGCCCCGCCCTCTACGACCTGCCGACCGGTCTGGACGCCGACGAGGCCGTGGCCATCCTGATCCAGGCCCGGACCGACCGCCGCATCCTCAACGGCGCGGTCCTGCCGCCCGGCTGACCGGTCAGTTTTCGTCACTGGAGTCGCTTGAACCCCCGGCCCCACAGTGCAAGCTTGGCGGCCCGACGCTCCGGGTGGAAACACAGGTGACCGCATGAAACCGGCGCTCCGTCTCGTGGCGATCCTGGGGCTCGCCCTCGCTTGCGCCTGCGCCGCGCCGGGGCCGGTCGCCACCGCCCGACAGGCCGCTCCCGCGGCCGCGTCCACGCCGGAGGCGCTGGGCGTGGCCCAGATCGTCACCGCCGCCGAACTTGCGGCCTGGGGCCGCGAGCGGCGCGATCCCGAGGCCCTGCTGGTCGCCGCCCGCATGCTCGACGAAGTGCCCTTGCGCGCCGGCCCCGGCGGCGACCCGGGCCTGGCGCCGGTGCTGACGTCCGCGGGCCTGCGGCAGGAGGCGGCGGCCCTGCGCGGGGATCAGGGCGCGGTCGAGGAGATCGCGGTCTCCGGGTCCCGCGTCCGGGCCGAGGCCGAGGCCGCCGCGGACGCCCAGCGGCTGCGCGACCGGGAGGCT
>NZ_JAKFDS010000085.1:0-33565 GCF_036676055.1 Brevundimonas sp. | reverse complement strand
GCCCGCCGACGGAGCGCCGGCGCCCGTCCCGGGCGCGACTCCGGCGCCGGCGCCCGCCCGCCCGGCTTCGCCCCCCGCGCCGCGCAAGGCCCCGGAGCCGAAACAGCAGGACGACACCACCTTCTTCTGACCCTTGGTGATCAGAGAATCCGCCGGCAGACCTCGATCAGCCGCTCCAGATCGGACTCGTCCTGGTACAGGCCGAAGCCGAACCGGATGGTGTCGTCGCGCACGTCGGTGACCACGTTCGCGTCCATCAGGCGGCCCTTCCAGGCCTGGGCGTCGGGGTGGCGGAAGGCCAGGAAGCGCGCCCGGACCGCCTCGTTGGCCACAGGATTGATCAGCTCGGCCCGGTCCAGCCGCCCGGCCCCGCCGGCGGCCACCGCCTGCTGGAAGCGGCGCATCAGGCCGCGCGCGTGATCGGCGACGGCGGCGGTGGTCAGGCCCGCCTCGTCCAGCATCTGGCGCACGCCGTTGAAACGGTAGAGCGCGCTGGAGTCGAAGGTCGCCCCCCAGAAGCGGCCGGCGTCGGCGCGGTACTGAACGTCCTCGGGACGGCCGGTCAGCTCGCCGAACTCGGCGAACCAGCCGGTCGTGACGGGCCGGGGACAGAAGCCGTCGGGCGCATGCAGAAAGCCCGCGCCCTCGCCCGACATGGCGTATTTGTACCCGCCGGCGACGTAGAAGACCCGGTCCGCCACCGCTGACAGGTCGGTCGGCACGCCCATGAAGCCGTGGTAGCCGTCGATCACCACCCACGGCCCGGCCGGATCGGCCAGAGCCGCCAGGTCCTCGATGCGGGTGAACACCTGGCCGGTCTTGAAGAACACCTGGCTGACCACGATCAGGTCGAAGCCGCCGCCGCGCGCCGCCTCGACGAAGCGGTCGTCGAAGGTCTCGAACGGATGCAGGGGGACGCGGGTGACCACGGCCTGCCCGGCCTCCTCCCAGCGTTCGCCCTGGCGGCGGAACGAATGGAATTCGCCGTCGGTGGACAGGATGCGGACCGGCCGGGCTTCGAAGCCCGAGAAGATGCGCAGCAGGAAGTCGTGGGTGTTGGGGGCGAACACGACCGTGTCGGGCGACGGCAGGTTCAGCTCGCGGGCGACATGGCCCTGGGCCTCGGGCACCACGTCGCCGAAGATCAGGTCCCATTTGCGGTCGGCGAATTTGTTCGCCTCGACCCAGGCCCGCACCTGTCCGTCGAACGAGGCGTCCGGCCACAGGTGATGGCTGTGGGCGGCGAAATGCAGCCGCTCGGGGTCGAGCGACAGTGCGCGGGAGAACAGATCCTTGCGAGCCGCCATCAGTCTCTCCCGTCGGTGAACGCCACCCACGGTCGATAGCGGTCCCTCACCCCGCGCTCAAGCAGCGAGCCGCCGCGCGGCGAGCGATAGCGCGCCGAGATGCCGCTCAAGCAGCGAGCCGCCGCGCGGCGAGCGATAGCGCCCTAGATCAGGCTTCCGTGGCAGTGCTTGAACTTGCGGCCCGAGCCGCAGGGGCAGTCGGCGTTGCGGGGCGTCCGCTCCCACTGGGCCGGCAGGGTCTCGACCGGCAGGCGCGAGCGATCGTCGCCGGTCAGCTGACCTTCCGGGTTCTGGGCCATCGGATCGGCCATCTCGTTCTCGCCGGTGCCGGGGTTCAGGTGGATTTCCTGGAATTCCGGCAGGTCCATCACGGGCGGCGCCTCGAAGCGGAACTCGACCGTCATCAGCCAGCGGGTCACGTTGTGGCGCAGCTCGTACAGCAGCGTCTCGAACAGGTTGAAGGCCTCGGTCTTGTACTCGTTCAGCGGATCGCGCTGGCCGTAGCCGCGCAGGCCGATGACGCCGCGCAGGTGATCGAGGTGCACCAGGTGCTCGCGCCAGCTCATGTCGATCATCTGGAGCATGAATTGCTTCTCCAGACCGCGGGTCTGGTCGGCCCCGATGAGCTCCAGGCGTTCGGCGGCGCGGGCGTCGGCGGCGGCGATCAGCCGTTCCTCGATCTCCTCGTTGGAAACGCCTTCCTCGGCCGCCCAGTCGTGCAGCGGCAGGTCGAGGCCGAGGGTCGATTTCACCTTCTCGGCGAGGCCGTCGATGTCCCACTGCTCGGCATAGGCCTTGGGCGGCATATGTTTGTCGATCAGGTCGGTGATCACGTCCTGGCGGAATTCGGCGACCAGCTCGGACAGGTCCGTGGCGTCCATGAACTCCTGGCGCTGCTCGAACACGGCCTTGCGCTGGTCGTTCACGACGTCGTCGTACTTCAGCAGATTCTTGCGGATGTCGTAGTTGCGGGTCTCGACGCGTTTCTGGGCGGTCTCGACGGCGCGGTTCAGCCACGGGTGGCTGATGGCCTCGCCCTCGGCCACGCCGAAGCTGCGCATGATGGCGTCTAGACGGTCGCCGGCGAAGATGCGCAGCAGGTCGTCCTCGCACGACAGGAAGAATTTCGAGGTGCCGGGGTCGCCCTGACGGCCGGTGCGGCCGCGCAGCTGGTTGTCGATGCGGCGGCTCTCGTGGCGCTCGGTGCCGAGCACGAACAGGCCGCCGGCGGCCAGCGACTTCGCCTTCTGGACCGCGATCTCGGCCTTGAACTCGGCCTCGATGGCGGCTTCGGTTTCCGGCGTGATCTCGATGCCGAGATTGCGTTGCTCCTGGCGCCAGCGCTGAAGCCGCATCTCGAGGTTGCCGCCCAGCTGGATGTCGGTGCCGCGGCCGGCCATGTTGGTGGCGATGGTCACCGCGCCCGGCAGACCAGCCTCGGCGACGATGAAGGCCTCCTGCTCGTGCTGGCGGGCGTTCAGCACGCTGTGCGGAATGCCCTTGCCGCGCTTGACCTCGATGTCGAAGTCCTCGTCCTTCAGCGCCTGATAGGCCTTCTTCGCCTCGCGCCGGACCTTGTCGTCGTCGCTGGCGACCTTCTCCAGCAGGTGCTGGTGCTGCGGCTTCAGCGTCCTGACCGTGACCTCGTATTCGAAGGTCTTGAGCAACTCCGACAGGGTCTCGGACTTCTCGATCGAGACGGTGCCGACGAGGATCGGCTGGCCCCGGACGTGGCATTCGGCAATCAGGCCGGCGATGGCGTGGTTCTTCTCGGCCGAGGTGCGGAAGATCTCGTCATCGTGGTCGATGCGCTTGACCGGCCGGTTGGTCGGCACCTCGAGGACATCCATCTTGTAGATGTCGAGGAATTCCTGGGCCTCGGTCGCGGCCGTGCCGGTCATGCCGGACAGCTTCTCATAGAGGCGGAAATAGTTCTGGATGGTGACCGAGGCCAGGGTCTGGTTCTCGGGCTGGATCTTGACGCCTTCCTTGGCCTCGATGGCCTGGTGCAGACCTTCGGACAGACGACGGCCCTGCATCATGCGGCCGGTGAACTCGTCGATGAGCATCACCTCGCCGGCCTTGATGATGTAGTCCTTGTCCTTTTGATACAGGGTATTGGCGCGCAGGGCCTGGTTGATGTGGTGGACCAGGCTGATGTTCGCGGCGTCGTACAGGCCGGTGGTGTCGGCGGCGAACAGGCCGCGGGCCTCCATGATCTCCTCGATCTTTTCGGAGCCCTCCTCGGTCAGCAGGGCCTGGCGCTGCTTCTCGTCGAGGTCGTAGGTCGACTTGTCCTGGATCAGTTCCTTGATGATCTCGTCGACGGTCAGATACAGGTCCGAGCGGTCCTCGGTCGGGCCCGAGATGATCAGCGGCGTGCGCGCCTCGTCGATCAGGATGGAGTCGACCTCGTCGACGATGGCGAAATGGTGCGGCCGCTGCACCATCTCCTTGCGGTCGTAGACCAGGTTGTCGCGCAGATAGTCGAAGCCGAACTCGTTGTTGGTCCCGTAGGTGATGTCGGCGGCATAGGCCGCCTGGCGCTGACCGGAGGACAGGCCGTTGACGATGACGCCCACCTCCATGCCGAGGAAGCGATAGACCCGACCCATCCACTCGGCGTCGCGCCGGGCCAGATAGTCGTTGACGGTGATGACGTGCACGCCCTTGCCGGCCAGGGCGTTCAGATAGACCGGGGCCACGGCGACCAGGGTCTTGCCCTCGCCGGTGCGCATTTCGGCGATGCCGCCGTCGTGCAGGATCATGCCGCCGGTGAGCTGGACGTCATACTGGCGCTGGCCGAGCACCCGCTTGGAGGCCTCGCGGGCGACGGCGAAGGCTTCGTTCAGCAACTTGTCCAGGGTCTCGCCCGCCGCGATCCGGTCGCGGAAGGCGTCGGTCATCATCCGCAGCTCGTCGTCCGACAGGGCGGCGAATTTCGCCTCCAGCGCGTTGATCTTCTGCACCCGGCCCATGAAGTCCTTGACCTTACGGTCGTTGGAGGAGCCGAAAATCTTCTTGGCGATGCCGAGCATGAATGATCCGAAGGCGGGCGAGCGGGTAGGGCTCTGGTACTGGAACGGTCCCGAAGGAGCGGCGACGATGTGCGCCGGGCGAGACTTCGGCGGCGGCGGCCCGGCGCCCTGTCTCAGGCGCGCGCAAGGGCCGCGCAACGTTCGAAAACCCCTCGACTTGGGCGCAGGCGGGACTTAAGCACCGGCCTTATCCCTGTCAACGCGAGGGCCTTTGCCGCCCGTGACGGAGCTTGCCCCGAAATGAGCCTCATCCCGCCCCGGATTCTGGGCCGCGCGCTGTTCCCGGTGCTGCTGGCGGCCGTCCTCACCGTCGCCGCCTGCGGCCGTGGCGGCGGCTCCGACCGACCCCCGGAGCCGGGCGACCGGGCCGTGGCCAAGGTGCAGGAGGAGACGATCTGGGCCTCTGACGTCAAACGCGAGGCGGTGGCCCAAGGGCTGGTGGGCGAAGGCGAGCCGCTCGACGTCACCTCCGATCTTTTCCGCCGCGTGCTCGACGAGGTCATCGACCAGAAGCTGCTGGCGCGGGAGGCGGAACGGCGCGGACTGGACAATTCGGCCCTGGCGCAGCGCCGGCTTGCGGCGACGCGCGAACGGATCCTCGGCGACATGCTGGTCGAGACGGTCGTCAACGGCGAGATCGACGACAAGGCGGTCGAGACCATCTATCGCGACCAGGTCCGCCTGGCCGAGACCTCCGAGGAGATCCGCAGCCGCCTTATCCTGTCCCGGACCCGCGAAGAGGCCGACGCCGTGATCGGGCTGCTGGCCCAGGGGGCGGCCTTCGAGGCGGTGGCGCAGCAGCGGTCGATCGACGAGGCGACCCGCTTCTCCGGCGGCGATCTCGGCTATGCGACGCTGGACGTGCTGCCTCAGGCCTATGCCGACGCCCTGCGCGGCAAGCCGGCGGGCTCGACCGTGGGGCCGTTCCACACCGAGGGCGGCTGGGCCGTGCTGCGGGTCGAGGACCGCCGCAAGGAGACGCCGCCGACTCTGGAGCAGGCGCGGCCGCAGATCGTGCGCTATCTGACCTATGACGGGGTGCGCCAGCTGCTGGAACAGCTGCGCGGCAAGGCGGACGTCGAGGTGCTGCTGAACGGCGACGCCGCCTCCGAGGAACCGGCCTCGGCGCCCGCCAGCCCCCCCGCCGCCGCACCGGCAGCCCCCGCCGCCCCCACGCCCGCGAAGGCCGCATGAGCCGCCCGCCCGAACCCGGCCGGGGCTCGACCGGCCAGAAGATCGAACAGGCGCTGGAGAAGGCGCTGGACCCGCTGGCCACGGCGCTGAAACGCGCCACCACCCCGGCGCGCCCCGCTCCGGCCGCGCCCGGAAAGCCCGGCCTGCAGATTTCACCTCTGGCCGTGCCCTTCCCCGACATTCCCCCGATCGCGGGCGTTGAGATCGCCACCGCCCGGGCCGGGTTCTACAAGCACGAGCGCGACGACCTGGTGGTGTTCAGCTTTGCGCGCGGCACCAGCTGCGCCGGCGTGTTCACGCGCCACAAGGTCGGGTCGGCGCCGGTGGACTGGTGCCGGCGCCATCTGGACGCCGCGGGCGGCGGTGCGGACGTGCGGGCGCTGGTGGTCAACGCCGGCTGCGCCAACGCCTTCACCGGCAAGGCGGGGGCCGACGCGGCGCGCCGGACGGCGTCCGAGGTGGCCAAACGCTTCGGCTGCCGCCAGCGCGACGTGATGCTGGCCTCGACCGGGGTGATCGGCGTGGTGCTGGACGACCGCAAGATCGCCGCCCGGCTCAATGACATCGAGGCCGGTCTGACCGCCGACGCCTGGCTGAAGGCCGGGCAGGGGATCATGACCACGGACACCTTCCCCAAGGGCGCGTTCGCCGAGTGCCAGATCGAGGGGCACAGGGTCCGCATCGCCGGCATCGCCAAGGGGTCCGGCATGATCGCGCCGGACATGGCGACCATGCTGGCCTTCATCGTCACCGACGCCGACATCCATCCGAACGTGCTCCGCGCCATGCTGGGGCTGCATGTCCGCACCACCTTCAACAGCGTGACGGTCGACGGCGACACCTCGACCAACGACACCTGCCTGCTGTTCGCCACGGGGGCGTCCGGCGCGCCGCGCATCGGCCGGGTCGGCGACCGCCGGCTGCAGGATTTCTCCCGCGCGCTGGACAAGGTGATGCTGGATCTGGCCCACCAGCTGGTCCGCGATGGCGAGGGGGCGACCAAATTCGTCAAGGTCACCGTCGATGGCGCCGCCAGCCCCGCCTCGGCCCGCAAACTGGCCAAGTCGATCGCCGACAGCCCGCTGGTGAAGACCGCCCTGGCCGGCGAGGACGCCAACTGGGGCCGGGTGGTCATGGCCGTGGGCAAGACCGAGGAGCCGGTCGACCGCGACCGCCTCGCCATCCGCTTCGGGCCCCATGTCGCCGCCATCGAAGGGGCCCCGTCGCCCCACTACGACGAGGCGAAGATGAGCGCCTATATGAAGAACGCCGAGATCGACATCACCGTCGATGTGGGCTCGGGGCGGGCCTCGGCCACGGTCTGGACCTGTGACCTGACCAAGCGCTACGTCGAGATCAACGGCGACTATCGCTCGTGAGCGAAGGTCTCCCCACCGTCCTCGTCGTCGCCGTGGCCCTGATCGACGCGGACGGCCGCGTGCTGATCGCGCAGCGGCCCGAGGGCAAACAGCTGGCCGGGCTGTGGGAGTTTCCGGGCGGGAAGGTCGATCCGGGCGAGCGGCCGGAGGCGGCGCTGATCCGGGAGCTGAAGGAAGAGCTCGACATCGACGTCAACGAGGCCTGCCTGGCGCCGTTCGTTTTCGCCAGCCACGCTTACGATTCGTTTCACCTGTTGATGCCACTGTATCTGTGCCGACGCTGGTCGGGGGTGGTTCGGAACCGCGAGCATGCGGCGCTGAAATGGGTGCGGCCGGACCAGCTGGCCGGCTATCCGATGCCTCCGGCCGACGAACCCCTGGTCGCCTGGCTGCGCGACCTGCTCTAGCCGCCGAAGGAGGGGGCCATGCGTGCTCTGCTCACCCGGTTCCTGGCGGATGACCGCGGCGCGACCGCGCTGGAGTACGGCCTGATCATCGCCCTCGTGTTCCTTGTGGCGCTGACCGGCATCACGGCCTTCGCGAGCGCGGGGACCGGGATGTTCAACGTCGCCATGGGCAGGCTGGCTGCGGCGATCGGGGCCAACTGACGCGAGTCAGTCTTCGTCGCCGGTCCATTCCCTGACGCCCAGGGCGTCCGCCAGGCGGACCTTGGCCGAGCCGCGCGGCAAGGGCTTCTGCTGGCTCTCGTGCGGCGCCCAACCCGCCAGATGAATGATCTCGAAGGTGGCCGGGATGCGTCCGTCGGCCTCGCCGAACCGTTCGGCGTAGAGCTCCGCCGCCCGCGCCAGCATGCCCCGGGTCATCGGCCGGACTGCGCCGGCCAGGGCGTTGGTCTCGCCCATGGCGCGCAGGTCGCGCACGAGGGCGTGCAGGTCGGAATAGCGCACAGTCAGCCGGTCTACATCCGCCACGGGCAGGGCGAATCCCGCGCGCTGCAACAAGGCGGCGCCGTCAAACCCGTCGGCGAAAGGCGACACTCGCGCCTGCGCTCCGCCCCGCACTTCCAGTTCCGCCTCGGTCAGGACCGTTCGCAGCTCCTTCAACGTGCCGGCGCCCAGCAGGGTCCCGAGGAACAGGCCGTCTGGCCGAAGGGCGCGGCGGATCTGGGACAGGGCGCCCGGCAGGTCGTTGGCCCAGTGCAGGCTCATAAGGGAGACGATCAGATCCTGCGACTGGTCGGGCAGGTCGAGAGCTGCAGCGCCCGGAGCGGCACGGACCGTTTCATCGCCGGCGACCCGAACCGGGCCGACGCGCTCCGCGGCCGCGCTGTCGGCCAGCAATCGGGCGAACGGCCCCGGCCGGGCCGACAGGTCGACGGCGTCCGCAAAGTCGCGCAGGATGACCTCAAGGCTGTTCACCGCGTTCTCGGCGGCCCGCACGTGCAGGAAGTCGGCCGCGGCGAAGGCCTTCTCCCCCCGCGCCAGTTTCGCCGCGCGACGTCGGCTGTCGAAGATCTGGGGGGGACCGGGGGAGGCGCTCATGGCTCATCAGGATGGGGGTTGGCGCGACCGATTGGAAGCGGGTCGGTCGCGGCTCGTGCGTGGATTGCGGGCCCTGGGACGGAGCGCGGCCGATCTGCTGATGCCGCCGCTGGCCCATGACAGCCCGGAGGCGGCGGCCGCGGCGGGCATGACCCCCGATGCCTGGTCGCGCGTGGTCTTCCTTGAGGACCCGGTCTGCGACGGCTGCGGCGCGGCGTTCGAAATGGACGGCGGCGCCTTCGCCTCGCCCCGCTGCGCCGCCTGCCTGGCCCAACCCTACGCCTTCGCCCGGGCCCGGGCCGCCTGCGTCTATGACGAGGCCTCCCGCGGACTGATTCTGAAGTTCAAGCACGGCGACCATCAGCCGTTCGCCCCGCTGTTCGCCCGCTGGCTGAGTCGCTCCGCCGCGCCGCTGCTGGAGCAGGCCGACGCGGTCGTGCCCGTGCCTCTGCATCGCTTCCGCCTGCTGTCGCGGCGATTCAACCAGGCCGCCGAGATCGCCCGGCCGCTGGCGCGGGGCGCAGGCCTGGACTATCTGCCCGACGCCCTGATCCGCCAGACCCACACCAGCACCCAGGGTGGAAAGTCCGCGCGCGGCCGGCGTCTGAACGTCCGGAAGGCCTTCGCCGTGAGCGATGAAGGTCGGCGTCGGATCAAGGGGCGGCGCATCCTTCTGGTCGACGACGTGTTGACCACGGGCGCCACCGCCGAGGCCTGCGCCCGCGCGCTGATCGAGGCCGGCGCCCGCGCCGTCGATCTGGCGGTCATCGCCCGGGTGCGAACGGCGCGGGAATTGCCTACATAGCCGCCACAGACCCTGGAGATTGCCCCTTGGCCGACGTCGTCATCTACACCAAGCCCGGCTGCGGCTACTGCCATGCCGCCAAGGCCCTGCTCGATCGCAAGGGCGCGGACTACAACGAGATCGTGGCCTCCCACGACCCGGCGAAGAAGCAGGAGATGATCCAGCGCTCCGGCGGCCGCATGACCTTCCCGCAGATCTTCATCGACGGGAAGCATGTGGGCGGCTCGGACGATCTGCATGCGCTTGACCGCAAGGGCGAGCTGGACCCATTGCTGGCGGCCTGATGACGACCGTCCCCATCGCCCTGATCCAGACCCGCACGCCAGCCAGCCCGGCGGCGTCCCTCGCCCATGTGGAGCCGATGATCCGCGAGGCGGCGGCCGGCGGGGCGAAGCTGGTGCTGACGCCGGAGGGGACCAATTTCCTGATCAAGGACCGGGCGCGGCGAGACGCCGTGCTGGAGACGCAGGGCCGTGACGTGGTCATCGACAGGCTGCGCGATCTGGCTCGCGAGCTGGGGATCTGGCTCCTGATCGGCTCGGCCATCGTCCGGTCCGGGCAGGAGGGCGACGACCGGGCCGCCAATCGCTCCCTGCTGATCGACGATACCGGCGGGGTGGTCGCCACCTATGACAAGCTGCACGTCTATGACGTCGACCTGCCGACCGGGGAGCGCTGGCGTGAGAGCGCCTCGATCCGTCCGGGCGACGGCGCGGTGGTCGCCGACACGCCGTGGGGCCGGCTGGGTCTGACCATCTGCTACGACATCCGCTTTCCGCAGCTGTATCGCGCCCTGGCCAGGGCCGGGGCGGTGATGATCGCCGTGCCGGCCGCCTTCACCGTGCCGACCGGCGAGGCGCACTGGGAAACCCTGCTGCGCGCCCGGGCCATCGAGACCGGCTGCTATGTGCTGGCGCCGGCGCAGGCGGGCGAACATGAGGACGGCCGCCGCACCTGGGGCCGTTCGACGGTCGTGGCCCCGTGGGGCGAGGTGCTGGCGAAGCTGGACCACGACAGGCCCGGCGTCCTGTTCGCCACCCTCGATCTGGAGGCGGTGGCGAAGGCGCGGGCCGCTGTGCCGCAACTGACCCACGACCGCGAATTCACGGGTCCCGCATGATCCGGTACGCCCTCCAGTGCGACGACGGCCATGGCTTCGAGGCCTGGTTCGGAGCCTCGGCAGACTATGACGACCAGGCCGCGCGGGGTCTGGTCGAATGCCCGGTGTGCGGCTCGCACGCGGTTAGCAAGCAGATCATGGCCCCGGCCGTGGCGGGGACGCGCAAGGCCGATCCCGCCCCGGACCTGGCCCGGATGCAGACCATGGTCATGCAGGTCGCCCGGGAGGTCCGCAGCCATGTCGAGCGGAATTTCGACTATGTCGGCGACGCCTTCGCCCGCGAGGCCCGCGACATCCACGAGGGTCGCTCGGAGAAGCGCGAGATCTACGGCGAGGCCACGCCGGCCGAGGTCCGCAAGCTGAAGGAGGACGGCGTGCCCTGCGCGCCCCTGCCGCCGCTGCCGCCCGATCCCTCCAGGCTGAACTGAGCCCGCTGTGCCGGAGAAGAAGCAGCGGGCCGGGGCCTCCGACAGGGCGGAGTCCGCCGGCGCCGCCCCGCCCTTGCTGAGCTGGCGGCCGATGCGGAAGAACGACCTCGACTCGGTGACGCAGATCGCCGCGGCCAGCTTCCCGCATCATTTCGAGGGGCGCGACTGTTTCGAGAACCGGCTGGCGCTCAATCCCGGCGGCTGTTTCGTGCTGACGGGCGGAGACGGGGCGCCGAAGGGCTATCTTGTCGCCTATCCGTGGCGCGCCAGATCGACGCCTGCGCTGAACACCCTGATCGAGGCGATTCCGGCCGACGCCGACGTTCTTTACCTGCACGACCTCGCCCTGCATCCGGATGTGCGCGGCGGCGGCTGGACGGCGCCGATCATCGAGCGGCTGGCGCAGACCGCCAGGGCCGACGGCTGGCCGGCCCTCGCCCTGGTGGCGGTCAACGACGCCGCGCCCTTCTGGGAAAGGCGCGGCTTCACGGTCGTCGAGGCGCCCGGGATGGCGGACTACGGCCCGGACGCCCTCTACATGGTGCGGACGCTCTAGCGGTCGCTGCGGGTCCAGCCCTTTTCGGCCATGCAGGCGACGAAGGCGTCGCTATGCTGGTTGCGGCCGGTTCGGGCGCGGCAATCGTCGCGGGCGCCGTCGAAGGGCTGGGCGTTCTGGCCGTGCCAGCCGAAATCATCGTCGCCGTCAGCGTCGATGACGGTGACGCAGGCCGAGGCCATCAGGCTGGCGGAGACGGCGGCGAGGACGATGAGACGCTTCATGGAACAGCTCCTGTTGGCGGGGCGGTGGAGGAATGGTCCCCTCATCTCACCCGCAAGCTTGGCTGTCCCGTTACTTCGAGGTCAGGTCGATGAACGCCCGATGAACCGCGTTCAGTCGCGCGTGGCGACCATCATGTAGTTGATGCCCGCGTCGTCGCTCTCGCTCCAGCGGTCGGTCAGCGGATTGTAGACCAGGCCGTACGGGCCGCTGACCGCCACGGGCTCTTCCGACAGCATCAGCCGGATTTCGTCCGGCTTGAGGAACTGGCGCCAGTCGTGTGTTCCCGCCGGCACCCAGCGCAGCACATATTCCGCCGCGACCTTGCCGAGGGCGAGCGACTTCAGCGTGCGGTTCAGGGTGGCGACGATCAGCATTCCGCCGGGCTTCACCAGCCGGGCGCAGGTGCGGACGAAGGCCTCCGGATCGGCGACATGCTCGATCACCTCCAGGGTAAGGACTACGTCGAAAGGACCCGCGCCCTCGGCCTCGAGCTGTTCGACCGTGGCGGCGCGGTAGCCGATGTCGAGGCCCTGCTGTTCCGCGTGGATGCGGGCCGTGCCGATGTTCTCGGACGAAGCGTCTATGGCGGTGACCTCGAAGCCCATGCGGCGCATCGGCTCGGCGATCAGGCCGCCGCCGCAGCCGACGTCCAGCAGGCTCAGGCCGGCGAAGGGCTCGCGGCCGCGGACGTCCCGGCCGAAGCGTTCGGCGGCGCGGTCGCGGACGAAGGCGAGGCGGGCGGGGTTGAACCGGTGCAGCGGGGCGAAGGGCCCGCGCGCGTCCCACCACTCCGCCGCCTGGGCCGAGAACCGCGCCACATCGGCGGGATCGATCGAGGGCCCTGCGGCGTGCTCGCCGGAGTCCTCGCCGCTTTGGGGTTTGCGTGCCGATACCGTGCCGTTAGAAGCGACCATGGGCCGAGGGATGAACCCGCGCGGCCCTCCACGCAAGATGGGGCGATACGCCACGATGACGCGGCCCGCTACGACGCGACTGGTGATGAAGTTCGGCGGCACCTCGATGGGCGACCTCGAGCGCATTCGCCGCGCCGCCCGCATCGTCGCCGCCGAGGCCGCGTCGGGCAAGAAGGTGGCGGTGGTGGTCTCGGCCATGGCCGGCAAGACCAATGAACTGGTCGCCTGGACCGACGGCGCCGGCCGGGCCGCGCAGGGAATCGAGATGTCGGACGACGAGTATGACGTCGTCGTCGCCTCGGGCGAGCAGGTGACCTCGGGCCTGCTGGCTCTCACCCTGCGCAATATGGGTCTGAACGCGCGCAGCTGGATGGGCTGGCAGATTCCGATCCTGACCGACGACGCCCACGGCCGGGCCCGCATCGAGGACGTGCCGGGCGAGGTGCTGGGCGCGGCGCTGGACAAGGGCGAGATCGCCGTGGTGCCGGGATTCCAGGGCGTCACCCGCGACGGGCGCATCACGACCCTCGGCCGGGGCGGTTCCGACACCTCGGCGGTGGCCGTCGCGGCGGCCCTGGGCTGCCCGTGCGACATCTACACCGACGTGGACGGCGTCTACACGACCGACCCGCGCATCGAGTCTCGGGCGCGCCGCCTCGAAAAGGTCTCCTATGAGGAGATGCTGGAGATGGCTTCGCTCGGGGCCAAGGTGTTGCAGACCCGCTCGGTGGAGCTGGCCATGGCGAAACGGGTCCCGGTCCGGGTCCTGTCCAGCTTCATCGAACCCGACGAGAACGGCGTCCTGCCCGCCAAGTCCGGCACCCTGATCTGCGACGAGGAGGAAATCGTGGAGAAACGCATCGTATCCGGCGTCACCATGAGCCGCGACGAGGCCCGTATCACCCTGCTGGGCCTGTCCGACCGGGTCGAGGCGCCGGCGGACGTCTTCACCCGCCTGGCCGAGGCCAACGTCAACGTCGACATGATCGTGCAGAGCCAGGCCCGCAGCGAAGGCGCGGTCAACCTGACCTTCACCACCGGCCGCCGCGACGCCCAGCGGGCCGCCGAGCTGATGCGCGCGGCGCAGAAGGAGATCGGTTTCGAGGAGCTTCGGGTCGACGAGGACGTCGCCAAGGTCTCGGTCGTCGGCGTCGGCATGCGCAGTCACGCGGGTGTCGCCCAGACCATGTTCAAGGCGCTGGCGGACAAGGGCGTGAAGTTCCAGGCTATCTCGACGTCCGAGATCAAGATCAGCGTTCTGATCGACGCGGCCTATGCGGAACTGGCCGTCCGTGCGCTTCATTCGGCCTACGGTCTGGAAGCGGTCTAGAAAAGAAGCTTGGCGGCTCCCATCTCGGGCGCTGATCTGTTGGAGGGGCCATGCCGGTTGGCGGATTGACGACGAGGGGGCCGCGGAACCTCCTTCGCCAGATCCGCGAGGCTATGGCGGGGGCGGCGCCTGCGCAGGAACGGCTCGACACCGTGGTCCGCATCATCGCCCAGTCGATGGTGGCGGAGGTCTGCTCGATCTATCTGCGCCGCGCCTCCGGCGAGCTGGAGCTGTTCGCCACCCAGGGTCTGAAGCCGGAGGCCGTTCACAACACCCGCCTGCGCCCCGGCGAAGGTCTGGTCGGCGAGGTGGCGCGCACGGCCGAGCCGATCAGCCTGTCCGATGCGCCGTCGCACCCCAGCTTCGCCTACCGCCCGGAAACCGGCGAGGATCCCTATCACGCCTTCCTCGGCGCGCCCCTGCTGCGCGGCGGCCGGGCCATCGGCGTGCTGGTCGTCCAGAACCGCTCCGAGCGGCGCTATGACGAGGAAGAGGTCGAGGACATCCAGACCATCGCCATGGTCCTGGCCGAGACCGTGGCCTCGGGCGAACTGCTGGCGCAGGACGAACTGCGCGACATCGAGGTCGCGCCGCACCGGCCCGAGCGGCTGAAGGGTCAGCGCTTCGCCGAGGGGCTGGCCTACGGCCATGTCGTCTTGCACGAGGCCCCGATCCCGCCCGAGAATCTGCTGGCCGAGGACCCCGCGGTCGAGGAGGTCCGGTTGCGCGAGGCCCTCGTCGCGCTCAAGGCCAACATCGATTCCATGCTCGAGGGCGGGCAGGGCAAGCTGGCGGGCGCCCCGTTCGAGGTGCTTGAGACCTACCGGATGTTCGCCGACGACCGGGGCTGGAACCGGTCGCTGGAGGAGGCGGTGCGCACCGGCCTGACCGCCGAGGCCGCGGTTGACCGGGTCCGCAACGAGCACCGCGCCCGCTTCGCCACGGCGCGCGATCCCTACATCCGCGAGCGGCTCCACGACTTCGAGGACCTGGCCAACCGGCTCCTGCGGGTGCTGGCGGGGGACCGTCCGGGCGAGCGGCGGGACCTTCCGGACGACGCCATCCTGGTGGCGCGCAACCTCGGGCCCGCCGACCTTCTGGAATATCCCCGACACAAGCTGAGGGGGTTGCTGCTCGAGGAGGGCTCGGCCGCCAGCCACGCCGCCATCGTCGCGCGGGCGCTGCAAATTCCCTGCGTCGGCCGTCTGATGGGCCTGCGCGACCGCCTGTCCGAGGGCGACCTGGTCATCGTCGACGGCGAAACCGGCGAGGCCTATCTGCGGCCGCGCCCCGACATGCTCGCGGCGGTGCAGTCGCGCATCGAGGTGCGCAGCGAGCGGCAGGCCGAGTTCACCCGCCTTCGCGACGTCGACTCCGTCACCCTCGACGGGACCCGCATCACCCTGCTGACCAACGCCGGTCTCGCCGTCGATCTGGAGAACCTCGACGCCACCGGGGCCGAGGGCATCGGCCTGTTCCGCACCGAGTTCCAGTTCATGGTGTCCGAGGAGCTGCCGCGCCTCGACAGCCAGACCGCCCTCTACAAGCTCGTGCTGGACACGGCCGGCGACCGGCCGGTCACCTTCCGCACCCTCGACATCGGCGGGGACAAGGTCCTGCCCTATCTGGAGACCGAGCGGGAAGAGAACCCGGCCATGGGGCGCAGGGCCATCCGCCTCGGCCTCGACCGGCCGGGTCTGCTGCGGCTCCAGTTACGCGCGCTGCTGGCCGCCGCGGCCGGGCGCGAACTGCGGGTCATGTTCCCGATGATCGCCACGGTCGACGAATTCCGCGCCGCCCGCGAACTGGTCGATGTCGAATGCGCCTGGGCGAAGCGGCGGGGGCGGGCGCTGCCGGCCCTGCTCCGGGTCGGGGCCATGATCGAGTGCCCCTCGCTGCTCTGGCACCTCGACGCCCTGCTGCCGCTGACGGATTTCGTCTCAGTCGGCACCAATGACCTGTTCCAGTACATGTTCGCCGCCGACCGGACCAATCCGCTGGTGTCCGACCGCTACGACCCCCTGTCGCCGCCTCTGCTCCGGGCCCTGGCCGAGATCCAGAAGAAATGCGCCGACACCGGCACGCCGGTCTCGGTCTGCGGCGAGCTGGCCGGGCGGCCGTTGGAGGCCTTCGCCCTGCTGACCCTGGGCTACACCCGGCTGTCGGCCCCCGCCGGCGGGGTTGGCCCGGTCAAGCGGATGATCCTGTCCGCCGACCTGCCGGCCGCGCGCCGGGGCATGGCCAACCTGCTGGGATCGTCGTCCGGTTCGATCCGGGGCGAACTGGAGTCGCTGGCCCGGAAATTGAACATCACGATCTGAAGCGGTCCGGCCAGACGCGCCGGCACGGCTAACAAATCGTTGATCGGTCAGCCCTAATGAGTTATCCACAAGCCTTCACCGGGGGGTCCGCGGGGGCGGACCCGATCTGTCATCCCGATATGGTACAGGCCCCGGTATTGAGTACCGCGCGCGAGGCGACCTTGCGCACGCCGAGTATGGGGTCAGGCCGTATGGCGCTGGATACGGGGACCGTCCCCGAAGAGTTTCGGGATCATCCCGACTGGCAGGACATGGTTCCGTCCATCACGGACGCCGCGACTCTGGGCGACGGCCTGCGCGCCGCCCGAACCCATTCCGGCCGGTCGCTGGCCGAGCTCTCCAGCATCACCCGGGTGCCGACGCGCTATCTGACGGCGCTTGAGCAGAACGACTTTTCGGTGCTGCCCAACCGCGTCTTCTCGATCGGCTATGTGCGCGCCTACGCCGGCGCCCTCGGCCTCGACGAACAGCTGGCGGTGGAACGGTTCAAGCGCGAAGCGCCGGACCCCTCGGTGCCGCTGCAGCCGCCGGTCGGCGTGGCCTTCGAAGAGGTCAAACGCTATTCGCCACGCCTGATCGCAGCCGGCATGGCGTTGGTCCTGGCGGTGGTCGGCTGGAACGTCTTCCAGCGCGTCAGCCTGATGCGGGCGCCGCAGCCGTCGGACCTCGCGTCCGTCCCCGAGAGCTGGACCCTCGGCGCAGTGCCGGGACAAGCGGAGTTCATGCGCCTGTCCGCCCCGCGCCCGGCGCCGCCGGACCAGACCGTGCCGGCCCTCTACATCACCCCGGGCCTTGAAGCCGAGCTGACCGGCATCGACCCTGCCTCGCCCGAGGGTCTGGCCGCCGCCGCCGCCGGCGCGCCGCCGGTGCAGAAGGCCTTCAACCCGCGCGGCGCCATCTACGGCGCCTCGGCCAGCGCCTCGCAGGTGGTGCTGCAGGCGCGCAAGTCGGCTTATCTCATCGTGCGCATGGCCGATGGCCGCGTGCTGTTCGCGCGCCAGCTGGCCGCGGGCGACGCCTGGCGCGCGCCTCTCGGGGTCGCCGCCACGGTCGAGGTGCAGGACGTCACGGCCTTCGACGTCTATCTGAACGGCGAGCACGGCGGGGCCCTCGAGGCCACCCAGACCTCCCTGAACCAGCTGAACGTCCGGGCCCAGGGACTGGCCCGCCAGGCCGCCGCCGAGGTGGCCGCGCGCACCGAGGCTGCCCGCACCGCCGCGGTCCAGGCCCAGGCCCAGGCCCAGCTTGAGGCCGCCAACACGGCGCCGGTCCCCGCCGTGACCACCGCCGGAGGCTGATCCGCGACATCGAGGATGGGCGCCGATCCGGCGCTTGTCGTGGCCATGCCGCATTCCGAAGCCTATGTTGCCCCCGAGATGAGCCTGGATCACACACACGTCCGCCCGTGGCGCCATATCGAGCGCCGGCAGAGCCGCCAGATCATGGTCGGGAGCGTGCCCGTGGGCGGCGGCGCCCCGATCACGGTCCAGTCAATGACCAATACGCCGACCTCGGACGCGGCGGCGACGATCGACCAGATCCGCCGGCTGGAAGAGGCCGGGGCTGACATCGTCCGCGTCTCCTGCCCCGACGAGGACTCGACCGCCGCCTTCCGCCAGATCGCGCGCGAGGCCCGCGTTCCGCTCGTCGCCGACATCCACTTCCACTACAAACGGGGTATCGAGGCCGCCGAGGCCGGCGCCGCCTGCCTCCGCATCAACCCCGGCAACATCGGCTCGCCCGACCGTGTCCGCGAGGTCATCCAGGCGGCCAAGGACCACGGCTGTTCGATGCGGATCGGCGTCAACGCCGGCTCGCTGGAGCGCGACCTGCTGGAGAAGTACGGCGAGCCCTGCCCCGAGGCCATGGTCGAGAGCGCGCTCAGCCACGCCCGCATCCTGCAGGACCACGACTTCCACGAGTTCAAGATTTCGGTGAAGGCCTCCGACCCCTTCCTGACCGTCGCCGCCTACCAGCAACTGGCTGAAGCGATCGACTGCCCGCTGCATCTCGGCGTCACCGAGGCCGGGCCGCTGCGCTCGGGCACGATCAAGTCGGCCATCGGCATGGGCAATATGCTGTGGGCGGGGATCGGCGACACCATCCGCGTCAGCCTCGCCGCCGATCCGGTGGAAGAGATCAAGGTCGGCTTCGACATCCTCAAGTCGCTCGGCCTGCGCCACCGCGGCGTCAACATCATCGCCTGTCCGTCGTGCGCGCGTCAGGGCTTCAACGTCATCGAGACGGTCGGCGTCCTGGAAGAGAAGCTGGCCCATGTGACGACGCCGATGTCGCTGTCGATCATCGGCTGCGTCGTCAACGGCCCGGGCGAGGCGCTTTACACCGACGTCGGTTTCACCGGCGGCGGCGCCGGCTCGGGCATGGTCTATCTGAACGGCAAGATGGCTCACAAACTGGCCAACGGCGGCATGATCGACCACATCGTCGAACTGGTCGAGGCCAAGGCCGCCGAGCTGGACGCCGCCCGCATCGCCGCCCTCGAAGCCGCCGAGTGACCATGAAGCTCTACATCACCGTCCCCTCGCCCTACGCCCGCAAATGCCGGATCGTGGCGCGCGAGAAGGGGCTGGCCGGGCGGATCGAGGAGATCGCGGTCGATCCCTACGCCAACGCCCCCGAACTGCTGTCGTCCAACCCGCTGGTCCAGGTCCCGACCCTGATCGCGGAGGACGGCCTGCCGCTCAACGATAGTCCGGTGATCTGCGAGTATCTCGACGCCCTCGGCGCCGGGCCGCGCCTGCTGCCCGAGGAAGGACCGGAGCGGCTGAGGGTGCGGCGGCTCGAGACCCTGGCCAATGGCGCGCTGGAGATGGGCGTCAAACTGGTGCTGGAGAAGCGCCGCCCGGAGCACGAGCGCTCGCCGTCCTGGATCGAGCGCTGGACGACCAACATGGGCCGCGCCCTCGATGCGCTGGAGGCGGCCGCGCCCGATCCCGCCCGGCTCGACATGGGGGTGATCACCGCCGGCGTCGCGGTGACCTGGATCGGCTTCCGCCATCCGGACTACGACTGGAAGACCGGGCGCCCGGGGCTGGTCGCCCTGCAGGCGGCGCTTGAGGCGCGGCCCAGCTTCGCCTGGACCCGCCCCGACGCCTGAACCGGCCTCAGGCCAGAACGCCGGCCAGCTGCAGCGCCTGCACCCCGGCCAGCGCCACCAGAACGATCCCGACCGCATAGGCCAGCACCCGGCGCGGCACCCGCTTGGCGATCAGGCCGGCGAAGGGCGCCGCCGCCAGTCCCCCGACCACCAGCCCGGCCACGGCGCCGGCGTGGTTCTGCAGGGCGTCCGCATCGCGCCAGTGGCCGGTCACCAGGGCCCAGACGAAGGTCGCGCTGATAGCCATGGCGAGGAAGAATTCGGCGGTGTTGACGGTGCCGATGGCGCGGCGCGGCTCCTGACCGGCGCCGACCAGGGTCGAGGACACCGTCGGGCCCCAGCCGCCGCCGCCGATGGCGTCGAGGAAGCCGCCGATCAGTCCCAGCGGGGCCGTCACCCAGGCGCGGATGCGGCGCAGATGGATTTCATGCCCCGCGCGCCACAGGATGTAGACGCCCATCAGGGCCAGATAGGCGACCACGAACGGCTTGATGACCTCGCCCTCGATGCCGGTCAGCACATAGGCGCCCAGACAGCCGCCGATCACCCCGGCGATGGCGAGGGGGACCAGCAGCCGCCAGTCGACGTTGCGATGCCAGATATGGCTGCCGGCCGAGGCGGCGGTGGTGAAGACCTCGGCCCCGTGCACGCTGGCCGAGGCGGTGGCCGGCGGCACGCCTGCCGCGAGCAGAACCGAGGAGGAAATGACGCCATAGGCCATCCCGAGCGCGCCATCGACGGCCTGGGCGAGGAAGCCGACCAGCAGGAAGAGCAGAAAGGTGTCCATGCGCCCTCCAAGCGTGGCCGTCGCCCGCTTCTCCGATGAAAGGCGGGCCCATGCAATTGGTTGCGCCCGCCTCCATCGACAGATCGCGGGCCGTCGGGCTATGGCTCCCCTCCTTTCCAACCGAGGACTTCTCTCCCTTGCGACTGCCCCAGGCCCGGCTCGATCAGGTGCTCGACCGCTTCCACCAGGTGGAGGCGCGCATGGGCGCGGCCAGCGACGGTCAGGAGATCGTGCGCCTGTCGAAGGAGCACGCCGAGATGAAGCCCGTCGCCGACGCCGTCATGGCGCTGGCGAAGACCCGGGCCGAGATGGCCGATCTCGAGGCCATGGCGGCCGATCCGGAAATGGCCGAGATGGCCGCAGACGAGCTGCAGACCCTGCGCGAGCGCCTGCCCGACATGGAGCGCGACGTCGCCCTGCTGCTGGCCCCGCGCGACGCCGACGAGAACGCCTCGGCCGTGCTGGAAGTGCGCGCCGGCACCGGCGGCGACGAGGCGGCCCTGTTCGCCGGCGACCTGTTCCGCATGTATTCCCGCTACGCCCAGTCGCGCGGCTGGAAGGTCGAGGTCGACAGCGCCACCGAGGGCGAGGCCGGCGGCTACAAGGAGATCATCGCCACCGTCACCGGCGAGGGCGTGTTCGGCCGGCTGAAGTTCGAGAGCGGCGTGCACCGGGTCCAACGGGTGCCGACGACGGAAGCGGGCGGCCGCATCCACACCTCGGCGGCGACTGTCGCCGTCCTGCCCGAGGTCGAGGACGTCGAGATCGAGATCCACGACAAGGACATCCGCATCGACACCTTCCGCGCCTCCGGCTCGGGCGGCCAGCACGTCAACAAGACCGACTCCGCCGTGCGCATCACCCATATGCCCTCGGGCATCGTGGTGACCTCCTCGGAGAAGTCGCAGCACGTCAACCGCGACAAGGCGATGAAGAACCTGCGCGTCCGCCTCTACGACATGCAGCGGCAGGAGAAGGACCTGGCCCGCTCCAGCGCCCGCAAGTCGCAGGTCGGCTCGGGCGACCGGTCGGAGCGCATCCGCACCTACAACTTCCCCCAGGGCCGCGTCACCGATCACCGCATCGGCCTGACCCTGCACAGCCTGCCGCAGATCCTCGAGGGCGACCTCGACCCGATGCTCAACGCCCTGATCGCCGAGGACCAGGCCGCCCGCCTGGCCGATCTGGAAGCGGAGTTCGGCTGAGGGTTCTCGAGTCCCTCTCCCGGCGGGAGAGGGCTTGAGCCTCCGGAGCGAAGCGATCGGCAAGGCGAAAGGGTGAGGGGCTCAGCCCTCCGTCGTCAACGCCCCGCCCTCGACCCGCACGAACTGCGCCCGCCCCCGCAGGGGCTCGAACAGCTCCGCCTCGGTCCCGGTCAGAAAGGCCTGCAGCCCCAAAGCCTCGATCTCGTCGAACAGGGCGGCGCGGCGGCGCGTGTCGAGGTGGGCCGGGGCTTCGTCCAGCAGCAGGATCGGCGCGGCGGACTGGTCGGACAGCCGCGCGATCTGGGCCAGGATCAGGTTCAGCACCAGCGCCTTCTGCTCGCCCGAAGAGCCCTCGGCGGCCGGCCGGTTCTTCTCGCGGTGCAGGGCGGTCAGGTCCGAGCGATGCGGACCGTACAGCGAGCGGCCGGCGGCGGCGTCGCGGGCGCGGCTGCGGGCCAGGCCCTCGCGGATCGCTCCGGCGATAGCTTCGGCGCCCGCCCCGGCGGCGGCCATGGCCTCCGCTTCTCCGGTCAGTCCCAAGTCGGCCTGCGGGAAGGGGCGGTCGCCGCGCTCGTCGATGGCCGCCTGCAGGGTGACGAGGGCGGCGGCGCGGGCGAGGGCGGCGGCGGCCCCCGCCTCGCCGAGGCGGAGCTCCAGCGCGTCGAGCCACAGCGGATCGGCTGGCTGTCCTTCGGCCCCGTCGGTCAGCAGCCGCAACCGCTCGCGCAGCGCCTTCTCATAGGCGCCGACTGAGGCGGCGTGGTCCGGGTCGGCCGCGAACACCAGCCGGTCAAAGAATTTCAGGCGCGCCGCCCGGGCGTCGGAGAACAGCCGGTCCTGCTCCGGCGTCGCCCAGACCGGCCGCAGGTGGTCGAGCAGCCGCCCCGGCTGGGCCGTCTCCCCGTCGATGCGCACGATGCGACGGGCCGCGCCCGCCACCTGCACCCCGGTGCCCAGCTTCGTCTCGCCCTCGCCGTCGGTCAGCACCGCCGCCACGGCCCAGGCCCGGCCGCCCGCCTCGCCCGGCTCGCGCCGCCCCATCTCCGGCGCGCTGGCCCCGCGCAGCCCCTTGCCCGGGGTGAACAGGCTCAGCGCCTCGAGCAGATTGGTTTTCCCCGCCCCGTTCGGCCCGTGCAGCACCACCGTCCCCGCCGCGACGGGCAGGCTGGCGCTCGCATAGGAGCGGAAGTCGGTGAGGGTGAGGGCGGTGATCAAGCGATTGGCCGGGGACTGGTGATGAGGGGCCGGATGGAGCGCATCCGTCGCCACCAACCCCTAGCCACTATTGAACCCCTTCCCAACCCGGGGATGCGAGGCTTACCGGCCTTGGCCCGCCTGGCCCCCGCGCGCCTTCATCCTGGCGACGCCGTAGGGCGGCATGCTGAAGCCGACGGCCTCGCCGGGGTTCACGGCGATGCCGTATTCGTCGCCGACCACATTCAGAATCCACTCGGCGCGAACCAGAAGCGCGTGGGGATATTGAGGCGCATTGCGGGACCAGTTCGAGCATTTCCCCGCGGTGGTGAAGACGACGAGCGCGAGATAGCCCTCCGGCGTCGACACCGTCAGCGGGGAGATGGCCTGAGGGTCAGGGCCCGGGTCTTCCGCGAGCATGACGACGACGTACGAATTCATGAACGCCGACGCGAGGTCATCGAGGTTTCCGCCGTCCTGTGCGGCTCTGATCGCCGCTTCGAGCGCCGCGCCAGCCTCCTCGGGCGGGGGGATCCCCACGTCCTACACCCGCAGCGGCATAAGCACGTACTGCACGCCCGGATCGCCCGGATCGAGGACGAGGGTCGGGCTGGCCGGGTCGGCGAATTTGAAGTGGGCGGTCTCGCCGGTGATCTGGCCGGCGACGTCGAGCAGGTAGCGGGCGTTGAAGCCGATCTCGAACGGCTCTTCGGAATAGCCGATCTCGACCTCCTCGACGCCTTGGCCCGCCTCCATGTTGCGCACCGTCAGGGTGACGCGGTCGAGGTCGAAGGCCAGTTTCACGCTGCGGCTCTTCTCGGCCGAGATGGTGGCGACGCGGTCGACGGCCGAGGCGAAGACGGCGTTGTCGATGTCGGCCTGTTTGTCGTTCCCCTTGGGGATGACGCGCATATAGTCGGGGAAGGCGCCGTCGATGACCTTGGAGGTCAGGCTGGCCTGGCCGAATTCGAAGCGGATCTTCTGCGGCGAGACCATGACCTCGACCGGGCCCGAGCCGTCGTCCAGCAGGCGGCGGACCTGGTCGATGGTCTTGCGCGGGACGATGACGCCGGGGCCGCCGGCCGCGCCTTCAGGAGCAGGCGTTTCGGCGAGGGCCAGACGGTGGCCGTCGGTGGCCACGGCGCGCAGCAGCGGAATGCCGGCCTCGGCGACCGTGTGCAGGTACAGGCCGTTCAGATAGTAGCGCGTCTCTTCCGTCGAGACGGCGAACCGGGTCTTGTCGATCAGCCGCGCCAGGTCTTCCTTGGGCAGGGAGAAGCGCGTGCCCGAGGTGTCGGTCGACATGACCGGGAAGTCGCCGGCCGGCAGGACCGGCAGGTTGAATTTCGAACGCCCGGCCTGGACCACCAGACGGGGGTCGTCGCCATTGTAGCTCAGCGAGACCTCGGCCCCCTCGGGCAGCTTGCGGACGATCTCGTACAGGGTGTGGGCCGGGGCGGTGATCTGGCCCTCGACATTCACCTGGGCCTCGGCCTCGTCGACCATCTCCATGTCGAGATCGGTGGCGGCGAAGCTGAGCTTGTCGCGGCCGGCGCTGAGCAGGACGTTCGACAGGATCGGAATGGTGTTCCTGCGCTCGACGACGCTCTGGACATGCCCGAGGGCCTTGAGGAGCGCGGATCGTTCGATGGTCAGCTGCATGTCGTCTCGCCCGGGAGCGGCGACTCAAAGCGTCACCGCGACTAGAGGGCCTTGGACACTAGCGGATTGGCGGCGCGGGGCAAGGAAGGGGCAGGGGTTCCGGGCCGCGCGATCCGGGAAGAGGCGGCTGCTGTCTGTGGACAAAGCGCCCGCGGGCCCGTGGCGGCCCTGACGCTGTGTTGGCGATCGCCGGAATTATAGTCGGTTTGGGCGGAAAACCGGCCGCCTTTCCAGACACATCGCCTTTTCCCGACGCGATCTTCCCGCCTGAGGAAACGGCGGGGGCATAATGCGCGCCGTGCGTTGCTGGTCTTTGAGAACCGAATCCCCGCCGCTCCGCCGCAGGAGCCGCGGAGTCGACATGGCGAAATCGCCGGGTCGCTG
The DNA here is from genome assembly GCF_036676055.1 of Brevundimonas sp. Classification (GTDB taxonomy): domain Bacteria; phylum Pseudomonadota; class Alphaproteobacteria; order Caulobacterales; family Caulobacteraceae; genus Brevundimonas. The sequence goes on along the minus strand of NZ_JAKFDS010000085.1, from coordinate 9,096 downwards.
AAATTCCTCAGAGTCAATGCCGACTCTGCCGACTCTGCCCCCCGTAACGCCGTTGCCGACCCTGCCGAACCTGCCCCCCCTGTTTTCTCGTTGCAGGCCGGGAGGCCGGTCCGGCCGGGGTCAGCCGCGCAGCTTGCGGGTCAGCGCCTCGACGTCGCGGGCGATCTGGTCGTCCTGGGCCATCAGCTCCTCGATCTTGCGCACGCCGTGCAGGACCGTGGTGTGGTCCCGCCCGCCGAAACGGCGGCCGATGTCCGGATACGAGCGGGTGGTGTGCTGCTTGCACAGCCACATGGCGATCTGGCGGGGCCTCGCGACGGAACGCGTGCGGCGCTCCGACAGCAGGTCAGCCTGCTTCAGGGTGAAATGCTCGGCGACGGTCTTCTGGATCTCGTCGACGGTGATGCGGCGCTCGGGGCCGCCACGCAGGGCCGAGCCCAGCAGGGTCTGGGTCTCGTCCACGGTCAGGGCCGACAGCCGCGCGCCGGCGACGGCGGCGAGGGTGTTCACGGCGCCTTCCAGCTCGCGCATCGAGCCGGGCGTGCGGTCGACCAGGTGCTCCAGCACGTCCGGGCGGGCCTCGCCAGAGACGACGCCGAGGTTGGCGAGGGCGGCGATGCGATTGCGCGCGACGGCCAGCTTGAGGGCGCGGTCGGCCGGTTCGACCGGGCAGGTCAGGCCCGAAGCCAGGTGGCTGCGCAGGCGCGGCTCGACCTCGGTCAGGGCCATCGGCGGACGGTCGGCCGACAGGATGATGCGCTTTCCGTCCTCGATCAGGCTGGTCAGCGTGGCCAGCAGTTCGTCCTGGGTCGAGGCCTTGCCGCCGACGAACTGGACGTCGTCGATCAGCAGCATGTCGGCGCCGCGCAGGCTTTCCTTGAAGGCCGCGGTCGAGCGGTCCTGCATGGCCCGTACGAAGGTCGACAGAAAGCGCTCGGCGGTCAGATAGACGACCTTGGCGTCCGGCCGCAGGCGCTGGGCCTCCCAGGCGATAGCGTTCAGCAGGTGGGTCTTGCCGTAGCCATAGGGGCCGCAGAAGAAGATCGGATTGAAGTGGCCGTCGGCCCAGGCGGCGGCCTGGCGGGCGATGGCGAGGGCGAAGGCGTTGCCCTGACCTTCCACGAAGCTGTCGAAGTTCAGACGTTCCTGCAGGCCGGCGGCGCGGACGGCGCGGGCCCCGTCGGCGACCGGGCCATGGGTGGCGACCGGCATTGGCACGACATTGGCCGCGGGGGCCTCGGCGCGGCCGGCGGCGACCTGCGAGGCCGGGGCGACTGAGCCCATCTCGGCCCGGCAACGGACTTCGAGGCGACGTGAGAGGCCGTCGAGGCCGAGCCACAGCTCATTCATGCGGCGCAGGGCGTTCTTGCGAACCCAGTCGCGGGCATAGGCGGTCGGGGTGACGAGGATCAGCTGGCCGGCGCCGTCGGCCCGCACCGCCGAGGGGGCGATGTAGGAGCTGAACGCGCCCTCGCCGATCTCGCTGCGCAGGCGACCTGCCGCCTCGGTCCAGATACGATCCGGATCGGTCATCCCCGCCATTTGCGCGCCCCCCGCCATGTTCAGCCACCCGCCAAAAGAAACCATCATCTGACGCCCTTCGAGCGGCCTGGATCGGGCACGACTTCTCCTTTCGGTTGCGGCTGGGCGCCGCCCCGGAGGGGTCATGCTCACAATCTGACATCTCACGCCGACGCGAAACTGGTCCCGCGCCGTGTTCATCCGTGGAGGGATGGAAGTGCGTTAGAGCCCCAAACTTACGCCGGGAGCGGGGGGCGTCAACGCTGATTCGATTCGTAATCGGCAGTTAAATTGTTTGACTCCGCTAAAGCCAAACGCCGTCAACGGAATCCTCGATTTCGCCACCGAAGCGAGCACAATTCCGGCGCCTGCGGGTTAGCGGCGCACGTGCAAACGGCGAGGAAGCGGTTGCTTCCTCGCCGTTGAAATCGTTCGTCTTTACCATGACAGCCCGATGAAAGGCCGTCCGGAGGCCGCTCTGTCAGGCAGCCGACATTTTCTTCAGTTGGGCGGCCAGGCGGGACACCTTGCGCGAGCCCGTGTTCTTGTGAACCACGCCCTTGGTGACGGCGCGCATCAGCTCGGATTGCGCCTCCACGAAGGCGGCCTTCGCGGCCCCGGCGTCGCCGCCCGTGACGGCTTCCTGGAACTTGCGCAGGAAGGTGCGGACGCGCGTACGGCGCGCCTTGTTCACTTCGGTGCGGGCAGCGATCTTGCGGATCGCTTTCTTGGCGCCGGCATTGTTGGCCATCAGTCAAACCTTCGAACGGAAAACGCCGCGGAGCACACGTCCACGGCGCGAAAATCTCAAGAGCGCGCGGCTATAGCGGAAAGGCTGGATGCGATCAAGGCGAGTCTCAGCGCCCGGTGAAGTTCGGCTTCCGCTTCTCCACAAAGGCGGCCATGCCCTCCTTCTGGTCCTCGAAGGCGAACAGCGAATGGAACAGGCGGCGTTCGAACTGGACGCCCTGGGTCAGGGTCGTCTCGAGGGCGGCGTTGACCATCTCCTTGTTGGCCATGACGGCCAGCGGGCTCTGCGAGGCGATCTTCGCCGCGATCTTGCGGACCTCGTCCAGTAGGGTGTCGTGCGGCACGACGCGGGCGGCGAGGCCGGCGCGCTCGGCTTCGGCGGCGTCCATCATCCGGGCGGTAAGGACCATATCCATGGCCTTGGACTTGCCGACCAGGCGGGTCAGGCGCTGCGAACCGCCGATGCCGGGGGCGACGCCGAGGTTGATCTCGGGCTGGCCGAATTTGGCTTTCTCCGACGCCACTATGAAGTCGCACAGCATGGCCAGCTCGCAGCCGCCACCCAGGGCGAAGCCGTTGACGGCGGCGATGATCGGCTTGCGGAAGCGGGTGATGCGGTCGTGGCCGAGCGAGAAGAAATTGGCCTTGTACATGTCGGCGTAGGACTGGTCGGACATCTCCTTGATGTCGGCGCCGGCGGCGAAGGCCTTGTCGCCCGAACCGGTCAGGATCAGGCAGCGCACGCTGTCGTCGTGCTCGACGGCGTCGAGGAAGTCCGACAGGTCCTTGAAGAGGGCCGAGTTCAGCGCGTTCAGGGCCTCGGGCCGGTTCAGGGTCGCCACCGCATAGCCGTCGGCGTGGCGTTCGATCAGCAGGGTGTCGTAGGTGTCGGCCATGGGGGTCTCCTCGTCTGCGGCCTGCATACCGATCCGGTCACGCCGGCGAAAGGCCGACCATCTCGCCGAGCTTCAGCACCGTGTTCCAGTTGCGGCCCGTGCCCATGCCCAGAAGGCGCGGCGTGGCTCTCTTGAAGATGACCGACTGGCCCTGACCGTTCGGGAACCAGAACCAGAGGACGCCGCCGGCCGCCTCAACCCGCTCTCCGCCCCCGGCGAGCGCGCGGCAGGCCTCGAGCGCTCCCTCCCGGATCCCGGCCTTCATGACCATGGCCAGGGTCCTGGACGGATGCGCGGCCGCCTCATCGGGAAAGGGATTGGCGGCGACCAGTTCGGCCCACTGGTCGGGCGTGCGGACCATGGCGGCGATCTTCAGGCCGAAGCGGCGCTCCATGGCGGTCTCGACCTCGTCCTCCAGCCGGGCGGTCGGCCTGTCGCTTTCGACCACGAGGTTGCCGCTGGCCAGAAGCGTGCGGGGGTTCTTCAGCCCGATCTCTTCCGCCATGGCGCGCTGTTCGGCCACCGGGGCGCGCACGCCGCCGGTGTTCATGCCGCGAAACAGGATGATGCGGTGGGTCATGGCGTCAGCGCTTCTGGCAGGAGGGACAGAAGAAGGTGGAGCGCCCGCCCTGGACGAGGCGTTTGACGACGCCGTGGCAGCCTTCGCCGGGGCAGGGTTTCCCTTCGCGGCCGTAGACGTCGAAGCGGTGCTGGAAATAGCCCTGCCCGCCCTCGGCGTTGGCGAAGTCGCGCAGGGTCGAGCCGCCCGCGGCGATGGCGTCGTTGAGGACGTCGCGGACGACGGCGGCGAGCGTTTCGAGCCGGGGTTTCGACACCTTGCCGGCGGCGACGAGCGGCGAGATGCGGGCCCGATAGAGAGCCTCGCAGACATAGATGTTGCCGAGGCCGGCGACGATGCGCTGGTCCAGCAGACTGACCTTGATCGACTGTTTCTTGCCCGCGAAGGCTTCGGCCAGATGGGCGCCGGAAAAGCCGTTGCCGAGCGGCTCGGGGCCGAGGCCGGCGAACCACGGGTGGGCGTCGACCGCGTCGGTGGGGATCAGGCCCATGAAGCCGAAGCGCCGGGCGTCGGCGAAACCGAGCCGCGTCGTCGAGGGTCCGCGCACCGCGCACAGGCTGACGTGCTCGTGCTTGCCGGCGACCGGCGCGGCCTCCTCGAACTCGCCCAGCTGTTCGCCGTCGAGAGTGAAGCGGCCGGTCATGCCCAGATGGGTCACCCAGGTCTCGCCGGTCGACAGGGGCATCAGCAGATATTTGGCCCGGCGGTCGATCCGTTCGACGGTCGCGCCGGCGAGGCGTTCAGCGAACCGTTCGGGGAAGGGGAAACGCAGGTCGGGACGGTTCTGGCGGACGCGGGTCAGCCGCGCGCCCTCGAGGACCGGCTGCAGGCCGCGGCGGACGGTCTCGACCTCGGGAAGCTCGGGCATGGGCGGGTCCACAGGGATGAAAAAACGGGGGGCGAAGTCGGCAGAGTCTACATCGCCGAGGTCGGGGCCGGCGTCGAAATTCGGGGGGCAGAGTCGGCATCGCCGACGATGACCGGGAAACGGACGCGACACCTTCGGCGGGGCGGCGGAAGACGGATTTTCAAAGACCCGGCGTCGGAACAGACGCGAAGGATCAGTATGCGCCGTGTCCGCCCTCAGGCGGAAAAACAGGCTCTGGAATTATCCATAAGATTGTTTTCTCAGGAGATTTTCGCGCCAATCCGACTATAATTCCGCGAACTGCCAGCAGAGCGTCCCGCCCGACGACTATTGGGCCTTGTAGGCGTCGTGGCAGGCTTGGCAGGTCGCGCGCACGGCGGTCCACTGGACCCCGAACGCGGCGGCGTCCTCGCCCGTCGCCAGCTCCGCCAGACGGTCGGCGGCGGCGGCGTAGTCCGCGGCTTTGGCCTCGAACCCGGCGCGGTCGGTCCAGATTTCGGCCCTGGCGTTGGTCTGGACGCCGGCTTCGGGTCCGGAACCCGCGGGGAACATCCCCGGCACGGCGTGGGCCCAGCGGGAGAGAGAACGGGTGGCGAAGCGCTGACTCGCGAGCGGCTGCCCCGCGTCGATGGCGCCCTTGATCGAGGCCATGGCCACGCCGGACAGCATCATCGCCCCCTGCCGCCCCTTGATGACATCCGCCGCCGACGCCTGCGGCGCCCGCGCGCCGGCCGCGCCGCCCAGACAGGTCAGCCCGATGGCGGCCGCCGTGATGATCCGCTTCATGCCGTCCCCTCCGTTCACGGTCACGCTCCGCCCGGCGCGCGCGCCTGTCAATCCGCCCCCGCCACAAGGGCGATTGCCCCGCCGCCGGTTCTCGGCTTACCTCCGCCGTAACCATGGGAGAGGGCCTGACGTGACCGACACCGTTGAGAAGACGCCGCCGATTGTCGGCAAGCGCATCGAACTGACGCTTCGCGCTCTTGTGCTGGGCTGTTTGCTGGCCGTCGTGTTCACGGCGGCGAACACCTATCTGGGGCTCAAGGTCGGGCTCACCTTCGCCTCGGCCATTCCGGCGGCGGTCATCTCCATGGCCATCCTGCGGATGTTCAAGACGTCGACCATCTGGGAGAATATGACGGTCCAGACCGTCGCCTCGGTTGGCGGCGCCATGAGCTCGATCATCTTCGTCCTGCCCGGCCTGGTCATGGTCGGCTGGTGGCTGGAGTTCCCGTTCTGGGAGTCGGTGCTGATCTGCGTCTTCGGCGGCGTGCTGGGGGTGACCTTCTCCATTCCCCTGCGCCGGGCCCTCGTGGTCGAGGCGAACCTGCCCTATCCCGAGGGCGTCGCGGCCGCCGAGGTGCTGACGGTCGGCTCGCGGGGCGCTGAACAGACCGAAAGCGCCGTGCGCGAGAATGCGTCCGGGCTGTGGGTCGTGATCACCGGCGCCGTCGTTTCGGCGGGCTACGCCCTGCTGGTCGCGGGCCGGGTTTTCGCCGGCGAGGCGGCCCGGTTCATCAAACTGCCGGCGTCGCTTGGGGGCGGGGCCACGGGTCTCGGCTTCGGCATGCAGTTCGCCCTGCTGGGCGCGGGCCATCTGATCGGACTGAGCGTCGGCCTGGCGCAGCTGTTCGGCCTGATCCTGGCCTGGGGCATCGCGGTGCCGATCCTGACCTCGCCCGAGACCATCGCCTGGCTGACCGCCAACGGCATTCCGTCGATCGCCACCACCCTGCCTGCGGGAGTCGGCGCCGAGGAGCTGGCGGGCACGGTGTGGAGCCGCGAGGTCCGCTTCATGGGCGCCGGCGTCATCGGCGTGGCCGCGATCTGGACCCTGATCAAGCTGGCCGGACCGCTGATTGGCGGCCTGACCTCGGCCCTGGCCGCCAACCGCCGCCGTCGGAGCGGCGAGGTGCTGGACCGCACCGAGCAGGACATTCCGATCAACATCGTCGCCGGTCTCTCGGTCGCGTGTTTGATCGGCATCGGCTTCATCCTGGCCTGGTTCGCCCAGGGCAATCCGACGCTGGCGAGCTCGACCGCCCTGCTGGTCGGCGGGGGCCTGATCTATGTCGTCTTCATCGGCTTCGCCGTGGCCGCCATCTGCGGCTACATGGCCGGACTGATCGGCTCGTCGAACAGCCCGGTGTCAGGCGTCGGCATCCTGGCCGTCGTCATCGCCTCGGTGCTGATGCTGGGCGTTCTGGCCCTGGCCGGCCTGCCCGCCGACCCGTCGGTGGTGGCCTTCGCCCTGATCGTGACCGCCATCGTCTTCGCCGTCGCCGTCATCGCCAACGACAACCTGCAGGACCTGAAGACGGGTCAGCTGGTCGCGGCGACCCCGTGGCGACAGCAGACGGCCCTGATCGTCGGCGTCGTCGCCGGCGCCATCGTCATTCCGCTGATCCTCAACCTGCTCAACAAGGCCTTCGGCTTCGAGGGCGGACCGACCGGCATCGCCGACGAGCCGCTGGCGGCGCCGCAGGCGACCCTGATCTCGGCCCTCGCCCGGGGCGTGATCGGCGGCGACCTGCGCTGGGACCTGATCGGCCTCGGCGCCGTGATCGGCGTGGTCATCATCATCCTGGACGCCGTGCTGAACGGCGCGACGAAAGGGAAGATGAAACTGCCCCCGCTGGCGGTCGGCATCGGCTTCTACCTGCCCGCCGCGGTGACCACCATGCTGGTGATCGGGGCGGTCTGTGGCTGGATCTATGACAAGGCGATCAAGACCACGCGGTTCGCCGACGTCGGCCGCCGCATGGGCGTCCTGCTGGCCTCGGGCCTGATCGTGGGCGAGAGCCTGTTCCTGGTCATGACCGCGGGCGTCATCGTCTCCACCGGCAATGACGCGCCCTTCGCCATGCTGCCCGAGGATTCGACCTGGCCGGCCATGCTGGCGGGCGTCGCGGCCTTCGTCGTTCTGACCCTGGCCCTCTATGGCTGGGTGCGGAACCGGTCCGCCAGGGTCTGATCCCGCCCTCAGCTTGCCGCTTTCCTCGGCCATAAGGCCTGTCGTTACGCCGGTGCGTGTTCCTCGCGCACTGGCGTTTCGCCGTTCGCCCCTGTAAGAGGCGCGCGCCTTCCCGCAATCACGCCTCTCCCTGCAGCGGCGCGGACCTTCCGCGACCGAACACAGTCCGCCCGAGTCCGAAATGAATCTCCGCAACGTCGCCATCATCGCCCACGTCGACCACGGCAAGACCACCCTGGTGGACCAGCTTCTGGCCCAGTCGGGCGTGTTCCGAGCCAATGAGGCCACGACCGAGCGCGCCATGGACTCCAACGATCAGGAGCGTGAGCGCGGCATCACCATCCTGGCCAAATGCACGAGCGTGCTGTGGAACGGCAAGGCGGGCGAGACCCGCATCAACATCATCGACACCCCGGGCCACGCCGACTTCGGCGGCGAGGTCGAGCGCATCCTGGGCATGGTGGACGGCTGCGTCCTGCTGGTCGACGCCGAGGAAGGCGTCATGCCGCAGACCAAATTCGTGCTGACCAAGGCGCTGAAGATGGGCCTGAAGCCGATCCTCTGCATCAACAAGGTCGACCGCGCCCACGCCGATCCGGACAAGGTCCACAACGCCGCCTTCGACCTGTTCGCCGCCATCGGCGCGACCGACGAGCAGCTGGACTTCCCGCACATCTACGCCTCGGGCCGGGCCGGCTGGGCGACGCTGGACCTGAACCAGCCGTCGGACAACCTGGCCCCGCTGTTCGACCTGATCGTCGACCATGTGCCGGAGCCCAAGCAGGTCCAGAACAAGGACAAGCCGTTCCAGATCCTGAACGTGCTGATCGAGAGCGATCCCTTCCTGGGCCGCCTGCTGACCGGCCGGATCGAGAGCGGCAAGGCCGTTCCGGGCATGGCCATCAAGGCCCTGTCGCGCGACGGCAAGACCATCGAACAGGGCCGCATCACCAAGGTGCTGGCCTTCCGCGGCCTGAAGCGCCAGCCGGTGGACGACGCGGAGGCGGGCGACATCGTCGCCATCGCGGGCATGTCCAAGGCCACCGTGGCCGACACCCTGTGCGCCCTCGAAGTGACCGAGGCCCTGCCGGCCCAGCCGATCGACCCGCCGACCATCTCCATGACCGTCTCGGTCAACGACAGCCCGCTGGCCGGCCGCGAAGGCGACAAGGTCCAGTCGCGCGTCATCCGTGACCGCCTGCTGAAGGAAGCCGAGGCCAACGTCGCCATCCGCGTCACCGAGACCGGCGGCAAGGACGCCTTCGAGGTCGCCGGCCGCGGCGAACTGCAGCTGGGCGTGCTGATCGAGAACATGCGCCGGGAAGGCTTCGAACTGTCGATCTCGCGTCCGCGCGTGGTCTATCAGACCGGCGAGAACGGCGAGCGGCTGGAGCCGATCGAGGACGTCGTCATCGACGTCGACGACGAATACACCGGCGTGGTCATCGAGAAGCTGTCGGCCCGCAAGGCCGAGCTGAAGGACATGGGCCCGTCGGGCGCCGGCAAG
>NZ_JAKFDS010000084.1:0-13062 GCF_036676055.1 Brevundimonas sp. | reverse complement strand
ATGGACCGACTTGGCGGCGATGGCGGCGGGATAGCCGTAGCCCATGGCCCCCGAGGTCGGCGCCAGCTGGGTGCGGCAGGCGCGGTGGCGATAGAAGCGGTGCAGCCAGGCGGCGAAATTGCCGGCCCCGTTGGTGACGACGGCGTCGGCAGGCAGCACCTCGGCGAGATGGGTCATGCACTCCGACATGTTCACCGCCCCGGTCACCTGAACCGGGGTCGAGAAGGCCTGATAGTCGGCATGGGCGGCCGCGGCCTCGTCATGCCAGGTCCGGCCCGGCTCGATCGCGGAGAGGGCGAGGGCGGCGAGGGAATTGTCGGCCGTGGCGCTCATCAGCGGGGTCCAGACGCGGCCCAGCTCCTCGGCGCCCGGATGGATGTGGATCAGGGTCTCGGCGGTGCGGGCGCGGTCGAACAGGGTGTAGCCCTGGGTCGGGTTCTCGCCCAGCCGCGCGCCGATGGCGAGGATCAGATCGGCCGCCTTGGCGCGGGCGGTCAGCTTCGGATTGCAGCCGAGGCCGAGGTCGCCGGCGTAGTTGGAACGGTCATTGGAGATCAGGTCCTTGCGCCGGAACGACAGGGCCAGCGGCAGGCCGAGCCGCTCGGCCCAGTCGCCGAGGGCGACGGCGGCCTCTTCGCTCCAACCGGAGCCGCCCAGCACCAGCAGGGGACGTTCGGACTTCGCAAGCCGCGCGCGGACCTGTTCGACGAAGGCCGGGTCCAGCGCCGCCTTCGCGGGCGTCACCGGCCGGATCGGCGCGGGACCGCCGTCGGCGTGCAGGATGTCCTCGGGCAGGGCGATGACCACCGGCCCCATCCGCCCCTGCAGGGCGGTGGCGAAGGCGCGTTCGACCACCTCGACGGTGCGTTCCGGGCTCTCGATCTCGGTGGCCCATTTGGCCAGGCCGCCGAACACCTCGCGGTAGTCGACCTCCTGAAAGGCTCCGCGGCCGCGGTCGGTCAGGGCGATCTGGCCGACGAACAGGATCATCGGCGTCGAGTCCTGGTGCGCCGTATGCACGCCGATCGAGGCGTGGGTCGCCCCCGGCCCGCGCGTGACCATGCAGACGCCGGGCCTGCCCGTCAGCTTGCCGTAGGCCTCGGCCATGTTGGCGGCGCCGGCCTCGTGGCGGCAGGCGATGACCTGGATGCGGTCGCGCACATCGGCGAGGGCGTCCAGCACCGCCAGATAGCTCTCGCCCGGCACGCAGAAGACGCGGTCGACGCCGTTCATGACGAGGGTTTCAACGAGGCGGCGGGCGGCGGTGTCGGCGGGCTGGGTCATCCCGGCGGGTTAGCAGACGGGGCCGAAACTGGCTATGCAACCTCACGGCCACGCTTGGCGTTTGAAAGCCGCAATTTTCGTCGAAGGGGACCCCCATGAAGAAGATCATCGCCCTCAGCCTCGTCGCCGCCGCCCTGGCGGTTTCGGCCTGCAACACCGTCGCCGGCGTCGGCCGCGACGTCCGCGCGGCCGGCGACGCCGTCACCTCCGGCGCCGAGAGCGCCAAACGCTAGGTCATTCGTAGCTGACGCCGGTCAGATAGAGGCCGTCGGACGGCGCCACCGGCCCGCATCGGGCCCGGTCGCGCGCCGCCAACGCCTCCGCCACGTCCGCGACCGTCCAGCGCCCCTGGCCGACCTCGGCCAGGGTGCCGGTCATCGACCGCACCTGCCGGTGCAGGAAGCTGCGCGCCTCGAACACCAGATGCACCTCCTCGCCGACGCGCGAGACGCGGGCGACGTCCAGCGTCTTCAGCGGCGACTTCGACTGGCAGTTGATGTCGCGGAAGGTGGTGAAGTCGTGCAGCCCGACCAGCGCCTGGGCGGCCTCGTGCATGGCGGCGGCGTCGAGCGGCTTCTTGACGTGCCAGACCCGGCCCCGGTCCAGCGCGGGGCGCCCCGGCCGATTGAGGATGCGGTAGAGGTAGCGCCGCCCGGTGGCTGAAAAGCGCGCGTGCCAGTCCGGCTCGGCTTCGACACAGTCCAGCACCGACACGGCCTCGTGGACCATGTGGGCGTTCAGCGCATTCATCACCGTCTTCGCCGGCCATTCCTTGGCCAGATCGACGCCGATCACCTGACCGGTGGCGTGGACGCCGGTGTCGGTGCGCCCGGCGGCGGCGATCCGCACGGTCTCGCCGCAGAAGGCGGTGATCGCCCGCTCGACCGCGCCCTGCACCGTCGGCTGATCGGTCTGGGCCTGAAAGCCGTTGTAGCCCGAGCCGTCGTACTCCAGCGTCAGACGATACCGGGGCACTAGCCGAGCACCGTTCCGGCCGGAATGGCGAAACCGCGCAGCATCTCGTCCGCCGCCTGCGCCGCCTTGCCGGGCCGCTGCACCGTCAGCAGACGCACCACGCCGTCGCCGCAGGCCACGCGCAGGCCCCCATCCCGGCCAGCATCCAGCACCTCGCCCGGCGCGCCCTCGCCCGGTCCGGAGACGCGCGACATCAGCGCCCTGATCCGCACAGGCCCCTCGGGCCCCGGCGCCTCGAACCAGGCCCCGGGGAAGGGCGACAGGCCGCGGATGTGGTAGTCGATCTCCGCCGCCGAACGGGTCCAGTCGATGCGCGCCTCGGCCGGGGTGATCTTGCGGGCGTAGGTCGGTTCGCCGACCTGGGGCGTCCCCTCGACCCCGCCGCGTTCGATCGCCGCGAGGGCGCGCGGCCACAGGCTGGCGCCGGTGTGCGACATGCGGTCGGACAGGGTCGCCGCCGTGTCGTCGGGCCGGATGTCCAGCACCTCGGACAGCAGGATCGGCCCTTCGTCGAGGCCCTCGGACATGCGCATGATCTGCACGCCGGTCTGGCGGTCGCCGGCCATGATGGCCCGCTGGATCGGGGCCGCCCCGCGCCAGCGCGGCAGCAGCGAGCCGTGCAGGTTGAAACAGCCCAGCCGCGGCGCGTCGAGCACCTCGCGCTTGAGGATCTGGCCGTAGGCGACGACGCAGGCGGCGTCGACGTCGAGGCTGCGGAAGGTCTCGATGGCCTCGGCCGACTTCATCGATTCCGGCGTGAACACCGGTAGGCCCATGGTCTCGGCGAAGGCCTGCACCGGCGAGGGCGTCAGCTTCTGGCCGCGGCCGCGGGGCTTGGGCGGCTGCGAATAGACAGCGACGATCTCGTGGCCGCTGGCGATCAGCTCGGCCAGCGAGGGCACGGCGAAGTCGGGAGTTCCCATGAAGGCGAGGCGCATGGCCCCGCCTTTAGACGGCTGCGGGCCCTACTGCCAGCGCGTCTCGACGCCGCCGCCCTCGTCCCATTCGCCGCCCGCGTCGAAGGCGTCGTCGAAGTCGAGCAGACGGTCCAGCAGGATGCCGGCCACGACGCCCACGGCGGCCACGCCGACCAGGGTGATCAGGCTGGCCACGCCGACCTTTTCGTTGCGGGTCAGCCGGCGACGGCCGGAGGGGTCGATGATGCGGTCGCGGTTGCGCTTCAGACGGGCCATCAGGCGGCCAGCCTCGCGGCCTTCTTGACCCGGGCCACGGCGCGCTCGCGCTTCAGCCGCGACAGGTGGTCGATGAACAGCACGCCCTCGAGGTGGTCCATCTCGTGCTGGATGCAGACGGCGTAGAGGCCGTCGCACTCTTCCTCGACGGTCTTTCCGGCGTAGTCCATGTAGCGGATGCGGACGCGGGCGGGCCGTTCGACGGCGTCATAGACGTCCGGCACCGACAGGCAGCCTTCCTCGTACTGGAACAGCTCGTCCGAGGCCCAGACGATCTCGGGATTGACGAAATAGCGCGGGTTGCGGCGGGCCAGCTGGTCGGCGGCCTGGGCCTCGTCGGAGGCGTCCTCGTCCGGCGCCTCGCCGGCGATCTCGCGGTCGCCCAGGTCCATGACGATGACCCGGCGCACGTCGCCGATCTGGACGGCGGCCAGACCGATGCCCGGGGCCGCGTACATCGTCTCCAGCATGTCATCCATCAGAGCGCGCAGCTCATCCGTCACCGGCCCTTCGACCGGGCGGGAGACCTGCTTCAGCACCGCCAGATCGGCGGCGTTGTCGATGGTGAGGATGCGACGAATGGCCATGGCGGGGAGGTAGGGGGAGCAAGCCCGAAGGTCAAGATTTCCGAGCCCGGCGGTAGGTTATGCCGCAACGCCCGGCAGCGGCCGCGGCGTCTTGTCGGGACCGATGGCGACGTAGGTGAAGACGCCCTCGGTGACCCGGACGGCCTGACTGTGGGCCTCGTTGCGCGACCGCTTCCACGCTTCGACATGGACCCGGATCGAGGTCCGGCCAGTCTTGATCACGGTGGCGTGCAGCGAGACCTCGTCGCCGACCGAGACCGGCTGGTGGAAGACCATGGCGTCCAGCGCCACCGTCGCGCACCGCCCCTGCGCCAGTTCGAAGGCCGGGGTCGCCCCCGCGAGGTCCATATGCGCCAGCAGCCAACCGCCGAAGATGTCGCCCTCGGGGTTGGTGTCGGCCGGCATGGCGATGACCCGGCCGACGAGGCGGCCCTCGGGCGCGTCGGCCATCAGAAGGCGCTCCGGCCGGTGATGGCGCGGCCCAGGATCAGGGCGTGGACGTCGTGGGCGCCTTCATAGGTGTTGACCGTCTCGAGGTTCATGGCGTGGCGCATGACGTGCATCTCGCCGGTGATGCCGGCGCCGCCGTGCATGTCGCGGGCCTCGCGGGCGATGGCCAGGGCCTTGCCGCAGTTGTTGCGCTTCATCATCGAGATGGCCTCGGGAACCCAGGCCCCCTGGTCGAGCAGCCGGCCCAGCGCCAGCGCGCCCTCGAAGCCGAGGAAGATCTCGGTCTGCATGTCGGCCAGCTTCTTCTGCACCAGCTGTCGCGACGACAGCGGGCGGCCGAACAGCATGCGCTCGCCGACATAGTCGCGGGTCAGGTGGAAACAGGCCTCGGCCGCGCCCATCGCCCCCCAGGCGATGCCGTAGCGGGCCTTGTTCAGGCACGAGAAGGGCCCGCGCAGGCCCTTGACGCCCGGCAGCAGGTTTTCCTCGGGCACGAAGACGTCGTTCAGGCCGATGTCGCCGGTGATCGAGGCGCGCAGGCTCAGCTTGTCGCCGATCTTGTCGGTGGTGAAGCCGTCCATGCCGCGCTCGACGATGAAGCCGCGGATGACGTCATCCAGCTTGGCCCAGACCACGGCGAGGTCGCTGATCGGGCTGTTGGTGATCCAGTATTTGGCGCCGTTCAGCCTGTAGCCGCCGTCGACCTTGACCGCCTTCGTCTTCATCGAGGCCGGGTCGGAGCCGCCGTCGGCCTCGGTCAGGCCGAAGCAGCCGACCAGTTCGCCGGCGGCCATGCGGGGCAGGAAGCGCATCTTCTGCTCTTCCGAGCCGAAGGCGTAGATCGGATACATGGCCAGCGACGACTGCACGCTCATGGCCGAACGATAGCCGCTGTCGACCGCCTCGATCTCGCGCGCGATGAGGCCATAGGCGACATGGCTGACCGAGGAGCCGCCATACTGTTCCGGCAGCATGGCCCCGAGGAAGCCCATCTCGCCCAGCTCGGTCATGATGGCGCGGTCGAAGGTTTCGTCGCGGAAGGCCTCGACCACGCGGGGCAGCAGCTTCTCGCGGGCGTAGGACCGCGCCGCGTCCTGGATCATCCGCTCGTCGTCGGTCAGCCGGCCCGACAGGTCCAGCGGGTCGTCCCAGCGGAAGGTCTTGGCGGGAGAAGCGGAGCCGTCGGCCATGGGCGGTCTTTCCTTGAGCGGGCGCGGATTTGGGCGGTCGCGATGCCGACCCCCTGTTCTGCGGCGCGGTTTAGGCCAGAATGGCGCCGACGGGTAGAGCCCCGCCCTGTTGCAGGCTAGACTGCCGCCATGATCCAGACGCTGAATCGCCTGTTCGTCGACCACCCGCGCGAGGTCAAGGAAAGCTATCTAGAGCATATGGCCGCCTCGTCCCGCTTCGGCTTCCGCCTGCTGAAGTTGGCCGGCTGCGCCTTCCTGCACGCCGTGGTGCCGGGCGTGCATAAGGCCACGGTGTCCCGCGCCGTCTGCTGCATGGCCGAGGAGATGGACGGCCGCGCCCGCGAGGCCCGCGAATGCCGCATGCGCAACGCCGGGGTTTGGGACCCGGGGCTTTAGCCGACGCGGTCGAACGGCTAAGCAGGGCCATGACCCACGGCCCCCTCTCCGGCGTTCGCGTTCTCGATCTCAGCCGCGTGCTCGCCGGCCCGTGGGCGACCCAGACCCTGGCCGACCTCGGGGCCGAGGTGATCAAGATCGAGCGGCCCGGGGCCGGCGACGACACCCGCCACTGGGGCCCGCCGTTCACGACCAAAGCCGACGGCTCGAGGGGCGACGCCGCCTATTTCCTGTGCGCCAACCGGGGCAAGAAGTCAGTCGAGCTGGACCTCGCCACGCCCGAGGGCGCAGCGATCATCCGTGAGCTGACGAAGACCTGCGACGTTCTCGTCGAAAACTTCAAGACCGGCGGGTTGAAGAAGTACGGCCTCGACTTCGCCGCCCTGTCGGCGATCAACCCCCGCCTCGTCTATTGCTCCATCACCGGCTTCGGTCAGGACGGGCCCGACGCGCACCGGGCCGGCTACGACTATATGATCCAGGCCATGGGCGGGTTGATGTCGGTCACCGGCCAGCCCGACGGCGCCCCCGGGGCCGAGCCGATGAAGGTCGGGGTCGCCGTGGTCGACCTGTTCACCGGCCTCTACGCCTCCAACGCCATCATGGCGGCCCTGCTGCACGCCCGCGCCGCGGGTCAGGGCCAGCATATCGACATCGCCCTGTTCGACGTCCAGGCCGCCATGCTGGCCAATCAGGCGACCAATTTCTTCGTCAGCGGCACGGCCCCGACGCGGATGGGCAACGCCCACCCGAACCTCGCCCCCTACCAGCCCTTTCCGTGCACGGACGGTATGGTGGTGATCGCCGTGGGCAACGACAGCCAGTTTCGCGCTCTCGCGGGCGCGCTGGGCGCACCGGGCCTCGGCGCCGACCCCCGCTTCCTCACCAACGCCCTGCGCATCGAGCACCGCGCCGTCATGACCGCCGAGATCTCGGCCCTGACCGCGGGCCACACGATGCACGGCCTGATGGCGGCGCTGGAGGCCGCTGGCGTGCCCTGCGGCCCGGTCAATACGGTCGATCAGGTGTTCGACGAGCCCCAGGCGAAGCACCGCGGGCTGGAGATCGCCCAAACCCGCCGCGACCTGTCGGAACCGGTCCGCACCGTCGCCTCGCCGATCCGGATGTCCGCCACCCCTGTCGCCTACGACCGGCCGCCGCCGGCGCTGGGTCAGGACACAGATGAGGTGCTGGATCGGATCCCGGGCCGCAGCAGGGATGGGTCGGCGTAGGCCTTGAGCTCGACCAGATAGCCGTCGGGATCCGCGATCATCATCTTCGCCCGGGCCCCCGCCTCATCGACCGTGGGCTGGAGCCGGAACTCCACACCCGCCGCGACAAGGCGGTCCGCGAGCCGCATCCAGTCGTCCCAAGCCAGCGTCGCGCCGAAATGCTGGGCCTCGCGGAAGGGCGACGGGACGACGGCGGCGGGCCGCTGATAGGCGGTGACCTGGGCGCCGAACAGCCACAGATCGATCCAGTGACCGGTGACGCGGCCGGCCTGCGCGCCGAACACGTCCTCATAGAACCGCCGCGTCCGCGCGAGGTCGGACACCGACAGCGACAGGTGGAAGACCGGGTCCAGCGCCCTACAGGTCCAGCAGCGCCCGCGCCGGATCCTCGAGCAGCTCCTTGATCCGCACCAGGAAGGTCACCGCCTCCTTGCCGTCGACGATGCGGTGATCGTAGCTGAGGGCGAGGTACATCATCGGCCGGATCTTGACCTCGCCGTTCACCGCCATGGGGCGCTGGACGATGTTGTGCATGCCCAGGATGCCCGACTGCGGCGCATTCAGGATCGGCGTCGACATCAGCGAGCCGTAGGTGCCGCCGTTAGTGATGGTGAAGGTGCCGCCCTGCAGCTGGTCCAGGGTCAGGTCGCCGTCGCGGGCCGCCTTGCCCAGCGCCGCGATGCCCTTCTCGATGCCCGCCAGCGACAGCTGGTCGGCGTCGCGCAGGACCGGCACGACCAGCCCCTTCTCGGTGCCGACGGCGATGCCGATGTCGTAGTGGTTCTTGTAGATGATGTCCGTGCCGTCGATCTCGGCGTTGACCGCCGGAATCTCCTGCAGGGCCTGCACCACGGCGCGGGTGAAGAAGCTCATGAAGCCGAGCTTCACCCCGTGGCGCTTCTCGAACACGTCCTTGTACTGGCCGCGCAGGGCCATGACGTTGGTCATGTCCACCTCGTTGAAGGTGGTCAGCTGGGCCGCGGTGTTCTGCGATTCCTTCAGCCGGCGGGCGATGGTCTGGCGCAGCCGGGTCATCTTGACCCGCTCCTCGCGCGGCTGGTCGGCGCGCGGCGCGGCCGGGGCGGCGGCCGGAGCCGGGGCGGAGGTCTGGGGCGCGGCGTTGATGGCGGCGAGGGCGTCGCCCTTGGTGATGTTGCCCTTCGGCCCGGTGGCGCCCAGCGCCTTCGGGTCGAGGTTGTTCTCGGTCACCACGCGCTGGACGGCCGGCGACAGGTGCGGGTCTTCGCCCGATTTGATCTGGGCCGAGCCGGCGTTGGCGGCCGGGGTCGCGGCGGCGGCGGGCGCAGCGGCGGCGCCCGAGGCGGCGATCGAACCGATCTGCTGGCCCGGCGTGACCGTGGAGCCGGCTTCGGCCTCGATGGTCAGGACGCCGGCGGCGGGGGCCGACACCTCGACCGCGACCTTGTCGGTCTCGATCTCGACCAGCAGTTCGTCCTTCGCGACCGTGTCGCCGGACTTCTTCAGCCAGGTCCCCATCGTGCCCTCGGCGACGCTCTCGCCCATGGTCGGGGTCATGATGGCGACCGAGCCGCCCGAGGCCGCAGCGGGCGCGGGCGCAGCGGCAGGCGCGGCGGCGGTCGGGGCCGGAGCGGCCTCGGCCTTGGGCGCGGGCGCGGCTTTGGCCTCAGTCTTCGGGGCGTCGGCGGACGGCGCGGCGGACGCGCCCTCCGTGACTACGCCCAGCACGGCGCCCGGGGTCACCGTCTCGCCGTCGGGCGTCCTGATCTCGGCCAGCACGCCGTCGGCGGGCGAGACGACTTCCAGCGAAACCTTGTCGGTCTCGAGCTCGACCAGGACCTCGTCCTTCTTCACGGCGTCGCCGGCCTTCTTCGTCCACTTGCCGATGGTGGCTTCGGTGACGGATTCGCCGAGGGCGGGGGTGAGAATGTCGGCCATGGTCGGTTCCAGGTCTGTCGTTATTTGGCGAAAGCGTCGGTCAGGAAGGCGTCGAGTTCTTTCAGGTGCCGGCTCATCAGTCCGGCGGCGGTCGAGGCCGAGGCCGGGCGACCGACGTAGCGGGCCCGTTTCGACTTCACCGAAAGCTTCTCCAGCGTCAGTTCGATCCACGGATCGACGAAGGTCCAGCCGCCCATGTTCTTCGGCTCTTCCTGGCACCAGACCAGTTCGGCGTTGGGGAAGCGGGCCAGTTCGGTCATCAGCGACTTCATCGGCCACGGATAGAATTGCTCGAGACGCATCAGATAGACGTCGTCGATCTGGTCGCGTTCGCGCCGCTCCAGCAGGTCGTAATAGACCTTGCCCGAACACAGCACGACGCGGCGGATGTCCTTGTCCGCCTTGATCGTGATCCCCGAAACCTCGGGCCGCGTCTGGGCGTCGTCGTGCAGCACGCGATGGAAGGAGCTGCCCTCGGCCATGTCGGCGAGCGTCGAGACCGCCTTCTTGTGACGCAGCAGGCTCTTGGGCGTCATCATGATCAGCGGCTTGCGGAAGGGCCGGTGCATCTGGCGACGCAGGATGTGGAAATAGTTGGCCGGGGTCGAGCAGTTGGCGACCTGGATATTGTCCTCGGCGCACTGCTGCAGGAAGCGTTCGAGACGGGCCGAGGAGTGCTCCGGTCCCTGCCCCTCGTAGCCGTGCGGCAGCAGCATGGTCAGGCCGCACATGCGCAGCCATTTGCGCTCGCCCGAGGTGATGAACTGGTCGATCACCACCTGGGCCCCGTTCACGAAGTCGCCGAACTGGGCTTCCCACATCACCAGGGTGTTGGGGTCGGTCAGGGCGTAGCCGTATTCGAAGCCCAGCACCGCCTCTTCCGACAGGGCCGAGTCGATGACCTCGAACTGGGCCTGGCGTTCCGACAGATTGTTCAGCGGGACGTAGCGGGCCTCGGTGGTCTGGTCGACGATGCCCGAGTGGCGCTGGCTGAAGGTGCCGCGCACCGAATCCTGACCCGACAGGCGGACCGGGAAGCCCTCGTCCAGCAGCGAGGCGAAGGCCAGGCTCTCGGCCGTGGCCCAGTCGATGTTCTCGCCGGTCGTGATCATCTCGCGCCGGCCGTCCATGACGCGCTTCAGCGTCTTGTGCATGTCGACGTCGTTCGGGATCGTCGTCAGGCGGTGGCCGAGGTCCTTGAGCTTCGCGGCCGGGACCGAGGTCTCGCCGCGGCGCTCCTCGCCGTCCGGCTGGCCGATGCCCTGCCACTGGCCGTCCATCCAGTCGGCCTTCTTCGCCACGAAGGTCTTGCCGGCCTCGAACTCGGCGTCGAGGAAGGCCTCGAAGCGCGCGATCTCGGCGTCGACCTCGGCCTGGGTCGTCACACCCTCGGCGATCAGGCGGGCGGTGTAGATCTCGCGCGTCGACTGCAGGGCGCGGATCTTCGAATACATCAGCGGCTGGGTGAAGGTCGGGTCGTCGCCCTCGTTGTGGCCGAAGCGGCGGTAGCAGAACATGTCCACCACCACGTCCTTGTGGAATTTCTGCCGGAACTCAGTGGCCACCTTGGCGGCGAAGACCACCGCCTCGGGGTCGTCGCCGTTGACGTGGAAGATCGGCGCCTGGACCATCAGGGCCACGTCCGACGGATAGGGCGAGCTGCGCGAGTTGCGCGGGCTGGTGGTGAAGCCGATCTGGTTGTTGACGACAAAATGGATCGTCCCGCCGGTGCGGTAACCCTTCAGCCCCATCAGGGCGAAGCATTCGGCGACCACGCCCTGGCCGGCGAAGGCGGCGTCGCCGTGAATCAACAGCGGCACGACCTTGGAGCGGTCCAGCGCCCATTGCTCCTCGGGCTTGCCGACGTTGGCCTCGCGGATGTCGAACGCCTGTTTCGCCCGCGCCTTGCCCAGCACCACCGGGTTGACGATCTCAAGGTGCGACGGGTTGGCGGTCAGCGACAGGTGGACGGTGTTGCCGTCGAACGCGCGGTCCGAGCTGGCGCCCATGTGGTATTTGACGTCGCCCGAGCCCTCGATGTCCGAGGGCACGGTCGAGCCGCCCTGGAACTCGTGGAAGATGGCGCGATAGGGCTTGCCCATCACCGCCGCCAGGGTGTTCAGCCGTCCGCGGTGGGCCATGCCCAGCACGATCTCGTCGACGCCCAGGGCGCCGCCGCGCTTGATGATCTGCTCCAGCGCCGGGACCATGGCCTCGCCGCCGTCGAGCCCGAACCGCTTGGTGCCGGGGAAGCGTTTGTGCAGGAAGCGCTCGAAGCCCTCGGCCTCGATCAGCTTGTTCAGGATGGCCAGCTTGCCTTCCTTGGTGAAGGCGTTGCGCTCGAACTTGTCGGAGCCCTCGAAGCGCGCCTGCAGCCAGGACTTCTCCTCCGGCTCGGCGATGTGCATGAACTGGATGCCGATGTGGCCACAGTAGGTGCGCTTCAGGATCGCCAGCACCTCGCGGATCGTGCCGGTCTCCAGCCCCAGAACGCCGTCGAGGAAGATCGGCCGGTCCATGTCGGCTTCCGAGAAGCCGTAGAACTCCGGCGTCAGCTCGGGGTTTTCGTGCGGCTGTTCGATGCCCAGCGGGTCCAGCGTCGCCTGCAGGTGACCGCGAACGCGATAGCTGCGGATCAGCATCAGGGCGCGGATCGAGTCGTGGGCGGCGGCGCGGATCGCCTCGGCCGACACCCCGGCCCCGGCGTCGGTCCTCGCGGGCGCCGCGGCGGCGGCCTTCTTCGGATCGGGCTTCGGGGCCGGCCAGCGGCCGTCGAACACCGCGGCCTCCTCGGTCGGCTCGGAGACGCCCGATCGGCCCCAGGCGCCGGCCGCCCCGGCGGCCTTCACCGTCTCGGCGTTGTCCCGCAACTGGTCAAAGAAGGCGCGCCACTCGGCGGACACGGACGCCGGATCGGCGGCCCATTTGCCGTGCAGATCCTCGATGAACGAGGCGTTCGATCCATACAGGAAGCTGGTCTCGGCAAAGACCTGGTTCAGCCGACCGGCATCGTCCGCCATTGTTCTCGTCACGTCCCTTGGGCGGCGCGCGCACGTCTGCGCGAAACCGGCGCCGCTGATATAGGCGCTGTTTCCTTATGGGTCATGACCGAATGGGGGCGAAAAGGGCGAATTTCTCCGGAATCCGCCAATTTTCGCCGGTTCCTTGCCCCACTAGTGGGACACTGGCGTCAGCCCTTCAGCACTTCCACCAGGGTCGCGCCGAGGCGCGCCGGCGAGGGCGAGACCCGGATTCCGGCGGCTTCCATGGCCGCGATCTTGGACTCCGCATCGCCCTTGCCGCCCGAGACCACGGCCCCGGCGTGGCCCATGGTGCGACCCTTGGGCGCGGTGCGGCCGGCGATGAAGCCGACCATCGGCTTGGAGCGACCCTTCTTCGCCTCGTCGATCAGGAACTGGGCCGCGTCCTCCTCGGCCCCGCCGCCGATCTCGCCGATCATGACGATCGACTGGGTCTCGGGGTCGGCGAGGAACAGCTCCAGCACGTCGATGAATTCGGTGCCCTTGACCGGGTCGCCGCCGATACCGACGGCCGTGGTCTGGCCGAGGCCTTCGTTGGTGGTCTGGAACACCGCCTCATAGGTCAGGGTGCCCGAGCGCGAGACGATGCCGACATTGCCCTTCTTGAAGATCGAGCCCGGCATGATGCCGATCTTGCACTCTTCGGGCGTCAGGATGCCGGGGCAGTTGGGGCCCAGCAGGCGGGACTTCGAGCGGTCCAGCCGCGCCTTGACCCGCACCATGTCCAGCACCGGAATGCCCTCGGTGATGCAGGTGATGAACGGCACCTCGGCGTCGATGGCCTCGATGATGGCGTC
>NZ_JAKFDS010000083.1:0-87011 GCF_036676055.1 Brevundimonas sp. | reverse complement strand
CGGGACGGACGCGGGGCGGGGCCTCGGCGGCGGCGCGGCGCGCGACGGGCGGCGGCGAGCCGGAGCGGCGCAGCCCGCGCGCCCAGTCGAGGGCTTCGCCGAGGTCCGAGAGGCGCAGGCCGATGGCGTAGCCGACGCCCCACAGGCCGAGCGGCAGGAAGATCACCCCGGCGCCGATGGCGGCTCCGGGCAGGCGCAGCGCTGCGAAGGCCATACGCACGAGGCCGACCAAGGCGTCGCCCCACAGGCCTCCGAGCCCGGCCGCCAGCGGCCAGGCGGCGGGCTGGGCGAGGGCGGACAGGGCGGCGGACAGGCTGAGCACGCCGGCGGTGGCGGCGAAGGCCTTGAACGGCGTCGGCTTGAGCCGCTGCTGGACTGTGTCGCCGATGGCCCCGGCGAGGCCGAAGGCGATCAGCAGCAGGGCGGCCGGCCAAGCGGCCAGTCCGAGCGACTGCATGAACAGGTCGGCGAACAGGGCGCCGTTGAGGCCCAGCCAGTTGGTCGGCGCGGCCGAAGAGGCGGCGTTGAGGCTCGGGTCGGCCGGATTCCACGAGATCAGGGCGGCCAGCAGCAGCGCCGCCAGCAGGGCCTGCAGCACGCCGCGGAAGCGCACCGCGAACGGCGCCGCCCAGACGATGCGGGCGCTCTCGAAGGCGCGGTGGCCGAGGGCGAGGGCGGCGGA
Organism: Brevundimonas sp.; assembly: GCF_036676055.1. Taxonomy (GTDB): domain Bacteria; phylum Pseudomonadota; class Alphaproteobacteria; order Caulobacterales; family Caulobacteraceae; genus Brevundimonas. The sequence continues at coordinate 86,329 of NZ_JAKFDS010000083.1, read as the reverse complement.
CATGCGGCGGCGGACTCCGGCGAAACGGCAACTCCGACGGTTTTCGCCCAGGCAGGGTTAAGGGGCTGTTTACTTTAGGGGCCGGACGCCGGCTTCCACTTTGCCGCACTGGACCTCGCGGCCCTGCGGCGCGACAACCGGCTCATGACCGAAACCGACCGCTACGACATCATCATCGCCGGGGCCGGGCTGGCGGGCGCGACCTTCGGTCTCGCCGCCGCCCAGGGCGGGCTGAGGGTGGTGCTGGTCGATCCGCAGCCGTTTTCGGCCCAGCTGGCGCCGTCGTTCGACGGGCGTTCGACGGCGATCGCATTCTCGACTTTCCGCATGCTGGACGCGCTCGGCGTGGGCGAGGGCCTGCGTCCGCACGCCTGCCGCATGGACCGCATTCTGGTCACCGACGGGCGCCGGCCCGGGGCGGCCTCGCGGCCCGCCTCGTCCGCCTTCCTGCGCTTCGACGCCGACGAGATCGGCGATCGCACCGACGGCGAGCCGCTGGGCTATATGGTCGAGAACCGGCGCATCCGCGTCGCCCTCGCCGAGGCGGTGACGGCGGCGGGCCTCGAGGTCCGCGCCCCGGCCTCGGTGGACCGGGTCGAGGCGGGGCCGGGGCTGGCCACGGTCACGCTGACGAACGGTGACGTGCTGCGCGCCCCGCTGGTGGTCGGGGCCGAGGGCCGGGGATCGCGGGTGCGGCGCGAGGCCGGCATCGACACGGTCGGCTGGGGCTATGGGCAGAGCGGCGTCGTGGCCACGGTGTCGCTTGGCCGCGACCACGGCAATGTCGCCCACGAATACTTTCTGCCGTCCGGTCCGTTCGCCATCCTGCCGTTGACCGAGCGGCGGGCCAGCCTCGTCTGGACCGAGACCACGCGACGCGCCGAGGCGCTGAAAGCGGCGTCGGACGAGGCCTTCCACGCCCATCTGATGCGGCGGTTTGGGGATTTCCTCGACGATGTCTCGGTGGTGGGGCCGCGCTTCGTCTATCCGCTGTCGCTGCAGTTGGCCGAGGGCCTGACCGCGCCGCGGATCGCCCTGATCGGCGACGCGGCCCACGGCGTCCACCCGGTCGCCGGACAGGGGCTGAACATGGGGCTGAAGGACGCCGCGGCCCTCGCCGAGGTGCTGGTCGAGGCCGTGCGACTGGGCGAGGACATCGGCTCGGAGACGGTGCTGGACCGCTACGCCCGCTGGCGGCGCTTCGATAACGCTGCCCTCGCCGCCGGCTTCGACGGCTTCGTGCGGCTGTTCTCCAACGATCTGGCGCCGGTGCGGCTGGCGCGCGACCTCGGCATCGCCGCCGTCAACCGCATCGCCCCCCTGCGCCGCGCCTTCATGCACGAAGCGGGCGGCGCGACAGGGGATCTGCCGCGGCTGTTGCGGGGTGAGGCCCTCTAAAGAGGGGGCGCTATCGCTCGCCGCGCGGCTCGCTGCTTGAGCGCGGAGGGTGCGCTCCATGGCTCCCAGCCCGGGCGCGGCTAGTCCAGTTTTCGGGCTTCCTCGGCGAGCATGATCGGCACGCCGTCGCGGATCGGGAAGGCCAGTTTGGCGCCCTTGGACACCAGTTCCTGGCGCTCGCGGTCATAGGTCAGCCGTCCCCGGGTGACGGGGCAGACCAGCACCTCGAGCAGGCGGGGATCGACGGAGGCGGGGGTGTGGAAGGCGTCGCTCATGGGGTCACTATTGCATCGACGGCGTATCGCCGTCGCCTGATTCCGCCGCATCGATGGTCATCAGGGCGGTGAGGACGGCCGAGCGGTCGGTCAGGCTGCCCGCCTCCAGCAGCGCCTGCTTTTCGGCAGGTTCGAAGGGCAGGGCCATGGACAGGCTGTTGATCAGGGCTTCCGGCGGCGCGGTCTCGGCCGTGTCCCAGTCGATGTCGAGGCCGCGCGTCTCCAGATAGGCGCGCAGGGCGTCGAGCAGGGGCTCGCGGTCGAGGCCGACGTCATCGACCGGCGGGGCCGCGAGGTCGGCCTCGAAGGGAAGGTAGTCGGCGCGGACCTGCCGGTAGGGTGTCCGGGCCGGCAGCTCGCTGGCCAGATGGAAGCGGGCGCAGCCGGTCAGGGTGATCAGATAGCGACCGTCGGAGGTCTCGGCGTAGCTGGTGATGCGGCCGGCGCAGCCGATCGGCGACAGGCCGGACGAACCCGGCCGGGGCTGGATCATGCCGATGATCCGGTCGCCGGCCATGGCGTCGTCTATCATGTTCAGATAGCGCGGCTCGAAGATGTTCAACGGCAGCTGCCCGCGCGGCAGCAGGATGGCGCCGGGCAGGGGAAAGACCGGGATGACCTGCGGCAGGTCTGCGACCCTGACATAGCCCTGCGCCATGCGATTTCCCTCTAGGCGAACAGGATGGAGGACAGGCGGCGGCGGCCGTCACGGGCGATCTCGGAGGCCGCTCCGGCCGCCTCGAACACGACCAGCAGCTGCTTGCGGGCGGCCTGGTCGTTCCATTCGCGGTCGGCCGCGACAATGGCCAGCAGACTGTCGACCGCGCCCTGCAGATCGCCCACGGCGGCCTGGGCCAGCGACAGGTCGTAGCGGGCCTGATGGTCGGACGGATTGGCGGCCACGCGCGCCTCCAGTTCGGCGCTCGCGCCGGCCGGCGCGGCCGAGGCCAGCGCCAGCTGGGCCCGGATCGACTGGACCTGGGCGTTCTTCGAATCGGCGGGGGCCATGGCGAGGGTCTGGCGGGCCTGGTCGGGGTCGCCGTCGGCCAGGTAGACGCGCGCCATGCCCGCGATGGCGCCCTCGTGCCCCGGTTCCAGCGTCATCACCTGGGCGAAGGCCTGGGCGGCGCCGCCGAGGTCGTTCAGCGACAGGGATTCCTCGCCCAAAGACATCAGCTGTTCGATATCGGAATTGGCGCTGGTCCCGCCGGTCAGCTTGTCGATGAAGGCCTTGAGCTGGCTCTCGGGAACCGCCCCCTGGAAGCCGTCGACCGGCTGGCCGTTGACGAAGGCGTAGACCGTCGGGATCGATTGCACCCGCAGCTGGCCGGCGTAGGCGGGGTTCTTGTCGACGTCGATCTTGACCAGTTTGACGGCCCCGCCGGCGGCGCGGACGGCCTTCTCCAGCATCGGCGTCAGGGTGCGGCACGGTCCGCACCAGGTCGCCCAGAAATCGACCAGCACCGGCTGGGACTTTGACGCCTCGACGACATCGGCCATGAAGCCGGCGTCGGAGCCGTCCTTGATGAGGTCGTCGGGGAGGGCGGTGGGGTCGGCGAGGCTCATCGATCGGTCCTGTGGCATGAAGGCGTAACGCGGCAGCCGTCAGATGGTCGCGGCAAGCGCCGGCCTCAAGGGGGTCATGGCGCGACGGGCCCGCACGACGGCCCGCTCAGGTGGGGTCGCCGCCGGCCCCCGCGGGGCTCAGCTTCCAACGGATCTTGGTCTCGGAATCGGTGCGGGCGGAGCCGCGCACGACGATCTGCAAGGAGCGGCGGGTCAGGCCCTCGTCGATATGGACCGAGGGCTCGATGGCGACGTCCGGTCCGTCGGTTCGGAACCACCAGCCGCGGCCCGAATGGCCCCGCAGCAGGATGGACCGGCGGTCGCGGGCCAGCGAGGCCTGCACGCCCGGCTCCAGCTGGAAGCGCACGGCATAGGGGGCGGCGATGGCGCGCACGACGTCCTTCTGGCCGGGGGCCGGATGCAGCCGCTCCTCGGCGCGGAGCTCGTCCAGCCGCTGGTCGAGATAGAGGCGGCGCTGGTGCAGCAGGCCGAAGTCGTGAACCCAGCCGTCGTGCTCGACCTCGAGCCAGACGGCGCCCTCCCCGTCGCGGCGATGGACCTCGACGTGCAGCGGCCGGCTGATCAGGCGATGCCCCAGCAACTCGCCCTTCCAGCCGCCAAGGGGCGCGCCGGTCGAGCTCTCGCCGAGGGTCAGGGTCGAATGACCGGGCGCCAGCCGCAGGCCCTGCCGGTCGCCCGCGCGCGGGGTCCAGCCGCAGCCGGTGACCAGGCGGTCGCGGCCGCAGACGATCTCCAGCGCCAACGGCTGGGCGCAGGCGGCGGCGGACCACGCCCCGCGGGCCGGGCCGGCGACGTCGGCGGCCACGCTCAGCAGGGGGCTGCGGACGCGGGCGACGCCGCCCACGGCTCCGGACGGCGGCCCCGCTTCGTGCGCCTCGTCGTGGACCACGGCCGCCGCGACCCGGGCGACCGTCGACGGACCGCCGCCCTGCAGGGTGACCAGCCGTCCGTCGGGCAGGGTGTGGAAGCGGGCCGCCGCGGTCAGCCGGCGGATGGCGTCCCGCACGGCGTCGGGCGCGGCCTCCGACAGCTGGGCGAGGGCGTCCTCAAGCGTCAGCAGATCGAGCAGCAGCTCCAGTCCGGCCTCCGGGCTGCGGGAGGCGTGGCCGCCGTCCTCGCCGACCGTCCGCGCCAGCGCCGCCGGGAGGCCGCGCAGGGCTTTCCGCCGCAGGGCCGCGCCGGGCGGACCGGCGAGCACGCAGCCCGCCGTCGCGGCGGCGACCAGCCGTTCGGCCTGGCCGGCGACGCCGCCGGGCGGCCGCAGCAACTGCCGCGCCTGCCGGCCCAGCACATCGGCCAGCCGCAGGCGTTCCGCTTCGGTCGCGACCTGGCCCATGCGTCGGGCGGCGCAGGCCAGGTTGAAGGTCCGGCGAGCCAGCAGGGCGGGGTCCCAGGCGAACGGAGACCAGCGCGCGAACACCGTGGCCCAGCCCAGGGTCAGGCGCAGGGCCTCGCGGGCGCCGCGCTCGCCCTCGAGCATCAGGGACGGCAGCCAGGCGAAGGCGTGGAGTTCGGCGGCGAAGGCGCGGGTCGGGCTGGGCCGGTTCCAGGGGTCTTCGGGCGCGGGCGCCTCGAGACTCGCGCCGGCGAGAATGAATTTGCCGCCCAGCGTCGTCTTGCCCGCAGCCGCGTCGATCGGGCGGAAGTCCCGCGGCGTGGCGGCGAAAGCCTGCGCCACCCGGCCCTTCAGAGTCAGGGCGTAGCCGGGCAGGCCGTACAGCTCGATCCACATCTGGCGGGTGAGCAGGCGGCCGATGACGGCGGGCCACAGGCCGGGGCCGGTCGCCGGAGCCGAGATCCGCACCGGTGTTCGCATCGGGGCGCCGCGCAGGCCGGGGATCTCGCCGGGCGAGGGCGCGTCGGCCTCGGGACGGGCGAAGGGGCCGAGCGGGCTCATGCGCCGGCGATTTGGGCCGTCTTCAGCGCCCGGATGTTGGCGGTGTAGGCGGACGGCCCTTCCCGGAACACCGCCGTGCCGGCCACCAGGGCGTCGGCCCCGGCGGCGACGCAGGCCGCGGCGTTGGCGGCCGTGACTCCGCCGTCGACCTGCAGATGCGCCTTCGATCCGGCGGCGTCGAGCAGGGCCCGGGTGCGCTCGATCTTGCGCAGGGTGGAAGGAATGAAGGACTGGCCGCCGAAACCCGGATTGACCGACATCAGCAGGACCAGATCGACCAGGTCGATCACCTCCTCGAGCACCGACAGGGGCGTGCCGGGGTTCAGCACCACCCCGGCCTTCGCCCCTAACTGGCGGATGCGGCCGAGGGTGCGGTGCAGGTGCGGGCCGCTCTCGGGGTGGACGGTCAGATAGTCGGCGCCGGCGTCGCGATAGGCCTCGAGCCAGGGATCGACCGGCGCCACCATCAGGTGCACGTCGAAGGGCAGGGTGGTGTGGGGGCGCAGCGCCTTCACCACCTCCGGGCCTATGGTGATGTTGGGCACGAAATGGCCGTCCATCACATCGACGTGGACCCAGTCGGCGCCGGCGGCTTCGAGGGCCGCGACCTCCTCGCCCAGGCGGGCGAAGTCGCTGGCGAGGATCGAGGGGCAGATCAGGGGCGCGGACATGATCCGGGGATAAGGCGGGACGCCGGCCGTAGCAAGGCGCGGACCGGGTTTCAGGGTCGGCCGCCGCTACACGGTTGGGTCATCGGGCGCGTCGAGGGGCCGGACGGGACGCCCGGGGCCGGATGTCGATCTATCCGGGCCGCCGTGACGGTCGGGTCGCGCCGATCAGCGCAAGACCGGGCGTTCACACACCGGAACAAATGAGGCACAAGGCGGCGATGCCCGCCGACTCACTCCCGATCGCCGCCTCGCCAACGCTGGCCGAGGCGCGCGCGACGCTTGAGCGGGTCTGGGGCCATCCCGACTTCCGGGGGCGGCAGGCCGAGGTGGTCGCCGAGGTCCTGGCCGGCCGGGACGTGCTGGCGGTGCTGCCGACCGGCGGCGGCAAGAGCGTCTGCTACCAGATCCCCGCCATGCTGCGGCCGGGGCTCGGTCTCGTGGTCTCGCCGCTGATCGCCCTGATGACCGACCAGGTGGAAGCGCTGAAGCAGCAGGGCGTGGCCGCGGCCCGGCTCGATTCCGGCGTTTCGCTGGACGACCGGTCGGAGATCTGGCGGGCGGCCCGGGCCGGCGAACTGGACCTTCTCTATGTCTCCCCCGAGGGACTGGCCCAGCCGCACCTGATCGACCGGCTGCATGACCTGCCGCTGTCGCTGATCGCCATCGACGAGGCGCACTGCGTCTCACAGTGGGGCCACGACTTCCGGCCGGACTACCGAACCCTCGGCCGACTGGCCGAACTGTTCCCCGGCGTGCCGCGCGTGGCGGTCACGGCGACGGCCGACGCCCGCACCCGCGAGGATATCGTCCGGTCGTTGCGGCTGGGCGAGGCCCGGGTGGTGGTCGACAGTTTCGCCCGTCCGAACCTGCAGCTGGCGGCGGTGCGCAAGGAAAACGGTTCTCGCGCCCGCACCGACGCCGCCGTCATCGATCTGGTGCGCCAGCGCCGGGGCAAGTCCGGCGTGGTCTATTGCGGCTCGCGCGACGGCTGCGAGCGCGTCGCCCAGGCGCTGCGTGACGCCGGGACCAACGCCATCGCCTATCACGCCGGCATGGAGGCGCGCGATCGCGACCGCCGTCTGGAGCGGTTCCTCGCCGAGGACGGGGCGGTGATGGTGGCGACCATCGCCTTCGGCATGGGGGTGGACAAGGCCGACGTGCGCTTCGTCATCCACGCCGATCCGCCGGGTTCGCTGGAAGCCTATTGGCAGGAGATCGGCCGGGCCGGACGCGACGGCGACCCGGCCGAGGGCATCACCCTGTACGGCCCGTCGGACATCGCCTGGACGCTGCGCCGGCTCGAGGGCCGGCCGATGGCGGAAGAGGTCAAGGCGGTGCAGGTGAAGAAGGCGCGCCAGCTGTTCGCCATGCTGGACGGCGCCGTCTGCCGCCCGCAGGCGGTGCGGCGCTATTTCGGCGAGACCGGGGCCGAACCCTGCGGCGTCTGCGACATCTGCCAGGACCCGCCGGCGCAGTTCGACGCCACGGTGCAGGCCCAGAAGGCGCTGGCGGCGGTGCAGCGGGTGGGCGAACGCTTCGGCCGGGGCCGGGTGATCGACCACCTGCTGGGCAAGACGAAGGATGTGCAGCCATGGGAGGCGGCGCTGTCGACCTGGGCCATCGGGGCCGACACCGCCCTGCACACCTGGCGGGATGTGCTCGATCACCTGCTGTTCGAAGGCCTGCTGGTGGAGGACCCGAACGAGGGCAAGCCTCTGGTCAGGCTCGGCGATCCGGAGGCGGTGCGGGCGGTCTACCGCGGCGAACGCTCCATCGAGGTGCGTCTGGCGCCGGCCCGCGCCGCCGCGCCGCGCGAGCGGACCCGCACCGGCCGCAACGCCGCCCTGGAGACCATGGACGCCGGGGTGCGCGCCCGGTTCGAGGTCCTGAGAGCCTGGCGGCGCGACCGCGCGGCCGAGCAGCGGGTGCCGCCCTACGTCATTTTCCAAGACCGGACCCTGCTTGAGATCGCCACCGCCGAGCCCGGGGATCTCGAGCGTCTGGCCCATATACCGGGTGTCGGTCAGACCAAATTGGACCGGTATGGCAAGGGCGTACTGGCTGCCCTGGCGCAGGCCGCCGCCTGACCCAAAACGGGGAATCGACGTTCCGCTGGTAAGATTCAGTCAAGGTCTCGGAAGGGGGGCCTTAAACTTTCAGCGTCACAGTCCGGCGGTGATCCCCAATCGCAATCCTTCCCCGATCGACAAACTGGCCGTGGCGGTGGTCCACGAGCCCGTTCGCGCGCCCAGCGCCTATGCGCCCTTGCCCGCGGGCGCGCGCGAGGAAGCCCTGCGCTTCCTGCTGCAGACCGCTGCGGACGCCGGGGTCACCCTGGTGGCCACCAAGCCGGACGGCGACGGCGAGCGCCGGCTGGGCCAGGCCTGGCCCTTCCCCTCGCCCTTCCAGGTTACGGTCCGCACCGTTTCGATCACCGACGGCGTGGACCGCGTCGAAGCCCGGGCGCGCCGTTCGCTGGAGCGGCTGGGCCTGCCGCGCGGCGATACGCTGCTGGTGTCCTGCGCCGGCGATCTGGCCGGGGCCGAGGGCCGCGCCCTGTGGGATCGTCTGGAGGCGCTGAAGGCGCGCGGCCTCTATCGTCGCATCGGCTTCCGGGCCGGCATCGAGGACGGCCCCGCCCTGCTGGCGCGCCGGTTCCAGCCGGACGTCATCGAACTGCCGATCAATCTTCTCGACCAGCGCACCCAGCACGCGGGCGTCCTGTCGGAACTGGCCGCGCTGGGCGTCGATGTTCACGCCACCTCGGTGTTCGCCGACGGCCTGCTGTTCATCAGCGGCGAGCCTCTGCCGCCCGAGATGGCCGGCCACGCCCACGCCCTGTCGCGCATCCGCCGCCGACTGGCCGAGGCGCGCATCGATCCGATGCAGGCCACCCTGGCCTATGTCATGGGCCTGCCGGAGGTGTCCGCCGTGGTCGCCAGCGTCGCCTCGGCGGCGGAGCTGCGCGCGGTGGTCGCGGCGGCCAACGCCCCGACCCCCGCGCTCGACTGGGCCGCCCTGCAGCTGGAGCCGGCGACGGTCGCCGCCGCCGGCCTGCGGCGCATCAGTAGCGCAGCCTGATCCCCAGATAGCCGGATCGGCCCGGTTCGCCGTAGCCGAACACCTGCTGGTAGCGTTCGTCCGCCAGGTTCTCGATCCGCGCCGTCAGGGTAACTGTGTCCGTCAGGACGTATGAGCCGTTCAGATTGGCGGTGACGAAGGCCTCCCGAACGCCGCCGGCGTCGTCCTGATCGCTCTCGGCCCGGACGGTCAGGGCCGCCGAAAGCCGCTCGCCCGACCACCCCAGCGTCGCCGACCCGGCCTGTTCGGGAACCCGCAGCAGGCGGGCGCCGGTGGTTTCGTCGCGGGCGTCGGTCCAGGCCCAGGCGAGGCCGAGGTCGAAGCCGCCGGCCAGCGCCGCCCGCCCTTCCAGCTCGACGCCGTCCGTGGCTGTCTCGGCCACGTTGATGTAGACGCTGTCGAAGGTCGCCGGATCGAAGACGTAGGTGATCTGGTCCTCGACCTCGAGCCGGTAGGCGGTGGCCCGGCCTTCGAAACGGCTGTCGGGCGAGGCCCAGCCGATCGCCGCCTCATAGCCGGTCGCCGTCTCGGGCCGCAGCACCGGGAGGGGTTGGGCCGAGAAGCAGAAGTCGCACACCGCCTGGCTGATCGAGGGGGCCTTGAAGCCCGTGCCCACGGCCGCCGACAGGGTGACGCCGGCCCCGGCGTCATAGGCGGCCGAGACGCGTCCGGTCGTCTTCGAGCCGAAGTCGTCCGTGTCGTCGAGACGCAGCGCGCCGGTCAGGCTCAGCCGGTCGCCCGGTTCGATCCGGGCGGTGGCGAAGGCCGAGGTCGTCCCGAGTTCCTCCGTCAGCCCGGTCGAGAGACTGCCTTCCGTTTCCTCGCGTTCCGCCCCGACCACGAAGGCGACGCCCGCCGCCCCGCCCTCGGCCTGCCAGCGCAGGGTCCGCCGGTCCGCCTCGAAGGTCGAGGGAAAGGCCGAGACGGTGTCGCGCCGGATGTCGGAGGCGGACAGGCTGAACTGGTGATCGAGCCCCAGGGCGTTGAGGCGCAGGCGACCGAAGCCGGACCACTGCTCGCTGGCCTGCGTGTCCCCGGTGTCGACCAGAACGAAGGCCGGAGCAGGGAAGCCGTCGAGGTCCGCGTCGCTGTCGGTCCAGCGGATCGAACCGTCGACCGAGACGGCGTCCGTGAAGGCGTAGCGGCCCCGGGCTCCGGCGGTGGTCGAGGTCAGGCCGTCAGCCTCGGTGGCGCCGTCGGCCTCGTCGGCGGCGGAAACGCCGTCGGTGTCGAAATGCGAGACCCAGGCCCCGAAGCCGTAGCGGTCGGTGGAGACGCCGGCCGCCAGCCGGCCCCGCACTGTGTCGAACGATCCGGCCTCGGCCTCCAGCGCCAGCCCGTCCAGATCGCGGGTGGTGAAGGCGATCACCCCGCCGATGGCGTCGGAGCCCCACAGCGACGACTGCGGTCCCGACAGCACCTCGATGCGCTCGATGTCCGAAAGCTCGAGGCCGGAGAAATCGAAGGCGCCGTTGACCTCGGCCGGGTCGTTGACCGGGACGCCGTCGATCAGCACCAGGGTCTTGCCGGGCGAAGCGCCGCGCATCCGCACCTGGGCCACGCCGCCGAAGGCGCCCGAGCGGACCACGGACAGGCCCGGCACGTCGGTCAGGATGTCGGCGGCGAAGACAGCGCCGCGCTGGTCGATGGTCCGCCGATCGATGACCCGGGCCCCGGGGGCGTCCGCGACGATCGCGGGCAGGCGGGTGGCGGTGACGACGACTTCGGACAGGGCCTCCGGGTCGTCCGCGGTTTGGGCCTGGGCGGTGAGGGGCAGGCAGACGGCCGCGGCCGTGGCGAGAAGCAGGGAACGCATGAAGCAAGGTCTCCGTCGTCCCCGCGCGAGCGCGTCGCGGGAATGTGGAAAGGGCGACCGACCCGTCCGGGGTGGACGGCGCAAGTGTCGGGTCGCCTCGACGGATCACCGCGCCTCTGCCTGGTCCCGGGCAGCGGACGTGCGACGTCGGCGGCCAGGTCTCCTGGCTTGCGGGTCAAAAACGGAGGATCGCGTCTTCCCGGTTTCCCAGTGACGCCGGAGCCAAGGCCCCGGAATGATCGACCGTCTCGCCGCCTACAGTTGCGGGCACAGCCGCGGTGTTCGACCGCGTTCCCTTAACCGCCTGCCCCGCTTGTCGCAGCGCGGCCAAGCCTGTGCAAGGGCGTCAGACGCCGCTTGAGCCAGAGGGCGCATTCCGTCACCTTGCGCCGCTCAGATGAACGCCCCCCTCGCCCATCCGCCCAGAGCCGACGCGCTCCCGTCTTCCGACGGCGTGACGCCGGTCATGGCGCAATTCCTGGCGGCCAAGGCCCAGGCGCCGGACGCCATCCTGTTCTTCCGCATGGGCGATTTCTACGAGCTGTTCTTCAGGGACGCCGAGATCGCCGCGGCGGCCCTCGGCATCACCCTGACCAAGCGGGGCAAGCATCAGGGCGAAGACATCCCGATGGCCGGGGTGCCGGTGCATGCGCTGGACGGCTATCTGGCGCGGCTGATCCGCCAGGGCTTCAAGGCGGCGATCTGCGAACAGCTGGAGGCCCCGTCCGAGGCGAAGAAGCGCGGCTCCAAGGCGGTGGTCCATCGGGACATCGTCCGCGTCGTCACCCCCGGCACCCTGACCGAGGACTCCCTGCTGGACGCGCGCGGGGCCAACCGGCTGGCGGCGGTGGCGATCCGCAAGGGCCGGGCGGCGGTGGCCGTGGTCGAGCTCTCGGCCGGCTCGGTCGACGTCGTCGCCTGTTCGCTGGAGGATCTGCCCGCCACCCTCGCCTCGTTCCGGCCGTCCGAGGTGCTGGTCCCCGACCGGCTGTTCTCCGACGAGGCGGCGAAGGCCGCGCTCGATGGCTCGGGCGGGGTGGTCCAGGCCCTGCCTCAGGCGCTGGCCGAGCCGGTCGGCGCGCGGGCCCGGGTCGAGCGGCTGTACGGCGTCGCCTCGCTGGACGGTTACGGCGCCTTCGAGGAAGCGGAAGTCTCGGCTCTGGGACTCATCGCCGCCTATCTGGAGACCACCCAGGCCGGCAAGATTCCGGCCCTGTCGCCGCCGCGCCGCTCCGGGGATGTCGGCTTTCTGGCCATCGACCCGGCCACGCGGCTGAGCCTCGAGATCGACCGCACCCAGCGCGGCGAACGCGACGGTTCGCTGCTGGCCTGCATCGACCGCACCGTCACCTCGGGCGGGGCGCGGGCTCTTGCCGAAAGAATCGCCCGGCCGCTGCGCGATCCGGTCGCCATCAATCACGGACTGGACGCGGTCGAGTGGCTGCTGGAGCGGCGTGATCTGCGCCGCGATCTGCGCGACGGGCTGAAGGCGGCGCCGGATGTGGCCCGGGCCGTGTCGCGGCTGGCGCTGGGGCGTGGCGGGCCCCGCGATCTGGCGGCGATCCGCGCCGGCCTGTCGGTGGCCGAGGGCGTGGCCGGACTGTTTCCACCGGAACGGGATCCGCTGACAGGGCCGCCGCCGCGCATCGTCAGCTGCCTCGACCGGTTGACCCTGTCGCCGGAAACCGGTCGCCTGCTGGTCGAACTGGCCGAAGGCCTGGCCCAGGAACCGCCGCATCTGGCGCGGGACGGCGGCTTCGTGAACCCGGGTTTCCGCCCCGAACTGGACGAGGCGCGGCGGCTCCGGGATGACAGCCGCCGGGTCGTGGCCGATCTGGAGGCGCGCGCCGTCGCAGACTCGGGCGTGCCTTTCAAGATCCGGCACAACGCCGTGCTCGGCTATTTCCTCGAGACCTCGGCCAAGGCCGCCGAGCCGCTGCTGCGCCCGACCGGCGACAGTCCTTTCATCCACCGCCAGACCCTGGCCAACCAGGTGCGCTTCACCACCGTCGAGCTGTCGGAACTGGACGCGAAGATCAGCCAGGCCGGCCACCGGGCCCTGGCCATCGAGGGCGAGGCGTTCGAGACGTGGCGGCGCGCGGTCCAGTCGTTGGCCGCGCCGCTACAGGCGGTGGCCGAGGCGCTGGCCGAGCTCGACGCCCACGCCGCCCTGGCGGAATGGGCCGAGGAGGTCGGGGCGGTGCGGCCGACGGTGGACGGCACCGCCTGTTTCGAGGTCACCGCGGGCCGGCATCCGGTGGTCGAGGCGGCGGTCAAGTCCGCCGGCGATCCCTATACGCCGAACGACTGCAAGCTCGACGGCTCGGGCGCCGCCTGCGCGCGGCTGTCGATCGTCACCGGCCCCAACATGGCGGGCAAATCCACCTTCCTGCGCCAGAACGCCCTGTTGGTGGTCCTGGCCCAGGCCGGCGCGTTCGTGCCGGCGAAGGCGATGCGGCTGGGCGTGGTCGACCGGCTGTTCAGCCGGGTCGGGGCCGGGGATGATCTGGCGCGGGGCCGCTCCACCTTCATGATGGAGATGGTCGAGACCGCCGCCATCCTGACCCAGGCGACGGATCGCAGTTTCGTGGTGCTGGACGAGATCGGGCGCGGCACCGCCACCTATGACGGCCTCGCCATCGCCTGGGCTGTGGCCGAGGCCCTGCACGACCACAACCGCGCCCGCACCCTGTTCGCCACCCATTATCACGAGCTGGCCGGGCTGGAGACGCGGCTGGCCCACGTCTGCAACCTGTCGATGCGGGCGCGGGAGTGGAACGGCGACCTGGTCTTCCTGCACGAGGCCGCGCCGGGCGCGGCCGACCGCTCCTACGGCGTGCAGGTGGCGAAGCTGGCGGGCGTGCCGGCGCCGGTCGTGGCCCGGGCGCGCGCGGTGCTGGACCGGCTGGAGGGCGAGAAGACGGCCTCCATCAGTCTCGACGATCTGCCGCTCTTCGCCGTGGCCGAAGCGCCCGCGCCGCCGCCGTCCTCGGCGCTCAGGGACGCCCTGTCGGCCATCGAGCCGGACGAACTGTCGCCGCGCGAGGCGCTGGAGGCGCTCTACCGGCTGAAGGCGATCCGGAGCTAGCCGGCGCGGGCGAAGTCGAGCACGCAGGTCCGGCGCCAGACCGGATGCGGGGCGCAGGCCGCGCCGACCAGACCATAGGCCGGGTTGAACAGGATACGGCGGTGACCCCGGTCTGGCACGCCGTCGTCGATGATCAGCTGAAGGATGACGTCCCCGGCCCGGTCGCGCCCGTAGGCGATGGCTTCCCCGGTGGCGGACCAGCGTCCGTAGCGGCGCATCCGGTCCGCCGGGCTCGAGCCGTCGGCGCCGGCGTGGGCGACCTCGCCTGTGGCGGCCTGCTCCCCCGCATGATCGGCCGCCGCCCGGGCCAGCAGCGGGCTGTCGCGAAGAGGCGGGAGCGGAGGCTGTCGTTCGAGGAAGGCGATGGCCTCATCGACCGCCGCTGTCCCTTCCCGGGTGACTTCGGCGACCTCGCCGGGGCGTTCGATGCGGTCGCCGCGGTACAGGGCGCGCAGGGTCCGGGCCTTGAGGGCGTAGGCGGCGGGATCGGTCCGCGCGGCGTTGAGCTCGGCGACGATGTCGGGGCGCGCTTCAGCCCGCACCTCGACAGGGGCGGTGATGGCTGATGGCGAAGGGCCGGCAGGGGCGCATCCCGGGAGCGCGGCGGCGAGCAGGGCGGCGAGCGCCAGCCCGGGGGTCCTGATCATGCCGCGCCTCCTCGACTTGCGCCTACTGTCGCGCACGCCCGCGCCAGGGTCTATACCGGCGCGATGAGCTCCCGCAGCCGCCGCCCGGCCGACGCCTCCGATCCGCGGGCCTCCGACAGCGACGCCTGGGCCGCGGCCGCCGCCGCGCCCGATCCGCGCGCCGCCGCCACCGCCCTGCTTCGGGAGTCCTGGCAGGCGGCGCGGGCGCGGGCGGCCCAGCGGCTTGAGAACGGTCTGGGCGGGGTCGAGGTCGCGCGGCTGTACGCCGCCGCCGCCGACGACATGCTGACCACCCTGTGGCGGTTCGCCACCGAGGAACTGTACCCGGCTCCCAATCCGACCGAGGCCGAGCGGCTCAGCCTGATCGCCGTGGGCGGCTACGGGCGCGGGGTGCTGGCGCCCTTCTCGGACCTCGACCTGCTGTTCCTGCGTCCGTGGAAGTCGATCCCCCGCACCGAGCAGGTCATCGAGTTCATGCTCTATGTGCTGTGGGACCTCGGGGTGAAGGTCGGGCAGTCGGCGCGGTCGGTCGACGAGTGCCTGTCGCTGGCGCGGTCGGACATGACGGTGCGCACGGCGCTGCTGGAGGCGCGCCCCCTGGCTGGCGATCCGGGCCTGGCCGGGGATTTCATCTCCCGTTTCCGCACGCTCGTGGTCAAGGCCGACCCGCGCCCCTTCATCGCCGCCAAGCTGGAGGAGCGTGACGCCCGCCACCAGAAGGCGGGGGCGGTGCGCTATCGGGTCGAGCCCAACGTCAAGGACGGCAAGGGCGGCCTGCGCGACCTCAACACCCTGTTCTGGATCGCCCGCTCGCTGGCGCCCGACAGCCCGCTGGGCGCCCGGGTGATGGACGATCTGCTGACCGCGCGCGAACGCCGGACCTTCGAGGAGGCCTTCGACTTCCTGTGGCGCACCCGGGCCCACCTGCATCTCGTGGCCGGGCGGGCTGAGGAGAAGCTGACCTTCGACCTGCAGCCCGAGGTGGCCCGGCGGATGGGCTGGCGCGGCCGCGGCGACGAGCCGGCGGTGGAGCGGTTCATGCGACGCTATTTTCTCGTCGCCCGCGATGTCGGCGGTCTGACCCGCGCCCTGTCCGCCAAGCTGGAGGCGCGGCAGCAGAAGCCGACCCTGAGCCTTTCGCGGCTGATCCCGGGCCGGCGGCGCAATCTCGGCGTCGAAGGCTTCATCGAGGACGCCGGGCGGCTGTCGGTCAAGGGACCCGAGGTGTTCGTCGAGGCGCCCGAGAAGCTGTTGATCCTGTTCCGCTGCGCCGATGCGCACGACCTCGATCTGCATCCGGACGCCTTTTCGGCCGTCAGCCGGTCCCTGTCCCTGGTCACGCCCTCGCTGCGCCGGGACCCCGAGGCGACGCGGGCCTTCCTCGACATCCTCGCCCTGGGGCAGCGGCCCTACCGGGTGCTGACGCTGATGAACGAGACCGGCCTGCTGGGCCGCTTCCTGCCGGAGTGGGGGCGGATCGTCGGCCAGACCCAGTTCAACATGTACCACGCCTATACGGTCGACGAGCACACCCTGCAGGCCATCGGCATCATCAACGACATCTGGCGCGGCAAGCTGAAGGCCGAGCACCCGAACGCCAGCGAGATCGTCCACCGGATCGATGATTTCGAGGCCCTGATGCTGGCCATGCTGCTGCACGACGTCGGCAAGGGCGGAGACCGGGGCCAGCTGGAGGACGGGGCCATCGCCGCCCGCCGCGCCTGCGACCGGCTGGGCCTCGACCCGCGCCGTATCGAGTTCGTGGTCTGGCTGGTGCGCAATCACCTGGCGCTCAGCGACTACGCCCAGAAGCGCGACGTGTCGGATCCGGAGACGGTGCGGGCCTTCACCGAACTGGTCGGCGACCCCGAGCGGCTGCGCACCCTGCTGATCCTGACCGTGGCCGACATCCGCGCCGTGGGGCCCGGCGTCTGGAACGGCTGGAAGGGCCAGCTGATCCGCGATCTCTATCAACGCACCGAAGCGGCGTTCCGGGGCGAGGCCCTGCATCCGGTCGATCCGCTGGACGACTATCCCGAGCTGATGCGCCGGGGCCGGGCGGACGGCGCGGTGGCCGAGGTGCTGGCCCCCGACCCGGCAGAGGCGGAGGGCCCCTCGGCTGCGCGGGTCGCCGTCGCGGCGCGCGACCGGCCGGGGCTGTTCGCCGATCTGGCCCAGGCGCTGGCGGCGGCGGGGGCGGACGTGGTCGGCGCGCGGGTGGCGACGGCGGAGGACGGGACGGCCCTCGACGTGTTCGAACTGCAGGACGGCGCGGGCGCGCCCTACGGACAGGCCGAGCCGCGACGGCTGGACCGTCTGATCCGGGCGCTGGAGGCGGCGGCGCGGGGGCAGGGCGTGCGCGCCTCGCCGCCGCCTTCGCCGTTCAGCCCAAGACGCGCGGCCTTCGACGTGCGCCCGACGACCATCGTCGACCTCGAGCAGAGCCCCTCGGCCGCCGTCGTCGAGGTGTCGGGAGCCGATCGCCCCGGGTTGCTGGCGGATCTGGCGCGGGTGCTGGCAGGCGCCGGACTGTCGGTCCGCTCGGCCCATATCGCCGGCTTTGGCGAACGCGTGGTGGACAGCTTCTACGTCACCGACGCCAGGGGCCGGAAGCCAAAGGCCGGGCCGGCGCTGGAGCAACTGCGGGCGGATCTCGAGACCGTGCTGGACTGGAAGGACCGGCCCGTCTCGCGCGTCTCGACGCCGGTTCGCGCCAGCCTGCGCGACGTGTCGGAAGTCGGCCGGTTGCGTCCGGCGCGGCGCCCCGTATCGCGCACGCCGGAAGCAGGCTAAGGCGCTGACATGGCCGACAAGACCCCTGCAGCCGAGCCCCTCGAGGCGGCCCCGCCCGTGCCCTCCGCATCCGGGACGAGCGAGCCCATCGTCCAGCCCCCGGCGTCGGGAACCACGGCGCGCAAGGGCGGCGGCATGATGCGCTCGTCGGCCATCTTCAGCGGCCTGACCCTGGTCAGCCGGCTGGCCGGCTTCGCCCGCGACATCGTCATTTCCGCCGCGCTGGGGGCCTCGGCCGGTCCGGCGGCCGACGCCTACAACACCGCGCTGAACTTCCCCAATCTGTTCCGGCGCATCTTCGCCGAGGGCGCCTTCGCCGCCGCCTTCGTTCCGGCCTATGCGCGGACCCTGCAGACCGAGGGCGAGGAGGTCGCCGACCGCGTCGCCACCGACGCCCTCGCCGCCGTCGCCTTCGCCACCGTCGTCCTGACGCTCGTCGCCCAACTGACGATGCCGTGGCTGATGACGGTCATCAACGTCGGCTTCCTCGACGATCCGGCGCGCTTCAAGCTGGCCGTGATCCTGACCCAGATCACCATGCCCTATCTGCCGTGCATGGCGATCGCCGCCCTGCTGTCGGGCGTCCTGAACGCCCGCGGCCGCTTCATCGTCTCGGGCGCCTATCCGATCCTGCTGAACCTGATCATGCTGGCCGCCGTCATTCCCGCCCGGGGCGACCAGGTCGGGGCGGCCTATGCGGCGTCCTGGGCGGTGCTGGCGGCGGGCGTCGCCCAGGCCGGGCTGTGCTGGTGGGCGGTGCGCAAGGCGGGGGCCGACATCCGCATCGGCCTTCCCCGGCTGACCCCGGCGGTCAAGGCCATCATCATCACCGCCGTGCCGGCCGCGATCGGCAATTCGGCGACCCAGATCAACGTCTTCATCTCGGGCAACCTGTCCAGCTTCGTGGCCGGAGGCCGGACCTGGCTGGCGACGGCGGACCGGCTGTACCAGCTGCCGCTGGGCCTCGTCGGGGTGGCCATCGGCATCGCCCTGCTGCCGCGGCTGTCGCGCGCCGTGGCCTCGAAGGACCACCAGCAGCAGCAGGCCTCGATGGACGAGGCCCTGATCCTGTCGATGGCCCTGACCCTGCCGGCGGCGGCGGCCCTGATGGCCATGCCCTATTTCCTGATCGACGCCCTGTTCACCCGCGGGGCCTTCCTGACTTTCGACGCGGTCAACACGGCCCGGGCCCTGTTCCAGTTCGGCTGGGGCGTGCCGGCCTTCGTGCTGATCCGCATCCTCGCCCCCGCCTTTTTCGCCCGCGGAGACACGCGCACGCCGATGGCCTTCGCCCTGGTCTCGGTGGCGGTCAACGCCGCCCTGGCCATCGGCCTGTTCTACGTCGGCTGGGGCATCGCCGGAATCGCGGCCGCGGTGTCGGGTGCGGCCTGGACCAATGTGCTGCTGCTGGGCGGCGCCCTGTGGCGGCGCGGGCTGTATCGCCCGAGCGTGCCGGCCCTGTCGCGGCTGGGACGGATTGCGGCGGCGGCGGCCGGGTTGGCGGTGGTGGTCGGGATCGCGGCGTCTTTCCGGTCCCTCCTCGAGGCCCCGATCGCCGATCTGCTGGCCGCCATGGGAACCTCGCATGGGGCCAAGGAGGCGGCCCTGCTGCTGGTCACGGCGGCCGGCGGCCTGACCTATGTGGCCCTCGCCTTCGCCACCCGCGCGATCACCGTCGCCGAGGTGCGGGGCCTGATCCGGCGGGGACGCTAGGCCGGGCCCGCGAGTTCCGGTTGCTCTCGCCGGCCCGCTGGGGCATTTGCCGCTGATGTCCGACGCCTCCCCTGCCTCTCCCGCCCCCATCGCCTATGACGGCCCGCGCCGGGTCCTCAGCGGCATCCAGGCCTCCGGTGCCCTGCACCTGGGCAACTACCTCGGCGCCCTGAAGCGGTTCACCCAGCTTCAGGACACGGGCGCGCCCTGCTTCCTGTTCGTGGCCGACCTCCACGCCATCACTGTGTGGCAGGATCCCGCCCTGCTGGCGGCCCAGACGCGCGAGATCGCCGCGGCCTATCTCGCTTCGGGGCTGGACCCGGCGAAGTCGGTGATCTTCCCGCAGTCGGCGGTGCGGGCCCATTCCGAGCTGGCGTGGATCTTCAACTGCGTTGCCCGCCTCGGCTGGCTGGACCGAATGACCCAGTTCAAGGAGAAGTCCGGCAAGCACAAGGAACGCTCGTCGGTCGGCCTCTACACCTATCCGGTGCTGCAGGCGGCCGACATCCTGCTGTACAAGGCGACCGAGGTGCCGACCGGCGAGGACCAGAAGCAGCATCTGGAGCTGACCCGCGACATCGCCGCCAAATTCAACAACGACTTCAACGCCCCGGGCTTCTTCCCCCTGCCCGAGCCGCTGACCCAGGGCCCGGCGCCGCGGGTCATGAGCCTGCGCGACGGCTCGGCCAAGATGAGCAAGTCCGACCCGTCGGACCAGTCGCGCATCAATCTGACCGATGACGCCGACTCAATCGTCGCCAAGATCCGCAAGGCCCGCACCGATCCGGCCCCGCTGCCGGAGACGGTCGAAGAGCTGGACGCCCGGCCCGAGGCGAAGAATCTGGTGACCATCTACGCCGCCCTCGCCGACATGACGCGGGAACAGGTGCTGGCCGAGTTCGGCGGCCAGGGGTTCGGCGCCTTCAAGCCGGCGCTGGCCGACCTCGCCGTCGCCTCCATGGCGCCGGTGACGGCCGAGATGCGGCGGTTGATGGACGACACGGCCGAGATCGACCGGGTGCTCAGGGACGGGGCCGAACGGGCCGCCGCCATCGCCGATCCGGTGGTCGACGAGGTCAAGAAGATCGTCGGCTTCTGGCGGTCCTGATCGCGACTTCCGGCCCCTGCGTCGACAGGGGGCTGGCGCCGCCCGCGCCGGGCGCTAGAGCGGGGACATGCGTGCGAACCATCCCCTCGACCGACCGGCCCTCAACGCCCTGACGACGCGGCAGGCCCATCTGGCCGTCACGGACGGCCCGGCGATCCGTTTCGATCCCGCCTACGCCCTGTTCGCCGCCGTGCCGGCGGACGACCCCGACTGGAGCGCGCTCCAGCGGCTGGCGCGCGCCACCGGGACGATCGCCCTGTTCGAAGCGGACGCGCCCGAGCCGCCGGGGTTCGAGCCGATCGACCACATCCCCTGTCTGCAGATGACCTGCGAGGCCCTGACCTCCGGCGGGCGGGCGGTCGAGGTCGAGGATCTGACCGACGCCGACGGGCCGGAGATGCTGGCGCTGGCGACCCTGACCCGGCCGGGTCCCTTTCTCGAAAAGACCCATCTGCTCGGGCCTTTCGTCGGCGTGCGGCGCGAGGGCCGTCTGGTGGCCATGGCGGGCGAGCGGCTCAGTCTCGACGGCTACGGAGAAGTCAGCGGCGTCTGCACCCATCCCGACTGGCGCGGGCAGGGTCTCGCCGGGGCCCTGATGCGGATCGTGACGGCGCGCATCCTGCAGCGGGGCGAAACGGCCTTCCTCCACGCCCGCGCCGCCCATGTCGAAACCATCGCCTTCTATGAGACGCTGGGGTTCAGGGGGCGGGCGCTGATCGACTACCGGGTGCTGGCGGCGGTCTGACAGATCCGGGCTGGCAGGGGTTTAGCGACCCTCTCCCGATGGGAGAGGGCTTGCGCACGGGAGCGAAGCGAGCGTCCTTGCGCGAAAGGGTGAGGGTCGCATGGCGGTATCGGCGAAGCCGTATCGCTGTCCGGGCGGCGGCTTACGCCGATGGGACCAGTCGGCCCTCATCCGGCGCTGCGCGCCACCTTCTCCCGACGGGAGAAGGAATTATTCCGCCCGATCCAGCCGGGCGATGAAGAAGCCGTCCAGACCGCCCTTTTCCGCCCACATCGACGGCAGGATGCGCAGCCAGCCTTCGGGGGTCCGCGCCTCGTCCGGGGCGCCGAGGTCGGCGGGAACGGCCGGGGCGGTTTTGAAGGCCGGGTTGCGGCGCAGGAAGGCGATGATCTGGGTCTCGCCTTCCTCGCGCTCCAGCGAGCAGACGCAATAGACCAGACGGCCGCCCGGCTTCACGCGTGCGGCGGCGGCGTCGAGCAGGCGGTGCTGGACATCGGCCAGCTTTGCGACGTCGGCGGGTTTGGTGGCGCGCAGCACTTCCGGATTGCGGCGGAAGGTGCCGGTGGCGGTGCAGGGGGCGTCCAGCAGGATGGCGTCGAAGACGCGCGGGTCGTCCCAGTCCTCGGCCGGGACGGCGATGACCTCGGCGTTCAGGCCAGTGCGGGCGAGGTTGGCGCGCAGGCGGTCCAGTCTCTTGTCCGAACGGTCCAGCGCTGTGACCTCGGCGCCGGCGGCGGCCAGCTGCAGGGTCTTGCCGCCGGGCGCCGCGCAGAAGTCGACGATCGTCTCGCCGGCCTTGGGGGCCAGCAGGCGGACCGGAACCGCGGCGGCGGCGTCCTGGACCCACCACAGGCCGTCCTCGAACCCGGGCCAGCCGGCGAGGTCGCCGCGCCGGCCGGTGCGGATCGTTCCGCCGGGCAGGACCTCGCCGTCGACGGCGTCGGCCATCGCGGCAGGGTCGGTCCCCGGCTTGAGGCTCAGATCGGTGGCCGGCTCCTCGCGGGCGGCCAGCGCCAGCCCCGCCAGGGTCGGCTCGCCCCAGGTCGCGCGCCAGCGGGCGGCGAGCCAGTCGGGCAGGTTGGACTCGGCGGTGGTCAGGCCCGGACCCTCGCGGTCGATGCCGCGCAGGACGGCGTTGACGAGGTTCTTGTAGGGGCGGGTCTTCGGGTCGCGCTCGGCCAGTTTCACCGCCGTCGACACGGCGGCGAAGGCGGGGGTTTCAAGCACCAGGGTCTGGGCCAGGGCGACCCGAAGGATGGTGCGGACCACCAGCGGCGGGTTCTTCTGCAGGCGGCGGTCGAGGATCTGGTCGATCTCGCCGAGCCGCCGCAGCGCGGCCATGGCCACGGCGCGGGCGAAGGCGCGATCGGGACCGGGCAGGGCGGCGACCTCGCGGAACGACAGGGCGGCGTCCAGTCCGCCGCGTCCCTCGAGCGCCGCGTTCAGCAGCACGCCCGCCGCCAGCCGGGCCTCGACGCCGATGTCGGCCGCCTCGTCGCGGGGCTGTTCGACGCGCGGAGGACGCGGTCCTCTGGACTTGTCGGCCATGCGACGGCCGCGGGCCGCCGAGTTCCGCCCCGGCGCCGGCTCGCGGCTCAAACCGACACCTGCGTGCCCAGCTCGACCACCCGCCCGGGCGGGATGTGGAAGAAGTCCGTCGGATTGGCCGCGTTGCGCATCAGGAAGATGTACAGCCGATCCTGCCACAGCGGCATGCCCTGGTTGGCCGAGGGAATGAGCGAGCGCCGGCCGAGGAAGAAGCTGGTCGACATGATGTCGAACTTCAGCCCGCGCTGCTTGCGGCAGACGTTGAGCGCCTTGGGCACATTGGGCTGCTCCATGAAGCCGTAGGAGATGACCAGCTTCTTGAAGTCGTCCGAGATCGGCTCGATCTGCACGCGGTCGGCCTCGGACACGCGCGGCCGGTCGGAGGTTCGTACGGTCAGGATGACGTTCTTCTCGTGCAGCACCTTGTTGTGCTTGAGATTGTGCATCAGGGCGACGGGGGCGATGTCCGGGTCGGAGGTCAGGAAGATGGCCGTTCCGGGGGCGCGGTGCGGCGGCCGGGCGCGCAGCATCTCGATCAGGTCGGCCAGCGGCAGGCTGTCCTTGCGGGTCTTGGCCGTGACGATCTGGGTGCCGCGCACCCAGGTCCACATGATCAGGATCAGGACGCCTCCGAGCGCCAGCGGGAACCAGGCTCCCTGCGGGATTTTCAGCAGGTTGGAGGTCAGGAAGACCAGGTCGATGGCGATGAAGGGCGTGATCGCGGCCAGGCTGAGCGGCAGGCTCCACTTCCACAGCCGGCGCACGATGAACCAGGCCAGCAGGGTGTCGACGAACATCGAGCCGGTCACGGCGATGCCATAGGCGGCGGCCAGGGCGGTCGAGGTCTGGAAGGTGAAGACGAGGGCCAGAACGCCCGCCATCAGCATCAGATTGACCGACGGGACGAAGATCTGGCCCGCCTGGCTTTCCGAGGTGTTGCGGATGTCGATGCGCGGCAGCAGGCCCAGCTGGACCGCCTGCTGGGTCACCGAGAAGGCGCCGGTGATGACGGCCTGCGAGGCGATCACCGTGGCGATGGTGGCCATGATCAGGACCGGCCAGTAGGCGATCTCCGGCACCATCCGCCAGAACGGATTGACCAGCGCCGTGGGGTCGGCGAGCACCAGGGCGCCTTGGCCGAGGTAGTTGAGGGTCAGGCAGGGCAGGACGAAGACCAGCCAGCCCTGGCGGATCGGCGCCTTGCCGAAATGGCCCATGTCCGCATAGAGCGCCTCGGCTCCGGTCACGGCGAGGAAGACGCTGCCGAGGATGATGAAGCCGAGGAAGCCGTTGTCGACGAGGAACAGGACCCCGTAGTGCGGCGACAGGGCGCGCAGGACCGAGACGTCGTCGAAGATGTGCCACAGGCCGAGGCCCGCCAGGATCAGGAACCAGATCGCCGTCAGGGGGCCGAAGAAGCGCGCCACGCTGGCGGTGCCGCGCGACTGGATCATGAACAGGGCGATCAGGATGCCGGCGGCGATCGGCAGGATGAAGGGGCTGAGGCTGGAACCGATGCCGGGCGCGTCGCGCAGTCCCTCGACCGCTGAAACGACGGAGATGGCCGGGGTGATGACGCCGTCGCCATAGAACAGCGCCGCGCCGCAGACGCCGAGCAGGAAGACCAGGCCCGACCGTCGGCCCATGGCCCTCTGGGCCAGCGCCATCAGCGCCAGGGTGCCGCCCTCGCCCTTGTTGTCGGCCTTCATCAGAAAGACGACGTATTTCAGGGTCACGACGAGGATCAGGGCCCAGAACACCAGCGAGACCACGCCCAGCACGGCCAGTTCGGCCGTGCCGCCGCTGCGGCTGTGATGCAGGGCCTCGCGCATGGCGTAGAGCGGGCTGGTGCCGATATCGCCGAACACCACGCCGATGGCGCCGATGATGAGCCCCCATTTGCCCGCCTTGACGTGGCCGCCTTCGCCGGCGGCCGCGGGATGCGGGTGCGCCGGGGCGACGGACTTGTCCGGGGGGGTGGGGGAATTCGCGGCGCGCTTGCCGTCTTCACCTTGAGGAGGGGCCCCGACCATGAAGTGCCTCCGGGCACGCCGCACGGCGCGGCTCCCATCAAACGAGCGGCGAGCCTTTAGGCTCTTTCATCGGGCGGTTCAATCGCGCTGCGGGTGCGAAGGTTGCAGGACTCGCGCCTCCTGGAAGGCCCGGGTTTGTGAAAGCGCCGCCGGCGTCCTATCTTGGGCGTAACGCCATGTCCGACAGCCAAAGATTTCCCGTCGCCGCCCACGCCCTGGCCTATCTGGCCCACAAGGGCGCCTACTCGCCGGCCGAGGCCGCGCCGAGCGCGGTTCTGGCCGCCTCCATCCCGACCAATCCGGTGGTGGTGCGGCGCGTGACGGCCCTGCTGGCCAAGGCCGGGCTGATCGCCACTCGTCCCGGCGCGTGCGGCGGCGCCTGGCTGCTGCATCGGCCCGAGACCATCACCCTGGACACGGTGCTGCGCGCCGTGAATGGCTGCGCCCACCTCGGCTCGCCGCCGGCCGGAGCCAAGGGCTGCCCGGTCAGCGAGCACATTCCGCGTCAGGTGGCCCGGGCGATCACCGCCGCCGATCGCGCGGCGGGCGACGCCCTGTCGAAAATCACCATCGCCGACCTGCTGGCCTCCGATCCGCCGTCGCTGGCGGCCTTCGCGCCGCATTCGTCCTGCCCGGTGGCCGCCTGAGCCCCGCGCGACGGACTGCGCTGATCACCGGCGCCTCGGCCGGGATCGGGGCGGCGCTGGCGCGGGTGTTCGCCGACAAGGGCTGGGACCTGATCCTCACCGCCCGCCGCGAGGGGCCCCTGCAGGCGCTGGCCGCCGAACTGGCCGCGAAGGGGGCGACGGTCACCGTCATCGTCGACGATCTCGCCGACCCGGCTGCACCGCGACGCCTGTTCGACGCCGTCCAGGTCAGGGGCCTGACCGTCGACGGCCTCGTCAACAACGCCGGCTTCAGCCGCACGGCCGGGTTCCTGGACACCGATCCGGACGACCACGCGGCCATGATCCGGGTCATGCTGACCGCCCCGGTCGAGCTGGCCCGTCTGTTCGCCCCGGCCATGGTCGAGCGCGGCTATGGCCGCATCCTCAACGTCGCCTCGCTGGCCGGTCGGATGCCGGCGACCGGCGGCGACACCCTGTACGGGCCGATCAAGTCGTTCCTGATCAAGGCCTCGCAGGGGCTGCATCTGGAGCTGCGCGGGACCGGCGTTCACGTGACCGCCCTGTGTCCCGGCTACACCCTGACCGAGTTCCACGACGCCAACGGCACAAGGGCCGAGGTGTCGGCCGCCTACCCCGGCTGGATGTGGCAGGGCGCCGACCATGTCGCCCGCGTCGGCTACGCCGCCTGCGAGGCCAACCGGCCGGCCGTCACCCCGGGCGCCATGAACAATCTGCTGGCCGGCCTGGCCAAACACCTGCCCGACCGGCTGGCGCTGGCCATGGTCGGCGGCCACGCCCGGCGGCTGAAGCGGATCTAGTGCCCGCCGTCCGGATAGGGCGTCGTGGCGATCGAGCTGAACATGCCGGGGATGGCCTCGGACAGGCCCGAGAGCATGAACTGGATGGCCAGGGCGCACAGGATCAGGCCCAGAACCCGCACGATGACGGCCATGCCGACGTCGCCGAGCAGGCGCGTGAGCGGGCCGGTCAGGGCGAAACAGACGAAGCTGACGAAGCCGGCGGCGCCGATGGCCGCGACGGCGGCCAGGGTCCCGGTCGGGCCGATCTGCTGGCCTTCGCCGGCGACGATGATGACCGTCGAAATGGCCCCGGGACCGATCATCAGCGGGATGGCGAAAGGCACGATCAGCCGCTTGAACCGCCGCCGGGCGTAGCCGCGCACGTCGCGGGCGTCGGTCGAGGACTCGACGTCGGCGAACATCTTGAGGAAGTCCTCGCGCACCATGTCGAGGCCGAGCAGCAGCAGCAGGATGCCGCCGGCGATGCGGAAGGCGGCCATCGAGATGCCGAAGAACTGCAGCAGCCCAAGGCCGGTGAACAGGAAGAAGGCGAGGAAGACGACGGCGAAGGCGCAGATCAGGGCCGAGACCGAGATGCGCTGCCGCAGGGTCGCGCCGGTCGTGGCGGCGGCGAAGATCGGCAGGTTGCCGATCGGATCCAGCAGGGCGAACAGGGCCACGAACAGGTTGACGCCCAGATCGACCGCGTCCATGTGCTGACCTCGCCCTGCAATTCACCCGACCCCGGCCATCAAGGCTGACGCCCGCGCCTGCGTCCAGCCCCGATGTGCAAAAGGAGCGACGCCATGACCCCGATGCTGACCGATCCCCGCCTGATCATCGGCCTCGACCTGCCGTCGCTCGACGCCGCGCGGGCCATGGTCGAGCGGCTGGACGGCACGATCTCGGCCTGGAAGATCGGCCTCACCCTGTTGGCCCGCCCCGGCGGGGTCGCCTTCGCCCAGGAGCTGAAGAAGGCCGGCAAGTCGGTGTTCCAGGACTGGAAGCTGCACGACATCGGGGCCCAGGTCGAAGGCGCGGCGCGGGCCGTGGCCGAGGGCGGCTGCGACCTGCTGACCGTCCACGCCCAGCCCCAGGTGATGCGCGGCGCCGTCAAGGGTCGCGACGCGGCCGGCTCCGACACGAAACTTCTGGCGGTGACGGTGCTGACCAGCCTGTCCGACGCCGACCTGACGGAGATCGGTTACGGCTTCACGGCCCGCGAGCTGGTCGAGCGGCGGGTGCGGCAGGCGCTGGACTGCGGCGTCGACGGCGTGGTGTCGAGCCCGCTGGAGGCGGCGCGGGTGCGCCAGCTGGCGGATGAGGCGGGGCGGCCGGACTTCCTGATCGTCACCCCCGGGGTGCGGCCCGAGGGCGCTGACAAGGGCGACCAGCAGCGCGTGGCGACCCCGCGCGCGGCCCTGCAGGCGGGGGCGACCCATCTGGTCGTGGCGCGCCCGGTGGTGGCGGCCGAAAACCCGCTGCTGGCGGCCTCGGCGATCGTCGAGTCTATCGACGGCTTCGCCCGGCCCTAGCCCCGCTCGCCCGGCTCCTGCCGGTATTCCTGACGCGGCGGCGCTTCCCGGCGGGGCCGAGGCGGCCGATGCGGGCGCGCCGGCGGCGGGGCCGGCGGCTCGTAGCGCGGCGGCTCGGGCAGATAGGGCGGCGGATAGGGCGCCGACTCGCCGCAGTCGCAGTCGTCGCGGCGGCCCTCGTCCGAATAGGCCTCGTACGCCTCGAAGCTCCCGTATTCCTCGTAGCTTTCGTAGCTCTCGTACGACCGCTCCTCATAGGAGTCGTGACGCTCGCTGTAGCCGTAGCGCCCGCCGCGGTCGTAGCCGTGCTCCTCGTACTCGACGTATCGGCCGCACGACGGCGGACGCCGGCTGTCGCGGCCGAAGCCGGTGACGACATAGCCGAACGGGGCGCTGGCGCAGGCCAGCACGCGGCGGTCGATGTCGTAATAGACCGGCGCGCCATAACCGTAGCCGACCATGTCGCCGCCGTAGCCGCCGCCGCCGACATAGACCGCGCCGCCGCCGAAACCGCCCCGGCGACCGTTGTCGACGCTGTAGGCGCGGGCGTTGAAATAGGAGCTCGCCGAGGCTTCGGCGAAGGCCCGGGCGCTGGCGTTCACATTGACGTTCACATTGTGCGAGCCGCCGCCGTGGTTGCAGCACGGGGGCGGCGGCGGGGGCGGCGGGGCGCAGCAGGGACCGCCGTGGCCGCCGGTGCGGTCGCCGGCGAGGGCGGGTCCCGCCGCGAGCAGGGCGAGGGCGGCGGCGAGGGTTAACACGCGCATGAGACGAACTCCAAAGCTGGAGCCAGTCTAAGTCACTGGAAAGAAAAGGGTTCGGAATGCACCGAGCGAGGGAATAGTCGGGGCGCGCATTCCCGGAAGGCGTGAAAATTAACCGTGTCGACCGCCCGGCGACTCAGAAATCGACCGCGAGGCCCTTCTTCTCCCAGTCGCCATAGCGCGTCGGCTCGGGGCCGCGCGGGCCGCCGTGCTCCGGCGGCAGTCCCGCGTCGCCGGCCGAGGCGCGACGTTCGGCCGCTTCCAGCAGGGCCCGGCGCGCGGCTTCGCCCAGGGGGCGCTCCGGCGTGGCGTGGGGCACGTCCGCATTGAAGACGGGCGGGTCGATCTCGGGGAGAACAGCCGGGGCGGGGGCGTCGGTGGTGGGATGATCGGTCACAGCGGATGTGTCTTGAGCCAGACGGCGGGACTCCACAAGTTAGGGCGCGTCCGTCCCCACGCCAGTGATCCCGAGCCCTTATCGTCGATGAACCACCTCAAGACCTTCGCCCTGCTGGCCGCCCTGACGGCGCTGTTCGCCGGACTCGGCTATCTGATCGGCGGCGCGACCGGCATGCTGATCGCTCTGGTCTTCGCCGGCGGCATGAACCTGTTCAGCTACTGGAACGCCGACAAGATCGTGCTGAAGATGTACCGCGCCCAGCCGGTCGACGAGAACCATCCAAACGCCGTGGTGCGCACCTATGTCGCTGATGTGGTGCAGATGGCGAAGGACGCCGGCCTCCCGCGCCCGGCCGTCGCGATCATCCCCAACGACCAGCCCAACGCCTTCGCCACCGGCCGCAATCCGGCCAACGCCGCCGTCTGCGCCACCACCGGACTGCTGGACATGCTGACCCGCGAGGAGATCCGAGGGGTCATGGCGCACGAGCTGGCGCATGTGAAGAACCGCGACACCCTGACCATGACGGTGACCGCCACGGTCGCCGGCGCCATCGCCGCCCTGGCCAATTTCGCCCTGTTCTTCGGCGGCGGAAGCGAGGACGAGGAACGGCCCGGCGGGATCATCGGGGCGCTGGCGCTGATGATCCTCGCGCCGATGGCGGCCGGCCTGGTCCAGATGGCCATCAGCCGCACCCGCGAGTACGAGGCCGACAAGGTCGGGGCGGAGATCGCCGGCGACCCCGCCTCGCTGGCGTCGGCCCTGCAGAAGATCGAGGGCTGGTCGAAGCGCATCGTCAACGTCACCGCCGAGCGCAATCCGGCCTCGGGCCAGCTGTTCATCATCAACCCGCTGGCGGGACGCGGAGCGGACAACCTGTTCTCGACCCACCCCAACACCGGCAACCGCGTCCGGGCGCTGATGGATCTGGGGACGAAGATGGGTCTGGCGCCGCGCCGCGCGGCCTTCGAGGAGGCGGCTCCCGGGCCGGCGACGACCAGCGTGCCGACCACGCCGTCGCGCGCCAGCGGGCCCTGGGGCTGACGCCGCCCCATTCCTGCCCTTGCATCGCGGGGCGTCTGGTCCTTTAAGCGCGCCCATAACGCCCAGCGCCTCCCCGCGTTCGCCGAAAGACCCGCCATGACCCAGTCCGCGCCCAAGAAGGTCGTCCTCGCCTATTCCGGCGGCCTCGACACCTCGATCATCCTCAAATGGCTGCAAACTGAATATGGCGCGGAGGTCGTGACCTTCACCGCCGACCTCGGCCAGGGCGAGGAGCTGGCGCCGGCGCGCGAGAAGGCGCTGAAGCTGGGCATCAAGGAAGAGAACATCTTCATCGACGACCTGCGCGAGGAGTTCGTGCGGGACTACGTCTTCCCGATGTTCCGCGCCAACGCCGTCTATGAGGGCCAGTATCTGCTCGGCACCTCGATCGCCCGGCCGCTGATCGCCAAGCGCCAGATCGAGATCGCCCGTCAGGTCGGCGCCGACGCCGTCTGTCACGGGGCCACCGGCAAGGGCAACGACCAGGTCCGCTTCGAGCTCGGCTACTATGCGCTGGAGCCCGACATCCGCGTCATCGCCCCGTGGCGCGAGTGGGACTTCAAGTCGCGCGAGCACCTGCTCGACTTCGCCGAGAAGCATCAGATCCCGATCGCCAAGGACAAGCGCGGCGAGGCCCCGTTCAGCGTCGACGCCAACCTTCTGCACTCCTCCAGCGAGGGGAAGGTGCTGGAGGATCCGGCGGTCGAGGCCCCTGAATTCGTCCACCAGCGCACCCTGTCGCCGGAAGACGCGCCCGATGTGGCGACCGTCATCACCATCGGTTTCGAAAAGGGCGACGCGGTCTCGATCAACGGCGAGGCCATGAGCCCGGCGACCCTGCTGACCGCCCTGAACCAGTACGGCCACGACAACGGCATCGGCCGGCTTGACCTGGTCGAGAACCGCTTCGTCGGCATGAAGTCGCGCGGCGTCTATGAGACCCCCGGCGGGACCATCCTGCTGGCCGCCCACCGCGGCATCGAGTCGATCACCCTCGACGGCGGGGCCATGCATCTGAAGGACGAGCTGGCGGTCAAATACGCCCACCTGATCTACAACGGCTTCTGGTTCTCGCCGGAGCGCGAGATGCTGCAGGCGGCCATCGACCACTCGCAGCAGAAGGTCTCCGGGACGGTCCGGGTCAAGCTCTACAAGGGCAACGCCACCGTCATCGGCCGCGAGAGCGCCGAAAGCCTGTACGATCAGGAACTGGTCACCTTCGAGGACGGGGCCGTGGCCTACGACCAGAAGGACGCCGCCGGCTTCATCAAGCTGAACGCCCTGCGCCTGCGCGTGCTGGGCAAGCGCGACCAGCGCAGCGGAGACTGATCCCGGTCTCCCGGGGCGGGAAGCGGCGCACAAATGGCCTCGCCCTCGCCCCGGTTTGGCGCCAACCTGCGGCCAGGAGCATGGGCTCCTTCGACGTATCAGGAACCCGTCATGTCTCTTCGCCTCATTCTCGCGGCCTCGGCCGCCCTGGCCTTCGCCGCCCCGGCCCTGGCCCAGGACGCCCCCGCCGCCCCGCCCGCCGCCGAAGCCAAGTCGGCCGCTGCGATCGCCTTTGAGGCCCGGGGCGAGGTCTTCCAGACCCGGATGGCGCAGATGCAGGGGGAACTGGAGGCGGCCGTCACCGGCGCAGGGGCCGACCAGACCAGGGGCATGGCCGATGTCGATGCGATCATCGCCCGCTATCAGCCGGAGATCGACGGCTTCATCGTCGACTTCGAGACCTTCATCGACGCCGAGGCGGCCGCCGAAACGGACGAGACGAAGCGCGCGCAGATGACGGGCGCCAAGGCCAGCGTCCGCGCCGCGCTCTCGGGGCTTCCCGCCCAGATCCGCGCCGGCGCCCAGACCGCCCTGACCGCCCAGGCGACCGCGCCTGCGGCCCCGGCCGCGCCCGCCGCCGCCCAGTAGCGGCCCCTACGCGGAGGCGGCGGGCCCCGGGGTCCGCCGCCTTACCGCGATTTCACTTGAGACCGGACGGGGTTCGGCGGATTTTGGCGCGGTCCCTCAGGAGCCCCGTCATGATCAAGGCCCTTTCCCTCGCCGCCGCCCTCGCCCTGCTGCCCCTCTCCGCCGCCGTGGCCGAGGATGTGCGGGGCCCGTCCGAAGACGCGCTCGAAGCCGCCGCCGAAGCCTTTGAGGCCCGGATGGACGCGTTCGGCGAGCGCGCCGAGGCGATCTCCGCCGAGGCGGGGCTGACGAAGACGGAGCGCGAGCTGCGCATCGCCGCCCTCTGGGCCGAGTATCAGCCGGACGTGGACGTCTTCACCGCCGCGGTGACCGAGCACGCCGCCGGCATCGCCGCCGAGGCCCTGGCCGAGATCGACGTCGAGGCCATCGTGGCCGAGGCGCTCGCGGACGTCGACCTGGGCGACGTCATGGCCGGCGTGCAAGGCATGGCCGCCAACGGCTCCTGGGCCTCCAACGATCCCGAGCACATGGCGACCGCGGGCCTCGTGGCGGACTATGCCCTTGGCGAGGCCCTGGACGCCGTCGATGAAGCCGCGGTCGAGATCGAGGCGGAGGTCGCCGCCGAAACCGAAGCCGGCGAAGGCTGAGACTTCGCGCTTGACCGGGGACGCGGCTGACGCGACAGGGCGGCCATGTCCGGCCTGCCCGTCGATCCGCACCTCTATCTGACCTTTCTCGGGGTCATGGCCGTGATGGCCGTGACGCCCGGACCCGCCAATCTGTTCTCGGTGGCCAACGGCGTGCAGCGCGGCCCGGCCGGGGCGATGGCCGGCGTGGTCGGGATGAACGCCGCCACCCTGGTCTGGTTCGGGGCCGCGGCCCTGGGGCTCGGCGCCCTCGTCACCGCCTTTCCCGAAGCCTTCCGCCTGATCTCGATCGGCGGCGCCCTGTACGTCGCCTGGCTGGGGATCAGCGCCCTGAGGGGCGCCTTCCGAACCGCCGCCGACCCGCACGCCCCGGCCATCCGGCTCGGGCGAAGTGCGCTTCTGGACGGCTTCATGGTCCAGATCGCCAATCCCAAGGCGGTGCTGTTCTTCACCGCCGTCCTGCCGCCCTTCCTCGACGTGGACCGGCCCGCGGCCCCGCAGCTGGCCCTCTTCGCCGTGGCCACCATCGGCATGGATGTGCTGTCGATGTCGGCCTACGGTCTGGGCGGCGCGGCGCTGGCGCGGCGGATGTCCGAGCCCCGGTTTCGCCAGGGTTTCGCCTTTGCGACCGGCGTGTTGCTGTTGGCGGCGTCCGTGCTGATTGTTTCGCGATTATAACCACTTGCCCGGAAGCGGAACCGTGTTGTTCATGTCCCGTTCAGCAGCAAGGGCGTTTTCTGGACGCCCAAGGAGAATTCCGATGAAGACTCGTGCCCTGAAGCCCGTCCTGTTGGCGGTGACGGCGGCGCTGGCCCTTTCGGCCTGCGCGACGGCGACTCCCTACGGCCCGGCCGGGCAGGGCAGCCGCTACGGCTATTCCGACATGCGGGTCGACGACACCCACTTCCGTGTCAGCTTCGCCGGCAATTCAGTGACCACGCGCGAACAGGTCGAGATGGCCCTGCTGCTGCGCGCCGCCGAGGTGACGCTGGAAAGCGGCCACGACTGGTTCGCCACGGTCAACCGCGCCACCGACCGCGACGTGCGCTACGTCGGCTCGCCCGATCCCTTCTACTACGACCGGTACAGCCCGTTCTGGGGTCCGTCGTGGCGCTACTACCGCCGCGGCTACTGGAGCCCGTGGCGTGACCCGTTCGGCCCGGGCATGGATTTCCAGGAGATCGACCGCTACGAGGCGACCGCCGAGATCGTGGTCGGCAGCGGGCCCAAGCCGGCCGGCGACCCCAACGCCTTCGACGCCCGCGAAGTGGTGCAGAACCTCGGCCCGCGCGTCCCGCGGCCGATGTGAGTTGAGGCAGCAGGCAGTAGGAATCAGGCAGTAGGGTCGCCCCGACCTTGCTGCCTTTTCTACTGCCTACTGCCTACTGCCTACTGCCTACTGCCTACTGCCTGTTGCCTACCCCAGCCTCGGGCTCTTCAGCCGACGCTTGTTGGTATGCGTCTCTGGCGCCGCGCCCAGTTCCTCGGGCAGCTCGCCCTTGAAGTAGAACCGCTGCCACGCCTCCTTGGCCGCGTCCGGATCGCCCGAGGCCAGCCGCTTGTTGAAGTCGGTGCGCTGGCGGTTCCAGGCCTCGAACTGCCCCTTCATCACCGGATTGGAGTCCAGCGAGCGGATCACCGGCTCGAAGGCCTCGGCCTTGCGGTGCTCGATCGGGGTGATGAAGCAGAACGGCTCGCCGCGCTCGAACTTGACCCGCCCCGGCCGGGTGAAGATCCAGTTCATGGTGAAGGGGAAGGGCAGCCAGTCGGTCTCGATCAGGCCGGTCAGGGGCGCGATCCCGTCCTTGATGTGATTGGGCGCCCCGGTCGCCAGCAGACCCCAGCCGGGCGGGGTGCGGAACAGATACTGCGGATGCATCGTCATCACCCCGCGCGAGAAATGCGAGGTGACGATGTGGTGCAGGTTCGGCGCGTGCCGGTCGGGGGTGATGACAATGTCGTTCTGGCTCGGCCCGCCGTTCCATTCGGCGGTGAAGCCGATCGGGCACAGGATCTCCCAGCCGGTGGTGTTGGCCATGGTCAGCGGCAGGCAGCGATAGGGGTGCCGGCTGGGGAAGGCGTCCATCCAGTCGCGCGGTTGCCGCCCCGGGACCATGTCGCAGGGCTGGTCCGACATCGGATAGCATTCCAGTTCCACGGCGGCGCTCCGGAGGGTATCGGGGATGGTCCCCCTCACTAGCGGCGCGCCATGACCGAACACAAGACGCCCCTTTTCGACCGCGACCGCCTGCTGACCTGGATGGCCGAAAACGGCGTGGCGCAGACGACCCACGACCACCCCGCCGTCTTCCGCGTCGAGGAGGGGCTCGAGCTCAAGGCCGCCATGCCCGGGGCCCACACCAAGAACCTGTTCCTCAAGGACAAGAAGGGCCGGCTGTGGCTGATCTCGGCGCGTCAGGACACGGTCATCGACCTGAAGCGCGCCGACAAATGGATCGGCTCGGCCCGCCTCAGTTTCGGCAATGAGACCCTGCTGTGGGAGACCCTCGGCGTCCGCCCCGGCTCGGTCACGGCCCTCGGCCTGATCAACGATGTCGACCGGCGCGTGACCTTCGTCCTCGACCAGGCCCTGTGGGATGCGGACATCGTCAACTTCCACCCCCTGACCAATACCGCGACGACGGCGCTTGAGCAGGCCGCGTTCCGCAACTTCCTGTCCCTGATCGGGCGGGAGCCAATTGTGGTGGATTTCGGCCAGCTCAGGGACTGACGCCCTCTTGCCCCCGGGCGCCCGGTTTGGATATACGCAACGTATATATATCGTATATTCCGGGAGCGCCCCATGGGCATCGTCAACATCGAGGATGAGCTGCACGAGCAGCTGCGCCGGGCCAGCAAGGCCTCCTGTCGGTCGATCAATGCGCAGGCGGCGTTCTGGATCAGGCTTGGCATGCTGTGCGAACTGAACCCGGGCATCGCCTTCCAGGAGTTGATGGCGCGCGAGCTGAAGGCGGCGGGCGTCGACGCTCCCGGTCTCGCGGCGGCATGACCAAGACGCCGGCCGAAATCGAGCTGATGGCCGAGTCGGGGCGTCTGCTCGCCTCGGTGTTCACATACCTGGACGGGCTGTCGCTCGCGGAAATGACCACCCTTCAGGTCAACGACCTCGTCGAGGCCTACATCGTCGATGAACTCGGCGCGCGGCCCGCCAGCAAGGGCCAGTACGGGTACGGCTTCGTGCTGAACAGTTCGAGAAACGCGGTCGTCTGCCACGGCGTGCCCTCCGGCAGCGAGGTGCTGCGCGACGGGGACATCGTCAATCTGGACATCACGCTCGAGAAGAATGGCTTCATCGCCGACTCCAGCAAGACGTACCTGATCGGAACGGTGTCTCCCGCGGCCAGGCGGCTCGTCCGCACCACCTACGAGGCCTTGTGGAAGGGAATTCGCGTCGTGCGCCCGGGCGCTCGGCTCGGCGACATCGGCCACGCCATCGAGCAGCACGCCAAACGGGCCGGCTATTCAATCGTCAGGGAATACTGTGGTCACGGCATCGGGCGCGAGATGCACGAGGCGCCGCAGGTGCTGCACTACGGCAAGCCTGGAACCGGCCTCAGCCTGCGGGAAGGCATGGTCTTCACGATCGAACCGATGCTGAACGAGGGCCGCAGGGCGGTGCTGGAGGGGGACGATGGCTGGACCGTGGTCACGGCGGACGGGAAGCTGTCCGCCCAGTTCGAGCATACGGTCGCCGTCACCGGCGACGGCGTTCGCGTCCTGACCTTGCGGCCGGACGAGCTGCGCACCCCCGCGCCGGGCTGGTCCGTCCATATGTCGGGCCTGATCTGACCTCCCCGGTTCTATCCCGCCGCTTCCGGTGCTAAACGCCCCGCGTCTCTCCCCGACCCCCACGCCAGATACGGACGCCGCCATGCCCGCCGCTCCCGACTTTCCCCCCGCGCCCGACCGCGTGGCGCCGAAGCGCGCCCTGATCTCGCTCAGCGACAAGACCGGGCTGGAGGACGCGGCCCGCACCCTGCACGACCTCGGCGTCGAACTGGTCTCGACCGGCGGCACCCGCGCCGCCATCGCCGACTTCGGCCTGCCGGTGAAGGACGTCGCCGACCTGACCGGCTTCCCCGAGATGATGGACGGCCGGGTCAAGACCCTGCACCCGGTGGTGCACGGCGGCCTGCTCGGCGTGCGCGACGAACCCTCCCACGCGCAGGCGATGCAGGAACACAACATCGGCGGCATCGATATCGCCTGGATCGACCTGTATCCGTTCGAGGCCACGGTCGCGTCGGGCGGCGGCTTCGAGGCGGCGGTCGAGAACATCGACATCGGCGGCCCGGCCATGATCCGCTCGGCCTCCAAGAACCACGGCTATGTCGCCGTCTGCGTCGACAAGGCCGGGCTGGACGAGGTGCTGGAGGCGCTCAAGGCCGACGGGGCCACGACGCTTGAGCTGCGCAAACGCCTCGCCGCCCGCGCCTTCGCCCGCACCGCCGCCTATGACGCCGCCGTCTCCGGCTGGTTCGCGCAGCAGGTCGGCGACGCCGCCCCGGCCCGAAAATCGATCAGCGGCTCCCTCGCCCAGACCCTGCGCTACGGCGAGAACCCGCACCAGACCGGGGCCTTCTACCGCACCGGCGAGACCCGGCCCGGCGTGGCCAACGCCCGCCAGCTGCAGGGCAAGGAGCTGGGCTACAACAACATCGCCGACGCCGACGCCGCCTACGAACTGGTCGCCGAGTTCGAGGCCCCGGCCTGCGTCATCGTCAAACACGCCAACCCCTGCGGCGTGGCGGTCGGAAACGACCTGACCGAGGCCTACGCCCGGGCGCTGGAATGCGACGCCGTCTCGGCCTTCGGCGGCGTCATCGCCGTCAACCGCACCCTGACCGGCGCCGACGCGAAACTGATCACCGACATCTTCACCGAAGTCGTCATCGCCCCCGGCGCCGACGAGGAGGCGCAAGCGATCTTCGCCGCCAGGAAGAACCTGCGTTTGCTGCTGACCGAGGGCCTGCCCGATCCGCTGGCGGCCGGCGAGGTGTTCCGCTCGGTGGCCGGCGGCTTCCTCGTCCAGTCGCGCGATCGCAGCCGCATCGCCCCGTCGGACCTCAAGATCGTCACCCGCCGCCAGCCGACGCCGCAGGAGATCGAGGACATGCTGTTCGCCTTCACCGTGGCCAAGCACGTCAAATCCAACGCCATCGTCTACGCCAAGGACGGCCAGACCGCCGGCATCGGCGCCGGCCAGATGAACCGCCGCGACAGCGCCCGCATCGCCGCCATCCGCGCCCGCGAGGCCGGTGAGGCCAAGGGTCTGGCCCATTCCCTGGCTCAGGGCTCCGCCTGCGCGTCCGAGGCCTTCTTCCCGTTCGCCGACGGCCTGCTGGAAGCGGTGGCGGCCGGCGCCACGGCGGTGATCCAGCCCGGCGGCTCGATCCGCGACGACGAGGTCATCGCCGCCGCCGACGAAGCCGGCGTGGCCATGGCCTTCACCGGCGTGCGGGTGTTCCGGCACTGAGTGTCTGATCCCCTCTCCCCTTGCGGGAGAGGGAGGCCGCGCACGACGGCGTCAGCCGTCGTTCTTGCGCGGGCGGGTGAGGGGTCGCACCGGCCTCTCCCTTCGACCGAGAAACCCCTCATCCGACCTCCCCGCCTTTCGCCGGGGTCGGCCACCTTCTCCCGCAAGGGGAGAAGGACGGAATCCTGCTGGCAATCCGCCGCCAGCCATCACAATTTCCCGGGCGAAATCGCCTGTTTTCAACGCCCTGCCAAAAGCCCAGCGTCCTGAATCCGCCATAGGAAGCGGCGGCCGTATACTGCTGCCTCTTCGCCCAGGTCTTTGACAATCGCATCCGACGCCGGCCGCGTCAGGCCGAACGATCCGGACGGTTCGGACGGTTCGGACGGTGTTTTCGGGTTCTACCCGGATAATACCTCCGTCCCCGATACCCGCTTCCGCCGCCCCCGGCCTCCGCTATGGTGGCGCTTATGGACACCCTCTCCCAGCGCTGGGCCCGGCTAGAACCGCACACCACCATGGTCGGGCCCGCCGACGACCGGCCGCGCCCGGCGGTGCTGCTGTTCCACGGCTGCGGCGGCCTGCGCGACCATCTGCCGAAATACGCCGAGGTGGCCAAACAGGCGGGCTGGCGCGCTTTCATCGTCGATTCCTACGCCCCGCGCGGCTGGGGCCGCCCCTTCGCCCTCGCCACGGTCTGCACCGGCCTGCTGCTGCGCGGCCACGACCGCGCCGGCGACGTCCTGGCGACCCTGTACGGCGTGTCGCAGCGGCCCGACGTCGACGCCTCGAAGATCGCCCTCGCCGGCTGGAGCCACGGCGGCTGGGGCATCATGGAGGCCATGAGCGCCGACCGCTCACGGCCCGCCCTCGGCCTCGCCGACCCGGGCGCGGTCAGCCTCGATGGCGTCGTCGCCGCCTACCTCGCCTATCCCTATGTCGGCATCGCCGCCTTCAACCGGATGCGGCCGTGGCGCCATTGCCCGAAGACCCTCGCCGTGATCGCCCGCTCGGATCACCTGACCACCGTCCGCAACGCCGAACGGGTCCATGACATGATCCGCAACTGCGGCGCCGAGGTCGAGACCTGGATCGCCGACGGCAGCCACAGCTTCGACGAGCCGATGACCGCCCCGCCGATGCGCTACGACCCCGCCCTGACCGAGGAGGCCCTGCGCCGCTTCGGGGCGCTGTTGCACGACGTGGCGGTCGCGCCGGCGGCCTGATCAGTCTATGCAGCGCGCCATGACGACCCTCCTGTATGGCCGCCCCCCGGCGGTGTTCGATCCCCCCGGCGACGCGATCCAGACCTCGCCCCTGATCCCCGGCTCGACGCCGCTCGAGAGCGTGGCCGAAGGCTCGGCCGATGCCGCCATGATCTACGCCCCGCCCGGGGTGCTGGAGCGGCGCCATACCCTCGCCCTGGCGCTGCGGGCCCTGAAACCCGGCGGCCGGCTCGACGTCATGGCCCCCAAGGACAAGGGCGGCTCGCGTCTGAAGAAGGAGCTGGAGGCCTTCGGCGTCGAGGTCGGCGAGAGCGCCAAGGCCCACCACCGCCGCTGCGTCGTCATCCGGCCGGAGACCCTGACCGGGCTCGATGAGGCCATCGCGGCCGGCGCGCCCCGCCTCGTGCCCGGGCTCGACGCCTGGTCGCAACCGGGCGTCTTCGCCTGGGACCGCGTCGACGCCGGCACCCTGCTGCTGGCCCAGACCCTGCCGCCGCTCAAGGGCGCCGGCGCCGACCTCGGCTGCGGCTACGGCGCGCTCGCCACCGCGGTGCTGGGCTCGCCCGCCGTGACTTCGCTCCGCCTCATCGACCTCGACCGCCGCGCCGTCGAGGCCGCCCGCCGCAATGTCGAGGACCCGCGCGCGACCTTCGTCTGGGCCGACGCCCGCACTGTCGAGGCCGCCGGCGATCTCGACTTCGTGGTC
This sequence comes from Brevundimonas sp., assembly GCF_036676055.1. GTDB lineage: Bacteria > Pseudomonadota > Alphaproteobacteria > Caulobacterales > Caulobacteraceae > Brevundimonas. The sequence goes on along the minus strand of NZ_JAKFDS010000083.1, from coordinate 46,764 downwards.
ATGAACCCGCCCTTCCACGACGGCGGCGCCGAGGACCGCCGCCTCGGCCAGGCCTTCATCCGTCAGGCCGCGGCGATGTTGAAGAAAGGCGGCGTCCTCTGGCTCGTGGCCAACCGCCACCTGCCCTATGAGGGCGACATCACCGCCGCCTTCAAACGCTCGCGCTCGGTCGCCGACAAGGGCGGCTACAAGGTCATCGAGGCGGTCAAGTGAAGACCCCCACCAGCCGGGTCGACAAGCTGTTGGGCTCCCTCGGCTACGGCTCGCGGACCGAGATGGCCCGCCTCGGCAAGGCCGGCGGCATCGTCCTCGACGGCGTCGATCTGACCGACGTGTCGAAGCGGATCGCCGTGACCCCCGACCTGCCGGCCCGCATGCAGATCGACGGCGAGCCGCTCGACCCGCCCCCCGGTCTGGTGATGATGCTGCACAAGCCGCTGGGCATGACCTGTTCGCGCAAGGAGGACGGGGCCCTCGTCTATGACGTCCTGCCGCCCCGCTGGCGCCGACGCGACCCCGCCATCTCGACCATCGGCCGGCTCGACAAACAGACCACCGGCCTGCTGCTGCTGACCGACGACGGCGACCTGCTGCACCGGGTCATCAGCCCCAAACGCCACGTCGCCAAGGTCTATCGCGCGACCCTGGCCCGCCCGCTGGTCGGGACCGAGAGCGATATCTTCGCCGCCGGCGGGCTGGTTCTGGAAGGCGAGGACAAGCCGCTGTCGCCGGCCGCACTGGAGGTGCTGTCGCCGACCGAGGCCCGGCTGACCGTGACCGAGGGCCGCTATCACATGGTGCGGCGGATGTTCGCCGCCGTCGGCAACCACGTCGAGGCCCTGCACCGCGAACGCGTCGGCGGCCTGACCCTGCCCGACGATCTGGCGCCGGGGGAATGGCGGCTGCTGGAACAGGGCGAGATCGACGCCATATTCAGCGGATGAGCGCCCACGCCAAGATCTGCGGCCTGACCACGCCGGAAACCCTCGATGCGGCGCTGACCGGCGGCGCCGCCTTCGTCGGAGCGGTGGTGTTCCCCAGGAGCCCGCGCCACATCGAACCGTTGCACGCCGCGACCCTGTTCGAACGCGCCCGCAACAAGGCGAAGATCGTGGCCGTCACCGTCGACGCCGACGACGCCCTGCTGACCGAAATCGCCCTGATCCTGAAGCCGGACCTGATCCAGCTGCATGGATCGGAGACCCCGGCGCGGGCGGAACGGGCGCGGGTGCTGACCGGCGCCGGGATCATCAAGGTCCTGGCGATCCGCGCGCATGAGGATTTCGCCCAAGCCGACGGCTGGGAGCCCTTCGTCGACCATCTGATGTTCGATGCGAAGCCGCCCGAGGGTTCGAACCTGCCGGGCGGCGTGGGCGCGCGGTTCGACTGGACCCTGCTGGCGGGGCGGGCCTTCCGTCATCCGTGGTTCGTGGCCGGCGGTCTGACCCCGGACAATGTGGCGCAGGCGATACGGGTGTCCGGCGCGCCACTGGTGGATGTGTCCTCTGGCGTGGAAAGCGCGCCGGGTGTTAAGGACCCTGCCCTGATCGCGGCGTTCCTCAAGGCGACGCGGTCGGCCTGATTTCCGCCGCTCCCCCGCGTGAAAGCTTAGTCCGTGAACGCCATCCTCCCCAATCGCTACGCCATGCCCGACGCCGAGGGTCGCTTCGGCCCCTACGGCGGGCGATTTGTGGCCGAGACGCTGATGCCGCTGATCCACGAGCTGGACGCGGCCTATGAGGCGGCCAAGGCCGATCCGACCTTCCAGGCCGAGCTGGACGGCTTCCTCACCGACTATGTCGGCCGGCCCAGCCCGCTGTATCTGGCCGAGCGGCTGACCGACCATTACGGGGCGGCCAGCATCTGGTTCAAGCGCGACGAGCTGAACCACACGGGCGCGCACAAGATCAACAACTGCATGGGCCAGATCCTGCTGGCCATGCGGATGGGCAAGACCCGGATCATCGCCGAGACCGGCGCCGGCCAGCACGGCGTCGCGACGGCGACGGTATGCGCCCGCTTCGGCCTGAAATGCATCGTCTACATGGGCGCCACCGACGTCGAGCGGCAGTCGCCCAACGTCTTCCGCATGAAGCTGCTGGGGGCCGAGGTGGTCCCGGTGACCTCGGGCCGCGCCACGCTCAAGGACGCCATGAACGAGGCGATGCGCGACTGGGTCACCAATGTCGAGGACACCTATTATCTGATCGGCACGGCGGCGGGGCCGCACCCCTATCCGGCCATGGTGCGCGATTTCCAGAGCGTGATCGGCAAGGAGACGCGGGTCCAGATGCTGGCCCGCAAGGACAAGCTGCCCGACGCCTGCGTGGCGGCGATCGGCGGCGGCTCCAACGCCATTGGCCTGTTCCACCCCTTCATCGAGGACGCCGGAGTGCGCCTGATCGGGGTCGAGGCGGCCGGGCGTGGTCTGGACGGCCCCGACCACGCGGCGTCGCTGCAGGGCGGCCGCCCCGGCGTGCTGCACGGCAACCGCACCTATTTGCTGCAGGACGACGACGGCCAGATCCTTGAGGGCCATTCGATCTCCGCCGGCCTCGACTATCCGGGCATCGGCCCCGAACACGCATGGCTGAAGGACATCGGCCGCGCCGAATATCGCGCCGCCACCGACGCCGAGGCGCTGGAAGCCTTTCAGCTATGCTCGAAGCTGGAGGGGATCATCCCGGCGCTGGAGCCCAGCCACGCCCTCGCCCGGATCGGCGAGATCGCGAAGGAAGTGGGCAAGGGCGGCGATGTCGTGCTCAATATGTGCGGGCGGGGCGACAAGGACATCTTCGCCGTAGCGAAGCATCTGGGCGTGGAGCTCTAACGACCATGAAACTCTTTCTTCTGGCCGCCGCTGCGGTCGCGATCGCCAGCCCGACGGCGGCCCAGGGCTCCCTGCCCGACGTGCCGATCCTGGCGGGGGCGAGCCCGGCGCCGGACTGCGGCAACCTGTATGGCCTGGCCGGCAAGGCCTTCTGCGTCAGCGCGCCGCTGGCCGGAATCGGTTCGCTGGCCGACGCCTATGTCGCGGATCTCGAGGCGCGCGGATGGATCGCGGCCGGAGGTGACGACAACCGCGTGGTGTTCGTGCGCCGGCGCGATAGCGGCGGCTGCGACGGCCTTCAGATGCAGGCCTTCTATGACACCTCGCGGCCGGCTGGACCGGAAGCGACCGGCTATCTGGGCTTCGGCGTGATTCCGGGCGACGTCTGCGCCGCCGGTCAGCCGGGAGCCGCGGCGGCCCCGCAGCAATGACGACTCCGCGTATCGACGCCCGTTTTACCGCGCTGAAGGCCGAGGGGCGGGCCGGGTTCGTGGCCTATGTGATGGCCGGCGATCCGACGCGCGACGAGGCGCTGGAGATCCTGCGTGGGCTGCCAGCGGCGGGGGCCGACATCATCGAACTGGGCTTTCCCTTCTCTGATCCGATGGCCGAGGGGCCGCCGATCCAGCGCGCCGCCCTGCGCGGGCTGAAGGCCGGGCTGACGCTGAAGGGCACGCTGGCCCTGGCCGCGGCCTTCCGCGAGGGGGATGCCGACACGCCGGTGATCCTGATGGGATACCTCAATCCCATCGAGACCTACGGCTATCGGGCCTTCGCCGACGACGCGGCGGCCGCGGGCGTGGACGGGGTGATCGTGGTCGATTGTCCGCCCGAAGAGGCCGGGCCGCTGTCGGACGCCCTCGACGCGGCGCAGGTGTCGCTGATCCGGCTGGCCACCCCCACTTCGGACGACGCCCGGTTGAAGATTATCGCCGAACGGACCTCGGGCTTCGTCTACTATGTCTCGGTGGCGGGTGTGACCGGGGTCAAGGAGGCGCAGGCCCTGTCGGTGGCTCCGGCGGTGGCGCGGGTCCGGAAGGCCTCGGGTCTGCCGGTGGCGGTGGGCTTTGGCGTCAAGACGCCGGAACGGGCGGCCGAGATCGCCCGCGTCGCAGACGCAGTGGTGGCCGGCTCGGTGCTGGTCGACGAGGTGGCGGCGGCGCTTGAGGTGAACGAACCGGCGGCGCCTCGCGTTCTGGCGAAGGTAAGGTCGCTCGCCGACGCCGTCCGGGGTGCGCGCGTCGCGGAAACCGTCTAAAGGCCGCGCCATGGTCGACAAGAACAAACCCCAGCAGGAAAAGCGCGGCGGATGGCTCAGCCGCTTCGCCCCCGGCGTGCGCAAGATCGTCAGCCGGCGCGACACGCCCGACAATCTGTGGGTCAAGGATCCTGACACCGGCGAGATGCTGTACCGCTCGGACCTGGAAGGGTCGCTGTGGGTCACGCCGACCGGACGGCATATGCGCATCGACGCGCCGACGCGGCTGCGCTTCACTTTCGACGACGGCCGGTTCGAGTCCATCGACACGCCGGACGTGCCCGAGGACCCGCTGAAATTCTCGGACGGTAAGCCGTACAAGGACAGGTTGGTGGCTGCCCGCAAGGCTGCGGGCCGCAAGGACACCATGGCGATCGGCTTCGGCGAGCTGGACGGCACGCCGGCGGTGGTCATCGTCCAGGACTTCACCTTCATGGGCGGGTCGCTGGGCATGGCCGCGGGCGAGGCCTTCATCGCCGCCGCCCGTGCTGCCATCGGGCGCGGCGTTCCGCTGGTCTGCTTCACCGCCGCAGGCGGGGCCCGGATGCAGGAGGGCGCGCTCAGCCTGATGCAGATGGCCCGCACCACCCTCGCCATCCAGGAGCTCAAGGCGGCCCAGCTGCCCTTCGTCGTGGTGCTGACCGACCCGACCACCGGCGGCGTCACCGCGAGCTACGCCATGCTCGGCGACGTGCATCTGGCCGAGCCGGGGGCCCTGATCGGTTTCGCCGGGCCGCGGGTCATCGAGGCGACCATCCGCGAAAAGCTGCCGCCGGGCTTCCAGCGGGCCGAATACCTGCAGGAGAAGGGCATGGTCGACCGCGTGGTCACGCGCGCCGAACTGCCGGCCGTCCTGGGTCGAATCCTGTCGATGCTGATGGGCGGGAAGCGCCGGGCGGCCTGACGCCGTGGATCCTGTCTCCAAACGACTGCGCGCCCGTCATCCGCAGCGCATCGATCTGTCGCTTGAGCGGATGCGGGTGCTGTGCGCGGCGCTGGATGATCCGCAGCATCGCCTGCCGCCGGTCATCCATGTCGCCGGCACCAACGGCAAGGGGTCGACCGTCGCTTTCATCCGCGCCATCGCTGAGGCCGCGGGTTTGCGCGTGCACGCCTACACCTCGCCGCATCTTGTGCGGTTCAACGAGCGCATCCGGCTGGCCGGCCAACTGATCGGGGACGAAGCGCTGAACGCCGTGCTCGACCGGGTTGAGGCGGCCATCGACGTCTCGGGCAGCCAGGCGACCGTGTTCGAGAGCACCACTGCCGCCGCCTTCCTCGCCATGAGCGAGACGCCTGCCGACCTGGCCATCGTCGAGGTTGGGCTGGGCGGCATGCTGGACGCCACCAATGTCATCGAGCGGCCGCTGCTCAGCGTCATCGCGCCCGTCGACCTCGATCACGCCGAATTCCTCGGGACCAGCCTGCGCGGCGTGGCGGTGGAGAAGGCGGGCATTCTCAAGGCCGGGGCCCGCGGCCTGATCGCACGCCAGCCGGACGAGGCGATGGCGGCCATCGAGGTGGCGGCCCAGGCCGTTCACGCGCCCCTCACCGTCATGGGGGTGGATTTCGACGCCTGGGCCGAGCGCGGCGGCATGGCCTTCCAGGACCAGAGCCGCTTCCTCGACCTGCCCGCCCCCGCCCTGGCCGGGCCGCACCAGGTGGCCAACGCCGGCCTGGCGGTGGCCGTGGCGCTGGAGCTGGACCTGCCGGAACACGCCATCGCCAACGGCCTGCGCACCGCCCGCTGGCCGGCGCGGATGCAGCGGCTGACGGCCGGGCCGTACGGCGAGGCGGCGCGGGCGGCGGAGGCTGAGCTGTGGTTGGATGGCGGGCACAATCCCCACGCCGGGCGGGCGCTGGCCGAGGCCCTGTTGGAACGTCAGGCCCGGGCGCCGCGGCCGACGGCCCTGATCGTCGGCATGCTGGCCAATAAGGACGCGGGCGGCTTCTTCGAGGCGCTGAAAGAGACCGGCGCGACCGTCTTTACCGTCCCGTTCGACGGCGCGGCGGCCGAGCCCGAGGCGCTGGCGGCGGTGGCGCGGGGGCATGGGCTGGGCGCCACGGCCAGCGCCTCGGCGATGGAGGCGCTACAGCGCGCGCTCCGGCTCGGCGCGGGGCGCGCGGTGATCTGCGGCTCGCTCTACCTCGCGGGCGAGGTGCTGGGCGCGAGCCGCGAGACCTGGCCGGACTAGTTCAGGCCGCCGCGGAGGCGCTGATGCCGGCTTCCGCCAGCCATTCGACGATCTTGCCCTTGGGCATGGCGCCGACCTTCATCGAGGCCAGTTGACCGTCCTTGAACAGCATCAGGGTCGGGATGCCCTTCACGCCGAGACGCGACGGGACCATCGGGCTGTCGTCGATATTGACCTTGGCGATGACCACCTTGCCGGCCAGCTCGTCGGCGATCTGCTCCAGCGCCGGGCCGATCTGTTTGCAGGGGCCGCACCACTCGGCCCAGAAGTCCACCAGCACGGGGGTGGACGATTTCAGGACGTCGGCGTCGAAGCTGTCGTCGGTGACCTTGACGGTGGCCATGGGCTCTCCTTGGCGCCCCGAGGGACGCGGTTCGAATTCAGCCGGCCATCATGCGATGATTCCGGCCCTTCGGAAGCGATGTGGGGCGCGTCGGCGATCAAATCAACGCACAGTCTCGATCAAGCGGCGGAGAGGGCGGCGTCCATCAGCGCCTGTGGGACCGGCATCAGCTTCGGTCCATCGGTCCAGACCAGGGCCGCCTCGACCGGCCGATCCGGATACAGCCGCCTGAGAACTGCGGCATAGACCGCCAGCTGCAGCACATAGGCCGGGTCTGCGTCCTCTATGCGATCCGGGGCCGGACGATTGGTCTTGTAATCGATCACCAACACGCGTTCGGGCGTGATCACCAACCGGTCGATGCGGCCCGAGACGGCGATGCCCGGCGGAAGCTCTGGAGCCCCACCCGACAAGGCGATCTCGGCGCGTGAGCCGGGCCCGAACACCGGGGCGAAGCGGGCGTCGTCCAGTACGGAGAGGGCTGCGGCGATCATTTCGGCGCGCTGCGCGTCAGCCAAGTCCCGTTCCCGGGATAGCAGGCGGGCGGCGGCGGCGGTGCGCTCTGTCGGGTCAAGGTCGGGCAGGCGCTCCAGCAGCCGGTGGATCAGGTCGCCGCGCCGGAACCGTCCAAGCGGCGCCCCCGGCCCGGGGGCGGTCGCCAGCGGCGAGGGGGCGGGGATGCGGATCGTCCCCTCCATCTGCGACGGCGCGGCGTAGCGGGCGCCTCGGTCGGACGCGGGCGGCGAACTGGCCCAGGCGGGCAGGGCGGTTCCCGTCGTAGCATCGGCGCGGCCGGGCGGGAGCCGGGCTGGGTCGGCGCCGTACCGCCGGACGCCGTCGGCGACATCCCGGACCTCGTCCCCGAGCCGGTCGAAGGCCTCGGTCAGGACGTCCCACCAGCTGCGCTCGTCATAGCCGAGCTTCGAATTTCCGCACGCCCGGCCCAACAGGATCAGCCGGTCGCGGGCCCGGGTGAGGGCGACATAGAGCAGGCGCAAGGTCTCGGCGTCGGTGCGCGCCCGGCGGGCCTCCCGCGCAGCCTTCGAGGCCTCGCAGTCCTCCTTCGCCGAGCCGGGGCACATCAGCCAGGCCTCCGAGCCGTCTTCCAGTGTCACCGGCATCAGGGACGGCCCCTGCGCCTTGGCGCGGGAAGTGGTGTCGGGAAGGATGACGATGGGCGCCTCCAGCCCCTTGGCCCCGTGCACGGTCATGACCCGCACCTCGCCGCGGGGACCCTCCAGCTCCCGCCTTACCTCGACGTCGGCGGCCTCCAGCAGGGCGAGGCAGGTTTCGAGGTCGACGCCGCCCCGATCCTCGGCCGCGAGCACCTGGTTGAGGGTCTCGTCGATGGCCTCTTCGGCCTCGCGACCCAGACGGCGCAGGACGCGGGCCCGGCCCGACAATCCCAGGCCGTCGACGCGGTTGAGCAGGCCGGAGAAGAAGGCGAAGGGGTCGCGATCGCGGCTGTCGAGGGCGAAGGCCAGCAGGTCCCGGGCGTGCGACCATTCCGGCCTCTCCCCCGCCCGTTCGCGCAACTCGCGCCAAAGCTTCTTGCGGTCCTTCCCGCCGGCGAGGGCGAACAGGCTGTCCTCGGCGACGTCGCAGAACGGGCTGCGCAGGACCCCGGCGAGGCTGAGGTCGTCGTCGGGAAACAGGGCGAAGCGGGCGAGGGCGATAAGGTCGTCGAAGACGATGTGCGAGGACAGCTTCAGCCGGTCGGCCCCGGCCACCGGCACGCCGGCGGTCTTCAGGGCCCGGATGATCTCCTCGAAGGTGGCGTCGCGGCGGCGCACGAGGATCAGGAAATCACCATAGCCGCAGGGGCGTTGTTCGCGCGACTTGCGGTCGTACACCGCCTCGCCGGTCTCGACCTGACACCGGATCTCGGCGGCGAGCCGGGCGGCCAGCTGTTTGCGGCCGCTCGTGCCGGGCTCCTGATCGACCGGGTCCCAGACGTCGGGCTCAGGCGGCTTGATGTCCTCGAACAGGGGCCACAGGTCGATGCTTCCCCGCTGGCCTTCGCGTTTGGCCAGGTGCGGCGGGATGGCGGCGATCTGCTCGCCGACGAGGGCGGCGGTGCGTTCGGGACCCTCGAACACGGCGTCGACGAATTTCAGCACCTCCGGCGTCGAGCGGAAGGAGGTGGCCAGTTCGACGCCCTGGAACCGGGCCCCGGCGCCGGTGACCAGCGCGTCATAGCGGTGCGCCTCCTGACGCAGCCGCTCGGGCCGGGCCCCCTGGAAGGAGTAGATCGACTGTTTCTCGTCGCCGACCGCGAAGACGGTGCGGTCCAGCCTGCAGCCCGAGGCCGGGATCGGCGTGAAACGCTGGCTGCCCTCGCCGGCGAAGAAGCCCTCGGTCAGGGCGCGCAGGATGTCCCATTGCTGGGGTGCGGTGTCCTGGGCCTCATCGACAAGCACGTGCTCGATGCCGCCGTCCAGTTTGTACAGCACCCAGGCGGCGGAGGCCTTTTCAGTCAGCAGATCGACGGTGCGGGCGACCAGATCGCCGAAGTCGAGCGCGCCCTTCGCCGCCTTGGCCTGATCGTAGAGTCGGGCGTGGGCCTCGGCCAGGGTCAGGACGTGGACGGTGTCGGCTGCCACGCGCGCCTTCCGCATCGTCTCGAGCGCCGACAGGTATTTGAGCTGCAGATCGGCCAGGGCGGCGCCGGCCGCCGGCGGGGCCTTGGCCGTGGCCATGGATTTGCGCGGTTCGCCGCCGGTCAGGAAGACCTCGCCGAGGCCGGCGAATGTCCACGCCGCCGCGCGCATCCGGTCGGCGCATTTCTGGTCGTTGACCGAGCCGGTCGCCATGGCGGCGGCCGTCTCCAGCCACTGGTCGCGATCGAGCCAGCGCATGAAGTCCGCCTCGATCGACTCCGGCGTTTCGTCCGGGTGGGCGCCGACAAGCTTGTGTGGGCCCGGGGCTCGGCCATCAGCGACACGGGCGGTGTAGTCGGTCAGCTTGGCGCGGTCGGCCTCGACCATGGCCAGCAGCGACTGGAAGGCGCCCCAGTCCAGCTCGACCGCGAAATGGCTGTACGCCTCGCCCACCCGTCCCTCCGGGTCGGTGAGCGCCATGCGGGCCAGCGCGTCCCTCGCCTCGTGCGACAGGGCCAGCGCCGCCTCGTTCTCCAGCACCGTAAAGCCGGGGGTGACGTCGGCCTCGATCGGAAAACGGCGCAACAGCTTTTCGCAGAAGGCGTGGATGGTCTGGATCTTCAGCCCCCCCGGCGTTTCCAGCGCCTTGGCGAACAGGCGGCGGGCCTTCGACAGATCGGGGCCCGACAGGGTCGCCGGGTCGCGGCTGTCGAGGTCGGCCAGCGACCGCGCCAACTCGGCGTCGTCCATCACCGCCCAAGCGCCGAGTCGGTCGAACAGCCGCGCCTGCATCTCGGCGGCGGCGGCCTTGGTGTAGGTGACACAAAGGATCTCGCCCGGCTGGACCTCCTCCAGCAGCAGGCGGGCCACGCGGTCGACGAGGGTCGAGGTCTTTCCGGAGCCGGCGTTGGCGGTGACGAACACCGAGCGGCGCGGATCGGCGGCGGCGATCTGGCGCGGGTCGGGCAGGATGCGGGCGCTCATTCCGCGTCTCCGCCGCCTTCTCCGCCCACCACATGCCACTCCCAGACCCGGGCGAGGTGGTCGTAGTTGCCCCCGAACGAGCCCATGAACTGCGGCGCTACCCACGACAGATAGGGGGTGTCGGGGTCGTCGAAGCGGGCGATGCGGGTCTTCAGCCCCTCCAGCGCCGCCTCGGACAGGGCTACGGCCTCCTCGCCGAGGGCGCGCACCGCGGCCTGGCCGGGAACCTTGCGCCCCACCACCCGGACATAGGTCAGCTCCTCGGGCGGGATGGGGCCGATATCGGCCAGCCCCGCTCCGGCGAGGATGGCGCCGGTCAGGGTCAACTGGGGCGAGAAGCCGGACTTCACCTGTTTCGCCGACGGGATGGAGCCGGTCTTGAAGTCGAGGACCGCCGCGCCCGTGGCCGACAGCTCGATGCGGTCGGCCTTGGCCGTCAGTTTGAACGGCCCGGCCGGGGCGGGCACCCACATCTCGACCTTTTCCTCGACCCGGATTTCGACCTTGCGCGCGCGCCGTTCCGCCTCCCAGCCTGACAGCCAGCGGGCGCAGTTGCGGGCTAGCGGGGCCTCGCGCGCCATGGCCGCGTCCTCGAAGCCGTGGTGGCCCAATTCCTCCAGCAGCAGGGTCTCCAGCTGGTCGGCGCAGTCCTCCGGCAGCACCTCGGGCCAGGACACGGTCAGCCGCTCGACCGCCTTGTGCACGGCGTTGCCGCGCGCCATCGCCTCGGCCGACTGACCGGGGCGGTCCATCTGTCTCAGATTCAGGACATAGCGGGCGTAGATAGCGTAGGGATCGCGCACCCAGCGCTCGACCCCGGTGACCGGCAACTCGCGCGGGCGACGTTCGACCGGCGGTCGCGGCGCCGGGCGGCGGGCGTAGTCGGGCGCAGCGTGCGCCGGGGCGTCCAGCGCCCGGGCCTGATCGAGATGGCGCGACGGCCGCACCAGCTCGACCGGCGTGTTTTCGGCGTTCGCGCCCCGCGTCAACATCTCCAGTCGCCACAGCCAGCGCGACTTGACCGCCGGCTGGCCGCCGCGCCGTTCGGAATGGACCAATATGGCCTCGTCGGCGCAGGCGGCCTGGACGAAATCCTGCGCGGTCTGGCCGAGGCGGCGCTCGGGTGGCGGCAGGCCGAGGGCCTTGCGCATCGGCCGAGACAGGAAGGGATCGGTCGGGGCGGCGTTGGGCCAGACGCTCTCCTCCAGCCCGGCCAGGATCATCCGGTCGGCGCGCACCAGCCGGGCCTCGATGGCGCCGAGAATGCGCAGGCGCGGCTGATTGGCCCCGCCGGTACGCACCGTCTCCTCAGTCAGCAGGGTGCGGACCAGTTCGGCGAAATCAGCTCGCGAGACCTCGCCCAGCGCAGCGCCGCCGTCGATCAATCCGGCCAGAAGCGCAGCGGCGGCCTCGCCGTCGGGGCCGGCCCAGGCGTTCTGGCCTGCCAACATCTCGATCAGCTGCGTCAGGGCGCGGGCGGCGGCGTCCAGCGGCGCCTCAGGGACGAAGGGCGCGCGGGCGGTGTCGGACAGCCGCTCCAGCCGGTTGAGCAGGGCGCGGGCGGCGGCGACCCGCTCGACCGTGCCCGTCGAGCGCGGGCGGCCATCGTCGCGCGGTTCGCTGGCCTTGAGCAGAGTCCGACGAGCCCGGGCCCAGTCCCGCAGGCGCGGTCCGCGCAGGGCGTGCTCCTCCAGCGCCTTGATCGCCGTTGCGGGGTCCGCGTCTTCGAGGTCGAGACGGACCAACGGGTGTTTGAGCAGGCCGAGCAGGACGTGTGGGTCGAGCGGCGTGGCGATGAAGCGGGCGGCGAGCTCGACCAGACGGCCCGCCGGCATGCGCGACAGCGGCTGACCCGAGGAATTGTCGGCGACCACGCCCCAGCGTTCCAGACGGGCGGCGACGCGGCGGCCCAGCGCCAGGTCGGGAGTGACGAGGGCGCAGGTGCGGCCGGGGGTTTCCAGCGTCTCGCGCATCATCAGGGCCAGGGTCGCGGCAGCGTCTTCCTCGGCCTGGACGGTGATCACCGAAAGCCCTTCCAGACCTTGCGCGATCGGGTCGGCGGAGCGGGTGCTGAAAGCGTCAGCGCGCAGGTCGCGGATCAGGGCCCGCCAGTCGTCGGTGGCCTCGGCCGGGCGCAGCGCCTCGTTGAGCAGTCGTTGTCGCGCGCGGCCGCGTGTCCCGGCGGCGGGATCGATGGCCGGTTCGAACCACGTCCGCACGGCCTCGCGCTCCACCTCGTGCCGGTCGAGCAGACGCCACAGGGCATTCTGGGGGTGCTGTTCGTTGTCCCTCAGCTGGGACCAGACGGCCGGATCGAGGTCGCGGTCGAGGCCAGGCAGGACGACGCAGCCTTGCGGCGCATTGGCCACGGCGGCGAGGACATCGGCGGCGGCGGGGGCTGTGCCGGTCGAGCCGGCGGCGATGACCGGCTGGGTCGGCGGCCGTTCGCTCCAGGCGTCGGCGAGCAGGCGCAGGAGCCTGGCACGGCGCCAGGCCGGGTCGACCAGCCCCAGGGCCGCCAGCCGTTTCGGCCACGCCTCGACGGCGAGACCGAGGAAGCGCGCCGACTCCTGCCAGTGCTCGGCCAGGTCGCCCTCTACCAGGGTGGCCACCCGCTGCAGGTCCGTGATCTCTTCCAGCTGGCAGGAGTCGAGGAAGCCACCCAGCGCGTCAGCCAACTCCAGGGCTCGCAGCGGGGCGAGACCGGGACGGAAATCCTCGACGATCATCCGCGCCATCTCGAAACGGCGGGTCAGGGGGGCGATGGCCGGCGGCAGGTCGAGGCCCAGCTCGCCGGGCGCGAACGGCGGCTCGTCCTCCTCGAGATCGCCCAGCGGCCGGACCTGCGGCAGCAGAACCGGCCGGTCGCCGGCGAGCTTGGTCAGGGCGCTGGTGAACGCGCGCGCGGAGCGACGGTTGGGCAGCAGGATGACGGCGTCGGACAGGGCCTCCGGCGGGTGTTCGCCGAGCCAGTCGAGCACCCCGGCGGCGAGGTCCTCGAGGAAGGGGCGGCGCGCCTCGATGGCGTACCAGCGCGGTCCGGAAGGCGCGAACGGGTCGAACCGGGCCGTCATCCCGCCCCGGCCAGTCTGGCCTCGGCCTCGTCGCGCGCCTGTGGGTCGCCGACGTGCATCCAGTCGCCATCCAGCACGCAGCCGAACAGCCGGCCCGCGGCGGCCGACCTGCGCCACAGGCCGCTGAGCGAGAACGGACCGTCCGGCCCGCCAGCGACGTAGTCGGGGCGGCAGATGTGGACGCCCATGTAGGCGAAAGGGGCCTCGGCAGCGTCGCCGCGGAAGATCAGGCGGCCGTCCCCGGCGAGGAAAAAGTCGCCGCCGCCCTCGAACCCGATGGATCCCTCGCGCCGGGCGAGCAGCAGGGCTGCGTCCATGATTGATGGATTCCACAGGCGCGCGAGTTGATTCAGGGCCGAATTCCCCTCGCGGCCATTGTCGGTCCAGACGCTGTCGATATTGGCCACGAACACAGGGTCGGGGCCCAGCAGCGGCGCCGCCTTCTTCAGCCCGCCGCCGGTTTCCAGAAGTTCGGCGCGCTCGTCGGAGATGACGACGGCTGGCCCGCGGCCGCGGGCCGCCAGATGCCGCTCCAGCCGGTCGGCGAACCAGTGGACGTTGACCACCGCCCGCTCGACCCCCGCCTCGGCCAGCCGGTCCAGCACGTGATCGATCAGCGGCCGTCCCGCCACCTCGACCAGCGCCTTGGGCCGGTCGTCGGTCAGCGGCCGCATGCGGGTGCCGAGCCCCGCGGCCAGCACCATGGCGGTCGTGGGCGCTGTCATCGACGCAACTCCGCCGGGACCCAGGTGTCGAACCACGCCCGAACTGCCTCTCCCGCCCGCGGGAGATTGCGTTCGAGGTGGTCCCACATGCGGGGCATGAAGGCGCGATAGCGGGGCTTGCCGTCGCGCACGACAAGGCGGGCGAAGACGCCCAGAATCCGCGCCTCGTTCAGGGCCGCGAGGGCCGCATATGACCGCATGAACGCCTCCCGGTCGATGGTCGGGCGAAGGCTGAAATAGTGATCGAGCGCCTTCGCCTCCAGCGTCGACGACACATCGCGCCGGGCGTCCTGCAACAGCGAGTGCAGATCCCACGACGGGTGGGCCCGCACGGCGTCCTGAAAGTCAATCATGCCCACCCGGGCCGCCCCGGTCCGGTCGGGCAGCCAGATCAGGTTCTCAGCGTGATAGTCCCGGTGAGCCACGACCGAGGCCAGCCGCTCCGCATCCTCGACCAGCGGCGCCCAGGCGGCGTCCCATTCGGCCAGCGCCTGATCGGTGAAGACCAGGGCCGGGTTGAACCGGGGCATCCATTCGACGAACAGGTCCGCCCCGCCTTTCAGCGCTACTGCGTCATAGGTCTGCAGCGGCCAGTCGCCGGCCGCGCCGGTCAGGACCTCCGGCGTTCCCGTCTCGTGCAGGACGGCCAAGGCCTCGACGGCCGCGAGATACAGCGGTTCCTCGGCCTCGCCCGCCTCGATGACCCGGGCGAACAGGTTGTCGCCGAAGTCTTCCAGCACGGCGAGGCCGGCGGCGGCGTCGACGGCGACGATCTCCGGCGCCGACAGGCCGAGCGAGCGCAGATGGGCGGCGACCGCCGCGAAGGCCTCGATCCGGCCGGCGGACAGGCGGGCCACCGCGTTCCAGCCCTCAGTTCTGCGGCGCTCGGGAGACCACGACGGGTCACAGGGTTGGGACTCCGCCGCGGGCGCCTGGTCCATCAGCATCAGAGTCGTTCCTGCCGCCGTGGTCAGCCGCTCGTAACGCCGGGTCGAGGCGTCCCCGGGGAGGGGCGCGCGAGCCGCCTCGCCGAGGCCGGCGGCCGCGAGGAAGTCGAGGCGCTGTTGTTCGCGGTCAGACATGGAGGTCCTTCAGCTTGCTTTCCCACGCCCCTGCGCCGGAAACGGTCGCAACGCGGCCCGGGCCGTCTTCGGACAGGGATACGATCAGCCGGTCGGGCCCGAGCCACGCGGACGGGTCGTCGCCCAGCCGCTCGGGCCATTCGATCACGGCGCACCCCTCGTCCAGGGCTTCATCAAGCCCGATCTCGACCGCCTCTTCCGCCCGGGTCAGGCGGTAGAGGTCGAAATGCGCGACTGGCGGCTCGCTGTCGTAGAACTGCACGAGGGTGAAGGTCGGCGAAGGCACGTCCTCGTCGGGGCGGGTCAGGGCGCGGATCAGGCCCCGCGCCAGGGTCGACTTGCCCATGCCCAGCGGGCCGTACAGCAGCACGGTCTCGCCCGGCGCCAGCAGCGGCGCGATGCTCGCCCCCAGACGCGCGGTGGCGTCGGAGTCCTTCAGCGCCAGAGTCAACTCCGGCTCAGGCAAAATCGGCGTCCGGCTGGCTGGGCAGCACCCGTTCCGTAAAGGCCTTGAGGGCGTAGGTGGCGCGCGCCGCGTCGATATCGAGCCGCGCTGGCGGGATCGGTTTTCCGACCTTGAGGAAGAACCGCTTGCGTTTCTTGTTCAGCAACTCGTGGAACAGGGTCACGTCGCGCAACTCCTGCGACACCCGGTCGAACATGTGGAACAGGCGCGAGTGCGGTCCGGCCACGTGGATCGGCACGATCGGGGCGTCGTGCCGCCGCGCCAGCGAGGCGGCGGTCGGGGCCCAGTCGGGATCGGTCACCGAACCGTCCCGCGCCACACGCGCCAGTCGGCCGGCGGGGAACATGACGAGACAGCGCTCGCTCTCGAAGGCCTGTTTCGCCGCCAACAAGGTGGCCCGGGTCTTTTCCCGGGTGCGCTTTTCGACCACCCACTCGACCGGGATGACGGTCTCGCCCAGTCGGGGCGAGACGCGCAGGGCGTCGGCGTTGGCGAAGAAGACCGCGTCCTGGCGGCGCGCCCGGATGGCGTCGAACACCGCGATGCCGTCGGCGATCCCGGTCGGATGATTGGCGACGACGATGCAGCGGCCCGTCGACGGAATCCGGTCGGGGTTCATCACCGAAACCTTCAGGTCCAGCAGGTCGCTCATATAGTCGAGCGCCTCGGCTCCCGAGAGCGGCCGCACCGCGTCCGCCATCCGGACGGCATGCCGGTAGTTCAGCAGTTTGTAGAGAAACGGCCGGGCCAGCGGCCACGCCGCCGATCGCGTCAGCCGGGGCGCGCGCTCGGCAATCAGCACATCGCAGATGTGCGGCTCGCGGGTTCCGGGCGGGGTCAGGGCGGCGGCGGTCATGGGCCCCGGTTGTCGCCGGTCCCGGGACGCTCCGCAAGCCGGGAGACACGCGCGCGAGCGGGGCGGCATTGACGCGCGGCTCCCGCGGCGCCACCCCTTCGCGCCTGAAAACACATAACGCCGAGGACCCAAGCGCATGATGTCCGTGACCCGCCTCCTGACCGGCCTCAGCGCCGTCGCCCTGCTCGCCGGCGCCGCCCTGCCTGCCCTGGCGGAAGCGCCCGCCGCGCCGCCTGCGGCCGCGACCGCTCCCGCCCAGGCCGCCGAGGCGTTCAACTATCGCGACATGATCAGCGCCAACCGGCTCGGCGATCCACAGGTGTCCCCGGACGGACGCTGGGTGGTCTATTCGGTGACCGCGACCGACGTGGAGGCCAACCGGCGCGCGGGGTCGCTGTACGTCATGGACTTGCAGGACCCCGGCGAGGGCCGACGGTTGGCGATCAGCGAGGGCGGCGTCAACACGGCGCGCTGGGGATCGGATGGCAAGCTGTATTTCCTGTCGGGCCGATCGGGCTCCAGCCAGGTCTGGCGCGCCGACGCCGACGGGACCGCACCGGTCCAGGTCACCGACCTGCCGCTCGACGTCAACGCCTACCGGCTGAGCCGCGACGCCGGCAAGGTGGTGGTGTCCCTGTCGGTTTACCCGTCATGCGCTGACCTGACCTGCACTGTGGATCGCCAGAAGGCCGAGGGAGACCGCAAGAGCACCGGCCAAGTCTACGACCGCATGTTCGTGCGCCACTGGGACACCTGGAACGACGGAACCCAGAATCATCTCTTCGTGGTCAACACCGATGGCTCGGGCGATCCGGTCTGGGTGACGAAGGGTTTTGACGGCGACACCCCGTCCAAGCCGTTCGGCGACGAGGGCGAGTTCACTTTCACGCCTGACGGCGATGCGGTGGTGTTTTCGGCCCGGCTGGCCGGCCAGAGCGAGCCATGGAGCACCAATTTCGACCTCTGGCGGACCAACGGCCTGAGCGGCGACGGCACGTTTGAGAACCTGACGGACGACAACGACGCCTGGGACACCGGCCCGGTGTTTTCGCCGGACGGCCGAACCTTGGCCTACCGAGCCATGGCGCGTCCGGGCTTCGAGGCTGACAAGTACGCCATCTTCCTGCGCGACATGGACACGGGTCAGGTGCGGCAGATCGCGGCCAACTGGGACCGGTCGGCCGACAGCCTGCAATGGTCGCGTGACGGGAACACCCTCTACGCCACTGCCGGAGACGTCGGCCAGACCCGGATCTTTTCGATCGACACGCGCAATGGGGTGGTCACGCCGGTGACCGGACCCGGCCACGTGTCGGCCTTCCAGCAGACGCCTTCGGGCTTCGTCTTCGCCCAAGATTCCCTGACCCGGCCGAGCGAGCTGTATGTGAAGACCTTCCTCGGTCGCGAGATGCCGCGCCGCATCACCAACGTGAACCCGCAACTCGACGACAAGGCGTTCGGCGAGGCGGAGCAGTTCTCCTTCGAAGGCTGGAACGGCGAGACGGTGCACGGCTATGTCATCAAGCCGGCCAACTACGTTGAGGGGCGGAAATATCCGGTCGCCTTCCTGATCCACGGCGGACCGCAGGGCTCGTTCGGCAATAGCTGGTCATACCGCTGGAATCCCTCGACCTACGCCGGGGCCGGCTATGCGGTGGTGATGATCGACTTCCACGGCTCGACCGGCTACGGCCAGGCCTTCACCGACGCGATCAGCCAGCACTGGGGCGACCGCCCGCTGGAGGACCTGCAGAAGGGCTGGGCCCACGCCCAACAGGCCTACCCCTTCCTCGACGGGGACAACGCCTGCGCCCTCGGCGCCTCCTACGGCGGCTATATGATCAACTGGATCGCCGGCAACTGGCCGGGCGAGTTTGACTGCCTGGTCAATCACGATGGCGTCTTCGACACCTTCGGCATGGGCTATTCGACCGAGGAGCTGTGGTTCACCGAGTGGGAGTACGGCGGAACGCCCTGGGAGAATCCGCGGGGCTATCAGCAGTTCAACCCCGCCAATCACGTGCAGAACTGGCGTGATCCGATGCTGGTGGTCCAAGGCGACCGCGACTTCCGCATCCCTACGGCCCAGAGCCTCTCTACCTTCACCGCCTTGCAGCGGCGCGGCATCGAGAGCCGGTTGGTCGTCTTCCCGGACGAGAACCACTGGGTGCTGAAGCCCGCCAACAGCCTGCAGTGGCACACCGAGGTGTTCGGCTGGCTGGACAAGCATCTGAAGCCGGCGGAGTAGGGCCGGGTTCAGGCGGACAGCAAAGGGCGCTTCCGGCCGGAAGCGCCCTTTTCACATCAGGCGTGGATCAGGGAACGCGCGCCTGGGCGGTGGTGGCGTCGCGCAGCCGGGCGTGTTCACGTTCGGTGATGCAGCGCGGGGCGGACCAGGCCGGGTCGGAGGGCCGGACCCGCATCGCCTCTTCGGCGGTGATGAAGACCGGCGCCGCGCCGTGCTCGCGGGTGAAGGCCCTTCGGGTCGCCGCATCCGTATCGCAGATCATCACAGCCCGATTGGTCTGACGCGCGTCGCTCGCCTTGCGCTGGTTGAGCGCCGCTGTCGGGCTGGCCGCCGAAAGGGCGACGCCAGCCGCCAGACCCACGGCGAAAAAGGTGCGGATGGTGCGCATGGGAACCTCCAGATCGCCTGAAACGGCTCAGGTCCAAGTGCGAATGATGCGCCGATCTCCCGCAATGTAAATATTATACGACAGTTCGAAGTATGAAATTTTACAATCGGGGCTGCGGCCCCGGCTGCGCCTTTCGTCCCGTTCGCGCGTTGAGTGAGCTCCGACGGAGTCTACGCTTTGCGCAACCCGCTGAAAGACAACCCGAACTGGCTGGTCGTGAGGGATCGGGCGCTGGTCCCGGCCGGCGTCCGCGCGCGCGCATGGCGCGACTGGGTCGTGGCCAACGATCCGCTCTATGCGGCGGCCCGCCGCCCGGCCCTGCCCGAGAAGATCGCCGCGAGCATCACCCTGGTGCTGATCGCCGCCATCGTACTGTTTTTGCTGTTGTTCGACTGGAACATGCTGCGCGGTCCAATCGGCCGCTGGGCGTCGGCGGAATATGATCGGGAAATCCAGCTCAACGGCGACCTCGACGTCAATCTGTTCAGCTGGACCCCCTCCGCCCATGCGCGTGGCCTGCGTATCGGCGGCCCTGACTGGGCGCTGGAGCGGGACACGCTGACGGTCGAGGACCTGCGCGCCTCGGTGCGGCTCCGGGCCCTTCTGGGCGGGCATCTGGAAATGCCGCTGGTTGCGGTGACCCGCCCGCGTGCGGTGCTGATCTCGACCGAGGACGGCCGACAGAGCTGGCGGCTCGACCCGGATGCGCCCGATGACGGCCGAGGGCTGAAACTGCCGCCAATCAACAGGCTGTTGATCCAGGACGGCCAGATCACGCTCGACGAACAGGGCCGCAACATCAAGCTCGAGGCAACGATCAACGCCCGGGAGGGCTCGGACGAGCAGGCCGGCTTCCATCTGGACGGCAGGGGCACGGTCAACGGCACGCCGCTGACCGTGATGGTCCGCGGCGGCCCCTTCATCAACATCCGGCGCAACCGGCCGTACACCTTTCAGGGAGAGATCGCGGGCGTCGGCACGCGGCTGATCGCCGACGGGTCGATCACCCGGCCCTTCGACCTTGGCCATTTCAACGCCACCCTGCGCATGCAGGGGCGGGATCTGGCCGACATCTATCTGTTGACCGGCATCACCACGCCCAACACCCCGCCGTATCGCCTCACCGGCAAGCTGACGCGGGACAACGCCAAATTCACCTTCGCCGACTTCAGCGGTCGCGTCGGCTCGTCTGATCTGGCGGGGGACGTGCTGGTGAACAGGGTCGATGACCGACTCCGCGTCGAGGCCGACCTTCGCTCCCGCCTTCTCGATATCGACGACCTGATGGCGGTGCTGGGGGCGAAGCCCCGGGTCACGTCCAGCGGGGACACGGTGGTGAGCTCTGGCGCCCCCGGGCGCCTGCTGCCCGACGCCCCACTGAATGTCGATCGTCTGCGGGTGATGGACGGGACGCTGCGTTTCAAGGCGGCGCGGGTCAAGAGAAACGATCTGGATGTCCGCCAGGTCGACATCGGGGCGGACCTCAAGAGCGGCATCCTCAACCTCGATCCGGTGGCCTTCGCCTTCAACCGCGGTGAACTGCGCGGCACGGCGAAGATCAACGCGACCCGCGACACGCCCTACAGCGCCGTCGACTTCCGTCTGCGCGGCTATCCGCTGGAATCGATCATTCCCGCCCGCAACGGGGTTCCCACGGTGACGGGACGGGCGCTGGGACGGGCGCGGCTGGAAGGATCGGGGGCCTCCATCCACGACTTCGCCGCCGGCTCGAAGGGAACGATCAGCCTGGTCGTCCCGCAAGGCCGGATGCGCGCCGCCTTCGCCGAACTGATGGGGGTCCACGTGCTCGCCGGACTGTTCAAGCTCGACGACGCCTCGACGGCCGAGATCCGCTGCGCCGTGGCCGATTTCACGGTCAGCGGCGGAACTGCCACGGCGAAGACCTTCGTCGTCGACACCACCCCGGTCCTGGCCCGGGGCAGCGGCACGATCGATCTCGGGGCCGAGACCATCAACCTGCGCATCGACGGCGAGACCAAGGAGCCGCGTCTGGTCCGGTTGTGGGCCCCTATTCTGGTGCAGGGGCCCCTGACCGGGCCCAAGGTGGATATTGACCGCGGCGCGGTGGCGGCCCAGGTCGGCGTCGGCGCCATTCTGGGAGCCTTGGTCAATCCGTTCGCGGCCCTGGCCGCCTTTGTCGATCCGGGTCTCGCCGAAGACGCCAACTGCGGCGCCCTGATCTCCTCGGCGAGGTAATTGAGCCGAAACCGCGCTTCGTGCGTATCTTGGCGACAGTTCGCCGGATGCGAGATTCGATGACCCGAAGAGGATTCCTGGTTCCCGCCGCCGCCGCCCTGGCCTCCGCCTGTTCGCCGCTGGCCGCGCTGAACGCGCTCGGCCCCCGCGATGGCGGCGCCCGGCGGCTCGCTCGCGGCCTGTCCTATGGTGACGATCCGCGTCAGCGCATGGACCTGCTGGGCCCGACAGCGGCGGCGGCGAAGCCGTGGCCGGTGCTTGTCTTCTTCTATGGCGGCGGCTGGGATTCGGGCTCGCGGGCCCACTACGGCTGGGCGGCCCATGCGCTGGCGGCGCGCGGCTTCGTTGTCGCAGTGCCGGATTACCGGCTCGTCCCGACCGTCCATTTCCCCGGCTTCATCGAGGACGCGGCGGCGGCGACCGCGAGGGCGGCCGAGCTGGCCGGAACCTGGGGCGGCGATCCGGCCCGGCTAGGCGTTCTCGGCCATTCGGCGGGCGCCCATCTGGCGATGATGATCGCGCTGGACCGGCGCTACATGGAGGGCGCCGGCGCGCCGGGACTGATCAAGGCGGCGGCGGGGCTGGCCGGGCCGTACGAATTCTTGCCGCTCGATGTCCCGGCGTCGATCAACGCCTTCGGCCGCGCTCCCGACCTGACCCTGACTCAGCCGGTCACTTTCGTGCGTGCCGACGCCCCGCCGTTGTGGCTGGGCCACGGGACCGACGACGAGGTGGTCCATGCCGAGGACACGACCATCCTGTGTGAGCGGATGACCGCCGCCGGCGGGCGTTGCGAGGCGACTCTCTACACCGGCCTGAATCACGCCGACCTGATCGCGACCTTCTCGCCGCTGTTCCGCAAGAAGGCCCCGGTGCTGGACGACGTCAGCGCCTTCCTGCAGCGTGAGCTGGCCTGACGTGCTCAAGCCTCGCCATTGTCATCTTCATCCGGTATCGGAGGCCATGACAGAAACGATGACAGCACAGGCGGCGCTGGACCGCCTCGAAACCCTCTACGACGAAGCCGTCGCCAACCTGCGCGGCGCGGTGCGGACCTTTCTCGCCACCGGCGAACGGCCGGACCCTGAAGCCCGGGCGCGCGGCCTGTTTTCCTATCCCCGGCTGCGGGTCAGCTGGTTCGGCGACCGGCCCGCCAACCTCGCCAGTCGCGCCTACGCCCGCCTGTCGCGGCCTGGCGTCTACGCCACCACGATCACGCGCCCCGAGCTGTTCCGGCCCTATCTGACCGAGCAACTGGGCCTGCTCGAAGCGGACTATGGCGCCACCTTCGATGTCGGCCCGTCGGACCAGGAGATCCCCTTCCCCTATGTGATGGACGGTTCGGACGTCGCTCTGGACCGCAGCCAGACGGCCGCGGTGGCGCGCTACTTCCCGACCACCGACCTGGCCCACATCGGCGACGAGATCTCGGACGGGCTGTTCGATCTCGGCGAGGAATTCCCGCTGTCCCAGTTCGACGGCCTGCGCACCGACTTCTCCCTCGCCCGGCTGCGCCACTACACCGGCACGCCGGTGGAGGATGTGCAGAGCTACATCCTGTTCACCAACTACAATCGCTACGTCGATGAGTTCGTGCGCTGGGCCTGCGAACAGCTGGCCGATCCGGAAAGCCCCTATGAGACCCTGTCCTGCGCCGGCGGGGTGATCATCACCCGCGACACGCCTAATCCCGAGCAGGCGGTCATGGATGCGGCCTGGAAGAAGCACCAGATGCCGGCCTACCACCTGACCGCGCCGGGCTGGAACGGCATCACCCTGGTCAACATCGGCGTCGGCCCGTCCAACGCCAAGACCATCTGCGACCACCTGGCCGTCACCCGGCCCCACGCCTGGATGATGATCGGCCACTGTGGCGGCCTGCGCGACAGCCAGATCATCGGCGACTACGTCCTGGCCCACGCCTATCTGCGCGACGACCATGTGCTGGACGCGGTGCTGCCGCCGGACATTCCCATCCCGTCGATCGCCGAGGTCCAGCGGGCCCTCTATGACGCGGCCAAGATGGTCTCCGGCGCCCCGGGCGAGGAGGTCAAACGGCGACTGCGCACCGGCACGGTGGTGACCACCGACGACCGCAATTGGGAGTTGCGCTATTCGAAATCGGCCCAGCGGTTCAACCAGAGCCGGGCCGTCGCCATCGACATGGAAAGCGCCACCATCGCCGCCCAAGGCTATCGCTTCCGGGTGCCCTATGGGACCCTGCTGTGCGTCTCGGACCGGCCGCTGCACGGAGAGATCAAACTGCCGGGTCAGGCCAACCGCTTCTACGAGGGCTCGATCTCGGAACACCTGCAGATCGGCATCCAGGCGGTCGACCTGCTGCGAGCGGAGGGCAGTCGCCTGCATTCGCGCAAGCTGCGGGCCTTCGACGAGCCGCCCTTCCGCTAGGCAGCCTACTTCTTCAGCCGCTTTGCATTGGCGACGGCGGCGGCGTGGATCGGGGCGAGGGTAGCGGCCTGAAGCTTCAGCATCGTGGAGCCGAGGGCCCAGCTGTCGCTGACGGCGCGGCCCATCGCGGCCGTCGCCCAGCGGCCCTGGGCCAGGGCGGCCTCGACCGGCGTGCCGGCGGTCAGGACCGCATTGAACGCCCCTTGCGCCGCCGCGGTCTCGCGGGCGGCGACGGCGGCTGTGGTCGCGGCCAGGTTCATGGCGCCGTTGAGGCCGGCGCTGGCCGAGGCGGTCAGGGCCTCGACCTTCTCCGAGCCCATCAGGCTCATTTCGCGCAAGTCGGCCTTCAGCGGGTCGCGCACCGCCTCGGCGACGATCTCGAGGCGACGCGCGATGACGTCCCCCGAGGCCTGAAGCAATTCATGCCCGGCGAGGGCCGTGCGGGTCGCCTGTTTGATCGGTGTCATACGGCGACCGTGCGCGCCAATGGTGTTTACGGCAAGACCTCGGCCGCGAAGTCGGCGACGTCCTTAAGCAGCGCCGGCACGGCGGCGTCGATGATCTCCTGACCCTTCGCCGGGCTGGCCAGCAGCGGATCGGAGCCGATGCGGCCGTCGGGGAAGCGGGCCCGGTAGTCGAGGGCGTCGCGGATCGGACCGACCGGGGCGATCCTCGGGTTCAGTTCGGCGGTCTTGATGCGGTCGGGGTAGGCGGCCTGGGTGACGGCGATCTCGGAGGGGGTGGCGTGCATACCGTGGCCAGTCGGGAACATCTTCGTGCACAGGCTGTGCACGCCGGGCAGGTCCCACCAGTTCTTCAGCTTCAGAACGAAGGGCGGCTGTTCCTCGGCGAAGGACCAGTCGGCGTAGATCTCGGCGAAGGTCGCCTCGATGGTCGCGACGTTGCCGCCATGGCCATTGAGGAAATAGATCCGCTCGAAGCCGTGCCGGCTCAGCGACGAGACCCAGTCGGTGATCGCCGCCATGAAGGTCGAGGGCCGCAGGCTGATGGTGCCGGCGAAGGCCAGGTGATGCTGGGCCATGCCGATGTTGAAGGTCGGGGCCACGACCAGCTGTTCGTCCTGCTTCTCGGCGGCGTGGGCGATGATCTCGGGGCACAGCCAGTCGGTGCCCAGCAGGCCGGTCGGCCCGTGTTGCTCGTTCGAGCCGATGGGGACGACCACGGTCTTCACGGTCTTCAGCCGCGCATCGATCTCGGGCCAGGACGACAGGTGAATCAGCATGGGAACACTCTCCGGCGGGAACCATGCGCGCTCTACCTGCTTCGTTCGGGTCCGTCACCCGTCGAGGTCAGGGGGCGAACGCCCTCAGGAACCGCCGGGCCGTTTCGGCGGCGCGGGTGTCGCGGTCGAACGGCGGATGCGGCACGCCCAGCACGCCGCGGAGGTGCCCGTGTCCAAGCACCATGCCTGCGAACATTTCGGCCGCCGCGTCCGGGTCGGGGACCGCCAGTGCGCCTGTCCGGTGCTGCTCCGCCAGCCATGCCGAAAGCCGCCGCAGGCTCTCGCGCGGACCGGCCTCATAGATGGCCAGCGCCACCTCCGGCGCATGCGGAGACATCAGGGCGACACCGCGCATCGACGCCTTGCCGTCTTCGCCGACGATCTTGTCCAGCAGCACGGCCGCAAGCGTGGTCAGCACCGTCTCCGGATCGCCGCCGTCGCGCAGGGGGGCGCTGATGGCGTCGGAGCGGCGGCCCGCCAACGCCCGTCCGATCTCCAGCTTGGACGGAAAGCGGTTGTAGAGGGTCTGGCGCGACACCCCGGCGCGCCTTGCTATGGCGTCCATGGAGACGCCGCCGCCCTGTTCGGAGAACAGGGCCTGCGCGGCCTCGAGGATCGCCTCGGTCTTGGTCTCGTCGACCTGTCCGCGAACCCGGGCCATCAGTGCGCCTCCACGGGCGGGGCGTTGGCCGGGACCTTCACCGGCTTCGCCATCAGCGTGACGAAGGCGGCGGCGGCGCAGCCGATCGCCAGCATGGCGAAGGCGTCGCCGAAGGCCAAGGTCGTCGCCTGGAGGTTCAGCATGCCGTATACCGCCTTCATCGCGGCCCCGGCCGGGTCCAGAGAGCCCGCGAACCGCTCCTGCATGGCCGCCAGCAGGCCCAGCATGCCAGCGTTGGTGCTGGTGATGTTCTGGGTCAGCTCGCTCATGTGCAGGGCCGTATTGGTGGTCAGGGAGGTGTTCAGGATCGCCAGGCCGAAGGCGCCGCCGACGTTGCGGAACAGATTCACCAGGCCCGAGGCGTTCTTCACCATATGGGGCGGCAGGGTGGACATGGTCACCTGCTGCGAGGCGATCATCGCCATCATCACCCCGACGCCGCGCAGGGCCTGAACTCCGGCGAACTCCCAGAAGGCCCATTCCGTCGTCACCGCATGGGCGTCCCACATGGCCCAGGCGCACATCATGAAACCCGTGAACATCAGGATGCGCGGATCGATCAGACGCACGAGACGTCCGGCGAAGGGGGCGGTGGCGAACATGGCAAGGCCTGACACCACCATGGTCGTGCCGACCTCGGCCGAGGAATAGCCGCGCACCCGGCCGAGAAAGAGGGGCAGCAGGAAGGTGCCCCCGAACAGGGCCGCGCCGACGGTGAAGGTCATCACCACCCCGACCATGAAGTTGCGGTTGGCGAAGGCCCTCAGCTCGACGATCGGATTGCGGTAGCTCAACGCCCGCCAGACGAAGGCCGGGCCGGTCAGCAGCACGACCACCGCAAGCAGCAGGATGTGGTCGTCGGCGAACCAGTCGTTCTTCGCCCCTTCCTCAAGCACGAACTGCAGGCTCATCAGGAAGGTCGCCATCAGGCCCAGGCCTAACCAGTCGAACCCCTTGGTCAGCGACGGATCGCCCTTGTCGAAATTGGCGTAGCGGCCGACGAGGAACAGCACCAGCAGGCCCGGCGGCACATTGATGAAGAACAGCCAGCGCCAGCTCAGCTGTTCGGTCAGATGTCCGCCCAGCGTCGGCCCCACGGTCGGCGCCAGGGTGACGATCAGCCCCATGATGACGCTGGCGGTGACCCGCTGTTTCGGCGGGAAGGCCGTGAAGGCGACGGCGAAGACGGTCGGGATCATGGCTCCGCCGACGAAGCCCTGGATGGCGCGGAAGACGATCATCTGCTCAACCGAGGCGGACAGGCCGACGGCTACGCTCATCACCATGAAGCCGAGGCAGGAGGCGAGGAAGACGTTGCGCGTCCCCCACAAGCGCGACAGGTATCCCGACAGCGGGATCATCACGACTTCGGGGATCAGATAGGCGGTCTGGATCCAGCTGATCTCGTCGGCCGAAGCGCCCACCCCGGCCTGGATCTGCGGCAGGGACGAGGCCACGATCTGGATGTCGAGGATGGCCATGAACTGGCCGATCACCATGCCGGCGAAGCCGAGCAGCAGAATGGCCCAGTTGACCTGCGGTTCTTCGGCGGTCCGCGCGCCGACGCCGGCAGGCGGGGCGGCGGCGGTCATCAGGACACCGGCGAGGCGACGGCCGCGGTCTGCACCGGCGCGACGGCGGCTTCGGCGAAGCTGACCGTGCCCGCGCTCTTCAGATCGACCTTGACCTCGACCGACAGGCCGGGACGCAGGGCCGCGCCCGCGCGGCGGTCGACGCGAATGCGGACCGGCACCCGCTGGGTGATCTTGGTGAAGTTGCCCGTGGCGTTCTCGACCGGGATCAGGGCGAATTCGGAACCGGTGGCGGGGGCGAAACTGTCGATATGGCCGGTCAGGGACTCGCCCTTGAAGGCGTCGGCCTTGATCTCGACCATCTGGCCGATGCGCAGCCGACCCAGCTGGGTCTCCTTGAAGTTGGCCACAACATAGGTGTCGCCCAGCGGCACGATCGACAGGATGGCCCCGCCCGGCCGGACATATTGGCCCACGCGCACGCCGCGGGCCCCGATCACGCCGGAGACAGGCGCCCGGATCACGGTGCGCTCGAGAGCGATGCGGGCCTTGTCGACGGCGGCGCGGGCCTGTTCGACCGAGGCGACGGACTGGTCGCGGGTCGAGCCCAGCACGCGGGCAGCGCGCTGTTCGGCGACGAGGGCCGCCTGGGCCTCGGCGACCGACGCCTGGGCGGTGCGGACGCCGGCCTGCTCCGTCTCGATGCGCTGCTGCGACACCCAGCCCTTTTCGGCCAGGGCGCCGTAGCGGGCGACCTGTTGGCGGGCGAGGTCGGCCTGGGCCTCGGCCTGGCTGACGGCGGCGGCGCGGCTGGCGATCACCGCCTGCTCCTGGATGGCGCGGGCGTCGACATTCTGGACCCCGGCCTGCAGCGCTGCGAGATTGGCCTCGGCGTCGGCGAGGTTGGCTCTCGCATCGGCGTCGTCTAGCCGGACCAGCACCTGTCCCGCCGCGACCCGCTGGTTGTCGGCCACAAGAACCTCGACGACATAGCCGTCGATCTGGGGGCTCACCTCGGTGGTGTCGGCCGCGACGAAGGCGTTGTCGGTGGCCTCCCAGCGCTGCTTGCCCTGCCACCAGACGATCCCGCCGGCGATCAGGGCGAGGCCCGCGACGGCGACGACGATCAGGGGCAGACGTTTCTTCAGGGTCGGGGTCAGGGTCATGGATCGGCTCGGAATAGGCGTCCGGGGAGGAACGGCGGCATAAATGGACAACACTGTCCAAAAATCAACCATTCTGGGTTCGGCGCCGCAACACGTCGTGTTTCAGCCGGTTAGCCCTCGCTCGCGTTCGGAGTCGCGGCTCGCCCTTGACGCTGGTCCGGCGCCCGGCGACGAGGAAGCATGAAGTCGCCCAAGGCTCCGGCCCCGCGCCGCCTGAAATCCACGCCGAAGCGGCCCGCCGTCATGACCGGCGCGGTCCTCCCCGTGCTCAACTGGCCGCCGGATGAAGACCGGGTCGAGGCGATCTTCGAGCGGTTGTCGCGGGTGATGCCCGATCCGAAGACCGAGCTGAACTTCTCCAGCCCCTTCACCCTGGTGGTCGCCGTGGCCCTGTCGGCCCAGGCCACCGACGTCTCGGTCAACAAGGCCACCGACCGGCTGTTCGCCGTCGCCGACACGCCGGAGGCGATGCTGGCGCTGGGTGAGGAAGGGCTGATCCCCTTCATCTCGTCGATCGGCCTGTATCGCGGCAAGGCGCGTAACGTCATCGCCTTGAGTCGGATCGTGCTGGAACAGCACGGCGGCGAGGTGCCGTTGAACCGCGCGGCGCTGCAGGCCCTGCCGGGCGTCGGCCGCAAGACCGCCAGCGTGGTGCTGAACGAACTGGGCATCGAGCCGGCGATCGCCGTCGACACCCATGTGTTCCGCGTCTCGCACCGGCTGGGGCTGGCAAACGCCGGCACGCCCGACAAGGTCGAGGCTCAGCTGCACCGGATCGTACCGGAGGACTGGCTGCCCAAGGCGCACCACTGGCTGATCCTGCATGGGCGCTACACCTGCACGGCGCGGCGGCCGAAATGCTCGGCCTGCGTGATCAGCGACCTGTGCCCGTCGCGGGCGGGGCTGCAGGCGCTGGGCGAGGCGATCTAGAGCCGCGCCTTCACCGCCGTTGCGAAATGCTGGCCGCCGTCCGGCGCCGAGCTGAGGTAGAAGTCCGGCTCGATCAGTTCGGCTTCCATCAGCAGCCATTCGCCGCCTCGGCCCCGCGCCATGTCGATCCGGGCGTAGAGCAGGTCCTCGTCGATGGCGGCGAGCGTCTGCTCCGCCAGCGCCAGGGCGCCGGCCGGCGGCTCGGGCAGGGATACATACTGGCCGCCGAACTGGACCTGGATGCGGAATTCGCCGGCGACCGGCCGCTTGTTGACGACATGGCTGAGTTGGCCGCCGAAAAACAGCAGTGAGGTCTCGCCCTCCGTCTCGATCGACGGGAGATAGGGCTGGATCATCGCCGGCCCGTCCGGCGCATCGGCCAGCCGTCCGCCGCGCGACAGGCGCAGGGTCTTCCATGCCCCGCCCGAGACGCGCGGCTTGACGATGATCCTGTCGGTCCCGAACCGGTCGAAGGCGGCGTCGACGTCGGCCTCGGTCACGCCATCGACCCAGATGGTCGGCGGGACCGCCACGCCCTTTTCAGCCAATCGACCGAGATAGGCCTTGTCGGAATTCCACGCGATTACCTCGGCCGGGTTGAGCATCGGCACGCCTGCCGCGGCCCAGGTTTCACAGGCCTGCATCCAGCGCCGGTGGTCGCGGTGATAGCCCCAGACGATCAGCGGCAGGACTACCGGATAACCGCTCAGGCCGGACGCGTCCTCGACGTGGTCGGTCCACGGTGTCGGCTCGATCGTGAGTCCTGCCGTCGCCAGGGCTTCGGCAAGGCGCTCGAGCACGCCAGGCCATTGACCGGCGTAGGACGGGTCGGCGGGATCGGGCGTGAGGACGACGATGCGGCTCACTGCGCCTGCTCCAGGGCCGAGCAGTCGCCGCCCAGCGTCTGCGACCCTTGCGCGGCGCTGTAGGCCAGTTCGCGGTGGCCATCCTTGCTGATCAAATATCGGAGGGGCGGGCTCTCATCCGGCGCTGCCTCAACGACCCAGGCCTCGACCGGACCCGATGCCGTCTCGACCGTTTCGGAGGCCGTCACCCGGACTGCGAAGCGCCCGAAGCTCTTGTCGTACTGCCAGTATGGCAGGCTGAATTCGGAGCCCTCGGCGAGCGGCAGGGCGGCGAAGGTCAGGCCGAAGAGGTTGCCTTCCCACACAGGACCTTCCAGCGGCACGTCGATCGGCGTCACCGATCCGTCGTCGCCGGTCCGCTCGCCGGTGATCCGGTCATCGCTATAGGCGACGCGCACATGCACCTCGCCCTTGAGGCGGTTGGTCAGGGAAATCGGGCGCAGGGTCGCCGCGTCGAGCACGAATTCGTCGCGCATATCGAAAGCGCCGCCGTTGACCGACTGGTGAACCACGATCTCCAGCACCTCGCGCCCGTCACGGGTGGCCCGCTCGACGCTCTGCCAGGTCACGCCGATCGGGCGCGTGACTTCACCGCGCGTCATGTTCAGCGTGTAGCAGGTCTGCCCCTCCGCGAGCCGGCGTCCGTCAGGAAGGGCGGACGGGTCCTGCAGAAGGACGGATGAAAGGACGATCAGCAGGCTCAGCATGGGCGTCTCCAATACGAGGCGGACCATTTGCGCGCGCCGGGCGCGAGGCTCAAGTGAAGCTTCCGCAAGGTGGCGGGCGACATCGCCGGCTCTGGCGTTCGCGGCCCTCGCCCGCTAAGGCCGCGCTCATGACCCAGACCCCCTCCTACGACGTCTGCGCCGTCGGCAACGCCATCGTCGATGTCCTCGCCCCCTGCGACCCGGCCTTCCTGGAGGCCCAGGGCCTGACGCCCGGCTCCATGCAGCTGGTCGATGCGCAACAGAGCGCCGCCCTTTACGCCGCCATGGCCGCGGGGGTCGAGGCCTCGGGCGGTTCGGCCGGCAACACCGTCGCCGGCGTCGGCTCGTTCGGCGGCCGTGCGGCCTATATCGGCAAGGTCGCCGACGACCAGCTGGGCGGCGTCTTCACCCACGACATCCATGCCGTCGGGGTCCAGTTCGAGACCCCGCCGCTGGCCAACGCCGCCACCGGCGTCTGCATGATCAACGTCACCCCCGACGGCCAGCGCACCATGTGCACCTTCCTCGGCGCCGCCAACCAGCTCGAGGTCGACGACATTGACGCCGACCTGATCGGGGCTTCGGCCATCGTCTATCTGGAGGGCTATCTGTTCGACCCGGCCCCGGCGCGCGCCGCCTTCGAGGCCGCCGCCGCCGCCGCCCACGCCGCCGGACGGAAGGTCGCCATCACCCTGTCGGACAGTTTCGTGGTGCACCGCTGGCGGGCCGAACTGCTGGCCTTCATCGAGGCCTCGGCCGACATCGTCCTGGCCAATGAGGCCGAGCTTCACGCCCTGTTCGAAACCGAGGACTTCGACGCCGCCGCCGCCCATCTGGGCCGCATCGTCGAGACCGCCGCGGTCACGCGCGGCGCCGCCGGCTCGGTGGTGTTCGGCGGGAGTGGGGCGGAACGGGTCGAGGTCGCCGCCTGTCCCGTGGACAAGGTGGTCGACACCACCGGCGCCGGCGATCAGTACGCCGCCGGCTTCCTGCTCGGCCTCGCCCGCGGCCTGCCGCTGGAAGACGCCGGAAAGCTCGGCTCGTTGGCGGCCGCCGAGGTCATCACTCATTGGGGACCGCGGCCGATGACATCGCTGGAGGAGCTGGCGAGGGCGGCGGGGCTGCGGCTCTAGGCTCTCCGGATCGTCACATACAGCGCGCCGTCGCCTCCATGATGCCGCGCGGCCGGGGCGAATCCTGACACCACTCCCCGCAGCGCCGGGCTCTGCAGCCACTCGTGCACCGACGCGCGGATGACGCCGCTGCCCCCTCTTCGGCCTTGGCCCGTGATGACCAGAACTGAGCGATGACCGCGCGACTGGGCCCCGATCAGGAAGGCGGTCAGGGCGTCCTGGGCCTGGAACCGGCCATAGCCGTGTAGATCGATCCTTGCCTCGATCGGATCGCGCTCGCGCGACAGCCGGCGCTGCCGGCGAGGCTCCAGTTCCTCTGGCAGGCCGCGGGTCCGGGCCGGCGTCGGGACCTGCGGCGAGTAAGGCGGGGCGACGCCGCGGGCCTTGACCAGGCCTTTCGCCAGCGGCGCAGCGGGCGGCCGCGGGTCGACGGCGCCGGGGACGATGCGGAGGGCTTTCTTCGGTTTCGCCGGAGTCACCGAGCCCGTGACCCGCGCCCAGATCCGGCGGTCTTCCGGGCTCAGGTCATCGCGGCGGCTCATGTCGTGCCGGGGGCGTTCCCGTCCGGATCCTCGTCGGAACCGGCGTCCTGCGGTCCTGGCGTCTGCGTCAGCAGGTCACCCGGTTGGCAGTTCAGCTCGCGGCAGAGGGCGTCGAGGGTGGTGAAGCGGATGGCGCGCGCCTTGCCCGTCTTCAGGATCGACAGATTGGCCAGGGTCACGCCGACGCGGTCGGCCAGCTCGGTCAGCGACATGCGCCGTTCGAGAAGAATGCGGTCGAGCTGTACGCGGATAGCCATGGGATCGTCTCTTAACCGGCGCGCGTCAGGTCGAGAAGGGCGGAGCCTTCTGACCGCGCGCCCACTCAGATTGTCAGTTCGGATTCGCGGCGCAGGCGCGCGCCCTCGCGGAAGACCTCGGCAATCACCACGATGATGACGACTGCAAAGGAGGGGGTGATCAGGTCGAACAGGCTGGGGGCCGCCATGGCCCCCCGCACGAAGCGGGCGACGAGGAACTGGCCGACCCAGACTCCGAGGGTGACCGAGGCGAAGGCCGCGCCGATCTGGTGCAGGCGGCGCACGTTCAGCGGATGAAAAGGGTCGCCCACGCGCAGGGTGGCGACGATGCGCAGCAGCAGGCGGAATATCAGGGCGGAGGTAGCCAGGTAGGCGAAGGCGGCGACCGCCACCAGCAGCACATAGGCCCAGGGCAGGGGGATCACGATCGCCTCCTCACCGGTCCCGGCGGTCACCACGGGGGTGCCGAAGACCTTCAACGCCACCACGGCGGAGGGGATAAGGATCGCGCCTACGGTCAGGACCCAGAAAGCGACGGTGCAGGCTGTGCCCGCCACACTGGAAATCGAGACCAGACTCAGGCGGGGCAGGGAAGTGCGTATCCCGAGCGATGTCGTCTTCGGGAATCGCATGGGGCCTCGTTCAGGCCGGAAGTCCAGGCGCGAATGCCGCGCGGGGTCCGGCGAACCTACGCGCGGTCTTATACATCGCGTTTGTCATGCAGATCGTCAAAGCTCCGGTGAGCAGAAGCAGAATCACAGGGCCTGGACGAGGGTGGCGACGAGCGCGGTCGGCAGGGCGGCGAGCAGGAAGGCGTTCAGCACGCCGTGGCCGACCTTTTCGATGAAGTAGGAAGCGTTCATGGTGTTCATTGTCGTTCTCTCTCGATCCTCATGAAGGGATGATTTTTCCCTTCTTTCGTTATACCGCTGCATTGATCGTGCATCTTTGCCTTGGATCAAGGAACGTCGCGGCGTCCGTCCTTGGGATAATAGATAGGCCGTGCACCGAGGGAAGTCATGTTACATATCGTTTAACGATATTAAACTTTGGCAATGGATCGTTACAGGCGCGTGATCAGAATGAAGTTGAAGCTTATCAAAGGGATGCGACTGGTCGCGGCGACCCATAATCCCGGCAAGGTTCCCGAGATCGAAGCCTTGCTGGGCGGACATTACGAGGTGGTCACCGCGGGCGCGCTGAATCTGCCCGAACCGGACGAAACCGAGACCACCTTCGCCGGCAACGCCCTGCTCAAGGCGCGCCATGCGGCGGATCGGGCGGGCGAGGTCGCGCTGGCGGACGATTCCGGCCTGTCCGTGGCCGCGCTTGGCGGGGCGCCGGGCATATTCTCCGCCCGCTGGGCCGGGCCGGACAAGGATTTCGCCCTGGCCATGCGCAAGGTCGAGGAGCGGCTGGAAGAGGTTGGTTCGGATGACCGGCGGGCGTGGTTCACCTCAGCCCTCGCTGTGGCCTGGCCGGACGGCCCGGCGGTGGTGGTCGAAGGCCGGGTCGAGGGGCGGCTGACCTTTCCGCCGCGCGGCGACCGGGGCTTCGGCTACGATCCGATCTTCATGCCGGACGGATACGACCAGACCTTCGGCGAACTGGACCCGCGGCTGAAGGACTCGATCAGCCACCGGGCGCGGGCCTTCGAGAAGTTGAAGGCGGCGCTGATTGACTGATCCGGTCCCTGATCCCGGGACGGACGTCGCCGTCTACGTCCACTGGCCCTACTGCTCACGCATCTGCCCGTACTGCGACTTCAACGTGGTTCGGGATCGGGGGCGGGGCGAGGAGCAGGCGGCGCTGCTCGGGGCCATGCTGGCCGACCTGGAGGCTCAGGCGGCGGTGACGGGCCCTCGCCGGCTGGCCTCGATCTTCTTTGGCGGCGGCACGCCGTCGCTGATGGCTCCTGAGGCGGTGGCGGCGGTGATAGAGCGGGCGCGCGCCCTGTTCCCCGCGGCCGGGCCGGTCGAAATCTCCCTGGAGGCCAATCCGACCGACGCCGAGGCGGACCGGTTCGCGGCATTGGCGGATGCGGGGGTCAACCGCTTGTCGATGGGGGTGCAGGCCCTGGATGACGCCGCCCTCGCCTTCCTCGGTCGCAATCATTCCGCCGACGAGGCGCGACGGGCCGTGGCTGTGGCGGCGCGGGCGTTCGGGCGGCTGTCGATCGACCTGATCTACGCCCGACCCGGTCAGACCGTCGAGCGGTGGGCCACCGAGTTGACCGAGGCGCTGGATCTCGGCTTCGAGCATGTCTCGCCCTATCAGCTGACCATCGAACCTTCGACCGCCTTCGGTCGGGCCGTGGCCCGCGGCGCCTGGCCCCCGCCGGACGAGGAGACGGCCGCCATCTTGTACGAGACCACCCAAACCGTGCTCGAGCGGGCCGGGTTCGAGGCGTATGAAGTGTCCAACCACGCCCGGGGCCTCGCCGCCCGCTCGGCCCACAATCTCCATGTCTGGCGCGGCGGCGACTATCTGGGCATCGGACCAGGCGCGCATGGACGGCTAACGCTCGGAGGCGTGCGGACGGCGACGATCGCGCATCGCGGGATCGGGGACTATGTCGCCGGCGTCGAAGTGGCGGCGCCGTGGACCGAGCGAGAGGCGCTGGATCTGCGTGGCACGGCCGAGGAGCGGGTGCTGCTGGGCCTGCGCACGGTCGAGGGAGTCCTGTCGACTGATCTGGCGGCGCTGGACCGGTTCGTCGACTCTGGCCCGCTCGCCGCCCTTGTCGACGACGGATTCCTGACGGTGAGGGCCGGACGGGTCATCGCCACCGCGACGGGTCGACCGGTGCTGGACGGAGTGTTGAAAGCCCTGCTCGCCTGAACCCGGGAGACCTACTTCTCTTTCGCGCCTCTGGAGCGCGGCGGGATTCGAGCGCGATCAGCCGCGTCCAGCATGCGGATGCCGGAGATGTCAGCCTCGTCCGGCGTCATGTGCATCGCCGCGTTAGGTGGGTCCTGAACCACCACGACTCCGTCGCCGGCCGCCGGATTGAGGGGGCCTTGGCGGGGGTCGTCGAGGGCGGGTTTCTTGTCGGCCATGCGCGCTCAACACGCGCCCCGCACGGAGGTTCCGGAAGTGAGCCTCGGCCCTCCGCGGCAACGGCCCCTTGAGTGCGCCCCGCCCGGCTGGCACGGTCCCGCCGATGCCCGAACCGTCCGCCTTTCCCCCGACCGCTCCGCCCCCGCGCCCCGTCGCGCCGGGTCTGTACCTGGTGGCGACCCCGATCGGGAATCTGCGGGATATGACCTTGCGGGCGCTGGATGTGCTGGCCGCCGCTGACCTGGTGCTGGCCGAGGATACCCGGGTCACCGGCAAGCTGCTGTCGGCCTATGGGCTGAAGGCGAGGCTGGAGCGGTGCGACGACCACGCCTCGGCGCGGGCGGCGGAGGTGGCCATCGAGCGGCTGCGCGAGGGCGCGGTGGTGGCGCTGGTCTCCGATGCCGGCACGCCGCTGGTCAGCGATCCCGGCTTCGTCGTGGCGCGGGCGGTGATCGCCGAGGGCCTGCCGGTGCATCCGATCCCGGGCGCGTCGAGCCTGCTGGCGGCCCTGTGTATCGCCGGGCTGCCGGCCGACCGGGTGCTGTTCGCCGGCTTCATGCCTCCGAAGTCGGGTGCGCGGCGGACGGCGCTGGAAGAGGTGCGGACGGCGCGCCAGACGCTGGTTTTTTTCGAGAGCGGCCCGCGCCTCGCCGACAGCTTGGCCGACATGGCTTCTGTGCTGGGGCCCCGGCCCGGTGCGGTCTGCCGCGAACTGACCAAGATGTATGAGGAGTGCGTGCGCGGCTCGCTCGCCGAACTGGCCACCGACCCCCGCTGCCAGGCCCCGAAGGGCGAGATCGTCATCGTGGTCGGGCCGGGCGAGATGGAGGTGGTCTCCGACGCCGACGCCGACGCGGCCTTGACGGAGGCCATGAACCGCCTCCCGCCCGGCGAGGCGGCGGCGGAGGTGTCCAAGGCCCTGAACCTGCCGCGCAAGTCGCTCTACAAACGGGCGCTGGAGTTGCAGGGCCGGTGACCCGCCCCGCGCCCCCGGAACGCCTCAAGACGCCGAGGGTCGTCGTGACCAAAAGGGGCTGGCGCGTCTCCCTCGGGGCCCTGTCGCACCGGCTGGGGCATCGATCTGAGTGGATCGCGGCGGTCCTGCTGATGAGCCGGGGCTATCAGGTGCTCGGGTTTCGGCTCAAGACCCGGGCGGGCGAGATCGACATCCTCGCCCGGCGGGGCCGGACCCTTGCGGTGGTCGAGGTCAAGCGCCGCGCTACGCTGGAGCTGGCGCTCGCGGCCCTGTCGGCGAGACAGTATGAGCGGCTTCTGGCCGCCGGCCAGACGGTGTTGCGCCAAAGACCCAGCTTGGCCGGGCATCTGCTCAGGATCGACATGGTGGCGCTGGCTCCCGGCCGACTTCCGCGCCATCGTCAGGGTGTGGAGCCGTTCGGGAGAGGGCGGGCGTGACGCGCGACGAAGCCGAAAAAGTGCTGGCTGAGGCCGGGCTGGCCGACGATGGAGCTTTTCCCTTGCTGGAGGCGGCCATCGCCTGCGCCATCCACGACTATCCTTTCCGCGACGCCGAGCCGGTCCGCACCCTGGCGCGCAACGCGGCCGAACGGCTGGCTGAACGCGTCGACGGCGAGGGGCCGGACGAGGCCCTGGCCGAGACCATGGCGTCCGATCTGCGTCTGAATGGCGATCTGCTCAACTACGACCATCCCGGCAACACCGATGTGATCGACGTGGCCGAGCGCCGCCGCGGTCTGTCGGCGACGTTGGCGATCTTCTACCTCGACGCGGCCCGACGCGCCGGCGTCAGGGCTCAGGGCGTCGACTTTCCAGGCCATTTCCTGTTGCGGGTCGAGACCCCCGAAGGCCCTGTGGCCCTCGATCCCTTCAGCCAGGGCAGGCTCGTGCTGCCGTCCGAACTGACCCGGCGGGCGCTGAGGGCGGGGCTGACGCCCCATGTCGCCGACCGTCTCGACGTGCTGATGGCTCCGGTCAGCGACCGGCAGGCCCTGTTGCGCCTGCAGAACGTCCTTTTCAGCCGCGCCATCCACGCCCAGGATTTCGAGGGCGCCGAACGTTCGGCGCTGCGCCGGGCCCTGCTCGACCCGGAGGACCACCGTCCCTGGCTGGATGTCGCCGCGGCGCGGGAGAAGCAGGGGGCGCTGGCGGGAGCGCTCGAGGCCCTGTCGCGGGCCCGGTCGCTGGATGATCCCACCGAGGCGCACCGGCGAATATCGGTCGATCGGGTGCGGCTGCAGCTGAACTAGGGTTGCGTCCGCATCCCGCGCTGCCCAT
The DNA here is from genome assembly GCF_036676055.1 of Brevundimonas sp. Classification (GTDB taxonomy): domain Bacteria; phylum Pseudomonadota; class Alphaproteobacteria; order Caulobacterales; family Caulobacteraceae; genus Brevundimonas. The sequence continues at coordinate 8,739 of NZ_JAKFDS010000083.1, read as the reverse complement.
TAGCCAAGGTTCGACCGCTTGGAAGGACAGGGCATGTTGAGAGTCGCGATCCAGATGGACCCCATCGAGGCGGTCAACATCGAGTCCGACACTACCTTCCTGCAGGCCATGGAGGCCCAGAACCGGGGCTATCCGGTGTGGGTTTATGATTTCCGGACCCTGGCGCTGGAGGACGGCCGGCTGTTCTGCCGGGCCCGCCCGGTGACGCTGCGGCCGACGGCCGGCGACCATGTCAGCTTCGGCGACGAGGTCCGGCTGGACCTCGCTGGCGACGTCGATGTCATCCTGATGCGCCAGGACCCGCCGTTCGACATGGCCTATGTCACGGCCACCTATCTGCTCGAGACGGTCCATCCGAAGACCTTGGTGGTCAACGACCCGACCGAGGTGCGTTCGGCGCCGGAGAAGTTGCTGGTCACCCGGTTCCCGGGCCTGCAGCCGCCGACCCTGATCAGCTCGGATGTGGTGGCCTTGGCCGATTTCCATCGGCGGCATGGCGACGTGGTCCTGAAGCCCCTGCACGGGGCGGGCGGATCGGGCGTGGTCCGGCTGAAGGCCGACGACCCCAATCTCGAGGCCTTGGTCGAGATCCACGCGGTCGGCTCCCGCGACCCGCTGGTGATCCAGAAATTCATCCCCGCCGTGTCGAAAGGGGACAAGCGCATCCTGCTGGTCGACGGCGAGCCGGTCGGAGCCATCAACCGGGTTCCGGCCGAGGGCGCCGTGCGCTCCAACCTGCACGTCGGCGGCACCGCCGCCCCGGTCGAGCTGACCGCCCGGGACCGCGAGATCTGCGCCGCCATCGGTCCCGAGTTGCGACGGCGTGGCCTGATCTTCGTCGGCATCGACGTGATCGGCGACTGGCTGACCGAGATCAACGTCACCTCACCCACCGGCGCCCAGCAGTTGAAGCGCTTCACCGGCGTCGATGCGGCCGCCCTGATGTGGGACGTGATCGAGCGCAAGCGCGCCGCGGCCTGAGTTCGCTCTCCGCTGTTCAACCATCGCGGAATGACGTTCTCCATGTCGCGTCCGTCGGAGCATCGTCCCGGTCCTGAAGCTGTCCTTCGTCGCAGCGCAGGCCAGCAGGCCGTGCCGGCCGTCGCTACAGGCGCTGGCGGCGAGCTTCGAGAGGAGCGCGTGACCCCGATGACGCCGACGCCGATGCTGGCGCCGGAAGCTGATTTGGCGCGCCAGGTTCGAAGAACGTCGCTCTTGTAAACCGTTTCGGTTCATGGTTTGTTCTCTCACGGATCGCGGGAGGGGTCGATGGTGGCCAGCGTCGTCACGGTGGCGTTCGAGGGGGTGGACGCCCGGCGCGTGGACGTTCAGGTCCAGCAGCTGTCGGCCGCCGAGGCTTCCTTCGTGATCGTCGGCCTCGCGGACAAGGCGGTGGCCGAGAGCCGCGAGCGGGTCCGCGGCGCCTTCGCCGGCATCGGCCTGGCCATGCCGCCAAAGCGGATCATCGCCAATCTCGCGCCCGCCGATCTGCCCAAGGAAGGCAGCCATTTCGATCTGCCGATCGCCCTGGCCCTGCTCGCCTCGATGGGGGTCGTACCGGCCGACGCATTGGCGGGGTGGGCGGCGGTCGGCGAGCTGGGGCTGGACGGGCAGATCGCACCGGTGGGCGGGACCCTGCCGGCCGCCGTCGCCGCCGACGCCATGGGGCTGGGCCTGATCTGTCCCGAGGCCAACGGGCCAGAGGCGGCATGGGCCGGGGAGGTGGCGGTGCTGGCGCCGCGCTCGCTGATCGGTCTCGTCAACCATTTCAAGGGCGTGCAGGTGCTGCGCCGGCCCGAGCCCGGCGCGATGCGGTCCGGTGATCGCGTGCCGGACCTGAACGAGGTCAAGGGACAGGAGAGCGCCAAGCGGGCGCTCGAGATCGCGGCGGCCGGCGGGCACAATCTGCTGTTCGTCGGCCCGCCGGGGTCGGGCAAGTCGATGATGGCGGCGCGCCTGCCGGGCCTGCTGCCCCCGCTGACGCCGAAGGAGCTGCTGGAGACCTCGATGGTCTGGTCGGTGGCCGGGTTGATCGAACGCGGCGCCCTGACCCGCGACCGGCCATTCCGGGCGCCGCACCATTCCGCCTCGATGGCGGCCCTTACCGGCGGCGGCCTGCGCGCGAAACCGGGCGAGGCCTCGCTGGCGCACAATGGGGTGCTCTTCCTGGATGAGCTGCCCGAGTACAGCGCCCAGGCCCTCGATTCGCTTCGCCAGCCGCTCGAAACGGGGGAGATCGTGGTGGCGCGGGCCAACGCGCATGTCCGCTATCCGGCCCGCTTCCAGCTGGTGGCCGCGATGAATCCCTGCCGCTGCGGCCTCGGCGGCGGCGGCAAGGGCGCTTGCGGCAAGGCCCCGCGCTGTCAGCGCGACTATCAGAACCGCATCTCCGGACCGATGTTCGACCGCATCGACCTGACCGTCGAGACGCCGCCGGTGACCGCCGCCGACATGGCGCTGCCGCCGCCGGCGGAGGGCACGGCCGAGGCGGCGGCGCGGGTTCTGGCCGCGCGCGCCATGCAGGAGGACCGTCTGCGCGCCGCCGGCGTCGACCCGGACACGGCCCGCGACCAGGCCGTCAACGCCCGCGCCTCGGGCGAGACCCTGGACCGTTTCGCCACGCCGGACGAGGCCGGGCGTGCCCTGCTGATGCGCGCCGGAGAGGCCGGCGGCCTGACCGCCCGCGGCTGGACGCGCACCCTGCGGCTGGCCCGCACCATCGCCGACCTCGACGGCTGCGACGGCGTGCTGCGACGGCATATCGCCGAGGCCCTGGTGCATCGCCGCTCGACCGTCGGCGCCCATGCGGATTTCGAGCGGCGCGACGAAGGCCAAACCGAAGGGCGGAGCGGCATGCCGGCCTGGTGACCTCAGACTTCCTTAACCCACACGCTTGAACCGACCTTAAGACATCCCCGGCATGCTCATGTCGCAAGAGGGGTGACAGATGGCGCGCAAGACGAAGGCGGATCCGGTCATGGCCAGCACGGACGCTCCGGCGGCCGAGGGCGCCGAACAGCAGTTCCTGCGCTTGATGAGCCACGAGATGCGAACGCCCCTGAACGGCGTCATCGGCATGCTCGGCCTGCTGTCCCGCACGCGTCTCGACGGGGCCCAGCGGGCCTACGCCGAAGCCGCCCGCTCTTCCGCCGAACACCTGCTCGGTCTCGTCAACGATCTGCTCGACTACGCCCGGCTCGAGGCTGACCGACTGGAGTTCGACTCCGCTCCGGTCGATCTGGAGGCCCTGGTGCGCGGCGTGGCTGAACTGCTGAGCCCGAAGGCGCATGACAAGGGGCTGGAGATCGCCTGGTCGGTAGCGCCCGAAGCCGTCGACGTCATGGCCGACGAGGGCCGCCTGCGGCAGGTGCTGTTCAATCTCGCCGGAAACGCCGTGAAATTCACCGAGAGCGGCGGGGTCCGCATCACCGTCGAGCGCTCGGGCGGGTCGATCAAGGCGCCGAGGCTGGCCTTCCTGGTGGATGACACCGGCCCGGGCGTGCCGCTCGAGGCGCGCGGCCGCATCTTCGAGGAGTTCGGCCATGTCGACGCCTCTGACGCCAGCCGGTTCGGCGGCGCCGGGCTGGGCCTGGCGGTGGTCCGCAAGCTGGCGGCGGCCATGAATGGAACGGTCAGCGTGGTCGACCGGCCCGACGGGCCCGGCGCCCGCTTCCGGTTCGAAGCCGTGTTCCCGGCGGCGAAGGGCGCGCCGGAGCGTGGCCTGCCGCTGGCCGGTCAGGCGGTGGCCGTGATCAGCCCCGATCCCTTCGTGCGCGCCGCCGCCGTAGCCCAGATTGAGGCTTCGGGCGGCAAGGTCGCAACCAAGGCTCCCGTCGTGCTGATTGACCACGCCGCCCGGCCGGCAGGCCACGGCCTCGTGCCCAGACCGGCGGACGGGCGCGCCATCGTGCTGCTGAAGCCGTCGGAGCGCGACCTGATCGCGCGCTATCGGTCGGCCGGCTTCCACGGCTATCTGATCAAGCCGCTGCGCCGGGGTTCGCTGGCCGAGCGGGTGCTTGCCGCCTCGGGTGCGCAGCAGACGATGCAACCCGGACCGCCGCCGCCGCCGCCCGAGGACGACCGCGTGGCCCTGACCCGCTTCTCGGGCATCAGGGTGCTGCTGGTCGAGGACAACCCGGTCGGCGCCCTGCTGGCCTCGACCCTGCTGAAGCGCGAGGGCTGCGCCGTCGAAACCGCCGCCAGCGGCCATGAGGCCCTGGATGCGCTGAAGCGGGCCCGCTACGATCTCGTGTTCATGGACATGCGGATGCCCGGCATGGACGGCCCCAGCGCCGCCCGCGCCATCCGCGCCCGCGGCGACGAGACGCCGATCGTGGCCCTGACCGCCAACGCCTTCGCCGAGGACCGCCGCGCCTGCCTCGAGGCCGGCATGGACGACCACCTCGTCAAGCCGCTGGAGCTCGACGCGCTGCGGGCGTCTTTGGCCCGCTGGACGAAAAGCGCGGACCGCGCCAAGGTCGCAGCCGCATAGGGACGCCGGGGGGCGTCGCACGAGGGACGCCTGATGACCGACAGCAAAACGCCAGCCGCGCCGCGCAAGGCGGGGGCGGGGGATGTCTTCAGGGCGCTGGGCCAGGGTCGCGTCCTGATCACCCTGCTGCTGGGCTTCGGCTCGGGCCTGCCCTTCCTGCTGACCGGCGCCACGCTCAGCATCTGGCTGGCCGAGGGCGATGTGACGCTGTCGGCCATCGGCTTCATTTCGTGGGTCGGTCTCGCCTATTCCTTCAAATTCATCTGGGCCCCCGTAGTGGACCGGTTCGACGTCCCCTTCCTGGGTCGGCTGGGGCGGCGACGCGGCTGGATGCTGCTGTCCCAGGCGGTGGTCGGCGCCGCCCTGATCGCCATGGCGATCATCGGGCCGGAGGGCGGCCTGACGGCGCTCGGCGCTGCGGCCCTGGTCACCGCCTTCGCCTCGGCGACGCAGGACATCGTCGTCGACGCCTGGCGGATCGAGAGCGCCGAGAACGACGAGGACATGGGCCTGCTGACCTCGGCCTATCAGCTGGGCTACCGCTCGGCGATTCTGGCAGGCAATGCGCTTATCCTCTTCTTCGCCAGCTGGTTCGGCTGGAACGGGGCCTATGCGATCTGGGGCGCGGCCATGGCCATCGCCATCGGCGCAACCCTGTTCGCGAAGGAGCCTGTCGACCGTCGCGAGATCGCCGTCGCCACCGGCGGCGCACGGCCCTGGACCCCGCGCGGCATGTTCGACATCGTGGTCGGGCCGTTCATCAACTTCGTGAAGACCCACAAGGCCGCGGCCTTTCTGATGCTCGCGGCCATCAGCCTGTATCGTCTGCCGGACTTCGTCATGGGGCCGATGGTCGGGCCCTTCTACATCGATCTGGGCCTGACCAAGGAGGCGATCGGCGCCATGCGGCTGAGCGTCGGGCTGGTCGCGGCCTTCGTCGGCATCGCGGCGGGAGGATTGAGCGCGGTGCGTTTCGGCTTTGGCGCGACGCTGCTGATCGGCGCTCTCATCGGTCCGATGTCGAACCTGGGCTACACCGTGATGGCCATGGCCGGCCTGTCGACGCCGATGTTCGCCGGCGTCCTGTTCGTCGAGAATTTCTCCGAGGGCTTCGCGGGCGCCGCACTGGTCGCCTACATGTCCAGCCTGACCGGCATCGGCTACACCGCCACCCAGTACGCCCTGCTCAGTTCGTTCTACGCCCTGCTCGGCAAATTCCTGAAGGGCTTCTCGGGCGTGGTGGTGGAGGGACTGGAGCAAGGCTATCCCCTGATGACCGCCTATGCCCTGTTCTTTGCAGGCACAGCCTTGGTGGGCGTTCCGGCGGTCGTCCTGTGCTGGATCCTGGATCGCCGGAACCGTCGCCTGAAGGCCCGTCTCGGGGTGACCTGACCCGTCAGCCCTCCTCCCCGATCGCCCCTTCCTCATAGGCGGCGAAGGTGGCGGCGGTGATGATCTCGCTGACCGAGGCGCCGAGGGAGACGATCTGGACCGAGCGTTCGAGACCGACCAGCAGCGGGCCGATCACGGTGGCGCCGCCGAGCGCCTGGATGAGGCGGGTCGAGATCGAGGCCGAGTGGATGCCGGGCATGACCAGGACGTTGGCGTCCTTGGACAGGCGCATGAAGGGGTAGGCGGCGCGGGCCTCGGGGTCGAGCGCCAGATCGGCCGGCATCTCGCCCTCATATTCGAAATCCACCCCCCGGGCGTCGAGGATGCGGATGGCCTCGCGGATCATCTCGCCGCGGTCTCCGGGCGGGTTGCCGAAGGTCGAATAGCTGAGGAAGGCCACGCGCGGATTGCGGCCGAGCCGGCGCACGGTGGCGGCGGCCTGGACGGCGATGTCGGCGAGGTCCTCGGCCCCCGGCAGTTCATGGATCGAGGTGTCGGCGACGAACAGGGTGCGGCCCTTGGCCAGCAGGACCGACAGGCCGATCATCCGTTCACGGACGTCGAGGACGCGGCGGACCTCCTTGAGCACCATGTTGAAGTTGCGGGTGACGCCGGTGACCATGCAGTCGGCCTGGCCGCGGGCGCACATTGTGGCGGCGAAATAGTTGCGGTCCTGGTTGATCATCCGCTGCACGTCACGGCGCAGATAGCCGCGGCGCTGCAGGCGTTCGTAGAGCCAGTCGGTGTATTCGACATTGCGCTCGGAGACCCGGGCGTTGACGATCTCGATGCCCATGTCGTCGAAATTGAGCCCCGCCTCGGCGGCGTTCTTGCGGATCAGCTCCTCGCGGCCCAGCAGGATCGGCGTGCCCAGTTCGGCCTGTTTGAAGCCCCAGGCGGCGCGGATCACGGCGGTCTCCTCGCCTTCGGCGAAGACGACGCGCTTGTTCGGCCCGGCGCGCACGGCGCCGGAGATGTTCTGCATCAGGGCCGCCGACGGATCGAGCCGCGAGCGCAGCTGGGTCCGGTAGGCGTCCATGTCCTCGATCGGCTTGCGCGCCACGCCGGTGTCCATGGCCGCCTGGGCCACGAACGGCGGGATGTACCAGATCAGGCGCGGGTCGAACGGGGTCGGGATGATGTAGTCGCGGCCGAATTTCAGCTTGCGTCCGCGATAGGCGGCGGCGACCTCGTCCGGCACATCCTCGCGGGCGAGGGCGGCCAGCGCCTGGGCGCAGGCGACCTTCATCTCGTGGTTGACGCGGCGGGCGCGGACGTCGAGCGCGCCGCGGAAGATGTAGGGGAAGCCGAGGACGTTGTTGACCTGGTTGACGTAGTCCGAGCGACCGGTGGCCATGATGGCGTCGGAGCGCACCGACAGCACGTCTTCCGGGGTGATCTCCGGATCCGGATTGGCCATGGCGAAGATGATCGGATTGGGCGCCATGGAGGCGACCATCTCCTTGGTGATCGCGCCCTTGGCCGACAGGCCCAGGACGACGTCGGCGCCGACCATGGCCTCGGCCAGGGTGCGGTGCGGGGTGTCGGTGGCGTGGGCCGCCTTCCACTGGTCGATGTTGGGACGGCCCTTGTAGACGACGCCGTCGCGGTCGACGATGACGGTGTTCTCCTGCCGCACGCCGGCGGCCTTCATGAGACCAATCGAAGAGAGACCCGCCGCACCCGCGCCGGCGAGGACGACCTTCAGATCCTCCAGCTTCTTGCCGGCGATATGGGCGGCGTTGATCAGGCCGGCGGTCGAGATGATGGCGGTGCCGTGCTGGTCGTCATGGAACACCGGGATGTCCAGCAGATCCTGCAACTGGGCCTCGATCTCGAAACATTCCGGGGACTTGATGTCCTCCAGATTGATGCCGCCCCAGGTGTCGCCGATATTCTTGACCACGGTGACGAATTCGTCCGGGTCGGTGGTCTTGACCTCGACGTCGAAGCTGTCGACGTCGGCGAAGCGTTTGAAGAGGACGCATTTGCCCTCCATCACCGGCTTGGACGCCATGTGGCCGAGGTTGCCGAGGCCGAGGATGGCGGTGCCGTTGGAGATGACGGCGACCAGATTGCCCTTGGAGGTGTAGTCGTAGGCCTTGTCGACATCGGCGGCGATGGCCAGGACCGGCACGGCCACGCCCGGCGAATAGGCCAGCGACAGGTCCCGCTGGGTCGCCATCGGCTTGATCGGCGCCATGGAGATCTTGCCCGGCTGCGGGCTGCGATGGAACTCCAGCGCGTCCTCGTCGGAGAAGGTCTGCTTGTCGGTCAGGTCGGGCATGTCGGCGAAGGCTTCCGCAGGGTCGGGTCGGGAGGATTGTTCCTAGGCCGTGGGACGCGGGGGGACAACCGGCGAGGGGCGGTTCAGGGAGCGGCGAGGGCCGAGGCGGGGGGATCGGCGCTTGCCGGCGCCTCCACCTGCCTGTCCGGCCTGTCGAGCTCGAATTCAGCCAGGAACAGCAGGCTTGGCAGGATGAAGTCGGCGTAGTCCGCCCGTCCCCGCGACCGCAGGGTCCAGAGGAAATAGTGCTCGCGGGCCAAGCGCGGCGCGAGCGAGCCCTCGGCGATCCGCTCGAGGCGCAGGCGCTGGACGGCGCGGTAGAAGGCGTCGCGGCGACGGAGGCGGGCGGGGCGGCGGGCTCTCATGGGGGCTCCGGGGTCAGGGGCTGGGCGGCGGGCGCGGGTCATCGTCTTCCGGGGCGCGGGCCGCGAAAGGCAGGGAGGGCGCGGGACAGCCGGGCCTCGCCCGGTTGAGAATGTGATTACCGTTTCGACGAGACAGGCTGCCCCGCGCGGCCGTTTTCCACACGCCCTCCGACTGGCGGCCCTGCGTCCGGGCCTTTGACGGA
>NZ_JAKFDS010000082.1:0-2049 GCF_036676055.1 Brevundimonas sp. | reverse complement strand
TCGCAGATCACCCACGAGCACGGCATCCCCAAGACCACGCGCAACGTCGGCCCGCGGATCAGCGTGGTGTTCCGGGTGCGGCCGGAGAACTGGCGGACGGACTGACGCATGCGGCGTTGCCGATCGAACTACGAGGCCCGGCGCGTGCCCCCGTTGCCATCGCCCCCGCGCCTCGCGGACACTCGCGTCCGCTCCCCGCCGACCCGTTCGGCCCGGGCAACCCGACCGCACGGAACGCGGCGGAGCATGGACCGTCCGGCCCAGCCATCCCTGGCACGCCCGGACTCGCTAATGGACGTAAGGAATAGCCAATGCAGAACCTTGTTTCGCTGAACCTGTCGGCGCAGGACCTCGCCGACGCCGATGCCGCCATCGCCACCCTGCGCCGCGTGTTCGCCCCGATGGTCGCGCTGCAGCCCAGCCAGCGGCGCGACCTGTACAAGATGGGCGACAAGTCCGAGCACTTCTGCCGGCAGACGCTGTCGGTGCTGGCGTCGAACCCGCAGATCATCCCGCCCAGCCTGGACCTGGCCGAGGCCCAGGCCGACCTGGCCGCGCTCGACCTGCTGCGCCCGCGCCTGCAGCAGCTCGAGCAGCTGGTCGAGCGCGCCGACGACACCGCGCTCGCCCTCGGCAGCGACATCATCACCGTCGCCCTGGAGGGCTACGGCCTGCTGAAGGTCTCGGGCAAGAACGAGGCGCTGAAGTCCGCCCGCAAGGCGCTGTCGGCGCGCTTCTCCAAGGGCAGCCGCGGCGCCGAGCCCGGCCCGGCCGCGTAACACCGGCGCGACACCGCCGTTGAGCGATCGAGCCCGGCGGGCGAGGCCAGCAAGCCTCGTCCGCCGGGCTTTCTGCTTCATGCGCCAGGCAAATTGGTCGGAGGGTTGAGGCTGGGGAGCTTCAGGCGTGACCCGATCGGCCCCGGCGGCGAGGCAGCTCGCATGAACGCTGAGGCGGACAGGCCTGAAGGTTGAGGCGGAACGGGTCGGTATCGAGGCTCGGGGCTTCGAGGTTTGGAGCAAAAAGCCTCGCGGGTGAGGCTCACGGACTTAGCTCGCCTTCGAGCGGTCTGTCCATGGCGTTCTCGCCTTCGGTACAGGCTGTTCACTAAGCGCGAGGCCCGTCAGGCGACGCCGCCGCCCCCGTTCCGTAAAGTGTCTCCGGCCATCGGGTCCGGGGGGACGACGCGTGACGACACCAGAAGCCATTGCCCGGCAGAACATCGACCGGAAGCTGGAAGCCGCCGGCTGGGTCATCCAAGGCACGAAGGAGCTGAATCTCGGAGCCGGACAGGGCGTCGCCGTCCGCGAGTACCCCACCGACAGTGGCCCCGCCGACTACGTGCTCTTTGTCGATCGCCAGCCCGTCGGCGTCATCGAAGCCAAGCGCGACGAGGCGGGGCAGAACCTCAGCACCCACGAGACCCAGACCGAGCGCTACGCCAACGCCACCCTGAAATGGCGCAAAGGCGGCGCCCCGCTGCGCTTCCTCTACGAAGGCACCGGCCAGATCATCTACTTCACCGACGGCGCCGACCCGGCGCCGCGCGCCCGTGAGCTGTTCCACTTCTTCCGCCCTCAGACGTTGGCCGACTGGGCCGCGCAACCCGATACCCTGCGCCGCCGCCTGACGCAGATGCCGCCGCTCCCCGAGCGCAACCTGCGCGACTGCCAGATCAACGCCGTCACCGGCTTGGAGAAGTCGCTGGCAAGAAACAAACCGCGCGCCCTGATCCACATGGCCACCGGCGCCGGCAAGACCTTTACCGCCATCACCTCGGTCTACCGCCTGCTCAAGTTCGCCGGCGCCAAACGCATCCTGTTCCTGGTCGACACCCGCAACCTGGGCAAGCAGGCGCACCAGGAGTTCATGGCCTATACGCCGCCGGACGACGGCCGCAAATTCACCGAGCTGTACAACGTCCAGCGCCTCGCCTCGAGCAACATCGACCCGCATGCGCAGGTCTGCATCAGCACCATCCAGCGCATGTACTCCATCCTGTCGGGAGATGCGATCGACGAGGCGGCAGAAGACATCTCCGCCGGCGAG
>NZ_JAKFDS010000081.1:0-9628 GCF_036676055.1 Brevundimonas sp. | reverse complement strand
CGGGTCGCAGGTGGCGAACTCGCGCGACCAGTCCAGCGACAGGCCCAGCAGCTTCAGCTGGTCGCGCATGGCGGCGATGTTGGACCAGGTCCAGTCGCCGGGATGGACGCCGCGCTCGATGGCGGCGTTCTCGGCCGGCAGTCCGAAGGCGTCCCAGCCCATCGGGTGCAGCACGTCGAAGCCTTGGGCGCGCTTCGACCGCGCCACCACATCGCCCATGACGTAGTTGCGGGCGTGACCCATGTGGATGTTCCCGGAAGGGTAGGGGAACATCTCGAGCACGTAGTATTTCGGCCGGCCGGTCCCCTCCGTGGGCGTGCGGAAGGCGTCGGCCGCGGCCCAACGGGCCTGCTGGCGGGGTTCGGCGGTCTTGGGCTCGTAGCGGGACGGGCTTGGGCGGGCCACGGGAATCCTTGAGGCGTCGCTCCTAAGGGCGAGCCTTGAGGAGGCTATGGTCGGGAGGAGGAGATCAGCGGGCGTTCTGGAGGTTGAGCTGGCGCGCCTTGGTCAGGATGGCGTTTTCCAGATCGGTCTCGGTCTGGGCCGCGACGGCGGCCCCGACCCACTGGCCGGCGGCGTCGCGCACTTCCTTGGACACGGTGACGTTCAGCGCATCGGCGCGAAGTCGGGTGTCGAGGATGAAGACCGTGGCCTTGAAGCGCTCGTTCGGCGTCTGCGGATCGGTGTACCAGTCGTAGTTGATGACGCCGCCCCACGGATCGGCGTTGGCCAGCGGCATGAAGCTGAGCGTGTCGAGGGTGGCGCGCCACAGGAAGGCGTTGACGCCGATGCCGGTCTGGCTGGCGCTCTGGGGCGCGGAGCCTCCCGAGCCGAACACGTCGCCCACCGTCGGCCCGAAGGGGCGGTCGGCGGAACAGGCGGACAGCACAACGCCCGAAGCGATCAGGGCGACCGTCGCGCCACGAACCAGCACCATCGAGACTCTCCATTCCTTCGGGACGTGCAGCGGACCTTCCGCGCACGCGCCGGCTCGCCCACTGGGTCGGAAGCCGAAGCGACGCTCTATAACACGGCGAAAAGGGGCGATGACAAGGCGAAGTCGCATCGCCGTGGCGGCGGGAGGGCGAAGCGGGGGCGACAGCGCGGCCGGGGCGACTTTAGACGCGTGACGCTCGCGCAACAGGAGTCCCGCAGAGTCTTGCGGAACCCAGGGTGAATGGCCACGTTTCGTTGACCGGGCTGATCAGCGGTGTCTAATCGCTGACAAGGACCGTGGCGGAGACCCCGTCACGGCGTAAAGGGCAGGACATGCGCAGCAAGAGCGCCGTCATCGCTGGACTGGTCGGGGGGCTCGCGCTCCTCGCCTTCGCCGACGCCGCGACCGCCCAGGCCGCGTCGTCGCGCACCCGCGCCCCCGCCGTGACGCTATCCGAGGCCCAGGCCGCGCGTTCGGCCGCCACGCCGAACCAGTCGCGCCTTCGTTTCACCGAGCGCGGTCGCTGGGGCCTGGATCTGAACCTGAGCCAGCCGGTCGGTCGCGAAAGCAATCTCGGCGACGTCGAGGCCGGGGCCTACTATCGCGTCAATCCGCGCCTGCGGGTCGGCGCCGCCGCCGGCTTGGCCGAGCCCGAGGCCGATCCGGCCCGTCCGCCGCAGACCGATCGCCGGACCGCCCCGCGCTTCCGGCTGGAATCGATCTTCCGCTTCTAGTCCGGCGGGCCGAACGCGGCCCTTATCGCTGAAACCCCCGCCAGCCCGCACGCGCCCGAGCCGATAAGGTCCCGGGCGTTGCCGCTGTCGACGCCGCCCAGGGCGTAGACGGGGATCGGAGCGGCCCGGACGAGATCGCTGAAAGCCTTGAGCCCCAGCGAGGGCCGCGCCGCCGAGGCTCCGCCAGCCCCAAACACTGGAGACAGAACTGCCGCATCGAGACATTCGACGCCGGCGAGGGCTTGCGCCGAATGCACGGCGCCGGTGATGCGCCAGCCGGGCCGGGCCGCGACGAGGGCGGGCGCCTGGCCCAGCGCACGTTCCGGCAGATGGACCCCGTCGGCCTCAAACGCCTCGGCCAGGTCCGGATCCAGGCCGACCAGCAACAGGCCGCCGCGCCGCCGCGTCGCCTCGCGCAGCCGCAGGCCGGTGTCGCGGGCGTCCGCGGCGCCGAAGGACCGGAACACCACCCCCGATCCGGTCGGCAGCCGCGCCGCCGTCTCCCATGGCCGCGGCGTACGCTCAGGGTCGGTGAAGAACAGCAGCGGCGGCAGGCCGGAGACCGGTCTGCCCGCTGCGCGGCTGACATCGCCCGCGTCCCGTGCGAGGACGCTGGCGACCTCCCACAGGATCTCCGCTTCGGACCGGTTCATGGCCTCCTCATCCCCCGAACCCGCCTCCGGGTCCAGCATCGCCGACCGCTTCGCGGCCGTGCGTCGCCGCATCGGCGCAGCCTGCCGCGCCGCGGGGCGCGACCCCGGCGAGGTCATGCTGACGGCCGTGACCAAGACCCAGCCGGCCGAGGCGCTGGCGGCGGCGCTGGCGACCGGCCAGCGGGTGTTCGGCGAGAACCGGGTGCAGGAGGCGCAAGCTCACTGGTCTGAGTTGCGTGACAGCGTCGCCGATCTCGAACTGCGTCTGATCGGCCCGCTGCAGACCAACAAGGCCGCCGACGCCGTCGCCCTGTTCGATGTCGTCGAGACCCTCGATCGGGCGAAACTGGCCGATGCCCTCGCCGCGGCGGCGGGAAAGGCGGGGCGACCGCTTCGCGTCCTCGTCCAGGTCAATACCGGGGCCGAGCCCCAGAAGGCCGGGGTCCTGCCGGAGGACGCCGACGTCCTCATCCGCTACGCCCGCGACAAGGGGCTGATCGTCGAGGGGCTGATGTGCATTCCGCCTGCCGATGAGGCGGCCGGGCCGCATTTCGCCCTGTTGCGCAAGATCGCCGGACGCCACGGGCTCAAGGTGCTGTCGATGGGGATGAGCGGCGACTATGAGGCGGCGATCCGCTTCGGCGCCACTCATGTTCGCGTCGGATCTGCCCTGTTCGGGGAACGAAATCGCTCCGAAACGCCCTCTAGTGACTGAAAACCGCCCCGCTTCGGCCCCGACCCTTGGCGGAACGGCCGACGCTCGCCATTCTGGTACTCATGCCCACGCCCAAGACCATCCTGATCATCGACGATGACGACGACCTCCGCGAGGCCCTGGCCGAGCAACTGGCGCTGCACGAAGCCTTCCGGCCGGTGCAGGCGGCGACCGCGGCCGAGGGGGTGAGGCTCGGGCGCGAGACCCGCGCCGACCTGATCCTGCTGGACGTCGACCTGCCCGACATGGACGGGCGCGAGGCCTGCCGCCTGCTGCGCAAGGACGGGGTGTCCACGCCGATCATCATGCTGACCGGCCAGTCATCCGACGCCGACACCGTCCTGGGGCTGGAGTCCGGGGCCAATGACTATGTCACCAAGCCCTTCCGCTTCGCGGTGCTGCTGGCCCGCATCCGCGCCCATCTGCGCAGCCACGAGCAGTCCGAAGACGCGGTCTTCCGCATCGGGCCCTATGAGTTCCGTCCGGCCGCCAAGGTGCTGGTCGATGACAAGGCGCGGAAGGTGCGGCTGACCGAGAAGGAAACCAGCATCCTCAAATATCTGTACCGGGCCGGGGCCAAGGCGGTGTCGCGCGAGGAACTGCTGACTGAGGTCTGGGGCTACAACGCCGGTGTCACCACCCACACCCTGGAGACCCACATCTATCGCCTGCGCCAGAAGATCGAGCCTGAGCCGGGTCAGGCGCGGTTGCTGCTGACCGACGCCGGCGGATACCGGCTGCAGCCCTGATCAACCCGGCCGCCACTCGCTGAGGGTCTCGCCCGTGGGGGTTTCGAAGGCGACCCGGTCGAGCTGGACCGCCGCCACGCAGACCGGACGCTGGTTGGGGTTGGCGGCGCGGCAGCGGACGGCCCGGCCGTCAGGGAAGGACGCGATCCGGCCCTGCAATCGGAGCCTGTAGCCCGCGTCCAGCGCCACCAGCGGCGCGTCCCCCGCCTGACGGATGGCGTGGGCGTAGGCGCGCCCGTTGCGCCGGCCAAGGCGGGAACCGCCCCTTTCGAACACCGCGGCCAGGCCGACGGTCTGGGGCGAGGCCGCCGCCGGCCCGCTGGCCAGTGGATCAGCCCGGACTGACGGGCAGCCGTCAGCGGTCATCCACGGCCGGGCGACCCAGAACCCTTCGACCGCCTCCCACCGATCCTGCCCGGAGCCGGCGATCAGGGCGGAGCGGGTCCAGTCGCCCGGGGTCAGACTCAGTCGAATGGTTTCGCCCTCGGGTCCCCATGACCAGCGCGCCAGGCCGTCTCCCGCGCCGTCGGCGGGCGAGGCCTCGGCCCCCTCGCAGCCGAAGGCCAGCCGGATGTCGAACTGGCGGCCCGCCAGTGGGCTGGAGGCCGCGGCGTCAGCGCCGGCGGCATAGGCCGAGGCGGCCCGGGCCACCGCAGCCAACAATTCGCTCCGGTCGAGCGCCGGATTGAGCGGCGGGGTCGCGGGGCCGGCTTCGACCGGTCCGGCCGGCTCCGGCGGGGGCGCGGCAGGTCCGGATTCCCTCTGGCAGGAGGCTGTGAGCAGGCCGGCGGCGATCATCGCGACGACCGGCAGGCGAACGGGCATGACCGGGTTCAGCATGGAACCAGCCTAGCATGCCGTTCGCTGGATTCGGGGCGGCCGGCCGTAAAAGGTTGACCTCGAACAGCCGGGGGAGGCAGCAGAGGCGATGACTTTCGATCAGATCGCGGCCCTGCTGGTGCTCGTCGCCGTGGTCGGGGTGCTGATACATGGCCGGGTGCGCGCCGATGTCGTGGCCCTGACCGGGGCCGCGGCCTTGCTGCTGCTGGGCGTGGTTCGCCCGGTCGAGGTTCAGGGCGCCTTCGCCAGCCCGGCGGTCATCGCCCTGGCCGGTCTGTTCGTCATCGCCTACGCCATCGAACTGTCCGGCCTGCTGGGTTTGATGATTCGCCAGGCCACCCGGCTGGCCTCGCGCGTCGGCGCGATCGGCATCTGGGCGGTGCTCGCCATGTGCGGCGCGCTCGGCGGTTTTCTGAACAATACGCCGGTGGTGGTGCTGGCGGCGCCGGTGATTCGCGATGTGGCCCAGTCGCTGAAGCTGTCCCCCAAACGCTTCCTGATGCCCCTCAGCCATATTTCGGTGCTGGGCGGCCTGCTGACCCTGATCGGCACCTCGACCAACCTGCTGGTCAACGACATGGCGCGCAACGCGGGTCAGCCGGTCTTCAGCCTGTTCGAAATCACCCCCGTCGGCCTGTGCATCGCCGGGGTCGGGGGTTTGTGGCTGTATTTTGTGGGGGCGCGGCAACTGGGGCGCAGTGTCCGGGCCGACGAGGCCGAGCAGATCCGGCTGGCGGAGATGGAGGAGGCCCGCCGCGAGGCGGAGGCCGAGCGCATGGCCCGCCGCCGGCGCCGTTTCCCGTTCGGCCTGCCGCGGCTGGGCGAGGCGCGCACCAATGACGACGGCTCGGGGGACGCCCATCTGGGGGACGTCGCCCTGTTCGGCGCCGCCGACCGGCCGTTCGACCTGCGGCGCTCGCTGATCGCCCTGGGAGTGTTCATCCTCGTGGTGGCGGCGGCGGGCCTGGGCTGGGCCCCGATCGCCGCCTCGGCCTTCGCCGGGGCGGTGGCCCTGATCCTGCTCAGGGTGATCACGCCCGAGGAGGCCTATGCCGGGCTGAGGCCGGAGATCCTGCTGCTGATCGCCGGCATGGTGGTGGTCGGGATCGCCATCGAGGTCACCGGTCTGGCCGCGGCCGGCGCCGGGGTGCTGATCGAGGTGCTGCGTCCGTTTGGTCCGCTGGTCGGGCTGATCATCCTCTACGGCGTGACCCTGTTCGCCACCGAGCTGCTGTCCAACGCCACGGTCGCGGTGCTGATCACCCCGATCGCCGTGGCCCTGGCGGAGAGCTTCGGCGTCGATCCGCGCCCCTTCCTGGTCGGGGTGATGATGGCCGCCTCGGCCGCCTTCGCCACGCCCTTCGGCTACCAGACCAATGTGCTGGTCTTCCAGATGGGCGGGTACAGCTACATGGACTTCGTCCGGGTCGGGCTGCCGCTGAACCTGGTGACCTGGGTGGCGGCGATGGTGGCCATCCCGATCTTCTTCCCGTTCTAGACGTCCAGATCCATCGTCACCGGAGCGTGATCGCTGGGCTGGGTCCATTCGCGCACCGTGTCATGGATGCGGGCGCTGGCCGGGACCACCGCGGGCGTCAGGCCGGGGGAGGTCCACAGGTGGTCGAGGCGCAGGCCGCGGTTCGACTTGCGGAAGTCGGCGGCGCGATAGCTCCACCAGCTGGCCAGTTTCTGTGGCTCGGGGATCTGGTCGCGCACGACATCGCAGAAATCGCCCGCCGCCTGCAGCCGGCGCAGGGTCTCGACCTCCAGCGGGGTGTGGCTGACGATCTTCGACATATAGCGGTGGTTCCAGACGTCGTTCTCGCCCGGCGCGATGTTGAAGTCGCCGGCCAGCACCAGCGGCCGCTGTTGGTCGCGGACGGCCATCTCGGCGGTGAGGCGCTCGTAGAAGTCCATCTTGTGATCGAATTTCGGGTTCAGCGCCCGATCGGCCACGTCGCCGCCGGCGGGGATGTAGAAATTCTGGATCTCGACGCCGTCGACCGTGGCGGCGACGCAGCGGGCGTGGCCTTCACGGCAGACGTCGAGTTTCGGCGCTTCGGCGATCGGCTTGCGACTTGCGATGGCGACGCCGTGCCAGCCCTTCTGACCGCCGATCCGCAGGTAGGGCATGCCCATGGCCTCGAAGGCCGCGCGCGGGAACTGGTCCTCGAGGCATTTGATCTCCTGCAGGCACAGGACGTCGGTCTGGCTCTCCTCGACGAAGC
This sequence comes from Brevundimonas sp., assembly GCF_036676055.1. Taxonomy (GTDB): domain Bacteria; phylum Pseudomonadota; class Alphaproteobacteria; order Caulobacterales; family Caulobacteraceae; genus Brevundimonas. Next base: position 2,772 of record NZ_JAKFDS010000081.1, on the reverse strand, counting down.
GGGCGACCTGGTCGACGCGCAAACGGACGGAGTTGATGTTCCAGGTGGCGATGCGAAGCATGGGGAGGCTCTAGCAGCCGCGGTCGCACTCGCCCACGGGGGCCGGACAAAGAGACGCCCGGTCGTCGCCGACCGGGCGTTTCAGTTTCGTCTCTCTCGCCGCCGGGAAGGGGATGAAATCCGTAGCGGGTCAGACCGGCTCCCGCCGATCTGTGACCAAAACAACACGGCCCGTAAAAAAAGTCAAGACGAACTCACGGGGGGCGCGATCAGTTGCGGCGGGGCCGCTGCGTTGGATCGCGCAACTGGAACAGGCTGGCTGCGAGACCCGAGGCGGGACGCAGGGTTGTAAGCTGGGTGCGGGTTCGTCCGCCCTGGGCGTCGACGATGGTCCACTCCTGCAGCCGGATCGGATTGCCGGCGAAGGCGAGGACGACGGAGCCGTCGTTCGGCCTGCGGTTGTCGCGGGCCGTGATGGCGAAGGCGCCCGAATCCATGCGCGTGATGCGGTCGATACGCACGCCCTGGTCGAGGCGGACGGTGCGCGCCAGGAAGGTCGACAGCGGGGTCTGGCCCAGCGGCACCTGTCGGAAGACGTTCAGGCGCGGATCGTAGCGCTTCACGTTGGAACCGTCGGAGACGACCAGCAGCCCGGCCGGGTTGGTGTATTCGAAGCGCATCTTGCCGGGGCGCTGCAGATAGAAGCGGCCTTCCCGGCGCTGGGCGCCCGAAGTCTCGACGAAATTCCCCTGGGCCGAGGTCAGGCCCTGCAGATAGGCCTGGGCCCGGGCCAGCACGGCGCGGTCCTCGGCCGACAGATTGGACTGTGCGTGGGCCGGCAGGGCCGAGACGGCGGCGAGGGCGGCGGTTCCGAGCGCGAAGGCGCGGCGTGAGACGGTCATCAGGGTCTTCTCCCGTTCGGGATGGTTGAGGTCTGCCGTCTTGCCGGATCGATCAGGCGGGCTCGTGACCCGAGCCAGACCATATTCCGGCGCTCCGATGAAGCCCTGTTCAGCTTCGGGAGGCGACGGCGGCCCCTGTAAACGTCGGTCGCCCGTCTCCGTTGCGGCAGATCGCGCCTACATCGGCGGCGGTCCGGCGAGGATGTCGCGCTTGCCGGCGTGGTTGGCGGGGCTGACCACGCCCTCCTGCTCCATCTTCTCGATCAGGGAGGCGGCGCGGTTGTAGCCGATCTGCAGCCGGCGCTGGATGTAGCTGGTCGAGGCCTTGCGGTCGCGGGTGACCACGGCCACGGCCCGGTCGTACAGGTCGTCGCCCGAACCGCCCCCGTCGTCGCCGAAGGCCGCGTCGCCGTCGCCGTCGGGATCGTCGGTGATCAGGTCGAGATAGTCGGGTTCGGCCTGCGACCGCAGGTGTTTGCAGACCTCGTCGACCTCCTGGTCGGTCACGAACGGCCCGTGCAGGCGGGTGATTCGGCCGCCGCCGGCCATGTAGAGCATGTCGCCCTGGCCCAGCAGCTGCTCGCCGCCCTGTTCGCCGAGGATGGTGCGGCTGTCGATCTTGGAGGTGACCTGGAAGGAGATGCGGGTCGGGAAATTGGCCTTGATGGTGCCGGTGATGACGTCGACCGACGGGCGCTGGGTGGCCATGATCAGGTGGATGCCGGCGGCGCGGGCCATCTGGGCCAGACGCTGGACCGCGCCCTCGACGTCCTTGCCCGCGACCAGCATCAGATCGGCCATCTCGTCCATGACGACGACGAGGAAGGGCATGGGCTCGGGGCGGATCTTCTCGGACTCATAGACCGGGCGGCCCTGCTCATCGAAGCCGGTCTGGACGGTGCGTTCGAAATGCTCGCCCTTGGCCTGGGCCTCACGGGCGCGTTCGTTGTAGCTGGCGATGTTGCGCACGCCGAGCTTGGACATCCGCCGATAGCGGTCCTCCATCTCGCGCACCGTCCATTTCAGCGCGACGACGGCCTTCTTGGGATCGGTGACGACCGGCGCCAGCAGGTGCGGGATGCCGTCATAGACCGACAGTTCCAGCATCTTGGGATCGATCATGATGAAGCGGCACTCGGCCGGGCTGTGCCGGTACAGGATCGACAGGATCATGGCGTTGACCCCGACCGACTTGCCCGAGCCGGTGGTGCCGGCGATCAGCAGGTGGGGCATGCGGGCCAGATCGGCGACATAGGGCTCGCCCCCGATGGTCTCGCCCAGGGCCAGCGGCAGCAGATGGGCCGGCTTGTCGTATTCGGTCGAGGCCAGCAGGTCGCGCAGATAGACGGTCTCGCGCTTGGCGTTGGGCAGTTCGATGCCGATGGCGTTGCGGCCCGGCACGACGCTGATGCGGCAGGCCCGGGCCGACATCGAGCGGGCGATGTCGTCGCTGAGGGCCACGACGCGGCCGTGCTTCACGCCGGGCGCCGGGACCAGTTCGTACAGGGTGACGACCGGGCCGGGACGGATCTGGTCGATGACGCCGCGGACGCCGAACTCCTGCAGCACGCCTTCCAGCATCTTGGCGTTCTGTTTCAGCGCCTCCTCGTCGACCGAGGCGACCCGTTTGGCCGGCTTGGTCAGCATGCCGAGCGGGGGCAGGTCGAAGCCGGTCGAAGGGCGGGCGAAGTCGAAGGCGGCCTGGCTGTCGTCCAGCTCGCGCTTCGACGCCTTCGGCGCCTTGACGGCGGCGACCTTGGGTTCCGGCGCGCCGCGAGCGGGAAGCGGCGCCGCCTCCCGCCACGGCGGACCGTCGTCGACGTCGGCGTTGTCGGGGATTTCGTCCTCCGGTTCCGGCGCGGGACGGACG
>NZ_JAKFDS010000080.1:0-61740 GCF_036676055.1 Brevundimonas sp. | reverse complement strand
CGTCGACGGCGTCGGTGAGAAGTCGGCCATCGAGGCCCGCATCTCGCAGATCAAGAAGCAGATCGAGGACACCACCTCGGACTACGACAAGGAGAAGCTGCAGGAGCGTCTGGCCAAGCTGGCTGGCGGCGTCGCGGTCATCCGCGTCGGCGGCTCGACCGAGGTCGAGGTCAAGGAGAAGAAGGACCGCGTCGACGACGCCCTCAACGCCACGCGTGCGGCCGTTGAGGAAGGCATCGTCCCCGGCGGCGGCATCGCCCTGCTGAAGGCGACCAAGGCGCTTGAAGGCCTGACCGGCGACAACGCCGACCAGACCGCCGGCATCGCCATCATCCGCCGCGCCATCCAGGCCCCGATCCGTCAGATCTCGGAGAACGCCGGGGTCGAGGGCTCGATCGTGGTCGGCAAGGTGCTGGACAACAAGGACCGCTCCTTCGGCTTCAACGCCCAGACGGAAGAGTACGGCGACCTGGTCGCCATGGGCGTGATCGACCCCGCCAAGGTGGTCCGCACCGCCCTGCAGGACGCGGCTTCCGTGGCCGGCATCATGATCACCACCGAAGCCGCGGTGGCCGACGCGCCGAAGAAGGCCTCGGCCGGCGGCGCCGGCGGCGACATGGGCGGCATGGGCGGCGGCATGGGCGGGATGGACTTCTGATCCGGAAGTTCAGCCGGCTCTAGCAGCTGAGACAGAAGAGGGCGGGTCCGGAGACGGGCCCGCCCTTTTTGGTTTGGTGTGAGGGGTGGCGCAAAGCGCAGCCGCGAGAGGCGGTCGCTTCCAAGTGTGAGCTTCTAATCTAGGGCGTTAGACGCGATCATTCTCGGATGCGATTCGTTGAGAACGGCCCTTCAATCCCTGATCAGCTACTACGAAGCCGAGACGAAGGTCAGGTTGTCTTCTTTTGTGGCGCGGGAGTGTCTCGTGCGCGTGCTAAACTCCACGATTTCCCGGGCTTAGCTAACGCAGTCGCTGATCATCTCGGTTCAGCGAGGAGCAGCCCGGCTCGTCAACTGTTGGCCGCGGCCCTCAATCAGAAACGCATCCATGGCATCGGAAGTCTGCTGCCAACGGATCGTGTATTCTCCCTATTGGAGAGAGAATTCGAGGTTGATGACGTCCGCAACGCTGTCGCTCACGCTCTGCGATATGACAGAGCTGTCGATGGTTCGGCTCACCAGTATCTGCTTGATCTAGCACGTGGTCCTGACGGCGCCGTTCGTCTCGTAACAACCAACTTTGATCGGCTATTCGAGGAGCAGGATTCCTCGCTCGAGAGGCACATACCTCCGCTTCTTCCGCGTCCCAACCGACCGCAGGAATGGTCAGGCGTGGTGTACCTCCACGGCCGCCTAGGAGATGATTTTACAGCTCCGCCAACCAAGGAGGAGTTTGTTCTTTCGAGTACAGACTTCGGTCGCGCGTACTTGGCAGACGGGTGGGCGACTGAATTTATTCGCGGTCTCATGGAGCAGTTTCAACTGGTTTTTGTCGGCTATGCGGCTGATGACCCGCCAGTCCAGTACCTCCTTGAGGCGTTGAACGGATCCGCGGATGGCCGGCTGTTTGCCTTTCAGTCTGGCCCGGCAGACGTAGCTCGATCGCTTTGGTCGCCGAAAGGGGTGGAGGCTATCGCCTACTCTGCGGACCATGAGCATCAGGCGCTCTGGGCCACCCTCGCAGCTTGGGCCGAACGAGCCCGCAGCCCTGATGCGTGGCGCCGAACCCTTCTGAGACGTGCAAAGGCTGGGCCGAGGCCAATGCAACCCCATGAACGAGGGCAAATCAAACACTTGGTTTCTGACGGGCCGGGTGCCTTGGCGTTCCTTGAAGCCAAACCGCCTGCTGAGTGGCTCTGTGTTCTTGATCCTCAAATTCGGTACGGCGCGCTCGAGAAGAGCGATGACGAGAATGAAGTCTGGAGTCCCTTTGATTCCTATGCCTTGGACGATGACATCCCGCCGTCACTTGTCGATCCGGAAACCTCTCGGCCGCGTCGAGATATGCCGCCGAACGCCTGGAGCGCGTTTGATCCGAACGAACACGACCGGGCGGGATCGTCCCTACGATCACTAGCTAGCCTTTCTGGCCCACAATCCATGAGGCATTCACCTATGGCCCCCCGTTTGGGTCGATTGGCCGCGTGGGTGGGTACCGTCTGCAATGATCCGATTACGCCGTGGTGGGCCGCGAAACAGGGAGGCCTCCACCCAGACGTCGCGGAGATGGTGCGCAGAAATCTTTCACCTCAGTCTGCTGAGAATGACGTTGGGCGCGCATGGTCTGTCATCTTCACAAGCCTCGAACATAGTCGTTCCGATTTCGATACACGCTGGTTCGAGTTCGCTGAGGAGGTGAAAGCCTTCGGCTGGGACGATGCCCGAGTTCTGCGTTGGGCAAACTTGTTGGCGCCCCGGGTCGTTGTAACGGGATACCGTACCTCAAAACCGCCAGAAGCCGCTGATGATGGCAAACGGACCTACAAAAATCGTCTGCTCGACGGCGATGTGAAATATCCCAAGGAACATGATCGCGTTGAGCCTTCGGATGGCTTCTTGATCAAAGCCTCGGAACTCGTTCGACGAAGCCTTGTTGATGCGCAAATCCTTGAAACGCACGCTAGCGGATATCTCTATCTGAACATCCCGCCGATCCGACGGGACCCAGACTTGCGTGGAGATAACTACAGCCGGGATTTCGGCATTTCGCGCCTGTTCTTCCGATATGTCCGGCTCCTTGGACGACTAGCCGCATCGAATCCCGAAGCTGCTTTGAAGGAAGCTCGAGGTTGGCCGGATGATAGGCTATTTGATCGCCTCCGGATTTGGGCTTCAGGCGAATGGACATTTTGGCCAGTCGCCGATTTCGCCAAAATGTTGCTGGCTTTGTCCAACGACGTTTTCTGGACGATGGATGGCCAGAGAGATTTCTTGCTGAGCGTGAAGGCTCGGTGGAGCGAGATCCCGGCCCGAGCTCAAGCATCTATTGTCAGCCGCATTCTGAAAGGCCCTGATCGCTTCGAGAGTGAGACCCCTTCGGATTATCGCCATCGACGAGCCTATCGCGCACTTGAGCGACTCGAATGGCTCGCAAACGAGGGGTGTGATCTCGGAGCAGGCTATCCGGCGCAAAGGAAAAAATTGATCAAGGCCGTGCGTACTTGGAAGGCTGAGTACGGCACTGAGGCGGTTCGATCGATGGAAGGAACCGTCGGTTTTGTTGGCTCGGACGAGGACCCAAAGCCATTGGAGGGCGTGCCTGCGGTAGATTTATTGTCTACCGCTGCAAGACTTGGCGCGCGCGATTGGGGCCGCCGCTTGGAAGAGAAGCGGCCCTATCGCGGTGTTGTCAATACGCGCCCCGTCCGCGCGTTCCGCGCACTCATGTTGTCTGGTCTAGGATCCGAGTTCTCGTGGGCTTGGGACGATTTCTTCTACAGTGACGGACGAAAAACCGACGGTGACCGCTTTCGAGCTCTGATCGGTTCCAGGCTTGCCCAACTTCCTGCTGCAGTCATTCGGGCAAGGATACGAGCGATAGCGCGTTGGATTGAGGTGATTGCGGAGGGGATGCCACCGGAGGGGGTTCCTTGGTTCGCCAGCCTTTGGTCCAATGTCATCGCCGCCGTTCGCGAGGACCCAACCTGCTGTCGCTCGGGAGTTCACAGTCCCGATAGAATTGATTGGATCATGCTGGCGCTGAATTCCGCCGCCGGTGATCTGGCGCAGGCTCTCATGTCCATGGGAGACCGAGTGGACGATGGGGCTTTCAACCCAATCTGGTTGGGTCGGATCGAGAGCCTCCTCGGGATTGGTGGTGAAGTCAGGCGCTACGCAAGCGTCCTACTTCTTCGGAATTTGGCTTGGTTCAACCACTGGGCCCCAGCTTGGACCGAAGAACATTTACTGGCCCTGCGACATGGCGATGATCACGACCGGGAGGCGTTTTGGCATGGCGTTCTGTCCGCGAGGACTGCGCCGCCCAAGAAGCTCTTTGCTGCGCTCAAGGACGAGATGCTCAGCCTGGCGGCAAAGCCAAACGACCATGACCGGACCGAACGCCTAGCGGGTTTTTTGCTTATCGGTTGGAGTTCGAGAGAGAAGGGCAAGGGCCGATCCATCACGAACGACGAGATGCGGGACCTATTGATTGAGGCAGGAGACGCTTTCCGCTCCCAAGTTCTTTGGCACTTGAACCACTGGAGCAAGGAAAACAGAAAGTGGAAGCTCCTGATGCGTGAATTCTTGGCCCAAGTCTGGCCTCGGCAGAGGATTGCAAAATCCCCGGCTATTTCCAGTCGCCTTTTTGATTTGGCGATAGAATCTGACCGCGCATTCGTCGCGATGGTGGACTTGGTCGAGCCGTTGATGACAACCGTCGACGGTGACGCCACCCTTCTCTTCAAGGTGAACCGAAAAACTTCGCTGGTAGAACGTCAGCCTCAAGCTCTCTTGAAGCTTCTCTTCAAAGCTCTGCCCCGGGATGCTGGACAGTGGCCTTGGGGAGCTGAGGAGGCAGTTACCCGGTTGGGGCAGCAGGCCTCCGTGGCGGTGGACAACCGAATGGTCGAGTTGCGTAGACGACTGGCGGCTCGCTGAACTCACTCCGAGTAAGTAATCGATGGGTGCCTAGCCCAGCCCCCTCCACCACGCTGCGCGTGGTCCCCCTCCCCCGTTGGGGGAGGAATGGTGAACCCCCGCCCCCGCCGCACGTTCGGCGCCCATGACCAGCCCCCACGACCCCCACACCTGCCGCCGCGCCCTGCGCGAGATCGGGGAGATCGCGGCCGTGGCAGGGCTGGCCGACAGCCAGATGAGCGACCAGGAGGCGCTGGCCAGCATAGCCGCCATCGCCGAATGGGTGCTGGAGGAAGCGCCGGGGGCGCGGGCGGATTGCGGCGATGTGGTGCGGCGGCTGGAGCGGATGACGGCCGGCGCGGACGTCGAGGCGCTGGGGGACCGGGAGGCGCAGGCGCTGTTCGGCGAGGTGCTGGCGGTGCTGGCGGGGGCGGAGACGCCGGGGCCGTGACGCTGTGCCGGCCTTTCCGGGAATTATAGTCGGATTGTGAGGGCGAAGGCGGGGGAAAACAGGGGGTTGGGCGAAAGCTGAGGCGATCTTCCGTCCGGACAAGGGGGCGGGCCTATACTGCTGCCTTTCGTCTGCCGGTCTTTGACAATCGCACCGCCGTCCCGCCGTCGAGGCGCGACCGGCCCCTGAAGCCCCCCCCAGGGCCCGGCGCTTCCATGCAGACTCTGCCGACTCCGCCCCCCGTTGTTCGCCGCCCATTCTGCGGACCCTGCCGACTTCGCCCCCCCTGTTTTTCCGGTTTCGCCCGGGTGAAACCGGGCCGTCCTGGGGAGCGGCGGCCGGAACGCGGCGAGGCGTGGCCGTGTAACCTTATCGATATCCGTGCGTTACGGCTCAGCTAACGATGAGAGGACGCATGACCAGGCGTGAGGACGACGGCCGCGACCAGGCCGAATTCGGGATTACCGGGCTGGACGACATCCTGGCCGGCGGGCTGGAGCGCGACCGGCTGTATCTGCTGGAGGGGAACCCGGGCACGGGCAAGACCACGGCGGCGATGAGCTTCCTGATCGAGGGCGCGGCGCGCAGCGAGACCTGCCTCTACATCACCCTGTCCGAGACCGAGGAGGAGCTGCGCGGCACGGCGCGGTCGCACGGGTGGTCGCTGGAAGGGATCGACATCTTCGAACTGGTCCCGCCGGAGAGCCTGCTGGACGAACAGCAGCAGCAGAGCCTGCTGTATTCGTCGGACCTCGAGCTGGGCGAGACCACGCGGATGATCTTCGAGGCGGTCGAGCGGGTCGATCCGAAGCGGGTGGTGATCGACAGCCTGTCGGAGATCCGGCTGCTGGCCCAGGGCTCCCTGCGCTACCGCCGCCAGGTGCTGGCGCTGAAGCACTATTTCGCCCGCCGGGGCGTGACCGTGCTGCTGCTGGACGATCTGACCACCGACATCAACGACAAGACGGTGCACAGCGTGGCGCACGGGGTGATCCAGCTGCAGGAGCTGGCTCCGGAGTATGGCGCCGAACGGCGGCGGGTGCGGGTGATCAAATACCGGGGCCGGCGCTTCCGCGGCGGCTACCACGACTTCACCATCAAGACCGGCGGGCTGGAGGTCTATCCGCGCATCGTGGCCTCGGAGCATCGCACCGCCTTTGACCGCAGCCGGGTCTCGAGCGGGGTGCCGGGGTTGGACGACCTGTTGGGCGGCGGCGTCGAGCGCGGCTCCAGCGCCCTGATCCTGGGCCCGGCGGGGACGGGCAAGTCCCTGTTCTCGATCAATTTCGCCGTCGCGGCGGTGGAGCGGGGCGAGAAGGCGGCCCTGTTCATCTTCGACGAGGAGCTGGGCCTGCTGTTCGACCGCATGCGCGGGCTGGGCGTCGAGCTGGAAGCGATGCGGGACGCCGGCTCGCTGATCATCGAACAGGTCGACGCGGCCGAGCTGTCGCCGGGCGAGTTCGCCGCGCGGGTCCGGGAATGCGTTTCGGAGAAGCACATCAGGACCGTCGTGATCGACAGCCTGAACGGCTACCAGGCGGCCATGCCGCAGGAGCAGTTCCTGGTCCTGCATATCCACGAGTTGCTCCAGTACCTGAACCGCCAGGGGGCCTCGACCTTCCTGACCGTGGCGCAGCACGGGCTGGTCGGCGAGATGAAGGCGCCGGTGGATGTGACCTACCTGGCCGACACGGTGATCCTGCTGCGCTATTTCGAGGCGGCCGGGCATGTGCGCCGGGCGGTCTCGGTGATCAAGAAGCGCGCCGGCGGGCATGAAAAGACGATCCGCGAATTCGATATCGGCGCCGACGGCCTGTCGATGGGCGAGCCGTTGCACGGCTTCCAGGGCGTGCTGCGCGGCGTGCCCAATTTCGTCGGTCAGGGTTCGGGCCTGATGGGCGACGCCTCGGCATGAGCCGCGGGGGGGAGCTTTCGGAACGGGCCCTGGTGCTGGCCCCCACGGGGCGGGACGCCGCCATCGCCGCCGCCATCCTGAAGGAGGCCGGGGCGCCCGCGCTGGTCTGCGACACCCTCGAGACCCTGCGCGAACGCCTCGACGAGGGCGCCGGTCTGGCCGTGGTCGTCGAGGAGGCGCTGCGCGACGGCGACCTGAGCGCCCTGTCGGCGTGGATCGAGGACCAGCCTTCATGGTCCGACTTTCCCTTCCTCGTGTTGACGCAGCGCGGCGGCAGCGTGGAGCGGAATCCGGGCGCGCAACGGCTGTCGGTCACGCTCGGCAACGTCAGCTTTCTGGAACGGCCGTTTCATCCGACCACGCTCGTCAGCGCGGTCCGGACGGCCCTTCGAGGGCGGCGGCGCCAGTATGAGGCCCGGGAGCGGATGGAGGAGATCCGCCGCGGAGAGGCGATGCTGGAGCGCCGGGTGGCGGAACGTACGGCCGAGCTGGAAGCGGCGAACCGCCAACTCGCCGCCCAGATCAGCGAGCGGGAGAAGGTGGAATCCGCCCTGCGGCAGGCGCAGCGGCTGGAGGCGGTCGGGCAGCTGACCTCGGGCGTGGCCCACGATTTCAACAACCTGCTGACCGTGATCCTCGGCAACGTCGAGCAGATGCGGAAACACGCCGAGGATCCGAAGCTGATCCGGCGGCTGGCCATGATGAGCGAGGCCTCGCAACGGGGAGCCCGCCTGACCGCCCAGATGCTGGCCTTCTCGCGCCAGCAGAAGCTGGAGCCGCGGGCGGTGGACCTCAACGAAACGGTCCAGAGCATGGGAGACCTTCTGCAGAGCACGATCGGCGGCAGCGTGCAGATCGCGGCGCCGCGCCTCGCCGAGAACCTCTGGCCGGCCATGATCGACCCGACCCAGATCGAACTGGTCGTTCTCAACCTGGCGATCAACGCCCGCGACGCCATGGAGGTGGGCGGCTCCCTGACCATCAGTACGGACAATGTGGTGCTGGGCGAGCCGGAGGCCGCCGAGGCGCCGCCTGCGGGCGAGTATGTGATGGTGTCGGTGAGCGACACCGGGTCGGGGATGACAGAGGCGGTGCGCGCCCGCGCGTTCGAGCCCTTCTTCACCACCAAGGAGGTCGGCAAGGGCTCCGGCCTGGGGCTCAGCCAGGTGTTTGGGCTGGCCAAGCAGTCGGGCGGCGGGGTCGGGATCGAGACGGAAGTGGGCCGCGGCACCACCATCAAGGTCTTCCTGCCGAGAGCCCACGAAGCGCCCGCCGGCCGGACCGCCGACGCCGGGGCGGCGCCGGCCGCCCACGACAATCATCTGGTCGTCCTCGTCGTCGATGACGACGACGCGGTTCGCGAGGTCACCGCGGGCCTGCTGACCGACCTCGGCTATAATGTCGTCGAGGCGGGGAGCGGCGGGGCCGCGCTGGACCTCATCGAACAACACGGGGAGATCAGCGCCGTCGTGCTCGATTTCGCCATGCCCGGCATGAACGGCGCGGACCTGGCGCGGGAGCTGCGGGCCCGGCGGCCCCGGGTGCCGATCCTGTTCGCCACCGGCTATGCCGACGCGGAGGCCCTGATGGGCGTCGGCGATCACCAGATCGTCCACAAGCCCTTCGTGCAGGCCGAACTGGCGCGCAAGCTGTCGCGGAGCTTCACGACGGCCCGGGACAGGGAAACGCGGCCCGGCGTGCGACTCTCGTAGCCGACGGATACGGTCACGGTTCGGCAACCGAATTCGAGGAGAGGCGTTGCAGCCGCTCGCGGATCAGCGATGGGGGAGGTCTTCATGCGTCATTTACGGCGGGGAGCCGCCGCGGCGATCCTACTTGTCCTGCCCGGCGTCGCCCGGGCGGAGGAGTCGACGGCTGTGGTCGCGACCGCAGGCGCCGACGGGGTCGCCCGGCTCTCGCAGCAGCTGGTGGCGGCCCGGTTCGACGACCAGGATCTGTCGCGGCTGTCGCTGGAAGAGCTGTCGATGGTCGAGGTGACCTCGGTGTCGCGCCGGCCCGAGGCGCTGGCCGATGCGGCGGCGGCGATCTTCGTGATCAGCGCCGACGACATCCGGCGCTCGGGCGCGAGCAGCTTGCCGGAAGTGCTGCGGCTGGCGCCGAACCTCAATGTGCAGCGGGTCAACGCCGTCGACTATGCGATCAGCGCGCGCGGCTTCAACGGCTATGAGACCTCGAACAAGCTGCTGGTGCTGGTGGACGGGCGCAGCATCTATTCGACCCTGAGCTCGGGCGTGTTCTGGGACGCCCGGGACGTCATGCTGCAGGATGTCGAGCGGATCGAGGTGATCAGCGGGCCCGGCGGGGCGTTGTACGGTTCGAACGCCATGAACGGCGTGATCAACATCATCACCCGCGGCGCGGCCGAGACCCGGGGCACGCTGGTCAGCGTCGGCGCCGGGGACGACGATGCCGCCTGGGCCCTGCGCCATGGCGGCGACCTGGGCGGCGCCGGCGCGTGGCGGGCCTATCTGATGGGCCATGTGCGGGGCGAGAGCCGGGCCCTGACCGGGCAGGAGGCCAACGACGACGCCGAGGGCATGCGGGCCGGAGCGCGGGCGGACTGGGCCGTGGGCGAGAACCGGCTGACGCTCCAAGGCGACATGTTCGACAATCAGGTGGCGGTCAACGAGGACCTGCTGGGAACCGAAACCCATGTGCGGGGCGGCAATCTGCTGGGCCGCTGGACCCGGCCGCTGGCGGGGGGCGAGCTGCAGGTCCAGGCCTATTTCGATCGCCACGAGCGCGAGGAGCCGGGCACGCTGGAGGAGTCGGACACGTGGGATCTGGCGGTTCAGCACGCGACGGACTTCGGCCGGCACCGGCTGGTGCTGGGCGCCGGCCACCGGGTGGTCGATTCCCGCTTTGACGCGGCGCCGGGCGGAGCCTTCCTCGATCCGGCCCAACGGACTTTGACGCTGACCAATATCTTCGTGCAGGACCAGATCGCCCTCCGCGAGGGACTGACCCTGACGCTGGGGGCCAAGTTCGAGGACAACAGCTTCTCGGGCCAGGAATTCCTGCCCAATGTCCGGCTGGCGTGGCATCGGCCCGGCGGGGATCTGCTGTGGGGCGCCGTCAGCCGCGCCAGCCGCACGCCCAACCGGATCGAGCGCGACCTGACCCTGCCCGGCTTCCTCGTCGGGGCGGACTTCCGCTCGGAGACGGTGACCGCTTACGAGCTGGGCTACCGGGCCAATCCCGTCCCGCGAATGTCGTTCTCGGTCAACGCCTTCTACAACGTCTACGATGACCTGCGGACGGTCTCGATCACGCCGGCGACGTTCTTCCCGCTGCACCTCAGCAACAACGGCGAGGCGACCACCTGGGGCGTCGAAGCCTGGGGCAGCTATGACGTTTCGCCAGCCTGGCGGGTGAGCGCGGGGCTGAGCACCCTGACCAAGGACTATGACGCCACCCTGACGCCCGACGACATCAGCGGTCTGGTCTCGATCGGCGACGATCCGGACCACCAGTTGCTGCTGCGGTCGCAGCACGATCTGACCGAGGCGGTCGAGCTGGACGTCCGGCTTCGGGCGGTCGACGACCTAGCCGCGGTCGACGGCTATGTCGAGGCGGACGCGCGGCTGGGATGGCGGCTGACGGACCGGCTGGAGCTGTCGCTGACGGGGCGCAACCTGCTGGAAGACCGCCGGGTCGAGACCGGCGACCCGGTTCGCGCCCGGGCGTTCGGCCGCAGCGTCTTCGCCGCCCTGCAGGCGAGGTTCTGACATGGGCCCGGGGCGGCGGTTCATCCTGGTGCTTGTCGCCCTGTCGTGGAGCCTGTCGCTCCCGGCTTTCGCCGCACCCGTGCCCGCCAGCCTCGAGTATTCGGTCAAGGCCAACTACCTTGTGCGGTTCGCCGCCTTCGTCGACTGGCCCCCGCAAGCGTTCGCCGACAGCCGGTCGCCGGTGGTGCTGTGCGTCGCCGGCCGGGATCCGTTCAACGGCGCCCTGGATCGTGCGGCGCGCGCCCAGACCGCCCATGGGCGCCCGCTGATCGTGCGACGGCCCCGCACGGCCGAGGCGGCCGCCGGCTGCCACGTCCTCTACCTCGGGCGTGGCGGAGCGAGCCTGACCCCGGGCGGTCAGCGGGCCGTCCTGCTGGTCACCGACGCCGCCGTATCGGCGGACCGGGGCATGATCCATTTCGTCATCGACGACGACCGGGTGCGATTCCACATCGACCTGCAGGCGGCGTCGCGCAGCCGACTGTCGATCAGCTCGCGCCTGCTCAATCTCGCTCTCAGCGTACGGGGAGGCTGAGACATGCCCTGGGTCGCCCGTCTCCGCTCCAGCCGCTTCCCCATAGTGGCGCTGGCTTCCCTGCTGGTCCTTCTGATCGCCGGCGTGGTCATCGCGGTGGTCAACGAGCAGTCCCTGAAGCTGCAGACCGCCCGCGAGGCCGGGGCGCAGGCGGACCTGCTGGCCTCGGCTGTCAGCGGGGCCCTGGCGTTCGACGACCGGCAGGCGGCGCAGGACTACGTCAACGCCGTACAGATCAATCCCAGCGTGCTGGCGGCGGCGGTCTATGACGAGGAGAACCAGCTGGTCGCCAGCTTCGTGCGGCCCGGAGAGAGCCCCTCATCCGCCCTTCCGGACGAGGGGCGCGCCACCATATTCGAGGACGACCGCCTGCACGTGGTCAGGCCGGTCGAGCAGGCCGGGCAGAGGCTGGGCGCCGTCCATCTGCGCCTGCTGCAGACCCCGCCCGCGCAGCGGTTCAGCCGTTACGCCGGCCTGCTGCTGGTGCTGGGGCTGGCGGCGCTCGTCGTCATCGTCCTGGCCGTGGCGCAGGGGGCGCTGCGCCGCGCCAACCGCCAGCTCGCCGACCGCGCCGCCGATCTGGTGCGGACCAACAGCCTGCTGCAGCAACAGATGATGGAGCGGGAAAAGGCCGAGGAGGCCCTGCGCCAGAGCCAGAAGATGGAGGCGATCGGCCGGCTGACCGGCGGAATCGCCCACGACTTCAACAACCTTCTGATGGTGGCCTCCAGCGGCATCGAGCTGCTGGACCGGACGGAAGACCCAAAGCGCCGGCAGGCGTTGAGCGCGGGGGTCAAACAGGCGGTCGAGCGCGGGGCGGCCCTGACGCGACAGCTGCTGGCCTTTGCACGGCGGTCGCCGCTGCGGGCCGAGGTGCTGGACCTTCGGACCCATATCGAGGGCCTGCGCTTCTTGCTGGAGCGGTCGCTGCGGGAGGATATCGAGGTGGTGCTGGACCTGTCCTCCGACCTGTGGCCGGTCGAGGCCGACCGCGGCGAACTGGAACTGGCCCTGCTGAACCTGGCGGTGAACGCCCGGGACGCCATGCCCCAGGGCGGGCGGCTGACGGTCTCGGGCCGAAACCTGACCGGAGAGGACGGCCGGCCGGATCGGGTCTGCCTGACCATCGCCGACACCGGGGCCGGCATGTCGGAGCTCGTCGCGTCGCGGGTGTTCGAACCCTTCTTCACCACCAAGGCGGTCGGGCGCGGGACCGGCCTGGGCCTGTCACAGGTCTATGGCTTCGTGCGCTCGTCGGGCGGCGACATCAGCGTGGTGTCCCGCGAGGGCGAGGGCGCGACTTTCACCCTGTGTCTGCCCCGCACCGAAAAGACTCCGCTCGCGGCCGAGCCGGCCGCGCCGCTCGCGGACGGGGCGGCCGCCGCCAGACGCAAGGGCGGCGTGCGCCTGTTGCTGGTCGAGGACGACGACGCCGTCGCCGCCGGGGTCGGTCATATGCTGGGCGACCTCGGCTATCGTCATGTGCGGGTGGCCAGCGCGGCCGAGGCCCTGGCGATGCTGGAGGAGGACAGCCGCTTCGACCTGGTGTTCTCGGACATGGTGATGCCGGGCGAGATGGACGGCCTCGGCCTGGCGCAGGAGGTGCGGCGGCGGCTGCCCGATACGCCGGTCCTGTTGACCACCGGCTTCAGCGAGGCGGCCTCGGCCGCGACGGGCGAGGCCTTCCGCCTGCTGCCCAAGCCCTATGGCATCGACAGCCTGTCCGAAGCGCTGGCCGCGACCTTGGCGGAACGGGCGACCTGAACGAATCCCGGTCCCGCCGCGTTCGAGTCCGCGAACACCGGATGAGGAGGCGATCATGGCCGCGAGACCGACCTGGCAGGGGCATCTGAAGCTGTCGCTGGTGACGTGCCCGGTGGCCCTCTACACGGCGACCTCGTCGTCGAGCCACGTCAGCTTCCACCTGATCAACCCCGAGACCAACAACCGCATCAGAATGGTGCCGACCGACCCGGACGCCGGGCCGGTCGAACGGTCGGATCTGGTCAAGGGCTATGAGGTGTCGAAGGACGAATACGTCCTGTTCGACGACGAGGATTTCGAGAAGGTCCGGCTGGAGAGCACCCGCACCATCTCGATCGACCAGTTCGTCGACAAGGACGACATCGACCGTCTGTACTGGGACGATCCCTTCTATGTGGTGCCGGAGAAGGGGGTCGGAGCCGAGGCCTTCGCGGTCATCCGCGACTCGATGAAGGCCGCCGGCAAGATCGCCATCGGCTGTCTGGTGCTGCGCGGGCGCGAACGGCAGATCGCGCTGGAAGTGCGGGGGAAGGGGCTGGTCGCCTACAGCTTGCGGCCGCACGACGAGGTGCGCGACGCCGATGACTATTTCGACGACATCCCGGCGGTGAAGGCGGACAAGGACATGGTCGACATCGCCACCCGGATCATCGCCCAGAAGGAGGCCGACTTCGATCCGACCCAGTTCAAGGACCGCTACGACGAGGCCCTGAAGGAGATGATCAAGGCCAAGCAGAAGGGCGGCAAGGGGCTGGTCGAGGCGCCCGAGCCCGACGACACCAATGTGGTGGACCTGATGGCGGCGCTGCGGGCCAGCCTGAAGGGCTCGGCGGCCGGCAAGCCGCCGGCGAAGAAGGCGGCCGCCAAGAAGCCGGCGGGGAAGAAGAAGGCGGCGTGATCGCCGCTCAGAGAACCTTCTTCAACACCGGCCTGAGGTTGACCGCGCCGGCGCGGAAATCCTTCCACGGGTCGGGCTTCTTCAGCAGGGCGGCGGCGTCGTGGAGGGTGAAGGCGGCCGGATCGAGGCCCTTCTTCACCTGACCCCACGACAGGGGGAAGGCGAGGCCGGCGCCGGGGCGGGCGCGGGGGGACCATGGGGCGACCGCCGTGGCCATGCGGCCGTTGCGCAGATAGTCGAGGAAGATCTTCCCGCCGCGCGCCTTCTTGGCGAGGGTGGTGGTGAAGTGGTCGGGATCGGCGGCGCGGACGCGTTCCGACACCGCCTTGGCGAAGGCCTTGCACTGGTCCCATTCGATACGGCTCTTCGCATCGGCGAGGATGGGGACGACGACGTGCAGCCCCTTGCCGCCGGTGGTCTTGACGAAGGGGTTGAGTCCGAGCCCCTCCAGTTCACGCCTCAGCACCTTGGCGGCGGCGATGACGTCGGCGAAGTCGAGGCCCTCGTCGGGGTCGAGGTCGAAGGTGACCTGGTCCGGGGTCTCCGGGTCGCCGGGCTTGCAGCCCCACGGGTGCAGCTCCAGCCCGCCGGACTGGCCGATGGCGACGAGGCCCCCGACGTCGATGACGCCGATGTAGGGTTTGCGCTCCTTCACATCGATCAGCTTCAGCCGCGGGTTGGAGCCGGGCATGGCGTGGCGCTGGAAGAATTTCTCGCCGGTGATGCCTTCCGGCGTACGGATGATCGAGACCGGGCGATCCGCGACGTGCGGCAGGATACGTTCGGCGGCCATTTCATAGTAGCGGACCAGTTCCGCCTTGGTGATCGCGGGCTTCCCGTCGGCGGCGGGCCACAGGACCTTGTCGGGGTTGGAGATGGTGACGCCGGCGACGACCAGCTTTCCCCTGCCCTTGCCCGCGGCGGCCCCTTCGCCGGGCATGACGAGCGGGACCGCGCCGGAATGGCGGCCCGGCTCCTTCGCCGGGTCGGAGGGGGCGTGGGGGCGTTCGGTGACCTCGGCCGGCGGCTTGTCCTCGCGCAGCCCCTTGAAGGCGGCATGGCGCAGGGAGCCGGTGTCGGTGTAGCCGCCGTGCTCGATCTCGGCGACCAGCACGGGTTTGACCCAGTGGGTGGTGACGCCGCCGGCGCGGGTCCTCCTCGGCGCGTCCTTGCCGGTGAAGGGGCTTGTGTCGGTTTCCGCCGCCTTGAGCTTCGGCAGCAGGGTCTTGAGCAGGGTCTGGTTGTAGCCGGTCCCGACGCGGCCGAGGTGGCGCAGGCCGCCCTTGTCCTGCACGCCGACGATCAGGGAACGGAAGCGGCCGCCGCCCTCGGAGGTCCAGCCGCCGATGACGACCTCGTCGCCGCCCCGGCATTTGGACTTGAGCCAGGTGGTCGAGCGGCCGGCGTGATACGGCGCGTCCAGCTTCTTGGAGATGACCCCCTCGAGGTCCATGCGGCAGGCGCTCTCGAGGATGGCCTGGCCCGTGGTGGCGAAATGGTCGACGTAGCGGATGCGGCCACGGGCGGCTTTCGGGATGCGGTCGATATACGCCTGCAGCCGGGCCTTGCGGTGCGACAGCGGCAGTTTGCGCAGGTCCTCGGGGCCCTCGAACAGCAGGTCGAAGGCGAAATAGACGAGGTCGGCCGTTTCGCCGCTGGAGATGGCCGCTTGCAGGGCCGAGAAGTCCGGCATGTGGTTTTCCGCCAGGGCGCAGAGTTCGCCGTCGACCACCGCGTCCGGCCATTCGGCGGCGTCGGCGGCCAGTTCGGGGAATTTGTCCGACCAGTCGAGCCCCTTGCGGGTGCGGACGACGGCGCGGCCGCCGCCCGAGGCGACCTGCAGGCGATAGCCGTCGAACTTGATCTCATGGGCCCAGCCGGTTCCGTGGGGCGGGTAGTCGGCGATCTTGCACAGCTGGATGGGGACGAAGGCGTGGAGCTTCGAGGCCTTGCTCGCCTCGGCCGGGCGGGCCTCCGGTTTCGGCGGCGCCGCGCGGGTGGTCTTCTTCGACGAGCCCCATTGCTTCTTGCCCTCGGCGATCTCGGCCAGGCTGCGGCCGGTGGCGATCGAGGCGTCGATCTCCATATTGGCGTCGCCCTCGCCGGGGACGGCGAATTCGTCCTTCTCCTTGATCAGCAACCAGTTGTTGCGTTTCGACGGCTTGCCGCGGTCGGTCTTCATGCGGATCAGGGCCCATTTGCCCTGCAGCCGCTCGCCGTGGACGATCATCTTGACGTTCCCGCGCTTGAAGGCGTCGGTCAGGTCCTCCTCCTGCGGCTCCCAGGTTCCGCGGTCCCACAGCTGCACCGTCCCGGCGCCGTAGTTGCCGGCCGGGATGGTCCCCTCGAAGGTTCCGTAGTCGAGCGGATGGTCCTCGACCTCGACCGCCAGCCGTTTGACAGCCGTGTCGCGCGACGGGGCCTTGGTGACGGCCCAGGACTTGAGCACGCCGTCCACCTCGATACGGAAGTCGTAGTGCAGCCGCGTCGCAGCGTGGCGCTGGATCAGGTAGGTCAGTCCGGCCTTGCGCGCCCGGCCCTTCCTGCCCTGCGGCTCCGGCGTGTCGCCGAAATTCCGCTTCGTCCTGTAGGTCTCAAGCTCGCCGCGCACTGGCGTCTCCCGTCCCTGACCGACCGGTCAAGGACGATGAACGCCCCGGAGCGGGATTCGCTCAGTCCTCATCCTTCGGTTCGTCGGACGAGGTCTCGCCGCGGGCGGCGGCGCGTTTCTCGGCCTTGGCGGCGGCTTTTTCGGCGGCCTTCTTGGCGTCAGCGCGCTCGCGCTCCATGCGTTCGAAACTGTAGTTGGGCTTACGGGCCATCGGCGGGTCTTCCTTTCCGGCGCGGACGCGCCTGACGCGGTGCGCCGGGAGAACGCCGGAGTGCGGCGCAGGGATGCGTACAAGGTGGGGCGCCGCAGCCCCCGCAACAACCGTCAATCGACGGCGACGACCTCGACCGTCTGCCCCGCCACCGTCGCCTCGTCGCCGACGCCCTTGCCGATCAGGGCCACGGCGAGCGGGGAGACATGGCTGACCGAGCCGGCGGCGGGGTCGGCTTCGTCCTCGCCGGTGATGCGCCAGGTCTGGCGGCGGCCGTCCTCCCGCTCGATCGTCACCGAGCCGCCAAAGCGGACGCGGCCGTCGGCTTCGGTTTCGACCAGCTGGGCCGAGGCGCGGCGGGCGGACCAGTAACGCAGGTCGCGGGTGGCCCGGGCCATGGCGGTGCGGTCGGCCTCGATCGAGCCGTGGGCCTGGGCGGCGCTGTAGGCCGCGCGCGCCGAGGCCAGGGCGGCGTCGATCGCCGCCAGACCCTCGGGGGTGACGAGGTTCGGGTGGGGCGAGATCGGACGGTCGGGGAGGTCGGCGGCCGTGGCCTCCAGATCTTCCTCGCGGGTGAAGGCGACGCTCATGGGGAGGAAGCGTATGCCGGTCGCAGGCGTTCCGGTCTACAAAGGGCCGATGAGTTCTCCAGACAAGACGGTGCATGTGATCGGGGCCGGCCCGGCCGGGCTGATGGCGGCCGAGCGGCTGGCCCGGGCCGGCGTGGCCGTTGTGGTGCACGAGGCGATGCCGTCGGCGGCGCGCAAATTCCTGATGGCCGGGCGGGGCGGGCTGAACCTGACCCATTCGGAGCCGCTGGAGGGGTTTACGGGCCGCTATGGCGAGGCGTCCGGGACGGTGGGGGCGTGGCTGGAGCGGTTTTCGCCGACGCATCTGATCGGCTGGGCCGAGGGGCTGGGCCAGCCGGTGTTCACCGGATCGTCGGGGCGGGTGTTCCCGCGCGCAATGAAGGCCTCGCCGTTGCTGCGCGCGTGGCTGGGGCGGCTGACCGAGCTCGGCGTCGAGGTGCGGACCCGGTCGCGCTGGACCGGCCGCCGCGACGGGGGCTGGGTGTTCGAAACGGCGGACGGCGAGCAGGTCGAGCGGCCCGACGCGGTGGTGCTGGCGCTGGGCGGGGCGAGTTGGCCGCGGCTGGGCTCGGACGGCCGCTGGCGTGAGCCGCTGGAAGCAGAGGGGGTCGAGGTGGCGCCGTTCCGGCCGTCGAACGTGGGCTTCGACGTGGCGTGGTCAGAGGTCTTCGCGGAGCGGTTCGCGGGGCAGCCGCTGAAGCCGGTCGCCCTGACCTTCGGCGAGACGACGGTGCGGGGCGAGGCGATGGCGACCCGCTACGGGCTGGAGGGCGGGGCGGTCTATGCCCTGTCGGCCCCGCTGCGCGATGCGATCGAGCGGGACGGGACCGCAACCTTGACCGTCGATCTGCGGCCGGATTTGACGATCGAGGCCCTGGCCGGTCGGCTGGCGAAGGGGCGCGGCAAGGACAGCGCGTCCAACTGGCTGAGAAAGGCCGCGGGGCTGTCGCCGGTCGCGGTCGGGCTGCTGCGCGAGATTCCGGGCGAACTGCCTGCCGGGGCCGACAAGCTGGCGCGGCGGATCAAGGCCGTGCGGCTGACCCTGACCGGAGTGCAGGGACTGGCGCGGGCCATCTCCTCGGTGGGCGGGGTGCGGCTGGACGGCGTGGACGAGCGGCTGATGCTGAAGACCCTGCCAGGCGTGTTCGTCGCCGGCGAGATGCTGGACTGGGAGGCGCCGACCGGCGGCTATCTGCTTCAGGCGTCGCTTGCCTCGGGCGTGGTCGCGGCGGAAGGCGTGCTGGACTGGCTGGCGGAGGACAGTAGGACAGGGGCATGACCGACCTCCCCGAGATTCACGGCGTCTGCCCGCCCCGTTTCGCCGCCGTGAAGGACGCCTTCGCCGCCAACTTCACCGACGCTCCCGAGGGGCTGCATGAACTGGCCGCCGGTTTCAGCGTCTGCATCGAGGGCGAGACGGTGGTCGACCTGCGCGCGGGCTGGGCTGACACCGCCCGGACCCGCCCGTTCGAGGCCGACACGCTCGTCCCGGTGTTCTCGACCGGCAAGGCGGTGATGGCGATGCTGATAGCCCTCGCCGTCGAGCGAGGCCTGCTGGACTATGAGCGGCCCGTGGCCAGCTACTGGCCGGCCTTCGGGGCGGCGGGCAAGGAAACGGTCACCGTCGGCCAGCTGATGAGCCATCAGGCGGGGCTGCCGGGGTTCGACGAGGCGGTCGAGCCGAGCCTGTGGTTCGACCCGACCTCGGTGCTGGAGCGGCTGTGCGCCCAGGCCCCGATGTGGGCGCCGGGGACCGCCAGCGGCTATCACCCGATCACCATCGGCTATCTGGCAGGCGAGCTGTTCCGCATGGTCGACGGGCGGACCATGGGCGCCGCGCTCCGCGAGGAGTTCGCCGGGCTCGACCTGTGGATCGGCCTGCCCGAGGTCGAGCACGACCGCGTGGCCCAAATGCGCAAGCCGACCTCCGCGCCGGATCTGGGGTCCATCGACGCGGTCAAGCGCTCGGCCTTCCTCGACAAGGGCTCGGCGCCCGGCGGGCGGGGTTCGACCGAATGGCGGATGATGGAGATTCCCTCGGCCAATCTGCATGGCACGGCGCGGGATCTGGCGCGGCTGATGACCGTGCTGGTCGCCGGGTCGTTCGAGGGGCGGGAGATGCTGTCGGAAGCGACGCTGGCGGCCGCGCGGCGCGAGCGCATCCACGGTCAGGACCGGGTGCTGCCGTTCGTCATGGGCTGGGCCGCCGGCTGGACGATGAACGCCGGGCTGGAGGTGTTCGGGCCGAACCCCGACGCCCTCGGCCACTACGGCTGGGGCGGCAGCTGCGCCTGGGCCGATCCAGAGGCGCGGCTGTCGGCGGCCTATGTGATGACCCGCCAGTCGCCGCACCTGATCGGCGACCCGCGGGCGGTGCGGCTCCAGAAGGCGCTCTACTCCGCCTTGTGACGGCCGGGCGCCGTCAGCCCGCCGATGACGCCAGACAGGGCCGCCAGGCCCGCGCAGGTCAGGATCACCACGCGGAAGGCGGCGTGGAAGGCGTCGCGGGCGGCGGGCTCGAGATCGGCTCCGCCCATCACCTCGCCCAGCAAGGCGCGCGCGTTCGGGCTGTCGACGCCGGACAGGAAGACCGCGGACAGGATGACGCCGAGCAGGGCGATGGCCAGCAGGGCGGCGATGCGGGCGACGGCGTTGTTGATCCCCGAGGCGACGCCTGTGCGCCCCTCCGGCACAGCGCCCATGACGGCGGCTGTCAGGGGACCGACGGCCAGGGTCATGCCGACGGCCAGCAGCATCATCCCCGCCAGCGGCCCGTCGACATAGCCTGCGCCGGGCGCGGGCACGGCCAGCAGGGCGAGGCCGACACCCGCGAGTACCGGGCCAAGACTCAGCGACAGCCTGGCGCCGAAGCGGTCGGCCAGCTTTCCGGCGTAACCCGAGAACAGGCCCATGATGACGGCGAAGGGCAGCATGGCCGCGCCGGCGAGGGTGGCGCTCCAGCCGTGCACCCGGATCAGGTCGAAGGGCAGGAAGAACATGGCCCCGCCCAGCGCGAAATAAAGCAGCAAGGTCAACACGTTGATTCCGCTGAATACGGACGAGCGGAACAGGCCCGGCGGCATCATCGGGTGGCGTTGGCGGGCCTCGGCGAACAGGAAGGCGGCCAGCAGGAGCGCACCTCCGGTGAGGCCGGTCAGGATCGCCGGGTCCGACCAGCCGATATCGGGAGCGGCGGTCAGGGCCCAGGTCAGGGCGCCGAGGCCGGTTATGGCCAGCAGCGCGCCGACCCAGTCGAGCCCACGGGCGTCCGGATCACGGCTCTCCGGCACCACCCAGAGCGTGATCACCGCCGTCAGCAGGGCCAGCGGAACGTTGATCCAGAAGATGAGGCGCCAGTCGGCGGCGTCGGCCAACCAGCCGCCGACGAGGGGCCCGATCATGCCGAACAGGGCCCCCGCCCCTGCCCAGGTCCCGAACGCCTTGCCGCGCTCCTCCGGCGGGAAGGCCGAGCCGATGACGGCGAGGGCTCCAGGGGTCAGCAGGGCCGCGCCGACGCCCTGGACGGACCGGCCAACGATCAGCAGCTCGACCGTGGGGGCGAGGCCGCAGGCCACGGAGGCGAGCGCGAACAGGGCGACGCCGATCAGGAAGACCTTGCGGCGGCCGAAGCGGTCGCCCGCCGCCCCTCCGATCAGGACCAGGGCGCCGAGGGTCAGCAGATAGGCGTTGGAGACCCACTGCGCCGCCGCGGGGCCGGCGCCGAGATCGCGCTGGATCGCCGGCAGGGCGACGCCCAGCGCCGAGCCGTCGATGAAGGTGAGGCTGGACCCAAGGACTGTGGCGACCAGAATCCAGCGCTTGCGGGACGCCGGCAACGGGCGATCCGGCGCGGCCGCCGCGCGGACCTGGCCTTCTTCGCACGGGCCGCGTTGGACGACGGACATGGGCGCCCTCCGGGTTGGGGAGCAGACGCTAGGCCGGTTCCGCCGCCCGCTTCAAGGCTTGCCGCGCCGCCCGGACCCGGAAATACGCCGCCGCTGCGAACACCCCGGCGCCGCCCCAGATGAAGACGAACGACAGGATGCGCAGGGGCGTCAGCGCCTCCCCGGCCCAGACGCCGACGATGAACTGCAGCGTCGGGGCGAGGAACTGGATGAAGCCGATGGTCGACAGCGGCAGGCGCCGGGCCGACCAGGCGAACAGGGCCAGCGGCAGCACGGTGGCCGGACCGTTGGCGAGAGCCCAAAGCGTGTTGGTCGGGCTGTCGAAGGCCACGCCGGCGCCGGTGTGCTGCAGCCACAGAACCCAGGCGAGGCCGAACGGGACCAGCAGCAGACATTCGACCAGCAGGCCGGCCTGGGCGTCGATCGGCACGCGTTTGCGGATGACGCCGTAGGTGGCGAAGCTGATGGCGAGGACGATCGAGATCCACGGCGGGCGGCCGAGGGCGAGGGCCTGGAACAGCACGCCGATGGCGGCGAGGCCGATGGCGATCCAGCCCCAGCGGTCGATCTTCTCACGGAACAGCCACAGACCGACAACCATATTGAGCAGCGGGTTGATGTAGTAGCCGAGGCTGGCCTCCAGCGTCGCGCCATGGGTCGTGGCCCAGACATAGACGCCCCAGTTCAGGCCTATGAGGACGGTCGAGAACGCGAGCCAGGCCAAGGTCTTCGGCGAGGTCAGGACGGCGCGCACCTGACCGCCCTGCTTCGCCAGCCAGACCAACAGGCCGGCCACCGCGACCGCCCACAGGGCGCGGTGGGCGAGGATCTCCAGCGAGTCGAAGCCGGCCGCCGCCTGCCCCATGAACAGCAGGGGCATGATCCCCCACAGGGTGTAGCAGGCGAAGGCCGACAAAAGGGCGGCGCGGCCCTGATCGGAGCCGGTGACGGTGGCCATGGGGGACTCCTTCGCCGGGGGAGCGGCGAGCGGACGGATCAGACGGTAATGGAGCGGTACCCCGACGACGGCTTGATGGTCCCCGTCTCATCCAGCAGCTGGGCGATCTGAACGGCGTTGAGCGCCGCGCCCTTGCGCAGGTTGTCGGAGACGATCCACAGCGACAGGCCGTTCTCGACCGTCGGGTCCTTGCGGATGCGCGAAACGTAGACGGCGTGCTCGCCCGAGGCGTCGACCGGGGTGATGTAGCCGTCGTGCTCCTGCTTATCGATGACCATGACGCCGGGGGCCTCGCGCAGGATGGCGCGGGCCTCGTCGGGGCTGATCGGGCGGTCGAACTCGAGGTTCACCGATTCCGAATGGCCGACGAAGACCGGGACGCGGACGCAGGTGACGGTCAGCTTGATGTCCGGATCGAGGATTTTGTGGGTCTCGTCCCACATCTTGGCTTCCTCGTCGGTGTAGCCGTCGTCGCGAAACGAACCGATCATCGGGATGACGTTGAAGGCGATCTGTTTGGGGAAGAGTTTCGGCGTGGCGTCGCCGAGGCCGTAGATGGCCTTGGTCTGGTTCCACAGCTCGTCCATGCCCGCCTTGCCGGCGCCGGAGACCGATTGATAGGTCGACACCACCGCGCGGGTGATCCTGGCGGCGTCATGCAGCGGCTTCAGGGCGACGACCAGCTGGGCGGTCGAGCAGTTCGGGTTGGCGATGATGTTCTTCTTCTTCGCCAGCTTGATGGCGTCGGGGTTCACCTCGGGCACGATCAACGGCACCTCGGGGTCCTTGCGGAAGGCCGAGGAGTTGTCGATCACGATCGGACCGGCCTTGCCGATCTTCTCGGACCATTCGCGCGAGACGTCGCCGCCGGCGCTCATCAGCACCAGGTCGACGCTGGAGAAGTCGAAGCCGTCGATGTCCTGGCATTTGATGGTCTTGTCGCCCCACGACACCTCGACGCCCTTGGACTTGCGCGAGGCGACGGCGTGCATTTCGTCGACGGGGAATTCGAGCTCCTCGAGGATGTTCAGCATCTCCCGGCCGACGTTGCCGGTGGCGCCCACGATGGCGACTTTGTATCCCATGAGGTGATCCTTCGGATGCGCCGCCGCTCGGCTCGCGGAGCCTCGCTGCCTGAGCGCAGGAATGTGGTGAGGCCCGGCTATCCGGACAGTGAGGCTCTATGTGGGCCTTCGCGGGCGCGAAGCAATCGCTTTTCAGCGGCGGCGGGCGCCGCTAAGGCCGAGAACGATGGGATCACGCATACGCGCTGCTTATGAGAAGCGGCTGGCCGACGGCCGGCTGACCCCCGATCCGTCCCAGGTTCCGGTGGTCGAGGCCCTGGCCCGGTTGGAGATCGACCTGCGGCGCAAGGGACCGATGGGCGGACTGTTCGGGCGGCCGCCCGAGGTTCGGGGCGTCTATCTGTGGGGCCCGCCGGGGCGCGGCAAGTCCATCCTGATGGACCTCTTCTACGCCTGCGCGCCAGAGAAGCGGAAGAAGCGGGCCCATTTCCACGCCTTCATGGCCCGGGTGCACGGTCTGATCCGGCAGTGGCGCGAGGGCGACGCGGCGGCGCGCAAGGCCGTGTTCGGACAGTGGAAGGGCGACGATCCCATCAAGCCGGTGGCTGATCTGATCGCCTCGGAGGCGCGGCTGCTGTGCTTCGACGAGTTACAGGTCACCGACATCGCCGACGCCCTGATCCTCGGCCGGCTGTTCGAGGCCCTGTTCGACAATCGGGTGGTGCTGGCCGTGACTTCGAACCGGGCCCCGGACCAGTTGTATCTGAACGGGATCAACCGCGAACTGTTCACCCCCTTCATCGACCTGATCGAGGCGCGCTGTCAGGTGGTGTCGGTGGCCGGCGCGCGCGACTGGCGGCTGGACCGGCTGATGGGCGACCGGGTGTGGTTCACCCCGCCGGACGAGGGGGCCCGCGCCGGATTCGAAGCGTTGTGGACCGACCTGAAGGGCGAGCAGGAGGAATGTCCGGCTCGTCTGACCGTACTGGGACGGGAGGTGGTGATCGAGCGCACCGACGGCGGACTGGCGCGGGCGACCTTCGACCAGCTGTGCGGCCGCCCGCTGGGGCCGCAGGACTATCTGGCCATGGCCGAACGGTTCCACACCCTGTTCGTCGAGGACGTGCCGGTGCTCGGCCCCGCCAATCAGCAGGAGGCGCGGCGGTTCGTGACCCTGATCGACGCCCTGTACGAGGCGCGCACGCGGCTGGTCGCGCTGGCCGAGGCGCCGCCGGAAGATCTGTACCGCAAGGGGGTCGGGGCATTCGAATTCGAACGGACCGTGTCGCGCCTGAACGAGATGGCCGGGGCGGAGTGGCTGGCGCGCGACCGGGTGTAACGCCTTGCTTTCGCCGCTCATCCGTCGGTAGGTGACGTCCCGCAGGAGACCCCGATGATCCGTTTCGCGACCCTCGCCGCCGCCGCCGTCATGGCTCTCGCCGCACCCGCGGCCGCCTCCACGGCGGCCGCCCCCGTCCAGACCGCGACCGATCCGGGCGTGTCGGTCGAGGCGGTGCGCGCCTGGCTGACCTCGAAGGGCGGCGTCGTCAGCGAGATCAATCGCCGGGACGGCGAGACCTGGATCAGCATCGACGACGGGCCGCTGAAGTGGGTGATCTTCTTCTACAGCTGCGAGGCCGACGTGTGCGGCGACATCCAGTACGCAGCCAGCTTCTCGAACCCGACCATCACCGAGACCATGGTCAATGACTGGAACCGGGACCGCCGCTTCCTCAAGGCCTTCCTGACCCCCGCGGAGCCGGGCGCCGAGCCGACGGCCGTGGTCCAGTACGATGTGCTGATCGGCGAGGGCGGCGTCGAGCAACTGACAGATCCCACCGCCCTGTGGCTGCAACTGGTCAGCGCGTTCGCCACCACCGTCGGCTATCTGGCCGCGGAATAGGACCGGGCGACCGGATCAGCCGCCGAACCGCGAACGGACCATGGGCAGATAACTGGGCCCGACCGGAACGGCTCCGCCGGACCGGAGGCTGAGAGCGGCGCCGCCGGGGGCGAGAGGCTGGAAGCCGGCGATGGCGGCCAGTCGCACAAAGGCCGACCGGTGCACACGCAGGAAGACGGCCTCGGGCAGGCGGGCCTCCAGCGCCGCCATCGTGGCGCGCAGCAGGGGCGCACGGCCCTCGCCGTGCAGCAGGACATAGTCGCGCGCGGCTTCGATCCAGTCGACCGAGGCAAAGGGGACGCGAACCAGTCCGTCCCGGCCCTGGACCCAGAAGGCGGCCTCGTCGGCGGCCATCCAGGGGACGGCGGCGGCGAGATCGGGCGTCGCTCCGCCGGGCGTCCGGGCGGAGACGCGGCGGCGCGCGCGCTCGACCGCCTGCCGCAGCCGGTCCAGCCGCAGGGGCTTGAGCAGATAGTCGGTCGCCTCGACATCGAACGCGTCGACGGCGTGTTGATCGTAAGCCGTCAGAAAGATGATCTCGGGCCGGTCGGGGCCGGTCAGTTCCGCGGCGACGCCGAGGCCGCTGCGGCCCGGCATCTGGATATCGAGCACCGCGAGGTCCGGCCGCAGGCGGCGGATGGCCTCGAGCGCCTCGGGCCCGTTGCCGACGCGGGCGACCACCTCGACGCCCTCGATATCGCGAAAGGCGAAGTCCAGCCGCTCGAGGGCAAGCGGCTCGTCGTCGGCCAGAAGGACGCGCAGGGGACGGTTCACGGAACGGCCTCCCGGACGCGCTCCGGGGCGAAGGCAAGCGGCTGCCGGGCCTCGACGCGGAAACCTCCGGCGACGGGGCCGGCGTCCAGACGTCCGCGCGGACCGAACAGGAGGGCCAGCCGGTCACGGACGTTGCGGAGGCCGAGACCTGTCCCCCCGGCGGTCGCGGGGGCCTCGCCGGCCCCGTCGTCCTCGACCGCCAGCACCAGGTCCTCGCCGTCGCGGCGGGCCGAAACGCGAATGCACACGGGGCGCAGGGCCGGGGCGACGGCGTACTTCACCGCGTTCTCGACCAGGGGCTGGAGCAGAAAGCCGGGGGTCAGGGCGCCCTCCAGATCGGGCGGGCAGTCGTACGCCACGGTCATCCGGTCGCGAAAACGCACCGCCTCGATCTCCAGATAGGCCCGGGTCGACGCCAGTTCGTCGCGGAGCGGAACCAGTGTTTCGGGCCCGGGCGCGAGGGAGGCTCGCAGCACATCCGAGAGACGGTCGATCATCGCCTCCGCCTCGGCGGGTCGGCCCGTCGCCACCAGAGCGCCGATCGCGTTCAGGGTGTTGAACAGGAAGTGGGGGCCGAGTTGGAGGCGCAGCGCCGCCAACTGGGCGCGGTCGGCGGCGGCGTGGGCCTCGGCGAGCTGCCGGTCGCGCTCGCGCGCCTCGGCCAGCGACAGCAGCGAGGCGGCGGCGATGGCGAAGACGCCGAACAGGCCGATGTAGAGGACCACCCCGGTCTCGGCGATCAGCCGCATGGTCAGAGCGGCCGCGGGGCGGCTGGAGACGATCTGCGACCGCACCACTTCCGCGTCGAACAGGTTCAGCGCCAGCCAGGCGCTGAGCAGGTCGGCCCCGACCTGAACGGCGAGGGCCGCCAGCGCGCCGAGGCTCAGCAGGGCGACGCCGACCACCGGAGGGCCGCCCCGCGCGCGGGCCACGAGGACCCACAGCGCCGTCGACAGGGCGGCGCCGAGCCCGCACAGCAGGGCGAAGCGCGCCACCACCACCACGCCCAGGGCTGGCGCTGCGCCAAGGAGCATGACGACGAAGCCGAACGCCCACAGGGCGCCGAGCAGGTTCCGGACTTCCGGCGGCGGTGGGAAGGGGGAACGGGTCGGGACCATCGCGCGCGGCGTCCAGGGGGGATTGGGAACTATAGCGCACGAATCCCGCGCGTCCGCCCGTTTGGTCGCGTCTTCGTCGAAGGCCGGACGATCCGTCGATCAAAAGCGGACAGGGCGTCCGGGCGCCCTCATCCTCGCCCCTTGCCGAAAGGGAGCCCACGATGATCCGACCCCAGTCCCTGAGCCTGCCGCTGGCCGTCGCCGCCGGCCTCATGCTCGCCGCCGCCTGCGCCGCCGCGCCCCGCCCGCCGGTCCAGGACGCCGCCGCGACCGCAGTCACCGTGCCCAGCCGGCCGCTGCGCGGCATGCCGGCTGTGGAGGTCATGCTGAACGGGCACGGACCTTTCCTGTTCGGCATAGACACCGGCGCCCCGGGGCCGATCCGGCTGGACCATGCCACGGCGGAAAGCCTCGGCCTGCCCGTGGTCGGCGGCCAGACCACCGGCGACGGTTCCGGCCAGAACGAGGTCGCGACCCCGATGTACGGGGTGACCAGCCTGACAATCGGCGGACGCGCCCTGCCCGTCGCCGAGGCCGAGGGCGTCGACGCCCGCCGCTGGGGCGGCGAGTTCAAAGGGCTGTTCGGCATGGATGTGCTGAAGGAGGGCGTGCTGACCCTCGACTTCGCCGGCGAGACGGTCTCGCTGGCTCCCGGCGCCCTGCCGCCCGCCGACGGACGCACCGTGTTCGACTATGTCGCGAGGGAGGATGGATTGATGGTCCTCACCCTGACGATCGGTGGAACAGAGTATGACGCCGTGCTGGACACGGGCCACACCGCCGCCACCCTGGTGATGCCCGAGGCGACGGCCCGGAGTCTGATCCGCGGCGAACCCCGCTCGCGGGGAACCATGCGCACCGTGGCCAACACCCTGACCGTCTACGAGGGCGACCTTGCCAGCCCCGTTCGGCTGGGCGAGGCGACCCTTCCGATCAGCACCGTGACCTGGCCGGGCCCCGGCGACCTGGCCTTGATCGGGTCGAAGGCGCTGCGCGGCGCCCGCGTCCGGATCGACCAGACCCATCACCGCATCGAGATCGTCTGGCCGAACGGTCTCCCGCCCGCGGCCTGAGACGGATGGCGCCGCCGCCCGGCTGGGGTATGGGAGGTCGATGCAGACCTCCACGGACGTCCTGATCGTCGGCGCCGGCGCGGCCGGAATGATGTGCGCCATCGAGGCCGGGCGGCGCGGCCGGACCGTCCGGGTCGTCGATCACGCCCGGGCGCCGGGCGAGAAGATCCGCATTTCGGGCGGCGGTCGCTGCAACTTCACCAACCTCGGCGCCGGCCCGGCCAACTTCCTCGGCGAGAACCCGCGCTTCGCCACCTCGGCGCTGAGGCGGTTCACCCAGCACGATTTCATCAAGCGGGTCGATAAGGCCGGGATCGCATGGCACGAGAAGACGCTCGGCCAGCTGTTCTGCGACGACTCGGCGAAACAGATCATCCGCATGCTGATGGATGATCTGCGCGAGGCGGGTGCGAGCCTCTCTTTGGGCGTGTCGGTGGAGCGGATCACACGCGCCCGGGAGGGCTTCGAGGCGGCGCTGTCGGACGGATCGACGGTGCGCTGCGCCTCGCTGGTGCTGGCCACGGGCGGCAAGTCGATCCCGAAGATGGGAGCGACCGGCTGGGCCTATGACACCGCGCGGGCGTTCGGTCTGAGGGTCACGGAGACGCGGCCGGCGCTTGTCCCGCTGACCTTCGAGGCCGGGCTGCTGGAACGGCTGAAGCCGCTGGCGGGCGTGTCGGTGGAGGCGCTGGTTTCGCACGGCAAGGCGCGGTTCGCAGAAGGCCTGCTGTTCACCCACCGGGGTCTCAGCGGGCCCTCGATCCTGCAGATCTCGAGCTACTGGCGCGAGGGCGAGGCGATCTCGGTCGCCATGGCTCCGGGGATCGACGTGTTCGCGCGGCTGAAGGCGATGAAGGCGGAGAACGGGCGGCAGGCGGTGCATACGGCGCTGGGCCATATTGTGCCGAAACGGCTGGCCGAGGTGCTGGTCGAGCAGGAAGCGGCGCAGGGGAACCTGGCCGACCTGCCGGACAAGGCGCTGCGGCGGCTGGACCAGGCGGTCAATCACTGGAGCGTCAAGCCGGTGGGGTCGGAGGGCTACCGCACCGCCGAGGTGACCTTGGGAGGCGTAGCGACAGACCAGCTGGACCAGCAGACCATGGCGGCGCGGTCCGTGCCCGGACTGTATGTGATCGGCGAGGCGGTCGATGTCACCGGCTGGCTGGGCGGCTATAATTTCCAGTGGGCCTGGTCGTCGGGCTGGGCGGCCGGGCAGGCCTGCTGAGGCCGCGACGTTCCGGCCTCTTGCCGCCGCGGCCGGGCGCCCCCAACTTGAACGTGCGGGACGGGCCCCTCTGGCGCGGCCCCCGGCGGCGCCTCCTTCCCCTCGGCCGTCGGAGGCGCGTGATGTCGGACCGCATCGGGCGCTCCGGCGTTCGACTCCGGCCCAATCCGGGCCCGCTGGAGCGCCCGATCCCCCTTCTGACCCTTCCGGAGACGATCTGATGCCGCTGCTGATGTGCCCCAATGACAACGCCGCCATGCAGACGCTGGAGCGCGACGGCGTCCAGTTCGACATGTGCCCGGCCTGCCGCGGCGTCTGGCTCGACCGCGGCGAGCTGGAGAAGCTGATGGCTGCCGCCGCCGAGGACGGCCGCGCCTCGGCGCCGCCGCCCCCTCAACAGGCTGCACCCCAGCCCTCTCCGCCGCAGGCCGCGCCGCAGCCGTGGGGCCAGCCGCAACAGGGCTACCGCGAGCCGCCCCGCTACAAGGACGACCGCTACCGCGACGACGACTACAAATACCGCAAGAAGAAGCGCGACAGCATCTTCGACATCTTCGACTAGGCGGCCGCGATCAGAAGGCTCCGCCTTCTCGACCCGACGCGAGCTTTCCGGCGGCCGCGATCAGAAGGCTCCGCCTTCTCGACCCGACGCGCCCTGGTCTAGGCGGCCAGCCCCGCCGCCCGCATCAACCCCTTGAGCGGCGCCAGCGTTTCGGGCGCGGCGGCCAGGGCGGCGCGATTGTCCGGGGCCCGGAACAGCTTGATCGCCTCGGCCTTTGCGCGGTCGGCGGCCGGGCCGAGCGGCGCGGTTTCGCCGGCGGCCATGCGCAGCAGGACAGAGAGCTTTTGCGGCAAGGGGGCAGGTGCGCGGGCCAGCATGGTGACGATCCGCGCCTCGGCCTCGACCGTTCCGCCGACCGAACCGATGCTGGCGACGATCTCTGTCTCATCCCGTTCCGTCAGGCCGCAGCCGCGCACCGCGCGCGCCAGGGCGGCCAGCACGCCCAGTCTCTGAGCCGCCGTCTGGTCGGCGGAGGCGGCGCGCATCTCGGCCTCGAAGCGCAATGATCCGACGCAGGCGGACAGCCAGCGTGCGGCGGCGCGCTTGTTGGCCGTGCCGGTGACGTTCTCACACAGGCGGGTCAGGGCTTCGGCCTCGCACAGGACCGTGCTGCAGGGCTTCACATAGGCGGCCACGAAGTCGGCGGTGACCAGCGACTTCGACCGCTCGTTGAAAGCCGTCTGGACCTCCTCAAGCGTCAGCAGTCGCCCCGCAGTCGCGGTCAGGGTCATGGCCAGGGTCCGCAGGATGTCGATCTCGCCGGCGGCGTCGTTCGGGCGTAGCCGACGCGGGCTCATCAGCTCGCGCACCACCATCCGCGCCAGGGCGGCGGAGAGCAGCGGAAACTGGCCGGCGGCGACGCGCTCGCCGAGCTTCGCCGCAGGTCCCTCGACGACGGGCACCTGGAGCGCCAGACGGGCGTCCTGTTTGATCAGGGCCGCGACCTCGCGCGGGGCCACCATCCGCACCACCGCCGCGAGCGAGGCCCCCTGGTCGAGCGCCGGCCCGAGCACATCGGCCAGATTGGTCCGGGCGGCGAACAGCTCGCACATGATCTGCTCGATCGGCACCATGACCATGGCGTGCGGCGGGCCCTCCATCGGCGCGCGGCCGGCGAGATCCATCAGGCGGTCCAGCCGCGCGCGACCGCCGCGCACGCCCTTCAGCGCGCCGGATACGACGCCGCCCATGATGAAGGCCCGGTCGGCCTGGCCGGCCAGCCTGTGCGCCACGTCGGCGAGGGAATGGTTCTCCAGATCGGGGAACTGGCTGCGCCGGCCGGCGAAGAGCAGCCGCTCGATCGCCTGTTCGGCCAGCCTCTGATAGTGGCGGACGAGGTCGTGCACCGGCTGGCCGACGGCCTGGCTTTCGGGCACGGCGACCTTCTGGATGGCGTGCTGGAGCTCCACGCCCGAGGCTTCCAGCTTCTCGGCCAGGTCCGGGCGGTGCAGCAGTTCGAAGGCGGTGACGCCCTGGCGGTTCAACCAGTCCTCAAGCACCCGGCCGATCAGATCGCGCGCCATCGGCGCATACAGATCCTGCGGCGAACCACATCGAGGGCCGGCTTCATCCTCGGGCACGACCCGCTTGCGGGGCGCCTCCGGCGCGCCACGGGTCAGAACCGTGACGCTGTTGAAGGCCATGGTGTCGGGGTCGAGGGTCTCCTTGGTGACCCGGACGGCGGCGGCGCGATTGTCATCGAGCAGCTCCTCAGCCGTCTGGATCGCGTGGTTGCGGTCCTCCGTCGCCATCTGGAGAGCCCAGGGGGCAGGCGCGGTCTTGCGGATATAGACTTCGTAGTGGACGGGGCCGGCCATGAAACACTCACACTGATGACCCCGCATCATGGCGCGAAGGCTTTAAGGCCGGGTTTCATTGCGCATTCAGCCTGCGCGGCCCATTTTATCGCCGTAATCTCACCCAGTTGATTTAGAACGGTTACGCTTGCCGCGCGTTGAGTGCGGGAACGGGAAGCCTGCAAGGAGACCGCCTTGGCCAACATCACCCTGGTCGACGACGACGAAAACATCGTGGCGTCCGTCTCGCTGGCGCTGGAAAGCCATGGCCACAAGGTCACCGCCTGGCATGATGGCGCGTCGGGCCTGGAGGCGCTGGAGTCGAACCCGCCGGATCTGGCCATCCTCGACGTGAAGATGCCCCGGATGGACGGCATGGAGGTGCTGCGCCGCCTGCGTCAGACCAGCCAGATCCCGGTCATCATGCTGACCTCCAAGGACGAGGAGATCGACGAGATCCTCGGCTTCAACCTCGGCGCCGACGACTACATCCACAAACCGTTCAGCCAGCGGCTGCTGATCGAGCGGGTCAAGGCGCTGCTGCGGCGCACCGGCGCCGACGGCGGCGAGCCCGAGCCGTCGGGCGACGGTTCGACCAAGGCCATCAAGCGCGGCAAGCTGTCGATGGATCCGGCCCGGCACGAGTGCACTTGGGACGGCAAGCCCGTGAAGCTGACGGTGACGGAATTCCTGCTGCTGCAGGCCCTGGCCCAGCGGCCCGGCTTCGTGAAGAGCCGCGACAACCTGATGGACGCCGCCTACGACGACCAAGTTTACGTCGATGACCGCACCATCGACAGCCACGTCAAGCGGATGCGCAAAAAGTTCCGGGTGGTCGATCCCGAGTTCGACGCGATCGAGACCCTGTATGGCGTCGGCTACCGATACCGCGAAAGCTGAGCCGGCCTATCCGGCCGACGACGACCGACCGCGCCGCCCCCAGCGGTTCGGCGGCTCGCGGCTGGGCGGTTTCATCCTCGCCCTCAATCTGCTCAGCCTGCTGATCCTGTTCGTCGGGGCGCTGGCCCTGAACGAGTGGACGCGTGGTCTGATCGAGGCCCGGCAGGAGACCCTTTCGGCGCAGGCTGAACTGCTGGTGCAGGTGCTGGGCGAACCGCAGATCGGCGTCACCCGCGGCGAGCCGACCCCCTATCTCGATCCGATCGAGGCCAGCCGCTGGCTGCGCGACAACTTCATCCCGGAGGGGCAGAGGGCGCGCCTGTTCGACATCGACGGCATCCTTGTCGCCGACAGCTATACGGTGACGGAGTCCATTCCGGGCGAGCCCCTGCCCCCCGCGCGGCCGGCCGGCACGCCCCCGCCGGCGGCGGATCCGAAGGACCGGGCGAACGACGCGCGCAACCTCGAGCGGGCGCGGGCCGATCTCGCCGGGGAGGTTGAGGCCGCGCTGGAGGGCCGGTCGTCCGCCACCGTCCGGCTGACCGAGGGCGGCGACCGGGTCGTGTCGGTGTCCATTCCCGTGCGGCATGTCGAACAGGTTCTGGGCGTGCTGACGCTGGAGGCGGGCGACGTCGACGAGACCCTGGCGGCGCAGCGGCTGGCGCTGATGCCGTTCGCCCTCGTGGCCCTGTTCGTGAATCTGCTGGGTTCCCTGCTGCTGCACCTGTTCGTGGCGCGGCCGGTGATGCGGCTGTCGGCGGCGGCGGATGCGGTGCGGCTGCAGCGGGCGCGAGCCATCTCCCTGCCCGACCTCGATCACCGCAAGGACGAGATCGGCGACCTGGCTCGCTCGCTGGAGACCATGACCGAGACCCTGTCGGACCGGATGGACGCCATCGAACGGTTCGCCGCCGACGTGGCCCACGAGATCAAGAATCCGCTGACCTCGATTCGTTCGGCGCTGGAGACCCTGCCGCTGGTGAAGACCGAGGCGCAGCGCGAAAAGCTGACCACCCTGCTGCAGCAGGACGTGCGGCGGCTGGACCGGTTGATCACCGACATCTCCAACGCCTCGCGGCTGGACGCCGAACTGAACCGGGACCGGCCGCGCCCGATCGACCTGACCGTGCTGCTGAGCGAGATCGTCGGCGTCTACGAGGCCGGTCTCAAGCCGGACGGGGTCCATGTGGCCTTCGCGGCCGCGCCTGCCGAGCACGCCATGATCCGCGGCCGCGACGGCCCGCTGGGTCAGGTGTTCCGCAACCTGATCGACAACGCCCGCTCCTTCAGCCCGCCGGGCGGCGAGGTGCGGATCAGCCTGTCGCGCGACGACCTCGACCCTGAGCGGCCGGTGCGGGTGCGGGTCGACGACGACGGTCCGGGCATTCCGCCGGAAAACCTGGAGACGGTGTTCGAGCGCTTTTACACCTCGCGGCCCCGCGGGACGGCGTTCGGGACCAATTCCGGCCTCGGACTGTCGATCGTCAGGCAGATCGTCGAGGCCCACGGCGGGCGGGTCTGGGCCGAAAACCGGACGGGCGAGGACGGCGAGACGCTCGGCGCCCGGTTCGAGGTCGCGCTGCCGGCTTCGATGGCCGGACGCCGGCCATGACCAGCCGGCAGCCTTTGCATGGCACCGTCGCCGCCCTCTGGACCCCGCGGGTCGGCTGGCGCGCGGTGCTGATCACCGGGCCGGCCGGAGCGGGGAAGAGTGATCTGGCCCTGCGACTGATCGGACGCGGCTGGCGTCTGGTGGCGGACGATTACGCGCATGTGACCGCCTCTGGCGGCGTCCTTTACGCCGTGGCTCCGGACACGATCACGGGGCGGATGGAGGCGCGGGGCGTCGGTATCATTCCGGCCTGCGCCCGCGGCTCGACGCGGCTGTCGCTGGCCGTGGAGTTGACCGGCGGCCCCGTCGACCGTCTGCCCGAGGCAGCCGAGCGGCGGGTGGAGGGGGTGGCCCTGCCGGTCCTGCGCCTGAACGGATTCGAGGCCTCGGCGGTCGAAAAGGTCGCGGCGGCGCTCGCCCGGCTTTAACCCGGCGTCGAGTTGGGCTATTCCGCGCGGCTTGCGCGGTCAGTCCATGGGACGGCCGGGACGCGGGGGCGCAAGTCTTGGTGAAGCCTTCATGATCGGCCTGGTGATCGTCACCCACGGGGGTCTGGCCTCCGAATTCCTGTCGGCCATGGAGCATGTCGTCGGCCCGCAGCGGGGCGTCGCCGCCATCTGCATCGGCCCCGAGGACGACATGGAGCGCCGCCGGCGCGACATCGTCGACGCCGCCCGGGCCGTGGACGACGGCGACGGGGTCATCCTGCTGACCGACATGTTCGGCGGCACCCCCTCCAACCTCGCCATCTCGGTGATGGAAGAGACCCACGCCGAGGTCATCGCCGGGTTGAACCTGCCGATGCTGATCAAGCTGGCCAGCGTCCGCGGGCGCGAGCCGCTGGAGGCCTGCGTGGCCCACGCCCAGGACGCCGGCCGCAAATACATCTCTGTGGCCAGCTGGGTGCTGCAGGGCGAGAAATGAGCGAGGCCGGCGGCAAGGCGGCCGCGACCGCCAACATCTGCAACACCCGCGGGCTGCACGCCCGGGCCAGCGCCAAATTCGTCAAGCTGGCCTCCAGCTTCGACGCCGAGATCCACGTCACCCGCGACGGTGTCACCGTCAACGCCTTGTCGATCATGGGCCTGCTGATGCTGGGCGCTGGCAACGGCTGCGGCATCGAGATCGCTGCGGAAGGGCCGGAGGCCGAGGCCGCCGTCGCCGCCCTCGCCGATCTGGTCGGCCGCCGCTTCGACGAAGACCAGTAACAGCAACGCTTCCTGGTCCCGGGGCCCGGGGCCCGAAACGAAAACGCCCCGACGGCGGACCGTCGGGGCGTCTCTATCGTGCAGGTCCCGCCTTACGGCGTTTCAGTGATCAGCAGCGAGGCCGAGGCGGTGCCGCCGTTGAAGGTCCCGATCCAGATGTCATAGGTGCCGCTGGAGGGCTTGTTGAAACGCACCTCGGCGTCGCCGTCGCCCCAGCTGTCGTCATCGCAATACCAGTGGCCGTCGGGGCCGTTGATGATCAGGGTCGTGTCGGTCGACGAGCGGGTGCGGAACACCAGCGGCAGCGAGCCGGCGCTGTAGGTGACCTCGAAGTCCGGCGCGTCGGAGATGTCCCCCACGCAGGCGCCCGGCAGGTCGGTATCGGTATAGGCGTCGATGGAGCCGCCGGCGGTGATTTCGACCCGGTACGGATCCGGTGTGAAGCCGGCGTTGAGGCGGATTTCGCCGAAATTGGCGCTCAGGCCCGCGTTCTGGGCAACGGCCATGCCGGGCGCCGCCATCGTGGCGGCGACCGCCAGCGCGCTGATAAGTCGTTTCATGTCTTTGAGTCCCCGATGAATCCTGTGGTTCAGCCCGATCCCGACTCCACGCCAATCCCGGCCCGTCGTCAAGCTGAACGAACCGTGTTGTCAGGTTTCGTGGGCCAGTGTGGCCGACGCAACAGAAGCTTTCCGGGGGACGGGGAACGACCGTCCGACGTGGCCGTTGGGTCGGAATGCCGATGAAACGCGCTCTGCCCCTCGTCCTGATGTCGGGCGTGGTCATCGCCCTGACCGCCTGCGCGACACTTCAACGCGGCCCCGTGGGCAACGCCGCCGTCCCTCAACCCGACAAGCCGGTCGATCTGCAGCGCTACGCCGGGCTGTGGTATGAGCTCGCACGCTACGAAAACGGCTTCGAGCGCGGCTGCGAGGGCGTGACCGCGCGATACACCCTGCGGGACGACGGCCTGGTGACCGTGCTCAACACCTGCCGACAGGGCGGCGTGACGGGGCAGGAGAAGTCGATCGAGGGCCGGGCGAAGGTCACGCCGGGCAGCGGCGACGCCAAACTCAGGGTCTCGTTCTTCGGCCCCTTCTACGGGGACTACTGGGTGCTGGACCGGGCGGACGACTATTCGTGGTCGATCGTCGGCGAGCCGTCGGGCCGCTACCTCTGGATCCTGACCCGGGACCCGCAGCCCTCGCAAATGGTGCGGGACGCCCTGATGCGGCGGACCGCGGAGCTGGGCTACGACCTGTCCCTGATCCGGCCGACCCTGCAGCCGGCGGGCTGAGCATACCGGGGACTGGTGGAGCCGAGGGGAGTCGAACCCCTGACCTCGTCATTGCGAACGACGCGCTCTACCAACTGAGCTACGGCCCCCCGGACCCACCGGAAATCGGGTGCAGGCGAGGGCGCGACATACGAGCGAGGGCCCTGTGGTGTCAACGGTGTTCGGCGCCGATCGTCGCGGCGAACGCGCGAATCCTTGGACTGGCCGGGCCGACGCGCTAGAAGCGGCGCAGCATTGCGGGAGCACCTCGTCCATGGGTTACGCCATCGTCTGGCTGGTCAACACCATCCTGTCGCTCATGACCTGGGCGATCATACTGTCGGCCATCCTCAGCTGGCTGTTCGCCTTCGACGTCATCAACCACCGCAACCGCTTCGTGAATCAGGTGTCGATGTTCCTCGACGCCCTGACCGCGCCGATCCTCGGACCGTTCCGGCGGATCATCCCGCCGTTGGGCGGGCTGGACATCACCCCGATCGTGGCGATCCTGACGCTGCAGTTCCTCGGCATCCTGTTCAACCGGATGAGCGCCCCCTTCCTGATCCAGATGCTGGGCTAGGCGTGACCGGCGGGCGACATCCGGACCCGCACAGGGGCGCGGCGTACGCCGGGCGCTTGCGCCGCCCGGCAGGCCGTCTAGGGTGCCGCTCCGATCGGGCCAGCCGCCCGCCAGTACACCGGACTTCATGACCACGATCCGATCAGTCGCCATCGTCGGCGCGGGCCAGATGGGCGCGGGCATCGCCCAGGCCGTCGCCGCCGGCGGCTATGACGTCCTCCTCTACGACGCCGCGCCCGAGCGCGTGCCCCAGGCCCAGGGCGCCATCGCCGCCAGCCTGGCCCGCCAGGTGGCGCGGGGCCTGACCGCCCAGACCGAGGCCGACGCCGCGGTGGCGCGGATCCGCGCGGCGAAATCGCTGGCCGAGGCGGCGAAGGCCGACCTCGTCATCGAGGCGGCGGTCGAGGACGAGGCGGTGAAGAAGTCCATCCTCGCCGAACTGGTCCCGCATCTGGGCGCCAACACCCTGCTGGCCTCGAATACATCGTCCATCTCGATCACCCGACTGGCCTCCGCGACCGATCGGCCGGAGCGCTTCATCGGCCTGCATTTCATGAAGCCGGCCCCGGTCATGAAGCTGGTGGAGATCATCCGCGGCATCGCCACCTCGGCCGAGACCTACGACACCGCCGTGGCCTTCGCCGAGAGCCTGGGCAAGACCACCACCAACGCCGAAGACTTCCCCGCCTTCATCGTCAACCGCATCCTCGTGCCGATGATCAACGAGGCCATCTACACCCTGTACGAAGGGGTCGGGAACGTCGCCTCGATCGACAAGGCGCTGAAACTGGGCGCCAACCATCCGATGGGGCCGCTGGAGCTGGCGGACTTCATGGGGCTGGACGTGGTGCTGGCGATCATGAACGTCCTCTACGAGGGCCTGGCCGACAGCAAATACCGCCCCTGCCCGCTGCTGGTGAAATACGTCGAGGCCGGTTGGCTGGGCCGCAAGTCCGGGCGCGGCTTCTACGACTATTCCGGCGAGACGCCGGCGCCGACCCGATGATCCGCGCGAAGCTTCCGCCGCTTGAGCGGCCCGAGGACTTTCCCGGCCAGACCCGGGTGACATGGCGGCGCGAGCCCCACCGCATCGTGCTGGCCGCGATCCTCGGGGCCCTGTGGCCGCCGCTGATCCTGACCCTGCCGCTGTGGCCGCCGAAGAACTGGATTCCCGGGCTGGAGGTCGACTGGCGTCTGGTGGTGCTGTTCATCGGCCTGATGGCCGTGCCCGGCGGCCTGTGGCTGCTGGACAAGGAGCGGCGGTGGAGCGGGCGGCCGGCGACCCGGCTGGGGGTGATCTGGCGCTTCATGTTCTATGGCGGCCTGCTGGCGGCGGGCCTCGGTGCGCTGTTCGCCGTCGTCCAG
Source organism: Brevundimonas sp. (assembly GCF_036676055.1). Taxonomy (GTDB): domain Bacteria; phylum Pseudomonadota; class Alphaproteobacteria; order Caulobacterales; family Caulobacteraceae; genus Brevundimonas. The sequence continues at coordinate 23,161 of NZ_JAKFDS010000080.1, read as the reverse complement.
TCGCTGCTGCAATGGCTGCACGCGTCCAATGTCGGCGAGGCGGTCGGGGGCAGCGAGACCTCGCTGCTGATCTATGGCGTCGGGGGCCTTTCGGTCGCGGTGCTGGTCGGCGTCAGCTACGCCCTGTGGGCGGGCCTGTGCGCGGCCTTCATCGCCTTCCGGCCCCAGCCCGAAGTGCGCGATCGCCTCGGCCTGATGGGCGAGCGCGAGCCGGACTGAGCCGCCCGCCGCACGTTACGGCAAATTCAGTTGGACAGCCGGACCTTTGAGGCCAAGCTGCGTCTCGCCTGAGTGGGGGGAAACGCCATGGCCGCTGTCGACATCCAGCCGACGCCGCAAACGCAGCCGAAGCTCGGGCCCGTCGCGCCCAAGGACCGCATCTTCACCCTGGACATGCTCCGCGGCTGGGCGATTCTCGGCATCCTCGCCGTCAACGCCATGTCCTTCGCCTGGCCCTTCGCGCTGGAGGCCGGCGGCGATCTGGTCCCGCCCTATCCGCATGACCACGCCAATATCCTCGGCCACTGGGTCACCGACGTCTTCTTCCAGGACAAGTTCCGCTCGCTGTTCTCGATGCTGTTCGGCGTGTCGATCTTCCTGATCGGCGGAGAGCGGTCCGACGCCGCGCGCGGACCGCTGCTGACGCGCCGGCTGCTGTGGCTCGCGGTGTTCGGCCTGATCCACGGACTGGCCTTCTGGTTCGGCGACATCCTGCTGCACTACGCCTACTGCGGCCTGATCGTGATGCTGATGCGGTCCTGGTCGGCGAAGCGGCTGATCTGGATCGGCGGCGGGCTGAACCTGCTCTTCGGACTGCTGTCCGCCGCGGCCATGATGGCCCAGGGCCTGCTGGACGGCGGGTCGGGCGGCGGCGGGGGCGGCAATCCGTTCGCCCTCACCCAGGAGGGCCTGACCGCGCTCATCCAGACCTATCAGGCCGGCTGGCCCGGAGCGCAGATCGAGAACGCGAAGGCCTGGCTGGTTCTGCAGATCGTCAGCCTCAGCCTGATTCCCGTGACCATGGGGCTGATGATGCTGGGCCTCGGCCTGTTCAAGGCCGGCTTCCTCGTCGGCAAGTCGCCGACCTGGGTCTATCTGCTGGTGCTGGTCCTGGGCGGAGCCAATCTCGCGGCCCTGGGCTGGTACGACTGGATCGAGGCCAGCGCGCCGCGCGGCGTCGAGAACGCCTCCGGGGGTCTGGCGGGCGTTGCCGGCAGCTTCGCCTGGTTGATCACCCTCGGCTACGTCAGCCTGCTGATCCTGATGACCCGCTTCGGATTGAGGGTCCTGACGGCGCGGCTGGCGCCGGTCGGGCGGATGGCCTTCACCAACTATCTGACCCAGACCCTGATCATGACGACCCTGTTCTACATGCCGTGGGGTTTCCACTGGTTCGGCGAGCCGTCCTGGGGACCGGGGCCGCTGTGGATGGCGGTCGGCGGCATCTGGATCGCCCAGCTGATCTGGTCTCCGCTGTGGCTGTCGGTGTTCCAGATGGGGCCGCTGGAGTGGGTCTGGCGCTGCCTCACCTACGGCCGACGGGTGCCGATCCGGAAGCCCGCCTCGGCGTCCCTGGGGGATCCGGTCTCGATCTGACCGGGGGAAGGCTCGCGCGACGGGTGGGACCGCGCGGCGGCCGTCCTCGCCCCTCGACCCTCGCCCCTCACCCCTCTAAAAGCCCGGCATGACCGACGCCTCCTCACGCCCCGAAGCCCGCAGCCCGCGGGGCTTCGCCGACCGTCGCGGCCGCGACCTGATCGCCGAACGCCGTCTGGTGGCGCGGGTGTCCGCCGTTTATGAGCGCTGGGGCTTCGAGCCGCTGGACACGGGCGCCTTCGAATACGCGGACGCCCTCGGCAAATTCCTGCCCGACGCCGACCGTCCCAACGAAGGCGTCTTCGCCCTGCAGGACGATCCCGACGCCGACGGACACGGCGAATGGATGGCCCTGCGCTACGATCTGACCGCGCCGCTGGCCCGGTTCGCGGCCCAGAACTGGGAGACCCTGCCCAAGCCGTTCCGCCGCTACGCCTTCGGGCCGGTCTGGCGCAATGAGAAGCCGGGTCCCGGCCGCTTCCGCGAGTTCGTACAGTGCGATGCCGACACGGTCGGATCGGACCGGCCCGAGGCCGACGCCGAGATCATCGCCATGGCCTGCGAGGGCCTGCAGGCCGCCGGGCTGGCCCCCGACCAGGCGGTGATCCGGGTCTCGAACCGCAAGCTGTTTGACGGCCTGTTCGAGGCCGGCGGGGTCGACGACGCGGGGCAGAAGCTGACCGCCCTGCGCGCCATCGACAAATACGACCGGCTGGGCTGGGAAGGCGTGGCCGCCCTGCTGGGCGAGGGACGGCTGGACGAATCCGGCGACTACACCAGGGGCGCGCGCCTGCCCTCGCCGGTGATCGGCGCCATCGAGGGTTTCCTCGCCTCCGCCGGGGACGGCCAGGCCTCGCGCGCGGAAACCCTGGAGGCCGTGGCGCGGTCGGGCGAGATCGGCGCCGCGGGCGAGGCGGCGCTGGCCGAATTGGCCGCGATCGACCGGGCGCTGGGCGCGATGAAGGTCGGCCAGGCGGCGGTGCGGTTCGACCCGACCATCGTGCGCGGGCTGGAATACTACACCGGAGCCGTATTCGAGGCCGAGCTGCTGCTGGAGACCACCGACGACAAGGGCCGGCCGGTGCGGTTCGGCTCGATCGGCGGCGGCGGACGCTATGACGACCTGGTGGCGCGGTTCACCGGCGAGCGGCTGCCGGCGACCGGCTTCTCGTTCGGGGTCTCGCGGCTGGCCTCGGCCCTGCGCGCGGCGGGCCGCGGGGCCGCCGACGCGGTGCGCGGACCGGTGGTGGTGATCGTCTTTTCCGAGGCGGACATGCAGCACTACCTCGACGCCGTCTCGGAGCTGCGCAACGCCGGGATCGCGGCCGAGCTCTATCTGGGCCGGGCGGGGATGAAGGCGCAGATGAAGTACGCCGACCGGCGCGGCGCGCCCGCGGCGGTGATCCTCGGCGGAGACGAGATTGCGGCCGGTCAGGCCACCGTGAAGGACCTCGACGCGGGCCGCGCCCTGGCCGCCGGCATCACGGATAACGAGGCCTGGAAATCGGAGCGGCCCGGCCAGATGACCATCCCGCGCGGCGACCTGGTCGAGACGGTGCGCCGCATTGCCGATCGTCCGCACACGGATGCGTGAGTTATCATTGATAAGGAATGAAAACTCGCCGTTTCGGCTGCGACTTCATTGACTTGGCTACGGGAATGCCGTCATTCTCGGCCCACTCGAAAGCCGCAGCGTTCCGACGCGGCGGCCTTTCGGAGGCGTTTCGGGGAGGAAACGTCCGCTCCGTAGAGAGCGAAAGAAGCCCGCCGCGACGTATCCCCCGCGGCGGGCTTTTTCGTGCCCTGAAGGGAGGCGCCCCATGGTCTATCTCGTTGTGAAGGCCCTGCTGTCCGGGGTCATCATCGCCCTGGTGTCCGAGATCGCCAAACGCAGTCCGGGGTTCGCCGCCCTGGTCGCCTCGCTGCCGCTGGTGTCGGTCCTCGGCATGATCTGGCTGTGGCGCGACACGTCAGACCCGGAGCGCATGGCGGCGCATGCCGGCGCGACCTTCTGGTACGTGCTGCCGTCGCTGCCGATGTTCCTGCTGATCCCGTTGCTGCTGAAGCGGGGCGTGGCCTTTTATCCGGCCCTGGCCGCGGGCTGCGCCCTGACGGTGGTTCTCTATCTGGCGATGGTCTGGGCCGCGCCGAGGGTCGGGCTGACGCTCTGACCGCAAGGCCGCGACCAAGGAAAAGGGCCGGAGCGTCGCCGCCCCGGCCCGTTCCAGTTCGACTGAACCGCGCGCCTACCAGATGCGGACGCGGTCTTCCGGCGCGAGGTAGTATTTCGAGCCCGGCTGGACGTCGAAAGCCTCGTACCAGGCGTCGACGTTGCGCACCGGGCCGATGACCCGGAACTCGGCGGGGCTGTGCGGATCGGTGGCGATCTGGTTGCGCAGGGCGTCGTCGCGATATTTCGACTGCCAGACCTGGGCCCAGCCGTAGAAGAAGCGCTGATCGCCCGTCGTGCCGTCCAGGACCGGGGCCGGCTGACCGTTCAGCGACAGGTGATAGGCCTCGAGGCCCACCGCCGTGCCGGCGGCGTCGCCGATGTTCTCGCCCATGGTCAGGGCCCCGTTGACCTTGAAGCCCGGGATCGGCTCGTACTCGTTGTACTGGGCGCCGAGACGGGCGGTCAGGGCCTCGAAATTGGCCCGGTCCTCGGGGGTCCACCAGCTGCGCAGCACGCCGTCGCCGTCCGACTTGGAGCCCTGGTCGTCGAAGCCGTGGCCGATCTCGTGCCCGATGACGCCGCCGATGCCGCCGTAGTTGACGGCCGGGTCCGCGTCCGGATCGAAGAACGGCGGCTGCAGGATCGCGGCCGGGAAGACGATCTCGTTGTTGGTCGAGTTGTAATAGGCGTTGACCGTCTGCGGGGTCATGCCCCACTCGTCCTTGTCGACGGGCTCGTTCAGGCGGGCCAGCTGGTAGTTCCACTGGAACAGGCCAGCGCGCTCGGCATTGCCGAACAGGTCATCCGGGCGGACTTCCAGGGCCGAATAGTCGCGCCATTTGTTGGGATAGCCGATCTTGACCGTGAACTTGGCCAGCTTGTCCTGGGCCGCGGCCTTGGTCGCGTCGCTCATCCAGTCATAGGTGTTGATGCGGTTGCCGAGGGCGATGCGCAGATTGGCGACCAGGTCCTCCATCTTGGCCTTCGATTCGGCCGGGAAGTATTCGGCCACATACTGACGGCCGACGGCCTCGCCCAGCATGCCCTCGGCGAAGCTGATGCCGCGTTTGTCGCGGGGGCGCTGCATCGGCTGACCGTTCAGGTCGCGCGAACGGAACTCCCACTGGGCGTCGGCGAAGCGGCGCGACAGGCGCGAGGCGCCGTCGTCGGTGGTGTGGAAGGCCTGCCAGGCCTGGATCACCTCGATCGGGGTCTCGGCGTAGATGGCCGCGATCTTCGGCATGGCGGTGTCCTGACGGACGATCAGGCGCGGGACGTCGCCCACGCCCACGGCCGAGTAGTAGTCCTGCCACGGGAAGCCCGGAGCCTCGGCGGCCAGCTGGGCGATGGTGTATTCGTTATAGGTCTCGTCGCGGTTGCGGTTCTCGACCGGGGTCCAGTGCGCCTCCGCGATGCGGGTCTCGAAGGCGAGGATGGCGTCGGCGTTGGCGGCCGGATTCTCCCAGCCGATCATCTCCAGCATGCGCTCGACATAGGCCCGGTACAGGGCCTTCTTCTCGGCCCAGCGCTCTTCCAGATAGTAGTCGCGGTTGGGCAGGCCGAGGCCCGACTGGCCGGTCGAGACGACGTAGCGGGTCGGGGCCTTCTGGTCGGTCGTGATGCCGGTGCCGAAGATCGAGCCGCCGATGCGGCCCTGGGTCTCGCCCATGTAGACGGCGGCCTTGTCGTGGGTGTCGGCGGCGCGGATGGCGGCGAGGTAGGGCTGCAGCGGCTGGGCGTCGAGCGCCTCGATGCGGGCCTCGTCCATGTAGGACCGGTAGGCGTCGGCGATCTTCTGCTCGTCAGAGCCCGGGGTCAGGTCGGTGCGGGCGGCGAGGGCGTCGATCATCACCTTGACGCGGTTGTCGGACAGTTCCCGCAGCAGGTTGAAGGAGCCGTAGCTGGTGCGGTCCGACGGAATCTGCAGGGCGTCGAAGGCGGCGCCGTTGGCGTAGCGGAAGAAGCTCTCGCCGGGGGACACGGAGGTGTCGCGGCCGGCCAGGTTGAAGCCCCAGGTCCCATATTTCGGGGTCTCGATGCCCTGGTAGCCGAGGACCGTCGCGCCCTCCGCCGGGGTCTGGAACAGTTCGAACACCGTGCAGGACTCGTCGACGCAGGCGTGGTCGTGGCCATCGTCCGAGAAATGCTGGGCCAGCGCGGGCGCAGCGGGCAGGAGCAGGGCGCCGACGGCGGCGCCGATGAGCAGCTTCTTCATGTGGGTTTCCCTCGACTTGTCTTCGCTTTCCGGAAGGTCGGCGGCGACCCTACGCGCGGGAAGGGGCATGTCGCCTGAATTTTTTGTCATGAAGCGACGGAAACCCGGACAGGACGGCGTTTCAGCCTGTAGGCTGAACCGTGCGGAGGGCGAATGACGGGTCACGGCGGCGCGGGCGGCGAATACAAGGATCTGGTGGTCTTTCTGGCTGCCGCGGGCGTGATGGTCCCGCTGTTCAACCGGCTGAAGATCAGTCCCATCCTCGGCTTCCTCGCGGCCGGCGTGCTGCTGGGTCCTGACGGGCTGGCCCGCCTGGCCGACACCGCCCCCTGGTTGTCCTGGCTGACCATCTCGGACGCCGGCCAGATCCGCTCCCTGTCCGAGCTGGGCGTCGCCTTCCTGCTGTTCATGATCGGCCTCGAGCTGTCGTGGGAGCGGCTCAAGTCGATGCGCCGGCTGGTGTTCGGCCTCGGCCTGACCCAGGTGGCCGTCTGCACCGTGGCCCTGGCGGCCCTGTTCATGTTCATGGGCCAGACCCTGGTGTCGGCGGCGGTGCTGGGCATGGGCTTTGCCCTGTCCTCGACGGCGGTGGTGATGCCGGTGATGGCCGAGCGCGGCCGGCTGGGTGGTGCGGCGGGGCGGACCACCTTCTCCATCCTGCTGGCGCAAGACCTTGCGGTGGCCCCGATCCTGATCACGGTGACGGTCATGGCCGCCACAGCCCTGGCCGGCGCCACCCCGGCCGGCGAGTTCGACCCTTCGGTCCTGCGTCCGGCGCTGCTGACCCTGGTCCCCGCGGCGGTCGGCCTGGCCATGATCGTGGGGCTGGGACGGCTGGTGCTGCGGCCGATGTTCCGCTCCGTGGCCAAGGCCAAGGCGCGCGGCCAGGGGCAGGAGATGTTCGTCGCCGCCAGCCTGCTGGTCGTCGTCGGCGCCGGCCTGGCGGCCCAGGCGGCGGGACTGTCGATGAGTCTGGGCGCCCTGGTCGCCGGCCTGCTGCTGGCGGAAACCGAGTTCCGGCGCGAGGTCGAACTGTCGATCGAGCCGTTCAAGGGCCTGTTGCTGGGGGTGTTCTTCGTCGGCGTCGGCATCAGCCTCGATCTGGACGCCGTGGCCGCCGATCCGGCGGGTGTGTTCGGACTGGCGCTCGCCCTGACCCTGCTGAAAGCGGGCCTGATCTATGGGACGGCGCGGCTGTGGGGCGTCAAGAACCGCACCGCCATCGAGACAGCGCTGGTGCTGGGCCCGGCCGGCGAGTTCGCCTTCGTCATCCTCGGGGCCGGGATGGTCGAGGGCATCGCCTCGCCGGACTTCACCCGCACCGTGATGCTGGCGGCGACGATCAGCATCTTCACCATCCCCCTGATGGCGCTGATCGCCGACCGCCTGACCCGCAAGCCGGCGGCGGCGCCGGACCTCCCCGCCGAGGCGATGGAGCCGGTCGGGGCGGAAAACCAGGTCCTGATCGTCGGCTTCGGCCGGGTCGGGCGGCTGGTCGGCGAGATGCTGACCGAGCACGGCCAAAGCTATCTGGCGGTCGATTCCAACCCCTCGACCGTGGCCAAGGGCCGGGCCGAAGGCGCCAACGTCTTCTATGGCGACGCCGCGCGCCCCGAGATGATGAGGCTTTGCGGGATCGATACGGCGCGGGCGGTGATTGTGACCATGGATGCGCCGGCCCAGGTGGACGAGGCGGTCCGGACGGCGCGGCAGCTGCGGCCGGACCTGATCCTGATCGCCCGCGCCCGCGACGAACGTCACGCGGTGCGGCTGTACCAGCTTGGGGTCACCGACGCCGTGCCGGAGACGACCGAGGCGGCGCTGCAGCTGGCCGAGAACACCCTCGTCGATCTGGGCGTGCCGATGGGGCTGGTGCTGGCCTCCATTCACGAACGCCGGGACCGGTTCCGAACCCTGTTCCAGGACGCCATGCCCGACAGCGTCGAACGGCCGCGCAAGGCGCGCGCCCTGAGGTCCGCGGTCCGTCCCTGACCCGGTCAAGATGTCGCGGCGTTAACCCCGGCGGTCATCGCCTCATTAATCTCCGCACCCCATTTTGGTCATCGTTGCGTGATGATTGCCCCCGTCGTCAGACGATGACCTTCGGCGGGCGCATGGCATCGCGTTCCGCTTCCTCCCCATCGCTTCGGCGGTCAGTTTTCGATGGCGGGCGTAGAGCCGCCGTTTAGTCGAGTACCCGTTTTATGCGAGATATCGCCCTGTCCCCCTCCCCCTCCGAATCCCAGTCCGAAGCCGAGGCTCCCCGCCTGAACCGGCGTCAGGCGGCCAAGGTCCGCACGCGCCAGAAGGTTCTGGACGCCGCCCGTCAGCTGTTCGCCGAGCGGGGCTACGAGCCGGCCACCATCCGCGACATCGCCAAGGGCGCGGGCATGTCCACCGGCGCCGTGTTCGCCAATTTCCAGGACAAGGCCGAGCTGTTCGAGGCCGTGCTGGCGACGGACCTGGTGCGGCTGACGGATACGATGAAGACGGCCGCCGCGGCCGAGGGTTCGACCCGCGACCGTCTGCTGTCCGCGCTCGGCGCCGGCTACCACGGCTCGCTGGAGCAGCTGCCGCTGGTCCAGGCGGTGATCGCGCGCTCGTGGTTCCAGCCCGTCGCCGCCGAGATGCGCACCCGCGACGCCATCAAGCCGCTGCTCAGCGTCGTCACCGACACCCTGCAGGCCGGCGTGCGCGAGGGCGAACTGCGCCAGGACGCCGACGTCCGGCTGCTGTCCGAGCTGATCTATGACGCCTTCCTGTCCAACTACCGCCGCGCCGCCTACGATGGCTGGTCGACCACCCAGCTGACCGAACGCATGGCCCAGCAGGTCGACGTGATCCTCGCCGGCGCGATCTCGCGGCAGTAGGAACGACCCGGAGACATGTGAAAGGCCGCGACGTCGCCTGTCGCGGCCTTTTTCTTGCGCGCCTTCCAACACACCCCGCCGTCATCCTCGGACTTGATCCGAGGATCAGAGGCGGGAGGCGGACTGTGCGGCGGTGACGCCCGGCGAGCGCGACCGTGCAGGGCTCGATGGAGCACCGGACAGTCTGATCCTCGGATCAAGTCCGAGGATGACGGGAGGGGGCGGGTAGGTCCTGTTTTCAGATGGCAGCTAATGGCCGCTCCCGACCCATTGCGGACCTTGGCGGTCTCACGGATGCTCCCCGACATGACCTTTCCGACGAAGTTCGCTTTCATTCACCCGATCTGGTTCGTCTTGCTCGGACTCATCGCTCTCATCGCGCCGGTCTTCACGATGAGCGCGGACATTGGTGCGATGGTCGCGATGGCATTCATGACCGTCTGGGTTCTCCTGCTGCCACTGGGATGGGCGCACGGCATTTACCGGGGATCGAGGTCCGCGCTTGCAATGATCGGTCCGGTCGGCACGAGCCGTGACTGGGTGTTCTGGGTCGCTGAGGTCGGGGTCGTCTGCGTTCCAATCCTGGCCTTGAGCAGCAACGTATTGGACGGGGGAACGACGGAGCGAGTCTTTGCCGTGGTCACGGTCGCGCTCGCCGCCCTCTATTTCGTCTCTCTATGGCTCGCTTCTGCTGCCTTGGTGGCATCCGAGGATCGGACGCCCAAAGTTGCGGCTCACAGGGTCGTCGGGACTTTCCTGCTAATGGTTTACTGGATGATTGGTGCGTGGGCGATGCGGCGTCGTCTGAGGACAATGCGCGGCACCATTGCAGCTGATGGGCCCGCTATCGCGTAGATGGTTATCTCAACGCCTGCTCTCCACCCTTAGGCCCCGACCGCTCGCGCCCCATCTCAGACAGTCGGAACGTCTGCTAAAGCTACGCTCGCGCGGATGGGAGTGGACTATGCCAGCAGCTACGCCGGAGGACCAAAAGGCGGTATCGGAAATCTACGACGCGCTCTGGGCACTCGTGGATCGCCGGACCCAGCCAGAGCAGTTTCCAGAGTTTGTCGCGACCCGGCATCACGAGAACGCTGTCGAGTTGGCCGGGAACACGGATGGTCTGTTGCTGCTGGCCGCCTACGCGCTCCGCACGGCGATGGCGAAACATGAAGGCTATCACGAGCACATTGATGAGGTGGCCTTTGCGAAGGCCGGAAGCGTCTCTGTGATCATCAGTCGGCTATGATCGCTTCCCACCTTTACGCGGGCGTCTGCTCGCGACCCTCAGCGGTCGTCAGCGGGTGAACCACACCTCAGTGATTCTGGCGTCGCACTTGGCGATCTTCAATGACAGTTGACCACCGCCGAAGGTGGCGATGACGGTGCCGTCCGGCTGCGGTTCTGGCGGTCTGTGGCGGAACACCGACCACCACTCACCTTCGTCTTCGGCCACGACCTCCGGGTATTGCTCAGGGTCGGCAGCGGGAAAGAAATCCGCTTCGACCGCGATGAAGATGGCCTTCGCGGTTTCCGCCGTCGAGACCAGCGGCCTGCCGGGCTCCCCCCAAAGGACGGGGCAGGGTGGTGTCTGCTCATCTGCAAGTGCAGGCGCGGCCACCGATATCGAGACAGCAATCGCCAAGACTCTGACGGCCAAGATGTGCTTCCTCATGGGGCAACCGTGGCACTGCGTATGCGCCGAGGCAATGTCCGCTCCCCACCCTTGGCGGACACTTGAGACCGCCGCTTGTGGCCTGGGAGCCCGCAGCCCTCCGCCTCAGCTCTTCCACCTTAGCGTCGCGGCCTTGACCGGGTTCTGGAACGCCCGCCCCTCGGCCCGGCTCTTCCCCCATTCCCGCTTCAGCTGCTGGTACCATTTCGCCTGTTTGTCGGCGTCGTCGATCCAGATCAGGGCGGGGTCGTAGCGCAGGCCCTCGTTCTGCAGGTTCACCATGCCGCCGTCCTGCTTCAGGAAGGCGACCACGCCCAGCCTCAGGAAGGGTTTGGCGATGGCGAACACCCAGTGGTCGGACCAGAAGATCTGGGTGATCGTGGTCCGGGTCTCCGACCGCGGCGTCAGACAGGTCAGGGCCAGCACCTGCCGCTCGCCGACCTGGATATGCTCCCAGCGGTAGCCGGGCAGGCGGAAGGTGATCTCGGTGGCCGGAGCTCCGCCGAGGATCTTGTAGGCCCGGCTGTTCGACGACGGCGCGTGGCGGACCATGGCGAAGCCAAGCTCGCGCGGCTCGAAGGCCTTGGCCTTCTCGTGCATCGAATGCTCTGAGCGCCACCACCACTGCTGATGCACATAGGGCCCGTGGGCGGGGTCCATCAGGCCGACGACGGCGTGGTCGATGTGGGCGTCGAAATCCATCGATTCGACCAGTTTGGCCTCGCCCCCGACCACGCCGGGAAACACCGGCGGCTCATGGTCGGGCTCGGCCGGGTTGCGCGGGTCCGAGGCGATCCAGACGAAGACCATGCCCTGGCTCTCGCGCACCGGATAGGACCGGACGCGGATGCGCTCCGGCTCATAGTCCTGGGCCTCGACCAGCGAGGGAATGGCGGCGCAGACCCCGTCGGGTCGAAAGCGCCAGCCGTGGTAGCAGCACTCGATGGTCTCGCCCTCGCCGGGCTTCTCGACCAGCCGTCCGGCCGACAGCGGGGCGGCGCGGTGCGGGCAGATGTCGCGCATGGCGTAGACCTGACCGGCCCGGGTGCGACCGACCAGCACCGGCTCGCCCAGAAGCTCGTGCCGTTCCAGCGAGGCCGGCCTCACGTCGCGGGACAGGGCGACGAAATACCAGGCGTCGAGTACGAAGCCCTTGCCGAAGGCGGCGGAGGGCGCCGCGCGGCTTGCGGCGGGGGCGTCAACGGGTAGGGTCTCGGAGGTCATGGCGCTATTCTAGGCCGGACGCCCGGGTCGCCGCCAGACGCTCGAACGTCGATGCTGAAAAGCACTTTACAATGCAAAGCGAGTGACGTATCCGACCGGGACGCTCACGGAGAGACCGCGCCAATGAAGACCGCCCTAATGACCCTGCTCGCCGCCGCCGCCCTGGCGAGCCCGGTCCTGGCCCAGGACAGCCACGGCGCTCACGCTCCGGTCGCCCCCGCCGCCCACGGGCACACGCACGCCGATTTCGAGTCGGGGCGGTTCCACGTCCGCGTCGATGGACCTGAAAGCCCGGTCGGAGACGTCATCCTGATCCCCGGCCTGTCGTCCTCGCCCGAGGTCTGGGACGCGCTGACGGAGGAGCTGAAGGGCCGCTATCGCGTCCATCGCATCCACATCCAGGGCTTCGCCGGCGCGGCCCCCAAGGACAATGCCGAGGGGCCCGTCTCCGCCCCCGTGGCCGAGGACATCGCCCGTTATATCCGCGAACAGGGCCTTGAGAGGCCGGCGGTGATCGGCCATTCGATGGGCGGGACCATCGGCATGATGCTGGCCGCGCGTCACCCGGACAGCGTCGGCAAGTTGATGGTCGTCGACATGGTGCCGTTCATGGGCGCGATGTTCGCCCAGCCGGGCACGACCCCGACGGCCGAGAGCGTCGCCCCTGTGGCCGACATGATCCACCAGGGCATGGCCAACTCGCCCCGCGATCAATACCAGGCCCAGGCCGATGCCCAGATCGTAGGGATGATCAACACCGAAGCCCTGCGCGCCGGTCCCCTCGAGGACAGCCGGAACAGCGACCAGAAGGTTTCCGCCGCCGCCTTCCGGGAATTGATCGTCACCGACCTGCGGGCCGAACTGGCCCGCATCACCGCCCCGACCACGGTCCTCTATGTGAAGTTCAACGACCCGAGAATGACGGAGGAGATGGTGGACGGCATCTACCGCGGCTCGTTCGCGACCCTGCCGGGCGCCACCCTCAAGCGGATCGACGACAGCGCCCACTTCATCATGCTGGACCAGCCCGCGATCTTCGCCGCCGAGGTGAACGCGTTTTTAGAATAGGCCCCTCCAGGGTCATGGTTTCGGCGGAAACGCCCCTCACGGTCGCGTGACGATGTGAGGGGCGTTTGCGTGTGTCCGGCGAACGGCTAAGACCGGATCGGACAGGATGAGGTTTCGATGGCGGGTTCCGGCTTCAGCTTCGGGCGGGGCGGCGGCGGCGGCGGGCAGCCGAAGCCGGCGCGCACGACCATGCAGCGGCTGATCTACTGGGGATCGGTGCTGGCCGTCTGGGCCCTCATCTTCCTGGTGGTCTTCTTCGCCGTCTTCGCGCGGGATCTGCCCGACACCTCGACCCTGTACAATGTCGATCGCCAGCCCTCGATCACCTACCTCGATCGCAACGGGGCCCTGATCGCCGTGCGCGGCAGCCAGATGGCCCCGCCGGCCGATCTGGACGCCCTGCCCGACTATGTCCCGGCGGCCTTCATCGCCATCGAGGACCGGCGTTTCTATCACCACCCGGGCTTCGATCCCGTAGGCATGACCCGCGCCATCGCGGCCAACATGCGCGCGGGCCGGGTGGTGCAGGGCGGCTCGACCCTGACCCAGCAGCTTGCCAAGAACCTGTTCCTGAGCCCGGACCAGAACATGAAGCGCAAGGTCCAGGAGCTGATGCTGGCCGTGTGGCTGGAGATGAAATTCTCCAAGGAGGAGATTCTCGCCCTCTATCTGAACCGGGTCTATTTCGGCGCCGGCGCCTACGGCATCGAAGCCGCCTCGCAGCGCTATTTCGACAAGGGCGCCAAGGATCTGACGGTCGGCGAGGCGGCCTTGCTGGCCGGCCTGCTGAAGGCTCCGTCGCGCTATTCGCCGGTGTCGGAGAGCGAGCGGGCGGCGACCCGGGCCACCGTGGTGCTGAACGAGATGGTCGACGCCGGCGTGATCACGCCGGAACAGCGCGCCCAAGCCGTGACCGAGCCGGTGCGGGTGTCGCGCACCCTGGCCAGCCAGCATGCGCAGTATTTCGTGGACTGGCTGGACAAGCAGATCCGGGAGCTGGTGGGCGAACCGACCGAGGACATGATCGTCGAGACGACGCTGGACCTGACCCTGCAGACTTCGGCCGAGCGGGCGGTGCGCCGCATCCTCGAGCGCGACCGCTCCAGGGGCGTGCAGCAGGCGGCGCTGGTGGCGCTGGATGGCGAGGGCCGGGTGCGCGCCATGATTGGCGGGGCTTCCTATGCCGACAGCCAGTTCAACCGGGCGGTGGACGCGCGCCGCCAGGCCGGCTCGGCGTGGAAGCCCTTCGTCTATCTGACCGCGCTGGAGAGCGGCTACACGCCCCAGACCCTGGTCAATGACGCCCCGATCCGCATCGGCAACTGGTCGCCGCGCAACTATTCCGGCTCCTTCGCCGGCGAGATGACCCTCGCCAATGCTGTGGCCCAGTCGACCAATACGGTGGCGGCGGGTCTGGCCGATCAGATCGGCCGCGACAACGTCGCCCGCACCGCGCGCCGCCTCGGCATCACCTCGCGCATCGGGCTGGAGCCGGCCATGGCTCTGGGCGCCGTCGAGGTCTCGCCGCTGGACATGGCCCAGGCCTATGACGCCTTCGCCAACGGCGGCAAGCGCGTCCGGGCCTATGGCATCAGCCGCATCCGTACCCCGCAGGGCCGGGTCATCTACCAGCGCGCCAGCCGCGAGCCGGGCTCGGTTCAGGCCATCTCGAACCCCTTCCTCTATTACCAGAACCAGATGTTGCGCGGGGTCATGACCTCGGGCACCGGGCGCTCGGCGGCCATCGCCGGACGCGACACGGCGGGCAAGACCGGCACCACCTCGGACTACAAGGACGCCTGGTTCGTCGGCTACACCGGCGGCTTCGTCACGGCGGTCTGGGTGGGCAAGGACGACAACACCCCGATGCGCGGCGTCACCGGCGGTTCGTCCCCGGCCGCCATCTGGCGCGGTTTCATGGAGGCGGCCCTGCCCCGCCTGAACGCGCCGCCGATCCCCGACGGACCGGCCATGCCCGAGGGCTGGCAACCGCCCAGCCCGGTCGAGAACCTGATCGGCCAGATCGGCGACCTGTTCGGCGACAATCCGCCGGCGGACCCGTCCGCCGAGCCGCTGGACGAGGGCCTGATGGAGCCGCCGGCGCAACGCCCGGCCACCCCCGGCCGCAACGAGCCGCCGGTCCTGCGTCCGACCCAGCCGCAGCCCCAGCGCGACCCGGCCCCGCAACCCGACCCGGCCCCGCCGCCCGAGAAGAAGGCCGATCCGCTGTTCTTCTGAGGACCCTACCGCCCCACCGCGTGCAGGGCGGGGCCGTTCTCACGCAGCCATTTGCGGAACGGCCGGTGGTCTCCGACCAGCGTCTGAACCACCGCCCAATAGGCCGGGCTGTGGTCGGCGTGAACCAGATGCGCGACCTCGTGGGCGGCCAGATAGTCGGCCACGGCGGGCGGGGCCATGATCACGCGCCAGCTGTAGCGGATCGAGCGGTTGTGCGGGCTGCAGGAGCCCCAGCGGCTCCTGGTGTCGGCGATCGAGACCTTCACCGGCCGCTGGCCCAGGGTGCGCAGATGATGCTCGGTCCGCTCGACCAGCACCTGCCGCGCCAGACGTTTGATGAGGTTCTCGACCCGACGCGAGAAGGCCTCGCCCTCGCCGCCGGACTGGATAACCGGGCCGTCGGGCGCATCGATCAGGCGCGCCGCGCCCGCGCCGCCGGTCGCGACCAGCCGGGTGTCCCGGCCGAACAGGGGAATCGCCGCGCCGGGTTCGAGCGGCGATCCCTCCGGCCGCTCGGCCAGCCGCTGACGCATCCAGCCGGCCTTGGTGCGGGCGAAGGCGACGGCCTGGGCGAGGCCGCGTTCGGACGGGGCGACCAGCACGGCCTCTCCCGCGCGGCCGTCGATGCGGATCGACAGCCGCCGGGCGCGCGGATTGACCGACAGCCGGGCCGGAACGCCGACGGCGTCAGGCGGCAGCCGCTGGCCGTTCCGGTACTGCACAGAGCGCCTCGTTGCTGGCGATGAAGTCGCGCACCCGCGGATAGATGTCATCGCGGAAGCGGCGACCGTTGAAGACCCCGTAATGGCCCACCTCGGGGTGGACGTACAGGGTGCGCCGCTCGTCGGTCAGGCTGGAACACAGGCCATGCGCCGCCTGGGTCTGGCCGACGCCGGAGATGTCGTCCTTACCCCCCTCGACCGTCATCAGGCCGATGTCGGTGATCTTCGTCACGTCGACCTTGCGCCCGCGATGCTCCAGCAGGCCGCGCGGCAGCAGGTGCTGCTGGAACACGATGTCGATGGTCTGGAGGTAGAATTCCTCGGTCAGGTCCAGCACCGAGAGGTACTCGTTGTAGAACTCCTCGTGCTTCTCCACCCCGTCGCCATCGCCGTTGACGAGGTGCTGGAAATACTCGTGGTGCGCGTCGCGGTGCCGCTCCTCGTTCATCGACATGAAGCTGTAGAGCTGGACGAAGCCCGGATAGACCCGCCGCCCGAAGCCCGGATAGGGCCATGGCACGGTGTGGATCATGTTCGATTTGAACCAGGCGAACGGCTTCTGCTCGGCCAGTTCATTGGTCACCGTCGGCGACAGCCGCGCATCGATCGGCGAGCCCATGAAGGTCATGGAGGCGGGCCGGTTGGGGTCCTCGTCCTCCGCCATCAGGGCGCAGGCGGCCAGCACCGGCGGTCCCGGCTGGCAGACGCCGACCACATGAGCCCGCGGCCCGATCACGCCCAGCATGGTCCGCACGTGGTCGATGTAGTCGAAGAAGTCGAACCGCCCCTCCAGCATCGGAACCTGCCGGGCGTTGACCCAGTCGGTGACATAGACGTCGTGGTCCTGCAGGAAGCCCTCCACCGTGCCGCGCAGCAGGGTGGCGTAGTGGCCGGACAGCGGGGCGACGATCAGCACCGCCGGCGCCGAGGTCGGCTTTCCGGCCCGCTTGAGATCGCCGATGTGGCGGGCGAAGCGCACCAGCCGGCACCAGGGCGAGGACCAGACCACCTGTTCCGTGGTGCGGACCGGCCGGTCTGCGATGGTGACGACCTCCAGCCCCCAGGCCGGCTTGCCGTAGCGGCGCGTGACGCTCTCGAACAGCTCGGCCGAGGCCCAGGCGGTGCGCGCAAGGGCGGTGTCAGCCGCCGGATTGAACGGAGAACTCCAGAACTGGCGGGCCATCTGGGCCCCGATCCGGAACGGCGTCGCCGAATGGTAGGCGAGCTCGTGAAGCGAATAAAGCATGCGTGTCCTGAGACGGCCCCCGCCGGTATATGGCAGGGCAGCATAGAACGCGCCGCACTGCAAAAAGATTATCGGCGATCACATTGTAGTGGGCCGCGGTCACAGGTCTCCGCCCTGTCGACCCGACGCAGCGGGTCGTCGGGCCGCGGTAACAAGGCTCCGCCTTGTCGACACGACGCGGCCGGTCAGCCCCGCGCCATCGCCCGCTCGATCACCTCGGCCGAGCGGTCGGGCCCCAGCTCCTCGGCCACCGCTGTGCGGAACTTGCCGTCCGGACCCATCAGATAGACGGTCAGGGAGTGGTTCATGGTGTAGCCCTCGCCCTCTCCAACCTTCTGGTAGTAGGCCTTGTAGGCGTCAGCGGCGGCCTTCACCTGTGCCGGCGTGCCGGTCAGGCCGATGACGCCCTCGGGGAAGCCGTCTGAGGACAGGTAGTCCTTCAGGGCCTGCGGCGTGTCGCGCTCGGGGTCGATGCTGATGAAGACGATCTGCAGGTCCTTCGCCTTGTCGCCCAGCCGCTGTTTGGTGGCGTCGAGGGCGGCCAGGGTGGTCGGGCAGAAGTCGGGGCAGTAGGTGAAGCCGAAGAAGACCAGCGACCATTTGCCTTCCAGCATCGACTGGTCGACCGGCCGGCCATCGTGATCGACCAGCTGGAACGGGCCGCCGACGTCGGCCTGCCCGCTCGTTATCACCTCGCCCGCGCGCGGGGCGCCGGACGGGCGGCTGACCAGCACCAGGGTGGTCACGATCAGGGCCGCGGCGATGACGGCGCAGGCGGCGGCGAAAAGCAGGATGGAACGACGCGGCATAACGGCCCCCGGCAAGACGCGCCATGCGGGCGCGGCTGGTCTATAGAAGACGTGTGAGCCCGACCCAAGAGCCCCCATCGCCGCAGTTCGACGCCCCGGATGGCGGCCGTCGCTTCAGCGGCTGGCGCAACCTGCCGCGCCGCAGTCGGGGCCTGTCGCTCCGGACCCTCGTGATCCTGCGCTGGCTGGCCATCGCCGGGCAGAGCGCCACCATCTTCGTCGCCACCGCCTGGTTCCATTTCGACCTGCCGCTATGGGGCTGTCTGGCCGCCATCGCCGCCAGCGTGGCGATGAACCTGAACGCCACCGCCCGGCTGAGGCGAAGCGACGGCTCGCTGCCGGACGGGTCGATGACCGCGGCGCACCTCGGCTTCGACATCCTGCAGCTGTCGGTCCTGCTGGCCTTGACCGGCGGGCTGCAGAACCCCTTCTGCCTGCTGCTGGTGGCGCCGGTGACGGTGGCGGCGGCCTCGCTGCCGGGCCGTCAGGCGGCGCTGATGGGGCTGATGGTGCTGCTGGCCACGGTCGGCCTGTTCTTCTTCTCGATGCCGCTGCCGTGGCAGGCGGGGACCGAACTGGAGCTGCCGCCGCTGTATCGCTTCGGCACCGGGCTGGCGCTGATCACCGGCGTGGTCTTCACCGCCGCCTATGCGTGGCGCGTGGCGGCGGACGCCGAGAAGCTGGAGCTGGCCCTCGCCACGACACAGGACGTGCTGCAGCGCGAGCAGCGGCTGGCGGCGCTGGGCGGGCTGGCGGCGGCGGCGGCGCATGAACTGGGCACGCCGCTGGCGACCATCCAGGTCGTCGCGCGCGAACTGCTGCGGGCCTCGGCGAAGGACGGGCCGGCGGCCGAGGACGCGGCCCTGATCCTGCAGCAGGCCGAACGCTGCCGGGATATTCTCAAACAGCTGTCGCAGCAGCCGGAGGAAGGCGACGCCGCCTTCGCCGAGGTCGGGCTCAAGGCCCTGCTTGAAGAGGTGGTGGAGCCGCACCGGGGCTTCGACCTGGCCTTCGAGGTCAAGGTGCGGACCGCGTCGGGCGAAGCCGCGCCGCGCGTGCGCCGCCTGCCCGAGGTGGTGCACGGTCTGTCCACCCTGATCGAGAACGCCGCCGACTTCGCCACCAGCCGGGTGCGGGTGCAGGCCCTGGTCGACGCCGGCTTCATCGAGATCGAGGTCGTCGACGACGGCCCCGGCTTCCCGCCCGACATTCTGCCGCGACTGGGCGAGCCCTATGTCACCAGCCGGCCGCAGGGCAAGGCGCGCCGGGCGCTGGCCGCCCAGATCGCCGCCTCTGTCGCCGCCGCCGCGCCCGGCCGCAAGGGCCGCAAGGGCGCCAGCGGTCGAAAGGTCGTGCCCGAGCCCGAAGCCATCGCCCCCAGCCAGGGCGGCATGGGCCTGGGATTCTTCATCGCCCGCACCCTGCTGGAGCGGACCGGAGGCCGGGTCATGGTGGGTCCGGGCGACCCGGCCCCGACGGCGCAGAAGGGACAACCCCAGAAAACCCAGCCCCGGGGAGCGCGCGTCGCCGTGCGCTGGTCCCGGCCGGCCCTTGAAGCGGCGCCGTCGTGATGTCGCACCCCCGCGCTGAACCTTGACCGCAGCCCCGCCGTTACCGACTTCAGCCGCAAGGAGAACATCGATGCCCGAGAGCGAAGACCGGATCGCCGCCCTGGCGGACAAGACCCTGCTGCTGCTCGACGACGACAACGCCTTGCGGACCCGTCTGGGCCGGGCTCTGGAGAGCCGGGGCTTCGAGGTCGTCACGGCCGGCTCGGTCGCCGAAGCCCGCGAGGCGCTGCGCACCTCCGTCCCCGCCTTCGCCGTGCTGGATATGCGGCTTGAGGACGGCAACGGCCTGAAGGTGGTCGAGGCCATCCGCGAGCGGCGCGAGGATTCCCGCATCGTCATGCTGACCGGCTATGGCGCCATCGCCACCGCCGTGGCGGCGGTGAAGGCCGGGGCGGTCGACTATCTGCAGAAGCCGGCCGACGCCGATGACGTGGTCAAGGCCCTGCTGATGACCGGCGAGGCCCCCGAGCCGCCCGAAAACCCGATGAGCGCCGACCGGGTGCGCTGGGAACATATCCAGCGGGTCTATGAGCTGTGCGACCACAATGTCTCGGAGACGGCGCGGCGGCTGGGCATGCACCGGCGGACGCTGCAGCGGATTTTGGCCAAGCGGGCGCCGCGGTAAGAACAGGGCGGCAGGCAGCGACCATGAAAAAGGCCCCGGCGTTTCCACCGGGGCCTTCTTTCGTTCAGCGCTGACGTCGCCGGTTAGCGACGGCTACGACCGCGATCACGGTCGCCGCCGCCTTCACGCTTCGGACGGCCGCCGGTGTCTTCCGACATCGGGGGCTCGCCGCGCTCGGCGCGCTCGGCGTTGATCTTGTCGGTCAGGTCCTCGCCGGTTTCCTGATCGACGACCTTCATCGACAGCTTGGTCTTGCCGCGGTCGTCCATGCCCAGGAACTTCACCTTCACTTCCTGACCTTCGGTCAGGACGTCGGCGGGGTTGGCGACGCGCTCCATGCTGATCTGCGACACGTGGACGAGACCGTCCTTGGCGCCGAAGAAGTTCACGAAGGCGCCGAAGTCGACGACCTTCACGACCTTGCCTGTGTAGATCATGCCGGGCTCGGGCTCGGACACGATCGACGAGATCCAGGCCTTGGCGGCGTCGATCTTCTCCTGCTCGGAGGCGGCGATCTTCACCGTGCCGTCGTCCTCGATATTGATCTTGGCGCCGGTCTTTTCGACGATCTCGCGGATGATCTTGCCGCCGGTGCCGATGATGTCGCGGATCTTGTCGGTCGGAACCTTGATCTGCTCGATCTTGGGCGCGAACTCGCCCAGCTCGGTGCGGGCGCCATCGATGGCCTTGTCCATCTCGTCGAGGATGTGCAGGCGGCCGGCCGAAGCCTGGGCGATGGCCTTGCGCATGATCTCTTCGGTGATGCCGGCGACCTTGATGTCCATCTGCAGGCTGGTGATGCCTTCGCGCGTGCCGGCCACCTTGAAGTCCATGTCGCCGAGGTGATCCTCGTCACCGAGGATGTCGGACAGGATGGCGAACTCGCCCGAGGGCTCGAGGATCAGGCCCATGGCGATGCCGGAGACCGGACGCTTCAGCGGCACGCCGGCGTCCATCAGGGCGAGCGACGAGCCGCAGACCGTGGCCATCGACGAGGAGCCGTTGGACTCGGTGATCTCGGACACCAGACGGATGGTGTAGGGGAATTCTTCCGACGACGGCAGCATCGGACGGATCGCCCGCCAGGCCAGCTTGCCGTGACCGATTTCCCGACGGCCCGCGCCGCCCATCCGACCGGTCTCGCCGACCGAATAGGGCGGGAAGTTGTAGTGCAGGAGGAACTTCTCCTTGTACGTCCCGCTCAGGGCGTCGACGTACTGCTCGTCCTCGCCGGTGCCGAGGGTGGCGACGACGATGGCCTGGGTTTCACCGCGGGTGAACAGGGCCGAGCCGTGGGTGCGCGGGAAGATGCCGACTTCCGAGACAATGTCACGGACCTTGTCGAGGGCGCGGCCATCGACGCGGTGGCCGTTGTCGATGATGTCGCGACGCAGGACGTGGGCTTCGCATTCCTTGAAGGCGGTGGAGAATTTGGAGGCGTCGACGCCGTCCGGGTTCTCGTCGGTCTTTACCAGCTTCTCGGCGGCCTTCTTCTTGGCCATGTCCACGCCCGAGCGACGATCGTACTTGCCAACGTGGGTGTAGGCGGCCTTGATGTCCTCGCCGACCAGCGACTGGATCGAGGCGACGATGTCCGAGACGTCGTCAGCCTGGAAGTCGAACGGCTCCTTGGCGGCGTGTTCGGCCAGGTCGATGATCGCGTCGATCACCGGCTGCATGCCGCGATGCGCGAACATCAGGGCGTTCAGCATGATCTCTTCCGACAGCTCCTTGGCTTCGGATTCGACCATCATCAGGGCGTCCTGGGTGCCGGCGACGACGAGGTCGAGCTGGCTGTCGGGCATCTGGTCGAGGGTCGGGTTGAGCACCAGCTCGCCGTCGATGTAGCCGACGCGGGCCGAGCCGATCGGGCCCATGAAGGGCACGCCCGAGATGGTCAGGGCGGCCGAGGCGGCGATCATGCCCAGCACGTCCGGATCGTTCTCCATGTCGTGCTGGAGGACGGTGACGACGACCTGGGTCTCGTTCTTGAAGCCCTTGACGAACAGCGGGCGGATCGGGCGGTCGATCAGGCGGGAGACCAGGGTCTCCTTCTCGGTGGGACGGCCTTCACGCTTGAAATAGCCGCCCGGGATCTTGCCGGCGGCGAAGGTTTTTTCCTGGTAGTTGACGGTCAGCGGGAAGAAATCCAGGCCCGGCTTCGGCGCGCGACCGTAGACGACGGTGGCGAGGACGACGGTCTCGCCGTAGGTGGCCAGAACGGCGCCGTCGGCCTGGCGGGCGATGCGGCCCGTTTCCAGCGTCAGCGGGCGGCCGGCCCAATCGATCGTCTTGCGTTTGATATCGAACATGTTTCGTCTTTCGTATCCCGCGGGCGGATTCCGCGCGGGGTCCCATCAGTGGGTGGAGCGTCGGGCGTTCAGTCCTTCGGTCCATGGGCGGCCGCGCCATCGCGAACCGTCCGGGAGTGGTGAGGACCGGTTTCAGCCCTCGCGTCTGCGCCGGATAATACCGCGGCGCGCGGTTTGGTTCTGGATGCGGAACGAGGCGCGGACATGGCCCGCGCCTCGAAAAACTCTTCCGCTCGTCCCGGCGCCTCTTAGCGGCGCAGGTTCAGCTTGGTGATCAGCGCCGTGTAGCGCTCGCGATCGACCTTCGACAGGTGGTCAAGAAGGCGACGACGCTGCGAGACCATCTTGAGCAGGCCGCGGCGCGAGTGGTTGTCCTTCTTGTGCGTCTTGAAGTGCTCGGTGAGGTTGGCGAT
Source organism: Brevundimonas sp. (assembly GCF_036676055.1). Taxonomy (GTDB): domain Bacteria; phylum Pseudomonadota; class Alphaproteobacteria; order Caulobacterales; family Caulobacteraceae; genus Brevundimonas. The sequence continues at coordinate 404 of NZ_JAKFDS010000080.1, read as the reverse complement.
GCGTTCCGAAAGGATCGCGACCTGGACCTCGGCCGAACCGGTGTCGCCCTCGGTGCGGGCGTTGTCGGCGATGACTTCGTGTTTGCGTTCAGCAGTAATCGACATCGGGGGAGCTCCTAAAGGAGGTTGAAAACGCGGTCGGGTTCTAGCCGGCCGGCCCGCAACTGACCGAGAGCGACGAGGGTCTGGCCCTGAAAGGCTGAAACGGTTCTGGAGCCCTCCCGAAGGCGGCTCTTCAACGTTTCGACCTGTCTGGGGAGCAGAACGATCGGCCGTCCCTGCCGAAGCGAGAAGGCGTCTTGATCCGTCACGGCCAGCTCCGGGATGTCGTCCAGGGCGGTCGCGACGGGAAGCAAGCCTTCCGAGGCGGCGTCCCTATGCACCAGATCGGTCAGGAAATCCAG
>NZ_JAKFDS010000079.1:0-11592 GCF_036676055.1 Brevundimonas sp. | reverse complement strand
CCTCATTGCTGGGACCGGAGCGGGACGGCCTTACCCCCGCCATTGCGAGGCCATCTGACCGCACCTCAAGGCGCGCGGCGAGCAAGCAGAGGCCATCCATCGACCTCCGCGAGGACCCCCGGAGTCTCCTTCCCCCGGGCTTCATCGCTCGACCACAGCCCGCCGCCATCGAGAACGTGGATCCGACGCCCTCCCCGTCGACGGGATGAAGGGAGTCTAGACCGGGCGCTTCCTATGGCGGGTTCAGGACGCTGACCGGGAACGGATGTCGTGGGGAAACAGCGGGTTGGCGGAAAACAAAAGGACGGCGGCGCATTAACTTGCAGCGCAGCAATTGGCGGTTGAGAGCCGAGGTTCGTCACAAAGGACACAAAGGAAGAGCCACGAAGGACACGACGGGGCCGGCGGGGCCGGCGGGGTCGGGGCGCCCGTCAAGAGACGCCATGGAGTGATCCGCGGGTCGAGGCCCGCAGGGGGCGGCGGCGGTCTGCCGGCTGGATGTCGGTCTTCCCCGTCATTCACCCCTTCGGGGGGGCACCCGTGGCCGGCTCACATGCGAGCTTCCCCGACCCTCAAGGGCAGAAAGGCCGCCCGGCGCGCCGCCCTGCTTTCGTCATCCCGGGACGAGCGTGGCTAGACCGAGGGGCAGACGACAGATCGCGCCGGTGAGGGCTGGCGCAGCTCTGCTGTTCTCGCCTAACCTCCGGTAGGTGGAGGACCATGGCAGACCAATCCCGGGTAGGAACGGACTGGAACGCGGAAGAACTCGACGCCATCGTCGCGGACTATTTCGCCATGCTCGCCGATGAGATCGCCGGCCGTCCCTATGTGAAGTCGCACCACAACGCCGCATTGCGAGAACGAATCGGTCGCACAGCGGGCTCGGTCGAACGCAAGCACATGAACATCTCGGCAGTGCTGGTCGAACTCGGCCTGCCGACCATCGATGGGTACAAGCCCTTCTCCAACTTTCAGGAGGCCTTGGGTCGGACCATCGAACGGTATCTGCTTCAGCACCCGGACGCCCTGGGCGGTGATGCGTTCACGCCCCGCTGGAGACAGGACGCTCCGGTGTTGAGTGTCTCAGGGCTCGCCGATATGCCCGCCATCTTCGTCGATGACGGCCCGCCGCCGCCGGGCGCACCGCGCGCCCCTCGACCCGCGGGTCTGGAGCGGCTGGTGCGGAAATTCGACCCGGTTGCGCGCGACTTCCGCAACCGCAGTCTCGGCAAGGCGGGCGAAGCGCTGATCGTCGACTTCGAGCGTCGCCGGCTTGAGGCGCTGGAGCGCAAGGACCTCGCCTCGAAAGTTCGCTGGGTGGCGCAGGAAGACGGGGACGGCGCTGGCTACGACATCCACTCCTTCGACCGGCTGGGAAACGACCGGTTGATCGAAGTGAAAACCACGCAGGGTGCCCGCTCGACCCCCTTCTTCGTGACGCGAAACGAACTGTCTCTGGCGCACGAGAGGCCGGAGCATTTCCGCCTCTACCGTCTGTACGAGGTGGCCAAGGGGCCGCGGCTGTTCAAGCTCAAGCCGCCGCTGGAGGAAGCCGTGACCCTCGAAACTGAGACGTGGCGGGCCAGGGTCGGTTAGGCGAAAATCACCGTCTTCATCCCGCGTTGAACCGACCTGCGGATCACGACCCCAGCCACCCTTTCGTGCGCCCCCATGGATTTCGGAAGTCGTACAAGTCGGCGTCCTCCGCGAACCACGCCACGAACTCCTCCGGCGTTTCCTCGAACTTCCAGCAGGCGATGACCTGCTCATCATCGAGACCGGCATCGACGGTGTCGATGTACCAGTCGCGCTTCATGAGGCGGTCGACCTCGGCCAGCCACTTGGAGCAGGCCGCTGGCACTTCTCGCTGGGGCATCAGCTCGCTCCGCTGGCATTTTCTAAGCCTCGACCGGACCTTGTGCGAAATCAATCTGCACTTGCCCGGGAAGGTTGAAGCAGGTGCGGTTCAGCTACGCTTGCCGCCCGCCTGCCTGATGAAGCCATCGCTTTCGCCGAAGCTGAAGGTGCGCGCGACACTCGCGAGGCCGTTATTTTCCCCTGGGATATATTTTTATTCCCCTGGATGATTGACAATGCCTCCGCTCAGGTAGAAATAGCGCTACAACACCTACCTGGGGAGATAAGAAATGTTTGGTAATACCGACGGGATGCCTAAGCCGATGGCGATGGATGACGATGTTATTCAGTCCTCCAGCCTAGACCAGATGATGAGTTTCTCGGGCACCGACGAAGAGCCCTTCAACGTGGCCGTGGGCTACAACCTCGGTCGGATGACTTGGGTGGCCGATGTACCGCTTGCCAAGTTGGTCGAATGGTCGTCGGTCGCGAACGACCCGGAGAAGGGCGAAATCGCTCAGCGCCCGCTGGATCAAAGTCATGCGCGGGGTCTTGCCGTCTATATGCTGAAGGGGCTGGTGAACGCCGCGATGGCCCGCCGCCGCCTCCAGAACAAGCCGATCCCCGAGACGTTTGGAACGGTTCTTCACCAACTCGGATCGCAGCCGTATTTCTCGCTCCAACCGTTCGTCGCCAACATCCGCGACATCGACCCTGAACGTCCCTCGGTGAGAGCGGAAAGGATTCTTTCGAAGTCAGGCGAGACGCGCGGCTTCCAAGTGTATCTGCCCCGACATTTCCGTTGGTGGATGATCGACGGGCAGCATCGTCTCGTGGGAGGCCAAGTAGTTAAGGACTTCCTTGAGGGGGTGCTAAAATCAGGCAACTATCCCGCCCGAAACAATCTCTACACCGGCCGCGGCCCGGTTTCCCCGGACGAAATGATCGTGTGGATGGAAGCCCTAGAATGCGCGCGAAGCTTCGCAAGCGTCAAAGTCGAACTCCACTTGGGCCTGTCTATCGATCAAGAGCGGCAGCTGTTTCACGATCTGAACAATCTTGGGAAGAAGGTAACTCGCTCTCTATCTCTCAAGTTCGATGGCTCGAACCCGGTGACTAAGTTCATTGATGACGTCCTGATCAACGAGCTGGGCGTTCAAGACTGCGAGACTGAACAGTCGGATTGGTCGAAGGACGACGGGTGCCTCGCCCGCAAGGACATCGTTGCCGTCAACGCCATCGCGTTCCTCAATAAGTCGAACATCAGCGGCGCCACCCCAGCGATCATCGAGCCCCGGGTCGAAGCTGTCTCTCGAATGTGGGCAGCGATCCTCGCTATCCCGGGGTTCAACGTCGCAAATGCCAAGACCACAACGACGGCAGCCCAACCGGTGGTGTTGAAGTCCATCGCCAAGGTCGTGTTTGACCTCGCGTTCTCAAACAGGCGCCCCGACAACGGCGACACACTTCTAGACACGCTATTTTCGCGTCTGAATGAGGTGGACTTCAGTCACTCCAATCCTATGTGGCGCTTCTACGAGCTCGATGAAGCGGAGCGTACCACGCTCGGCCTCGATGGACTGAGTACCTACCTTCCCGACCATGGCGGCGTCTCCAGCGAAGCCAACCGAGATCTCGGAGCCTATCAGGCCGGCGTGATGCGGTTTGGCAGCAAGCACAACGACATCTATCCGATCTTGGCGGACATGATTCGCTGGAAGCTAAAACTGCCAAATCGGCACCTGCGATAGGACGTCATGGTGCGGTAGCAATGTCCTACGCCCGATCCCGCACCCTCATCGCCCCGCCGCTTCCCGTCTCAACCTCGAACCGTCCGGTCCCCCGGATCAGGTCGGACAGCTTCGCATAACCATACGAGCGCTGGTCGAAGTCCGGGTAGGCGTTGCGCAGGCGGTTGGCGATGCCGCCGGCGTTGACCCAGCCTTCGCCGTCCTCGTCCATGTCGGCGATGACCGAGGCGATCAGGCGGGCGGCCTCGGACGGGGGGCGTTTGCCGGGGGCGGCGGGCTCGGCCTTGACGGCCGGGGCGGCGGTGACGCCCGAGGCGGCGCGGCGGCTGCGTTTGGGGGCGGCGGCCTCTACGGCCCCCTCCCCGGCTTCGTCCCCGGCCCCGGCGGGGAGGCTGAGGTTCTCGGTGTAGATGAAGCGGGTGCAGGCCTGGCGGAAGCTTTCGGGCGTCTTGCGCTCGCCGAAGCCGTAGACGTCGACGCCCTCTTCGCGGATGCGCGAGGCCAGACGGGTGAAGTCGGCGTCGGAGGAGACGAGGCAGAAGCCGTCGAACCGGCCCGAGTGCAGCAGGTCCATGGCGTCGATGACGAGGGCGATGTCGCCGGAGTTCTTGCCCTTGGTGTTGGCGAAATTCTGCTGCGGCTGGATGGCGAAGCGGGCGAGGACGCGGGTCCAGCCCTGGATCTGGGCGGAGGCGAAGTCGCCGTAGATGCGCCGGGCGCTGGCCTCGCCGATGGTGGCGATCTCGGTGAACAGGGCCTCGGCGATGCGCGGCGAGGCGTTCTCGGCGTCGATGAGGACGGCCAGGCGGGGGGCGCGGTCGGGGGATCGGGTGGGGTCGTTCGCCATGGTCGTCAGGCCTCGATCAGCAGGGGGCTCGGCAGTGTGGGGCCGTTCGGGCCGGCAGGCTAGCGCGGCGCGACGATCTCCAGCCCGACGCCGGGGGGCTGGTCGGGGGCGCCGAGGACCACGTCGAGCCGGACGTCGAGGTCGAGGCCGGCCAGGGCGCGGTTCATCAGCACGGGCACGGCGGCCTCGGCCGCGGCGCCGCGCAGGTCGAGCAGGAAGCCCTCCTCGCCGTCGCGCCAGCGGGCCAGGGCCAGCCAGGCCGCCTTGATGGCGGGCTCGGCGCCCAGCTCGCGGGTCAGGGCCTCGACCAGGCCGGGGGGCGTCGTGGCGGGGCGCGCGACCTCGACCGGGGCGCGGTCGGCGGGCAGCGGATTGGGGCGGCCGATCAGCGAGGCCATGGCGTCGGGGCTCCAGCGCACGCCGAAGCCGTGGCCGGGGTTCAGCACCGCCGGGTTCTCGCGGATGGTCTCGAGCAGGACGCGGCCGGGATAGGAGACCGGCTCGACGTCCGGGCCGATGGACTGGAGGGCCCGCTCGCGCGCCGTGAAGACGGCGGTGGCGGCGCGGCCGTCGAGGGAGACGGTGCGCAGGCGCAGCACCTCGGCGGCGGCCTCGCCGGGAGCCGGAACGACCCAGAGCGGGGCGTCGGCCACGGCGGCCTCGAAGGCGGCCCTCTGCTCCGCCCCGCCCGAGGCGGCAGCCATCAGCTGGCGTTCGAGGTCGTTGAGCGGCTCGAAGGCGGGGCGGGCGGGGGCGTCGGTCATGGGCGGTCTCGCGGGGCGGGTGGAGCGGTGAGCGGCGTGGATAGCGCAGGGAGGGGGGCGGGTCGACCGTCAGGCGGCCCCTTCCCGCCCGGCCTCGCGGCGCCCCTCCTCGGCCTCCGCCCGGTGGGCCCTCTCCAGCTCCTCCCGGCGGCGCGCGTCGATCACCGCCTTGCGCCGCCAGAACCGGTCGCGCACCTCATAGTCAGGCTCGCTCTCGTCGGCGTCGAACAGGGTCATCCGAATCGATCCAGTCGTCCTGCGGCCCCACGGCGATGCGGGCGATCAGCTCCAGCGGCACCGTGTCCAGCGTCACCCGCCCCGCCTCCTGCCGGGCCGCCAGCCGGGCATAGCTCTCGGCCAGCTGCGACAGGGCCCGCGCCTCGGCCCACAGCCGCGCGGTCATGGCCCGCCCCGAGGCCAGGGTCGCCAGCCGGGCCAGCACGGCGGGGTCGGCCACCGCCTCGACCTCCAGCATCCCGACGCCATCGAACAGCCGCGCCGCCACGGCCTCGGGGCTGTTGCGCCGCGCCGCCTCGCGGGCCAGGGCCTGGCTGATCGCCTGGGCGTCGCCCCACTCCCGCTTGGTCGCCCCGTGCCGGGTGACGCGGCGGCGGATGGCGTGCTCCGACACCCGCCATTTGCGGGCCAGGAAGGGGCGGTGACCCCCTCGCGGTATTCCCTGCAGATGATCTCCCAGGTGTCGGAGGAGAGCCGGTAGTGGACGGGGCGGTCCTCGGCCGGGGGGCGAGGCGAGCGGGACGGGCGGGGGGAGAGGCGCGCGGTCGGTCATGACGCGGGAGGATAGGCGGAGGGTGCGTCAGGATCGGTCGTATGGGGCCGGGAGCTCCCGCAAGAAAGTCTCGAGGCCGCCCCAGAAGGTCGGAGCCTTGCCCTTCGTCTCGCACTCCCAGACGACGTGCACCGCCCAGCCCGCCCGCTCCAGCGCCGCGATCGCCAGCCGATCGCGTTCGACGTTGCGGGCGAACTTGTCCTGCCAGAAGGCGACGCGGGTCGAGGGCGAACTCGCGGCCCGGCATGCGGGGTGCCGGTGCCAGAAGCAGCCGTGCACGAACACCACGGCCCGGCGCGACGGGAGCACGATGTCCGGCTTGCCCGGCAGGTCCTTGCGATGGAGGCGAAAGCGGTAGCCGGCCCGGTGCAGGGCCGAGCGCACCTTCATCTCGGGGGCGGTGTTCTTCCCGCGCACGCTGCGCATGATCTCGCTGCGCTTGGCGTCGACCGGCGGGTCGTTCCACTCGGATGGCGTCGGATCGGTCACGACCTCAATCTGGGATTGGCGTTACCCAATTGCACCGGGTCCGGGCGAATCAAATTACAGGAACAAAAGGCGATCGACTTGGGCCGTTCGGCCCGCTAGGACTTCGCGAGACTCGAGCCGAGGGAGCGCGCCATGACCCGTCCTGTTGGAGTGGACCTGTTCGCCGGCGTCGGCGGCATGAGCCTCGGGTTCGAGCAGGCCGGCTTCGATGTCGTCGCGGCGGTCGAGATCGACCCCATCCACGCGGCGGCCCACGCGTTCAATTTCCCGGAAACGACGGTGATCGCCCGATCCGTGCAGGACCTGACCGGCGCGGAAATCCGGAAACTCGCCGGCCTCGGCGACCGCGCGGTCGACGTCGTATTCGGCGGCGCGCCCTGCCAAGGCTTTTCGATGATCGGCAAGCGGGCGCTGGACGATCCGCGGAATGCGCTGGTCCGCGACTTCGTCCGCATCGTGCGCGAGCTCGACGCCTCATACTTCGTGTTCGAGAACGTCAAGGGCATCACCGTCGGGCGGCACCGGGCCTTTCTCGACGAGCTGATCGCCGAGTTCGAGGGCGCCGGCTACGTCGTGACCCTGCCGTGGAAGGTGCTGAACGCCGCCAGTTTCGGCGTGCCGCAGAACCGCGAACGCCTGATCCTGATGGGCGCCAAGGTCGGTCTGAGCCTGCCGAAATATCCGGCGGCGGTCACCCGCGCGGCCGGCAGCCAGAAGTCCCCTCTGCCCGAGGGGCCGAGCTGCAAGGACGCCCTGGGCGATCTGCCGGACGCGGAGAAGTTCGACCGGCTTCGCGAGACCGACGCGGTGGCGACCAGCAGCTGGGGCGTGCCGAGCGAATACGCCTCGGCCATGCGATGCCTGACCCGCGACAGCTGGGGCTACGGCTACGTCCGCTGCTGGGAGCCGCACATGCTCACCTCCAGCGCCCGCACGGAGCACACGTCGATCTCCCGGCGGCGGTTCTCGGAAACCGTCCCCGGCGAGGTCGAGCCGATCTCGCGCTTTTTCCGGCTGCCGACCGACGGGGTGTCCAACACCCTTCGCGCCGGCACCGACGCGGCGCGCGGCGCCTTCACCAGCCCGCGCCCGATCCACTACAGATTCGACCGGTGCATCACGGTTCGGGAAATGGCGCGCCTGCACGGCTTTCCGGACTGGTTCCGGCTGCACGAGACAAAGTGGCATGGCGCTCGGCAGGTCGGTAACGCCGTGCCGCCGCCGATGGCGCGGGCGGTCGCCGCCGAGATCGTCGGAGCGCTCCGACACGTCCCGGAACAGCCGAGCCGATCGGTCAAGCTGGGCGATCCCGAGCTGCTGGGCCTCGGCATGAAGGAGGCCGCCGCCAAATTCGGCCGCGCCTTCGCGGTCTCCCGCCGGGACCGGAAAAGCGGCGCGCGCAAGCGGAAGCAGTCGGAGATCGAGGCCGAGAGGCTTCAGTTCGCGGCGGAGTGACGACGGCCGGTGGCCCCGCCGGACCAATCCAGGGTAGAAGGCTCTCGGGGAGAGCCGATGTCAGCCAAGAACCACGTCTTTCAGGCGCTCTTCGACGCCCGGTACGATCCCGCCACCGGCCGGGTCGCCAATCCTCTCGTCACCCTGGACGAGGTCGCCGACGCGATCCGTGAACTTGTGCGGGCCGGGAGTATCGAACTCTCGGATCGCAACCCGGCCAACTTCATCAAGGACTATCTGCGCTCGGCCCGCCGGAACGCCATCTGGCCCGCCGCCATCCGCGACGCCGGCTATACGGCGCGCCAGAGAACCGGCGTCGGCCAGTGTTTCGAATTCTTCCCCATACCCGAGGGGCAGGAGCCGTTCCCGGACGACTTCCTGCCGACGGGCGCCGAGCCGACCTTCACGCTGCAGACGCTGAGTCTGCCGGTCACGACGAGGGAGATCGTGCGGGTCGACGAGCAGTCGCTGGCCCAGATCGCGGTCAAGCTGCACCTGCTCGAACATTTTCTCGCCAGTTCCCCGAACGCCTTGGGGAACGGCCTTCGCGAGATCACCCATCTCCAGAACAACGTGAAATTGAGAAGCTCGGAGATCGACGCCCTCTACAAGGCGGTGGCCCATGTCGACGGCGAGTCCAGAACCGGCGCCATCGCGGTCGAGGTCAAGATCGGCGAACCGATCATCGCCGAGCAGATCGAGAAACAGGCTCTGGCGATTCTCGACGACCACTCCTTCGAGTTCTGCATCCCGGTGATCGTCAAGCGGACCCGCAAGGGCGAGATCGTCCTGATGCAACTCGCTCCGGTCGGACGGGACGACATCGGGCCAGATGGACGGGTCGACATCGGCGGTGTGGTTTATGGGGCGAGATACGTATTCGCGCCCGAGCTACCGAGACTCTGACGCGACTTGCTGACGCGGAGCACATGCATGCCTATGCCGAGTCCTTGGCGCTGCCGCAGTATGCCGATGCCAGAAGCGGTAGGGGGCCGTCGATGGGCGAAAGCCTACACCCGGTCCCTCAGCTTCATCGCCCCGCCTGCGCCCGCCGGCACCTCGAACCGCCCGGTGGCACGGATCAGGCTGCACAGTCTGGCGAAGTGTAGGGTGTAGGCTTTCTCGGCCAACTGACGTTAACTCTGCTTCTCTAAACCCGTGGAGCGGGGGCCGATTTTTTGCTTACCTCCCGCACCCTTGTCCACTGACGCAGCACCGCGTGACTCTACTGTGGTGGGCGGTGGTTGCGACCCCAGCGCTGATGGGTTCTTGGCCGAGCCCAGAACGAGAATTCCAATGGAGATAGACGCTACGACGACAAATACTAAAGCGGCCCACTTCGCGATAACGAAGGCAAGTTCTCCACGTTTTACTCGGCGCCATTCAGATTTCAGGATTGCCTGGGCGTCGGCGATGAACTTCGCTTCCAAGGGCTTGAGCGCCTCCAACGTTATGCCATTCGCATCGGAAGCGATTTCCCTGATGTCGCTCATGGTATTCAGCAGTCCAGTATGACCAGCCTCCTTCGGGTTCACGCGCAGCTCTATTCGGAAAGTTGCTTTGTTTAGCTCATGATAGACTGACGACATCTTTTCGTGCTTGTGCTCGAAGTCCTTGTAGGTGACTAGCAACGCGTCATGTAATGTATTTATTGAGGCAGCATACACCGCCATCTCCTCGCGAAGGGCGTCAATCCACGACTGCCTGAACTCCGAGGTCTTCTGCTCTTTCGACACGATAAGCCCAAGGAGCGATACTAGCCCTGCGATCAGTGCCGCAAGAATTGCACCAATGGCGACATCAGGAATCATAATCACAGCCCCCCGTTATTCGATTCACTTGACCACTTAGCACGCGTCATGATTGCGTGTCCGCAAAGTTATTGCGTGCTGGGGGCACCATGGCGGAACGTATTGATTTCAAGGTCAAGCTTACCGGAGACCTTGCCGATGAGCACCGGTTTGAGGGTTATGACGGATACATGGGGTTGGCTGGCGTCGCTTGGACGATGTCGCTCGTGGCCAACTATGTCGAGACCGGCAAGATTCGTCAGCGTGGGGATTTCCCCGGTCGCCACCTAGTCCAAGGTTCCGCCCCGGGCCCAGGGAGCGTTCTGACCGAACTCAGTGTGTTCCTCGCGAGTGACGCGGCCCAGACCTTCGGATTGGCTGCGGCGACGGGAGTAAGCGGCGAGTTGATGCGTCAACTGCTGAAGCGCGTCATTGATCGCAACCTAGGCGAAGACGACGTGATACCGGCGGGCCCTATGCGCGACCTTGCTGCACGGCGAGGTGGTGATGTTGAGGCGTTAGTCGCCGTCTCAGAAGCTCCCATCCGGCAAGCCCACAGCGTCATCGGCAACGGCGCCAAGAAGCTGACCATCGTTACCGGCCACAACATTATCAATACCTTCGACGAAGAGACCAAGGAATACGTTCGGCAAAATGTTGAGGACAGTGCCGTGAAAAATCGCTTGTTCAGTGTTTCTGCATTCAACGCCAATTCTGGATATGGCAGCGTGTTCGACACCGAGCTTGGGCGAGTCGTGCCTATTTCCATGTCGCGAGACACGCTCAGAATGTATCGTCCAGTGTTCAGTTGGGGTTTGGATCAGTATGCAAACAGAACCGGAAGGAAAATAGACATGACATTTTATCGTATACTAGCGATGGACGGCAGACCGAAAAGATACATTGTCCAAGCCGCATCTATCATCGACCGATAGTCTCAATCCTCATCCATCTTCAGCGCGGCGATGAAGGCTTCCTGCGGGATTTCCACCTTGCCGAACTGGCGCATGCGCTTCTTGCCGGCCTTCTGCTTCTCGAGCAGCTTCTTCTTGCGGGTGGCGTCGCCGCCGTAGCATTTCGAGGTCACGTCCTTGCGCAGGGCGCGGACGGTCTCGCGGGCGATGATCTTGCCGCCGATGGCCGCCTGGATCGGGATCTGGAACAGGTGGGGCGGGATCAGCTCCTTCATCTTCTCGACCATGCCGCGGCCGCGGGTCTCGGCGCGGTTGCGGTGGACCAGCATCGACAGGGCGTCGACCGGCTCGGCGTTGACGAGGATGCTCATCTTGACGAGGTCGCCGGGCTTGTAGTCGGTCAGCTCGTAGTCGAACGAGGCGTAGCCCTTGGAGATGGATTTGAGGCGGTCGTAGAAGTCGAACACGACCTCGTTCAACGGCAGCTCATAGACCACCAGGGCGCGGGCGCCGACGTAGGAGAGCTCGACCTGGGAGCCGCGGCGGTCCTGGCACAGCTTGATCACGCCGCCGAGATATTCGTCGGGGGTCAGGATGGTCGCCTTGATCCACGGCTCGCTGATTTCCATGATCTGCATCACGTCGGGCAGGTCGGCCGGATTGTGCAGATCGATCTCGGAGCCGTCGCGCAGCTTGATCTTGTAGACCACGCTGGGGGCGGTCGCGATCAGGTCGAGGTTGAACTCGCGGCTGAGGCGCTCCTGGATGATCTCGAGGTGCAGCAGGCCGAGGAAGCCGCAGCGGAAGCCGAAGCCGAGGGCGGCCGAGGACTCCATCTCATAGGTGAAGCTGGCGTCGTTCAGGCGCAGGCGGCCGATGGCGGCGCGCAGGTCCTCGAAGTCGGCGGCGTCGACCGGGAACAGGCCGCAGAAGAC
>NZ_JAKFDS010000078.1:0-2630 GCF_036676055.1 Brevundimonas sp. | reverse complement strand
TCCGCCCGCCGCCGCCCCTGCGGCCGCGCCCGTCCAGGCCGCGCCCGCTCCCGGTCCGTCGGCCGCCGCCCCGTCGGGGGACGACGAATGAGACGCGCCGTCGCGGTTCGCGTCGTCGGGCCGATGCAGTGGATCGTCTATCCTGCCCTGATCGCCATCGCGGCCACCATCGTTCTTCAGACCCCGGTCGAGGTCTTCGGCCTGCACCTGCCCGAGCCGGTTATCCCCACGGTGCTGGCCTTCGCCTGGCCACTGATCCGCCCGTCGGTGCTGGCCCCTCTGGTGCTGGTCGTTCTGGGCCTGCTGCTCGACATCCTGACCTACGGCCCGCTCGGCCTCTGGGGGCTGATCTTTCTCGGCATCTACAGCGTCGTCCTCGCCTCGCGCAGCTTCCTTGCGGGCCAGGATACCGCCGTTCTGTTCGTCTGGTACGCCGCCTGCTGCCTGCTGGCCTTCACGCTCGCCTATGTGGTCATGGCCTTCATCGCCGGGACCCCCGCCAGCCTGATCTCGGTCTTCCTGCAGGTGCTGCCGACCCTGCTCCTGTTCCCGTTCGCCCACCGCCTGATCGAACGGTTCGAGGATGGCGACGTGAGGTTCCGATGAGCTCGGAACCGTCGATATTCTTCGCCGACACCAACGAGCGCCAGGGCTCCTTCCTGCGTCGCACCTTCGTCATGGGCGGGCTGACCACCCTCGGCGGCGTCGCCCTGACCGGCAGGCTGGCCCAGTTGCAGGTTATCCAGGCCGGGCAGTATGCGACCCTGGCCACCAACAACCAGTTCAACTTCCGTCTCGTGCCGCCGCCGCGCGGGCGCATCCTCGACCGCAACGGCGTGGTCATCGCCGGCAACCGGCCCAGCTTCCGCGTGCTGGTCGTCCGCGACGAGACCAAGGACCTCGACCAGACCCTCGACCTGCTCGGCCGCCTGCTGCCGGATACCATGGAGCGGCGCCGCTCGATCATCCGCGACGTCAACGCCGCCCCGCGCTTCTCGCCCGTCCCGGTCAAGAGCGACCTGACCTGGGAGGAGTTCGCCCGGGTCAACCTCTACGCCAACGAGCTTCCGGGCGTGATGGCGGACATGAACGAGGCCCGCTTCTATCCGTTCGGCGGATCCTTCGCCCACGTCATCGGCTATGTCGCCAAGCCCAACGACCGCGACATCAAGGCGATCGAGGAACGCGGCGAGAAGGTGCCGGAGATCCTCTACAACCCGGGCTTCCGCATCGGCCGTCAGGGAGTCGAAAAGGCCTTTGACGCCGACCTGCGCGGCGAGGCCGGCGGCAACCGGGTCGAGGTCGACGCCCGCGGCCGCGTCGTGGCTGAGGACATCGGCGGCTCCCGGCCCGCGGTGCCGGGCAAGGACGTGGTCCTGACGCTCGACGCCGATGTGCAGAACCGCGCGCTCGAGGTCTACGGCGAGGAGTCCGGCGGTTGCGTCGTCATGGACATCCGCAACGGCGACATCCTGTGCATGGTCTCGGCCCCATCGTTCGATCCCAATCTCTTCGTCGGCGGCGTGCCGTCCAGCATCTACCGGGCCCTCGCTGACTACGAGCGCAAGCCGCTGCTCGACAAGGCGATCTACGGCACCTTCCCGCCCGGCTCGACCTTCAAGATGACCACGGCCCTCGCCATTCTGGACGCGGGCATTGATCCGACCGAGCGGGTGACCTGCACCGGCGGCTATCGCTACGGCAACCGCACCTTCCGCTGCTGGCGGCGCGGCGGTCACGGCGCGATGGATATGCACAACGCCATCAAGAACTCGTGCGACACCTACTTCTACCACATGTGCAACCGCGCCGGGATCGACCGGATCGCCCGCGTCGCCGAGGACCTCGGCTTCGGCCATACCTACGAGATCGGCATCGCCGGTCAGTCGAAGGGCATCGTTCCCTCGACGAAGTGGAAGCGCGACTACGCCGCCGCCACCAAATGGGACGATGACGGGACCTGGTATCCGGGCGAAACCCTGTCGGTCTCGATCGGGCAGGGGGCCCTGGCCGTCAACGCCCTGCAGCTGGCGGTGATGACCTCGCGCATCGCCAATGGCCGCAAAGCGGTGCAGCCCCGTCTGGTCAGGGCGGTCGGCGGCGAGGCGCGCCCGGCCGCGCCAGCCTTCGCCGACCTCCCGTTCAGCCGCGAGCATCTCGACATCGTGCGGGGCGGCATGGCGGCCGTGGCCAATGACGTCACCGGCACCGCCTATCGCGCCTCCCAGCTCGGGCTCGGCGACATCCAGATGGCCGGCAAGACCGGCACGGCGCAGTCGCGCGACTACGGTTCCGGCTCGCGCGGACCGCGCGACGCCGTGTGGACGCGGCGCGACCACGCCCTGTTCGTCGCCTTCGCGCCGCACGACGCGCCACGCTACGCCATCGCCCTGATCATCCAGCATGCCCCCGCAGGCGGCTCGGCCGACGCCGCGCCCCGGGCGCGCGAGATCATGAAGACCGTCCTGCTCAAGGATCCCGACATGCGCGCCCGCATCGAGCGCCCGCTGCCGCCGGAGGCCGAGGCTCCGGTCGGCGTCGACGAAGGAGAGGCCGGGACCGGCCCCGGCGGCGAAGTCACCGGCGCCGCCGCCGCCGAGCTCGCACCGCCGCCGGCGCCGGCAGGACGC
>NZ_JAKFDS010000077.1:0-21363 GCF_036676055.1 Brevundimonas sp. | reverse complement strand
CCGGCTTGGCGTTGATCAGGTCGTGCGGCATCACGGTGTCGATATCGACCGAGGACATGCGCTCCTTGATGGCGCGCTCCATCCGCAGCAGGCCGACGCGGTACTGGTTCTCCAGCAGTTCGCCGACGGAACGGACCCGGCGGTTGCCCAGGTTGTCGATGTCGTCGATCTCGCCCTGGCCGTCCTTCAGGCCGACGAGGATCTGCAGCACCTTGAGAACGTCTTCCTTGCGCAGCACGCGGATCTCGTCCGAGACCTCGGGGCTCTCCAGACGCATGTTCATCTTGACCCGGCCGACGGCCGACAGGTCGTAGCGCTCGCTGTCGAAGAACAGCGAGTTGAACATGGCTTCGGCGGCCTCCGGGGTCGGCGGCTCGCCCGGACGCATCACGCGGTAGACGTCGAATAGAGCGTCCTCGCGGCCGGTGTTCTTGTCGATGCGCAGGGTGTTGCGCATATAGGCGCCGACCGTGACGTGGTCGATGTCCAGCACGTCGATGGTGGTGAAGCCGTGGCTCTCCAGCAGTTCGATGGTCGGCTGGTCCAGCTCGTCGCCGGCCTCGGCGTAGATTTCGCCGGTCTCGTAGTTGACGGCGTCGGCGGCCAGATACTTGCCCAGCAGGGCGTCGGCGGCCAGCGACAGCGAGGTGGTCGTGTCGCTCAGCTTCTTGGCCTGGCGGGCGCTGATCTTGGTGCCGGCGGCGGCGATCACTTCACCGGTGTCGGCGTCGACCAGGTCGAATTCCGGCTTCACCCCGCGCCAGCGCTCGGCCTTGTACGGCGTGACCCAGCCTTCGCCGCGCTTCTCGTAGGGCACGGTCTCGTAGAAGGTCTTGAGGATTTCCTCGCCGTCCATGCCCAGACCCATCAGGAAGGTCGTGGCCGGCAGCTTCCGGCGGCGGTCGATGCGGACGTAGACGATGTCCTTGGCGTCGAACTCGAAGTCGAGCCAGGAACCGCGGTACGGGATCACGCGGGCGGCGAACAGCAGCTTGCCCGAGCTGTGCGTCTTGCCCTTGTCGTGATCGAAGAAGACGCCCGGCGAACGGTGCATCTGGGACACGATCACCCGCTCGGTCCCGTTGACGATGAAGGTGCCCTTGTCGGTCATGAGCGGGATATCGCCCATGTAGACGTCCTGCTCCTTGATATCCTTGACCGAGCGCGCGCCCGTTTCCTCGTCGGATTCAAAGACGATCAGGCGCAGCTTGACCTTCAGCGGCGCGGCATAGGTCATGTCGCGCTGGATGCACTCCTCGACGTCGTACTTCGGGTCCTCGAACTCGTAGGAGACGTATTCCAGGATGGCGCGTTCGTTGAAATCCTTGATCGGGAAGACCGACTTGAACACCGCCTCGATGCCCTGGTCCTTGCGCGGGCCCGAGCGGACCTCGCGCTGCAGGAACTGCTCGTAGGAGGCGCGCTGAACCTCGATCAGGTTCGGCATCTGCACCGCTTCGGGGATACGCCCGAAGGAGTGGCGGATGCGCTTCTTGCCAGTGAACGAGGTGGCGGTGAGGAACTGACCGTTGACGGTGAGCTCCGCTTTCGACTTGGCCATTCTGTCTTCCCAATGCGGCAGGCCGGGCAGCCTGCTCAATGCAGCAGCCACGGCTCCGCCATTCCGGCGACCCGTGACCATCGGTTTCGGCGTCCACCCTCGGGCCTTGCGGTCCCAGGACGCCTGAATTGTAGGGCTCCCTTGGGAAGGAGCGCGCCTTCGCACCGGTCGGAGGGCGACAAACCGGGCCTCGGCGCTTTCGCGCGTATCTCTCACGGAGTTAGCGGAGCGGGCTGATATACTCGCTTTGACGGCGAAATAAAGACCGTCGGTTGCGTTTTTCCGGGAACGCCGATGGGCGGCCGCCCCGCCCGCCCATTGCTTTGCGGCATCGGGGTAAATAGCGTCGCCGCATGACTCGCATCGCGCTCGCGGCCGCCGCCGCCCTGACCCTGTCCGCCTGCGCCTCGGCCGGGCCGAACCCCTACGATTTCTCGGGGCCCGCGACCCAGGCCAACTGGGACGCCGGCAACGCCGCCTACCTGACCTGGAACGCCGCCCGCGGCGGTTGGACGACGACCGCGTCGGGCCTGCAATACCGCCGCGTCGGCCCGGCCAAGCCTTCCGGCCGCCAGCCCGCCTCGACCGACACGGTCAAGGTCCACTACCGCGGGACCTTCGTCGACGGGCGCGAGTTCGACAGCAGCTACGCCCGCAACGAGCCGGCGGAGTTTCCGCTCAACCGGGTGATCAAGGGCTGGACCGAGGGGGTCGGCCTGATGCGCGAGGGCGAGACGTTCGAGTTCGTGATTCCGGCCGCGCTCGGCTACGGCGACCGCTGGGTCGGCGGCGATGAACTGCCGCCCAATTCGACCCTTCGGTTCACGGTCGAGCTGCTGGAAGTGAAGCCGGCGGGCTGACCGGTTTGTCCCTGCCGATTTTGTCCTCATCGAGAGGACAAGGGCGGGACAGGCGGGGACAGGACCGGGACAGGCGTGACTTGAATACATGGGCAGGACCCGGGGCCGGATCCGGGCCTGGGAACCGCCAACATGACAGGGATTTAATCCGGCGAGCGGGCGCGGCGCACTAGCGTGCCCTCGAACCTCATTGACCGAGAGCCTCCGATGATGCGTCCCGCCCGACTGATCGCCTCCGCCTGCGCCGCCGCGCTTCTGTTTGGTTCGGTCCCCGCGCTGGCGCAGGTCGGAACCCCGGCGCTGGACTGGGCCCTGGTCCCGATCCCCGCCCCGCGCGACGCGCCCTATCCCGGCGTGATCTCGCTTGAGATGGACGCCACCGACATCGACCGGCGCATCGTTTCGGTGAAACAGACCATCCCGGTGGCCGCCCCGGGACCGTTGATCCTGCTCTATCCCGAGTGGATCCCCGGCAACCACGGCCCGGTGGGCCCGGTCGACGACATCGCCGACCTGAGGATCACCGCCAACGGCCAGCCGCTGCGCTGGGTGCGCCACACCGTCCACACCAACGGCTTCCAGATCGAGGTCCCGGCCGGCGCGACCTCGATCGAGGCGTCGTTCAAATGGCTGACGCCGATCGACGGCAGCCAGGGCCGCGTGGTCATCACCGACGACATGCTGAACATCCAGTGGGAGAAGGCCCTGCTCTATCCGGCGGGCTACTATTCCAGCCAGATCACCTTCCGGCCGACCCTGCGCCTACCCGAGGGCTGGCAGTACGGCACGGCGCTGGACACCGAGAGCTTCCGGAACGGCGTCGCGACCTTCGCGCCCATCAGCCTCGAGCATTTCGCCGACAGCCCGGTGTTCGCCGGCCGCCACTATCGCCAGATTGATCTTGATCCGGGCGGCCGCTCGCCCGTGCGGCTGAACATCGTCGCCGACAGCGCCGCCATGCTGGCCGCCACCGACGAGCACATCGAACTGCACCGCAACCTTATCGATCAGGCCGACCGCCTGTACGGCGCACGGCACTTCAACCACTACGACTTCCTGCTGGCGGTGAGCGACAAGCTGGGCGGCATCGGGCTGGAGCACCACCGCTCGTCGGAAAACAGCGTCGACACCGACTATTTCACCGACCGGACCGGGACGATCGGGGACCGCGACCTGCTGGGTCACGAATACACCCACTCCTGGAACGGCAAATGGCGTCGCCCGGCCGACCAGCTGACCCCGACCCTGAACGAACCGATGCAGAACTCGCTGCTGTGGGTCTATGAGGGACAGACCCAGTACTGGGGGCAGGTGCTGACCACCCGCGCCGGCCTGCTGACAAAGGAGCAGGAACTGGGCTCGATGGCCATGACCGCCGCCACCTACGGTCTGAGCCCCGGCCGCGCATGGCGCGCCATGCAGGACACCACCAACGACCCGATCATCGCCCAGCGCCGGCCCCAGCCCTGGGGCAGCTTCCAGCGCAGCGAGGACTACTATTCCGAAGGCGCCCTGATCTGGCTGGACGCCGACACCTGGATCCGCGAGCAGTCGGGCGGTCGCCGGTCGCTGGACGATTTCGCCAAGGCCTTCTTCGGCGTCGAGGACGGGAACTGGGATCCGGCGCCCTACACCTTTGAAGACATCGTGCGGACCCTCAACGAGGTCCAGCCGAACGACTGGGCGACCTTCCTGCGGACGCGCCTGGACGCCGTCGGAGCTGACGCGCCCATGCCGCTGGACGGCATCGAGCGGGGCGGCTACCGCCTGGTCTTCAAGGAGGAGCCCAACGCCTATCAGAAGGCTCTCTACAGCGAGTACGAGCGCAATGACTTCCAGTACTCGCTGGGCATCGGCGTCAACAACGCCAACCGCATCTACAGCGTCCGCTGGGGCTCTCCCGCCTTCGAAGCCGGCCTGACGTCGGGCTGGGAGGTGGTGGCCGTGAATGGCCGCGCCGCCAGCGCGGAGGTCATCGCCGAGGCGATCACCGCCTCGAAAGGCAACTCGACCCCGATCGAGATGATGGTCAAGAAGGGCGAGCGCTTCCGGACCATCCGCTTCGATTATCACGACGGCCTGCGCTATCCGCATCTCGAGCGGATCGAGGGGACGCCCGACCGTCTGGGCGACATCCTCGCCCCCCGCCGCCGCTGATCGCGAGGAATGACCATGCTGAAATCCGCCGCCCTCGCCCTGCTCCTCGCCTCCGCCTCGGCGCCCGTACTGGCCCAGGTCCCTGCCTCGCAGGCGCAGACCCCGCTGCCGGCGCCGACCAGCCTGCCGCGCCCCCTCCCGCCGATCCCGGCGCCGCAGGACCGGGACTACCCCGGGACCATCGGCATCCGCGTCGACCTGACGGACCTGGCGCACAAGGTCATCCGGGTGCGCCAGACCGTGCCTGTCAGCGCCGGGCCCCTCGTTCTCCAGTATCCGAAATTCATCCCCGGCAACCACGCCGACACCGGACCGATCCAGCTGGTGTCCGGCCTGACCGTCATGGGCGGCGGCCGGCGCATCGAATGGGTGCGCGACACCGTCGATCCGCACGCCTTCCACCTTGAGATTCCGGCCGGGGTCGAAACCATCGAGGTCGATTTCGAATGGTTGACCCAGCCCGACAACGCCGTTTGGCGGGTGGTCATGACCGAGGAGATCGTCAACCTGCAGTGGGAGAAGGCCCTCCTCTACCCTGCCGGCTACGCCCATAGCCGCATCACTTTCGCGCCGTCGGTGGTGCTGCCCGAGGGCTGGAACTATGGCGTCGCCCTGGATACGGTTTCCCGCGAGGGGAATGTCGCGACCTTCGCCCCGATATCGCTGGAGCATCTGGCCGACAGCCCGATGTTCGCGGGGGCGCACTATCGCCGCCTCGACATCGATCCCGGCGGTCGTTCGCCGGTCCATCTGAACCTGGTCGGGGACACCGCCGCCTCGATCAACGCCGGGCCTGAGTGGGTCGCGAAATATGAGTCGCTGGTGGATCAGGCCGACCGCCTGTTCGGGGCCCGCCATTTCGACCGCTACGAGTTCCTGCTGGGCCTGACGTCGAAGCTGGGCGGCATCGGGCTGGAGCACCATCGCTCGTCAGAGAACACCGCCGCCCCGAACTTCTTCAGCACGGCCACCCCCTCATACGGCTCGCGCGGCCTGCTGCCCCACGAATATGTGCACAGCTGGAACGGCAAGTTCCGCCGTCCGTCGGACGAGTATGTGCCGAACCTCAACGTCCCGACCCAGAACAGCCTGATGTGGGTCTATGAGGGCCAGACCGAGTACTGGGGCGATGTTCTCACCGCCCGGTCCGGACTGGGAACGGTCGAGGAAGCCGTGGTCAATCTGGCCGAGGTGGCCGGCTTCTACGACCAGCAGCCGGGTCGTGAGTGGCGGGCGCTTCAGGACACGACCAACCACAACCTGCTGGGCTATCGGACCACCAATCCCTGGCCGTCATGGATGCGCGGGACGGGCGACTATTACCGCGAGGCGCTGCTGATCTGGCTGGACGCCGACACCCTGATCCGCGAGGCCACGCGCGACCGGAAGTCGCTGGATGACTTCTCGAGGGCCTTCTACGGCGTCGAGGACGGGGTCTGGGAGGCGCGGCCCTACACCTTCGGGGATGTGGTCGAGCATCTGAACGCCGTGCATCCCCACGACTGGGCGACCTTCCTGCGCACGCGGCTGGACGCCGTCGGGCCGGACGCCAAGGCCCCGCTGGACGGAATCGAGCGCGCCGGCTGGCGGCTGACGTACGTCGACGAACTGACCCCGCTGGAGAAGCGGATGATGAGCGGCTGGGGCGGCGACTTCCAGTATTCGCTGGGCTTCAACCTCGGCTCCGGCAACCGCATCACCGGCGTGCGCTGGGGCGGACCGGCCTTCGAGATGGGGCTGGGCGCGGGCTGGGAGCTGGTCGCCGTCGGCGACCGCACGGCCTCGGCCGAGGTCCTGCGCGAGGCGGTGACCGCGGCCAAGGGCGGAAGTGAGCCGATCGTGCTGGTGGTGAAGCGCGGCGATGAGTTCCGCACGCTGAGCTTCGACTACCACGGGGGCCTGCGCTATCCGCGCCTGGTCCGCATCCCCGGCACGCGCGACCGGCTGGCCGACATCTTCGCGCCGCGACGTCGCTGACAGACGGAAGGGGGCCCGGCCCCCTTCCCGTCCTTCTATTTCAGCAGGGCCAGCAGCGCCTCCGCCGCGCCTTCGGACGAGGCCGGATTCTGGCCCGTGACCAGTTTGCCGTCCGTCAGGACGTGCACGCCCCAATCCGCACCCTTCGAATACAGCCCGCCGTTGGCCGTGAGCATATCCTCAACGAGGAAGGGCACGACGTCGGTCAGGCCGACCGCCTCTTCCTCGCCGTTGGTGAAGCCTGTGACCTTGCGGCCCTTCACGAGGAACTCGCCATCGGGGCCCTTCACATGGCGCAGGGCCGCCGGGGCGTGGCACACCGCGCCGACCGGCTTGTCGGCCCGGGCGAAGGCCTCGATCAGCGCGATCGAAGCCGGGTCTTCGGCCAGGTCCCACAACGGGCCGTGTCCGCCGGGATAGAAGACGGCGTCGAAATCGTCCGCCGACACGTCCGACAGCGGGCGGGTGGAGGCCAGCGCGGCCTTCGCGGCCGCATCGTCCCTGAAGCGCCGGGTGGCGTCGGTCTGGGCGTCGGGCTCATCGCTCTTGGGATCCAGCGGCGGCTGCCCGCCTCTCGGCGAGGCCAGGGTGATCTCGGCCCCCGCATCCTTCAGCACATACCAGGGGGCGGCGAACTCCTCCAGCCAGAAGCCGGTCTTCTTGCCGGTGTCGCCGAGCGCGTCGTGTGACGTCAGGACCATCAGGATCTTCATGGGGAGGCCTTTCGGAAGCGGGGCGCGCGGCGCGGATGCGGCCGGCCCCGGCTATCGCCGAAACGAAAACAGGCCCGAAGGTTTCCCTTCGGGCCTGCGATTCCCGGACGCCGGAGCGCCCGTGCCTTGGTCGTTCTTACTTGATCTGGACCTTGGCGCCGGCTTCCGTCAGCTTCTTGGCGATTTCGTCGGCGTTCTGCTTGGAGACGTTCTCGACGACGTTCTGCGGAGCGCCTTCGACCAGGTCCTTGGCTTCCTTCAGGCCGAGGTCCGAACGGACGCCGCGGACTTCCTTGATGACGTTGATCTTCTTGTCGCCGCCGTCCAGCAGGACGACGGTGAACTCGGTCTGCTCTTCAGCAGCTTCGGCGGGGGCGGCGCCGCCACCACCGGCCGGCATGGCCATGGCCACCGGAGCAGCGGCGCTGACGCCCCACTTTTCTTCCAGCAGCTTGGACAGCTCGGCGGCTTCCAGAACGGTCAGCTTCGACAGGTCTTCAACGATTTTGGCGAGATCGGCCATGGGTAGGTTCCTTCGGAGGATTGGGTTTCAGTAGAGAGTTTGCAGAGATGAAAGAGGCGGGTCCGCTTACGCGGCGTCCTTCGTGGCGTAGGCGTTGAACACCCGGGCCAGTTGGCCGGCCGGGGCTTGCACGACGCCGGCGATCTTGGTCGCGGGAGCGTTGAGCAGGCCGAGCAGCGAAGCGCGGATCTGATCCAGCGACGGCAGTTTGGAGAGAACCTCCACGCCCTTCGCGTCCAGAACCTTCTCACCCATGAAGCCGCCCAGGACGACGAACTTGTCGTTGGCCTTGGCGTATTCAGCGGTGATCTTGGCGGCCGTCACCGCGTCATCGGCATAGGCGATGCCCACGGGACCCTTGAACAGGCCGTGGTAGTCGCTGCCTTCTTCGGCTTCGAGCGCCTTGAGCGCCAGGCGGTTCTTGACCACCTTGAACGTGCCGCCTTCCTTGCGGAGGCGTCCACGCAGGTCTTCCATATCCGCAACGGTCAGACCCAGGTTGTGGGTCACGACCACGGCGCCCGCGTCGGCGAAGACGCCCTTGAGCGTCTCGATCGACTCGGCTTTTTGAGCGCGGTCCATTGCGGTCTCCAGTCTGGTATTCGCCGCCGGGCTTATTCCCGACGACGGATTGGCCAAAGCGCGCCGCATCGCTGCGAAGCGTTCAGGCCGGTCGTAATGTCCGAAGGAAGCTCGAACCCCGTGCCCCCGGAAACCGGGTGACGGTGGTCGTCTGCATCCCCATCTCCCCACGGCGCCAGAGGGCTCTCTGGCATTTATGGCATGGGTGGCCCCCACGCCCCGAAGTTCTCGGACAGGACCGCCGCGGCGAAAAGCTGCGACGGAGAAGGCGCGCTCTATACACGGAACCGGCGGGAACTCAAGCCACGGCCCTTCACAGAGGCCGGGAAACGGCGTTCCCTCCGCCTCGGGGGAGGAATGACCATGAACCAGACGACGGACGCAACCGGCCGGGACAGCCTGAGGGAACAGCGCTCGCCGCTGCTGGGCCCGGTCCGCCTCGCCATCGGCCTGTTCCAGGGCGTCGCCCTCTGGTGGCTGTGGCGAAGCGCCGACGGGCGTCCGCTCGACTGGCCAGCCACCGAACCCCAGCTTTTCGGACCACTGGCGCTGGTGCTCGCCTTCATTCCGGTCGTGCTGCTGGCCGGCGTCGGCCGCATGCGGGTTCGGACCCTGGGGATCTGGAGCGTCGCGGCGACCGCGGTGCTGGCCCTGCTCGGCTGGCACGACATCGCGAGACAGAGCGCCGACACCCTCCGCTGGCCGCCCTTCCTGTCGTTTCCGTTCCCCGTGTTCGCGGCGACCGCCCTGTTCATCGGTCACCATCTGATCCTGCCCGCCGACATGCAGCGCCGGCGCAGCCCCGACTTCGCCGCCTATTTCGACACGGCATGGAAGGCGGGCGTGCAACTGGTGCTGTCGCTCGGATTCACCGGCGCCTTCTGGCTTCTGCTCTTCCTCGGAGCGGCGCTGTTCAATGTCATCGGCCTGAAATTCCTCGGCGACCTGATCGCCGAGGACTGGTTCGCCATCCCTGTCACCTGTCTCGTCTTCGCCGTCGCCGTGCACCTGACCGATGTGCGCGACGGCCTGATCCGCGGCGTCCGCACCGTGGCCCTGATGCTGCTTTCCTGGCTGCTGACGGTCCTTACAGTGCTGGTCGCGGGCTTCCTCATCGCCCTGCCCTTCACCGGTCTGGAGGGCCTGTGGGAGACCGGAAGCGCCACCGCCCTGGTGCTGTCGGCGGCGGGAGCGCTGATCATCCTGATCAACACGGCCTATCAGGACGGGCAGCCGGACAACCGCCCGCCCGCGGCGCTGCGGGTCACCGTGCAGGTGGCGGCGGTGTTGCTGACGCCGTTGATCGTCATCGCCTTTTGGGGACTGGCCCTGCGCATCGGCCAGTACGGCCTGACGCCCGACCGGATCATCGCCGCGGCCTGCGCCGTCGTCGGGGCCGCCTACGCCGCCGGCTACGCCTTCGCGGCCCTCGCCCCCCTGCGGCGGCCGGACCTCGGATGGATGCGGCCGCTGGAACGCACCAACGTCTGGACGGCAGGGCTGGAGATCGCGGTGATCCTGGCCCTGTTCAGTCCCCTGCTCGACCCGGCGCGGCTGTCCGTCGCCGACCAGATGGCGCGCCTGGAGCGTGGCGCGGTGACGCCAGACCGGTTCGACTACCGCTTCCTGCGCTTTGAAAGCGGCAAGGCTGGACAGGCGGCGCTGGCCCGTCTGGAGCGCTCCAGCGACGCTGGCGTCGCGCGGCGGGCCCGCAACGCCCGGGCGCTCGTCGACCGTTGGGAGGAGACCGACGAGGGCGCGCCGGATCGCCTGCCCCGGTTCGAGGTGGTTCCCGCCGGCGCGGTCCTGCCCCGGGACTTCGTCGCCAAGGTCCCGCCCAACGACAGTCGCGCGCGATGCGCCGCCCCCGGCGAATGCATCGCCAGCCCGGCGGACCTGAACGGCGATGATCGTCCGGAGGTGCTCGTGGCCAATCGGGCCGCGGTCCAGCTCTGGGTCCGCGAAGCGGCCGGTTGGCGATCCGTTGGAAGCTGGTCGCCGCGTTTCTGCCCGGGCCCGGGTGAGCGCGCCGACCTGCGCGACGCACTTCGGGAAGGGCGGGTTCGGCCGGCGACGCCGGTATGGCCCGACATGTTGATCGACGGCGAACGCGCCACGGTGCAGCTTGCCGAAGAGTGCGTACCGCCCGCTTATCCGCCGCGTTAACCCTGCGCTCACCACCCCGCACAACCCGATCTTCACCTTGTGCGGCCTAAAACGTCCCGGAATGAGCCAGTCCCGCTTCAACGAGGACCGGCCCCGACGTGATGATGAAGGGCGAGACCTGATGAGCCGGACCGTACTCGTGGTCGACGACGATCCCACCCAGCGCCGCCTGGCGCAGGCGGTGCTGGAGCGCGAGGGCTATGCCGTGGTCCACGCCGAGTCAGGCGGCGAGGCTATCGACCGCCTGACCCAGGGCGGCGGCGCCGACGTGGTGCTGCTGGACATGGTCATGCCGGGCATGAGCGGCATGGAGGCCCTGGCCGAGATACGCACCGCAGGGGTCACCACGCCGGTGATCGTGCTGACCGCCTCGGGGGGGGTCGACGCCGTGGTCAAGGCCATGCAGGCCGGGGCCCAGGACTTCTTCGTCAAGCCGGTCTCGGCCGAGCGCCTGCTGGTCGGCGTCCGCAACGCCCTGCAACTGACCCAGCTGACCGCCGAGGTCGGGCGGTTGAAGAAACACGTCACGGGCCGCACCTCGTTCGACGATCTGGTCGGCCAGAGCGCGCCGATGCGGATGGTCCGCTCACTGGGCCTGCGCGCGGCCAGGTCGGGCATCCCGGTGCTGATCACCGGCGAGAGCGGCGTCGGCAAGGAAGTCATCGCCCGCGCCCTGCACGGCGCCTCGGACCGGGGCGGGAAGCCGTTCGTGGCGGTCAACTGCGGCGCCCTGCCCGTCAATCTCGTGGAGTCGATCCTGTTCGGCCACGAGAAGGGCAGCTTCACCGGCGCCAGCGACAAGCATCTGGGCAAGTTCGCCGAGGCCAACGGCGGCACCCTGTTCCTGGACGAAATCGGCGAACTTCCGCTGGACATGCAGGTCAAGCTGCTGCGCGCCCTGCAGGAGGGCGAGATCGACCCCGTCGGCTCCAAGCGCCCGGTCAAGGTCGATGTACGCATCGTCTCGGCCACCAATCGCGACCTGGCCGAACAGGTGCGCGACGGACGCTTCCGCGAGGACCTGTTCTACCGCCTGAACGTCTTCCCGATCGAGGCCCCGGCCCTGCGCGACCGCCGCGAGGACATCCCGGCTCTGGTCGAGCATTTCGTGGCCCGCTTCAATGTCGAGGAAGGCAAACGGGTCGCCGGCTGCGCAGCCGAGACCCTGGCCCTGCTGTCGGCTTTCGACTGGCCCGGCAACGTCCGCCAGCTGGAAAACGCCGTCTACCGCGCCATCGTTCTGTCGGACTCGCCCTTCCTGCAGCCGCACGACTTCCCGGCCATCTCCGGCGTCGCCGCGCCCTTCCTGCCGGTGGAACACGTCGAGGGAGACGGTGAGGGGGTGCGAGGACCGTCGCCGGCGAATGCCGGCATGGATCTTCCGCCGCTTCCGGACACGCCGATCCGCATCCTCGACGAACGCGGCCATCTGCGCACGCTGGAGGAGATCGAGCGCGACCTGATCCAGCACGCGATCGAGGTCTACGCCGGTCATATGTCCGAGATCGCCCGTCGCCTCGGCATCGGCCGCTCCACCCTGTATCGCAAGGTTCGCGAGCAAGGCCTCGAGGGCGCCTTGAAGGAAGCCGGCTGAAGCTTTCCAGCCACGCCTCCGCAAAGCCCGCAACCTGAACGAAAGTTCACTGAAGGGCCGCAACGAAGCCATGCGACACGAATAGTGTCGCAACTCCCGGTTTCGTCAGTGAAACACGACGGAAACACCGGGGCGGCACGTTCAACGCCGTTGTCCTCCCCTTTCGGAATCCCGCATGCTGCTCGTGACCACCGCCCTGTCCGGCCTGATGGCCGGCGCGATCCAGACCGCGCCGACCCCGGTCGCCCCGCCCCCGCAACAGGCGCAGCAGCAACCCGCCCCCCAGGAAGCGGAACCCGCGGTTCCGACGACCACGGAAGAGGACGCCGGGGATGCAGTCGACCTCGGCACGGTCAACGTCTCGGGGTCCCGCCCGCGGGGCGGGGTCGACAGCGACATCCCGCCGGACCTGACGCTCAGCGCCGAGGAAATCCGGTCCTACGGCGCCTCCAGCATCTCCGAACTTCTAACCTATCTCGAGCCCGTCACCCGCAGCTCCCGGGGGTCCGGCGGCCAACCGGTCCTGCTGGTCAACGGCCGGCGCATTTCGGGCTTCCGGGAAATCCAGGGCATACCGCCCGAGGCCATCGAACGGGTCGACATCCTCCCCGAGGAGGTCGCGCTGGAATACGGCTATCGCGCCGACCAGCGCGTGGTGAACTTTGTCCTGAAGTCGGACTTCCGCTCGGTCACGGCAGAGGTCGAAGGCCGCGTTCCCACGGCCGGCGGCCGCACCGTCACCGAACTGGACGCCAATCTCCTGCGCATCTCCGGCAGCGAGCGCTGGTCCATGGAACTGGGCTATGAGCGCGGTACGCCCCTGTTTGAAAGCGAGCGCGATCTGATCCGGGAGGCCGGCTCCACGCCGTTCGACCTGATCGGCAACATCTCCGGACTTCCCTTCGGCGACGAGATCGATCCGGCGCTGTCGGGCCAGGTGGGAGAAACCGCCACCGTCGCCCCCATCCCGACCGCCGGCTTCACCCTGAACGATTTCGCGGCGGCTTATGGCGATCCGCGCACGGGGGACCTGGGGGCCTACCGCACCCTGATATCCGCCACCGAAAACTCCTCCGTCGGCGGCACGATCAAGACCGATCTCAATGACACCACCCAGGTGACCTTCAGCGGCAGCCTCGATGACAACAGCAGCCGCAGCTTCAACGGCCTGCCGGGCGTGGTTCTGACCCTGCCGGACGGCAACCCGTTCTCTCCCTTCGCCGACGACGTCCTGGTCTACCGGTATCTGGATGACGCCGCCGCGCTCGGTCGCCAGACCGATTCCCTGACCGGGCGGGTCGGCGTCCTGCTCGACGGCTTCCTCGGTGAGGACTGGCGCTGGACTCTCTCCGGCAACTACGACCGCGTAGAGACGGACACCGTCACCGGCCGCGGCTTCGGCGCAGCGCCATTCCAGGCCCGCCTCGACGCCGGCGATCCGGCGGCCAATCCTTTCGCCGCCCTGACGCGGGCCGCCTTCACCCGCAATCCCAACGATACCGCAAACTCGGTGTCGGAGGTTCTGTCGACCGAGCTGGTGCTGAACGGCGACGTCTGGGAGCTGCCGGCCGGCGGAATTTCCTCGACCATCAAATTCGGCGCCGACACCCGCTCGCTGGACTCGACCAGCGTGCGCTCGGGCGCGACCATCGAGCGCTCGCAGTCGCGCGACCGCTACAATGGCCAGGCCAGTTTCAACGTTCCGATCGCGAGCACCCGGGCCGAGGTCCTGCCGATGCTCGGCGACCTGTCGATCAACTTCAACGCCGGTTATGAGGACCTGTCGGACTTCGGCGGCCTGACCAGCCTCGGCATGGGACTCAACTGGACCCCGATCGAGCCGGTCTCCTTCCTCGTCAGCTACACCGACGAGCAGGGCGCGCCGTCGATCAGCCAGCTTAACGACCCGGTGATCTCGACCCCGAACGTTCCGGTGTTCGACTTCGCCACCGGGGAGACCGTTCTCATCAGCCGGGTCGAGGGCGGCAACCCCGATCTCGACGCCGAAAACCGCCGGGTCTGGAAGGCGGGGGTCACCCTTCGGCCGCTCAAGGAAGAGAACCTGAGCCTGAGTTCGACCTGGACCCGCAACGCCGTCGACGACTCGATCAACAGCTTCCCGACCATCACATCGGAACTGGAGACGGCCCTGCCCGGCCGCTTCACCCGCGATCCCGCCGGCAATCTGATTTCGATCGACGCGCGACCGTTGAACTTCGCCCGGGCCGAACGCGAGGACATCCGCACCGGCTTCAACTTCTCCAAGGCCTTCGGTCAGCCCACCGCCCCTGCTCCCGGCGCTCCGGGAGCCGCCGGCGGCCGGCCTGCCGGTGGCCCGATCGTGATAAGCGGCCCCATCGGCGACGGTCCTCGCCAGAGCGGTCCGGGCGGCGGGGGGCCCGGCGGCGGCGGCCCCATGATGCGGATGGGCGGCGGCGGCCGCGGCGGCGCCATGCAGCCGGGCCAGGGCCGCTACATGGTCTCGATCTATCACACCTACCGGCTGCAGGATGAGATCCTGATCGCTGACGGCCTGCCGATCCTCGACCTGCTGGACGGCGCCGCCACCTCCGGCCGCGGCGGCAGTCCGCGCCACGAAGTCCAGGCCAATCTGGGCGTGTTCAAGAGCGGCATGGGCGCCTTCCTCCGCGCCAACTGGACCGACAGCACCCGCGTCGACGGCGGAACCGGGCCGGATCTGAATTTCTCGGGCCGGACCACGGTCAATCTGAACCTGTTCGTCGATCTCGGCGCCCAGACCTCATGGGTCGAGAAATATTCCTGGCTGAAGGGCGCCCGACTGCAGCTCGGGGTCAACAACCTGTTCGACAGCCGCACCGAGGTGACGAGCAGCGCCGGCGACACGCCCCTGAACTATCAGCCGGACTTCCTCGATCCCGAGGGGCGCACGATCAGCCTGTCGCTGCGCAAGATCCTGTTCTGATCAGCCGTCCGACGGCCTGGGGGCCTTGCGCCCCCAGCGCCGCTTTGGCGCTTCGCCCTTCGCCTTGGCGGCGATTTCCTTGAGCTTTCGGCCCTGCATCGACGAAAGGGCCTGACCGGGCGCGCCCAGTTCGGGGTCGCCGAAGGCGCGGCCGTGGGTCTTCACCCGCTCCGATACGGAATCGAGGAACTCGCCTTCCCATTCAGACAGCGAAACGCCCGCCTTCTCGGCCGAGCGGCGGGCGCGTCTGAGGGCGTTGAGGGCGGCGCGCTGGGCCGCCTTGCGTTCAGCCTCGAACGGAGAGGGCGGCTTTTTCGCCGCCCTATCGCCGTGACGGCTGCTTGAGGGCGACTTCGAACCGCCCTTCCCTCCACCGAAGCCGGTTCGCTTCAGTGTCAGATCTCGCCGAGGGCGGACATGTAGAGGTCGAGGATGGCGTCCTCTTCCTGGCGCTTGGCCTTGTCCTGCTTGCGGATACGGATGACCTTGCGAAGGATCTTGACGTCGTAGCCCTCGCCCTTGGCCTCGGCGAAGACCTCCTTCATGTCGGCCATCACCGCCTGCTTGTCCTCTTCCAGCCGCTCCAGGCGCTCGATGATGGTGCGCAGCCGGCCTTGCGCGGCCGAGGTCAGGACGTCGGGGCTGGCGTCGAAGGAAGCGTCGTCGGCCACGGGCGGACTCCTGGAAAGCGGAAACGGAAAGAGGCCGGACGCTAACCACGCCTGTCCGGCCGGCTCAACATCGGGCACGAAAAAGGCCGCGGACAAAGCCCGCGACCTGTGGATAGCTGCGCTCAAGCAGCGGGCGACCGCGTCGCCCGCGTTAGCGCGCTAACTCAGCCCTGCTTCGCCTTGAAGCGCGGGTCGGTCTTGTTGATCACATAGACCACGCCCTTGCGGCGCACGACCTTGCAGTCGCGGTGGCGACCCTTGAGCGACTTGAGCGAGCTGCGGACCTTCATGGTCGTCGTCCTGAGGCAAAGCAAAACAGAAAAGCCGCGGGACGAACCTGCGGCGGAGCGGTGCGTATAGAGACGAGCGGCGCGGGCGTCAACCGGGTGCAGGCGTCTCACTTTCCGAGCTTTGCGGCCACGCCAGCCGGTCGTCGGCAGCGCCGTGCACGAAATCGATGGAGGCCTGGCCTCCGAGTCGAACGGAGGGTCTTCGGGCTTGCATGCCCGACGCGTCGCCCCTCCGCCACCAGGCCGTATCGGTCTCAGAGAGCCAGCGGTCTATGCGCCTTGACCGGTTACCCCGCCAAGGAGAATGAAGGTTAATGACGCCATTGAGGGAATCGTACGGCAACGCTTTCTCCATCCAGGCGCTTTAGGTCGCCGGGATGCGGGCCTGACTCGCGGACTTGTTATGAGGCGGCCGCCGCCGGGGAGACTAGCTTGCTCATCATGCGTTTCAGCCTTCGCCTCCTCCTCGTCGGAACAGTCGCCGCCTGCGCGCCCATGCTGCCGGAGCCGCCGGTGGGGGCCCCGCCCGCTCCCGCCCCGGTCCAGCCCGCGCCGGCGCCGACTCCCGCGCCGGGCGTCCCCGTCGCGCCGCCGGTCGATCAGGCCGGGTTCGACGGCTGGAAGCAGGGCTTCCTCGGCCGCCACGGCGGCGCGCGGCGCGCCGACTACGAACGGGAGCTGGCCGGGCTGACGCCCGATCCCTCCGTCGTCCGTCTCGACCGCAACCAGCCCGAGTTCAGCCGCCCCGCCGGGGCCTATATCCAGAATGCGGTCACCACGACGCGAATCGCCCAGGCGCGCCAGCGTACCGACCGGGTGCCGTGGTCGGTGGTCCAGCGCTACGGCGTGCCGTCGGAAATTCTCGTCGCCGTCTGGGCCCAGGAGTCCGCCTTCGGGCAGGTGCAGGGCGACTATGACGTGATCCGGTCGCTGGCGACACTGGCCTACGACGGCCGCCGCCGCGACTGGGCCGAGGCCCAGCTAAAAGACGCGCTGGACATCGTCGTCGACGGCCGCCGTGCGCGCGCCGGGCTGAAGGGCAGCTGGGCCGGGGCCATGGGCCAGACCCAGTTCATGCCCGACAACTATCTGCGCCTCGGGGTCGACGAGACCGGCGACGGCAAGGTCGATATCTGGGGTTCGGACGCCGACGCCCTCGCCTCGGCCGCCAACCTGCTGGCCCAGGCGGGCTGGAAGCGCGGCCAGACCTGGGGCTACGAGGTGCGCCTGCCTTCAAACTTCGACTATTCGGAAGCCGAGGGGCCGCGCCATCCGTGGTCGTACTGGGCGGGCAAGGGCGTGACCCTCGCCCACGGCGGCGCGCCCAACCCCGCCGAGGCGCGCGAGGAGGCCACCATCCTGCTGCCCCAGGGCGCGCGCGGTCCGGCCTTCCTCGCCCTGCCGAACCACTATGTCATCCGGCGCTACAACAACTCGGTCAGCTATGCGCTGGCGATCGGGCTTACGGCGGACGGGATCCAGGGACGGCCGGGGCTGGTCGGAACCTGGCCCGACGACGGCCCGCTGTCGCGCGACCAGCGCATCGGGGCCCAGCGGGCCCTTACGGCCATGGGCTATGACACCCAGGGCGTCGACGGCGTCATCGGGGCCAATACGCGCGCGGCCCTGCGCCGATGGCAGATGGCGACCGGACGGCTGGCGGACGGCTATCTGACCGCCGAACTCGCCGACGAGCTGATCCGCCGGGGCGGTTGAGTCCAGCCGTCAGGCGGCCTGGGCGCCGGGGCCGGCCAGGCCCTGCATGACCATCCGGTTGATGTCGATCAGGGCTTCGAAGTCGTCCTCGCCGCGCATCACGGCGGATGAGTGTTTGCTGACGAACAGGCTGATCGAAATGATCTGCGCCCGCAGGGACTTGTCCATGGCGTTGTCGGGACTCGCACAGTCGGTGGCCAGCGCCGACCACAGCCTGCGGTTCCAGTCGAGGGCGTCGATCCGTGTGGCGATGTCGCTATGATCCACGGTCGCGGCGTGCATCAGCGCCCGGGTCACCTGCCCGAACAGCCGATACTCCATCTCGCGTGGGTTTTCAGCCCGCGTCGCCGCGGTCTTGTACGCCTGAAGCGACATTCGCCAGACCTTCCTCGTAATCTACCAATTTTCGGGCGGCCATCAGCGCCTTGTAATACTCACGCGACATCACGTGCCGGGAGGCCGCGACACAGTCGGTCAGCACCTGCGGATTGCGGGTCGCGCTCATGAACTCGGTCAGACGCATCGCGAACTCGTCATAGAACTTCGGCGCCGCGCTCTCGTCGAGGTACATCATCATCACGGGGAAGTAGACGCGCTTCGCCGGGGAATTGACGTCCTCGGGCTGCATGATGTCCTTCTCACGCAGCACGCTGGCCTTGTTCTGGAGGATCAGCACGCCGCGCCGGTCGCCATTCTGGACCACAGCTCCATTGAGCACGAACTTCTCGCCAGGCTTTAGCGACAGCTTCAGCGGCATTCGGGGCGTCTCCTCACAGGCGCACGGCGACGTTAGGAAGCCGGGAACGAACGCAGGCTAAAGAGTCGTGGTTAACCATCCCTTTTGATCCCGCGGCGAAGGTCGCCGGGTCAGCGCAGGATCACCGTATGTCCGCCGTCGAGTTGTCGCCCGAACAGATCCACGCCTTCGCCCCCGCGGCCCAGGGCGCCGCCGGGAACTCCGCCTCCCCCGAAGCGATCCGCAAGCTTTCGCGCCAGCTCGCCAGCCCCAAACTGGGGGCCAAAACCCAGCGCAAGGCGCTGGACCGGCTGAAGTCCGCCCTGATGGCCATTCGCGCCGGCGATTTCGACCTCGGCGCCCGGCGCGCGCTCGACGCCCTGAATATGGATGAGACCAACGGGCTGGCCTGGCATGTGTTGGCCATCTGCCGTGAGAAGTCCGGCCAGTTCGGACAGGCGCTTCTGGCCTATGAGGCCGCCCTGAAGCTGCTGCCCAACGAGACCGACATCGCCCACGACCTCGGGCGGCTGGCGCAACTGATGGGCTATCTGGAGATCGCCGAGAAGCTGCTGCTGAAATACCTCGCCGCCGATCCCGGCCACGTCGAGGCGACCAACAATCTGGCCTGCGTGCAACGGGACCAGAAGCGCTATGGCGACGCCGTGGCGACCCTGCAGGCCATGCTCGCCATCGAGCCGGAATCGCCGTTGCTGTGGAACACGCTCGGCACGGTGCTCAGCGACCAGGGCGACATGGTCACGGCCCTGACCTTCTTCGAGGAGGCGCTGCGGCTGGACCCGGGTTTCGCCAAGGCGCGCTACAACCGCGCCAACGCCCGGCAGCCGCTGGGCGACGCGGACGGAGCGCTGGCGGACATCGAAGCGGCCCTGCCCGGCGCCGAGACGCCTTACGAGCGGGCGATGATGACCATGGCCCGGGCCATGCTGCTGATGACGCTGGGCCGCATTCCCGAGGGCTTCGAGGCCTATGAGATCCGGCTGGATCCGCATATGCCCGAGGCCATGCGGGTGGCGGTGAACGCCCCGCGCTGGGACCCGAAGACCGAGGACCTCCGCGGCAAGCGCCTGCTGATCGTCGGCGAACAGGGCCTCGCCGACGAGATGGTGTTCGGCGCCTGCATCGGTGACGTGATCGAGGCGGTGGGGCCGGAGGGCAAGGTCTATGTGGCGGTCGAGGCCCGCCTGATCGGCCTGTTCCAGAGAGCCTTCCCGGCCGCCGTCGTCGGCGCTCACAAGGCCGTGCGGCTGGAGGGCCGGATCACCCGCTTCGTTCCGTTCGCCGAGGAACTGGAGGGCGGCGTCGACGCCTGGTTCCCGATGGCCTCGCTGCTGGCGGTGTACCGCCCCTCGATCAGCGCCTTCCCCGACCATCGCGGCTATCTGGTTCCCGATCCGGAGAAGGTGGCCCGCTGGAAGGCGGAGCTGGAGGCGCTGGGGCCCGGACTGAAGGTCGGCCTGCACTGGAAGAGCCTGGTGCTGGATGGTTCGAGAGCGCGTTATTTCTCGAACTTCGAGCGCTGGAGGCCGGTGCTGACGACCCCGGGCGCTGTCATGGTCAACCTGCAGTGCGGCGACGTGACCGAGGATCTGGCCGCGGCGAAGGCGGCGGGGGTGTCGATCTGGACCCCGCCGATCAATCTGAAGGACGATCTGGAGGACGTGGCAGCCCTGTCGGTCGCGGTCGATCTGGTCATTGGCCCCGGCATCGCCGGCACCAATCTGGCGGCCGCCGTCGGCGCGACGACCTGGATGATCTCGGCCCCCGACGACTGGCACTATCTGGGTACGGACCGGTATCCCTTCTATCCGCACCTTCGCTACTTCCGCCGCGACAGCTTCTCGGAGTGGGACGCGACGATCGCCCGTATCCGGGCGGCGCTGGAGGAAGCGGTCGCGGCCGGGAACGCGCGCTGACGCAGGGGCGTTGATCTTCCGAACAGGGAGACACCCGATGCCCGGACCCGACGACTACTCCGACGACCAGGAACAGTCTGAAACCTTTGACGAAACCCACATCGACGATGAGGGCGACGGCGACATTCTGCTGGACGAGGCGGACCCGGTGCTGGACGTCACCCAGGCCGACGGAGACGCCGACGAGGAAGAGTTCGACGAAGACGCCATCGACGACATCGAGGAGCAGCTCGGCGCCTCGGGCATCGAGGCCGAGGCCGACGCCCTGCTGGGCGTCGATGGCGAGCGCCTGACCGAGATCGACGGCGAAAGCGCCAGCGCCGGCGGACCCGACGAGGTCGAGCTGGTCTATTCCGGCCTGATGCGGAACGCCCGCGGCGCCCAGGCCAGCGCGGCCCACTGGGAGGCCAAACGCCTGTCCGACGACGACATCTCCGATCTCGGCTACGGCCCCGACGGCGATGAAGATCACCCCTCGAGCTGAGGAGCCCGACATGAGCCCGACCCACAATCCCGACCACCAGCAGTCCCCGGCCGATGACGAGCCCTATGCCCGCAAGGCCCCGCGCGAGCAGGGAAAGCCCGACCAGCTGTGCGAGGAGGACCGCAAGGCCGAGAACCGGCAGGAAGCCTTGGTGGATGAGGGCGTCGAGGAGAGCTTCCCGGCCAGCGATCCGCCCTCGGTGAAGCGGATCACCTGACGCGGCGGCGAAGCCTAGCCTGATTGTCAAAGACCGGTCTCCCTCCCTGTCAGGGGGAGGGAGATGGCAGGCACGGCTCTGCGCCGCTTCTTCGGAAGCGGTTGGGGAGGGTGCGGGACAGCCGGGCCTCGCCCGGTTGAGAATGTGATTACCGTTTCGACGAGACAGGCTGCCCCGCGCGGCCGTTTTCCACACGCCCTCCGACTGGCGGCCCTGCGTCCGGGCCTTTGACGGA
>NZ_JAKFDS010000076.1:0-1606 GCF_036676055.1 Brevundimonas sp. | reverse complement strand
ATGCCCGCGGCGGTCCAGTTGCGCACCGGGGTGGCGGTCCAGCGCTGGTACAGCGTCCAGTCCCGCGTCAGCCACAGCTCGGCGACCGTTGCGCGCTCGGCGGCGGTGGATTGCGCCAGTCCCTCGCGGTCAGGCCGGGCGAACAGGATGATGCGCGCCTCGACGCCCGCGGCGCGCAGTTTCGGAACCTCTTCCATCTCGTAGCGCTGCATGGCGGCCGAGTCGCGGTAGCCGATGATGTAGAGCGGCTCGCCGCCGCCGCCGGACGACAGCCATGAGGCCTCGTCCAGCAGCTCCTGGATGACCGCCTGGTTGCGGGTCACAGTCACCGGCTGGAAGCGGGCGTAGAAATGCTGGTAGGCCCAGAAGCCGCCGATCGCGAGGATCAGGCCCACCAGGGCCGCGAGGGCCGACCAGACGAAAAAGCGACGCATGCGGGGGAGCGCTCCAGCTTCACTGCCGCCGGCAGGTTAGCCCCTGCCGGCGCTTTGCGCACCCCCGAACGCGGGGGACGCGAACCTAGCCCATCGTCGGGATGACGAAGCTCGAATCCGCGTGCTCCAGCTCGCTGTCGGGCCAGCGGGCGGTGACGGTCTTGACCTTGGTCCAGAACTTCACCCCCTCCATGCCGTGCTGGTTGGTGTCGCCGAAGGCCGAACGCTTCCAGCCGCCGAAGGTGTGATAGGCGACCGGCACCGGGATCGGGACGTTGATCCCGACCATGCCGACATTGACCCGGGCGGCGAAGTCGCGGGCCGCGCGGCCGTTCTGGGTGAAGATGGCGACGCCGTTGCCGTACTGGTGCTTCGACGGCAGGTGCAGCGCCTCCTCGAAGCTGGCGGCGCGGACGATCTGCAGGACCGGGCCGAAGATCTCTTCCTTGTAGGACTCCATCTCCGGCGTGACGTGGTCGAACAGCGACGGGCCAATGAAATAACCCTTCTCGTGCCCTTGCAGGCTGAAGCCGCGGCCGTCGACGACCAGTTCAGCCCCTTCCTGCACGCCCTTCTCGATCCAGCCCTCGACCCGCGCCTTGTGCTGGGCCGTGACGACGGGGCCGTAGTGGGCGCCGGCGTCGGTCGAGACGCCGACCCGCATCGACGGGATTTCGGCCACCATTCGCTCGCGCAGTTCGTCGGCGGTCTTCTTGCCGACCGGCACGACCACCGGCAGGGCCATGCAGCGTTCGCCGGCCGAGCCATAGGCCGCGCCCGACAGGTCCTTGATCACCTGGTCCATGTCGGCGTCGGGCAGGACGATGCCGTGGTTCTTGGCCCCGCCCATCGCCTGGACGCGTTTCCCGTGCGCCGCGCCGGTCTGGTAGACGTAGTTGGCGATGTCGGACGAGCCGACGAAGCTGATCGCGTGAACCTTCGGATGGGTCAGGATGGCGTCGACCGCCGTCTTGTCGCCGTGCACGACGTTCAGCACGCCGGCGGGCGCGCCCGCCTCCATCATCAGCTCGGCCAGACGCACCGGCACCGACGGATCGCGCTCCGACGGCTTGAGGATGAAGGTGTTGCCGACGGCGATGGCGACGCCGAACATCCACATCGGGATCATGGCCGGGAAGTTGAACGGGGTGATGCCCGCCACCACGCCCAGC
>NZ_JAKFDS010000075.1:0-16476 GCF_036676055.1 Brevundimonas sp. | reverse complement strand
CAAGCACCGCGGCGACTACACCCCGCACGTCGATTGCGGCGACTATGTCGTCGTCACCAACGTCGACAAGGTGGTGTTCACCGGCAAGAAGAACACCGACAAGATCTACTACCGCCACACCGGCCACCCGGGCGGCGTCAAGCAGACGACCCCCGAGAAGGTGCTGAACGGCCGCTTCCCCGAGCGCGTGCTGGAGAAGGCCGTCGAGCGCATGCTGCCCAAGGAAAGCCCGCTGGCCCGCAAGCAGATGACGCACCTGCGCCTGTTCGCCGGCCCGGCCCACACCCACGAAGCCCAGTCGCCCGAGACGATCGACTTCAAGTCGGCTTCTCCCAAGAACACCCGGAGCGTCTGAGCATGACCGACGTGACTGCTGAAAACACCGCCGCCGAAACCGCCCCGACCGAAACGCTGACGGGCTTCGACGCCCTGAAGGGGATGCAGTCCCCGGGCGCCGGCGAAGAGCACCCGGTCTATGTCCAGAAGCTGGACGCCCAGGGCCGCGCCTATTCGACCGGCAAGCGCAAGAACGCCATCGCCCGCGTGTGGGTGAAGCCGGGTTCGGGCAAGTTCACCATCAACGGCAAGGACCAGGAAGTTTACTTCGCCCGTCCGGTGCTGCGGATGATGATCGCCCAGCCGCTGGTCGTCACCGGCCGCGAGACCCAGTTCGACGTGGTCTGCACGGTCGAGGGCTCGGGCCTGTCGGGCCAGGCCGGCGCCATCCGCCACGGCCTGTCGCACGCCCTGACCCACTATGAGCCGGCGCTGCGCCCGGTCCTGAAGCCGCACGGCTTCCTGACCCGCGACAGCCGCGTCGTCGAGCGCAAGAAGTACGGCCGCGCCAAGGCCCGCAAGTCGTTCCAGTTCTCGAAGCGCTAAGCCGTTTCACTACGGTTTGGATTGGGGGCGCTTCGGGAAACCGGGGCGCCCTTTTTCTTTGGAGGTCATGTGACCCACACCATCTTCATCGACGGCGAGGCCGGGACCACGGGGCTGGAGATCCGCGAGCGGCTGGAGGCGCGCGGGGATCTTGAGCTGATCCTGCTGGGCGACCGGCGGCGCGACATAGAGGCGCGGCGGGAGGCGCTGAACACCGCCGACGCGGTCATCCTGTGCCTGCCCGATGACGCGGCGAAGGAAGCGGTGGCGATGATCGAGAACCCGAAGGTCCGGGTGATCGACGCCTCGACGGCGTACCGGGTCGATCCGGACTGGACCTATGGTTTCGCAGAGATGGCGCCGGGGCAGCGGGAGAAGATCGCGGGGGCGACGCGGGTGTCGAACCCGGGCTGCTATCCGACCGGCTTCATCGGGCTGGTGCGGCCGCTGGTGTCGGCGGGGATCATCCCGGCGGGCTGGCCGGTGACGGTCAATGCGGTGTCGGGCTATTCCGGCGGCGGCAAGGCCATGATCGCCGAGTTCGAAAGCGGAAAGGCCGAGGCCTATCGCGCCTACGGCCTGTCGCTGAAGCACAAGCATGTGCCGGAGATGACCCTGCACACCGGGCTGGAGCGGCCGGTGCTGTTCGCGCCGGCGGTGGGGGCCTACCGGCAAGGGATGCTGGTCGAGGTCCCGCTGCATCTGGCGGCCCTGCCGTCGTCGCCGTCGGTCGAGGTGGTGCACGGGGCGCTGGCCGAGGCCTATGCCGGCTGCCGCTTCGTCGAGGCGGCCGAGCTGGAGACGACCGAGGCCATGACCGGGATCGACCCGGAGGGGCTGAACGGGACCAACCGGATGCGTCTGCATGTGTTCGGCGACCGGGCGGGCGAGCAGGTCCGGCTGGTGGCCCTGCTGGACAACCTCGGCAAGGGGGCGTCGGGGGCGGCGGTGCAGAACCTGAACCTGATGCTGGGGCTGGACGAGGGGACGGGGCTCACCTGATCCGACGCACTTGAAACCGCCAGCGGGTTCCCGACGTATGCAGGGTTATGACCCACGCCCTGTCCCGCCGATATCTGTTGCTGACCGCCGGCGCGGTTGGTCTGAACGCCTGTTCGCCGGGGCCGGCGGACGCGTCCGGGCGGCAGTATGCGAACTCGCCGTTCCGGCGGATCACCGACGCCCAGTGGCGGGCGCGGCTGCCGCGGGCCAGCTATGACGTGCTGCGCCGCGAGGCGACGGAGCGGCCCTACACCAGCGCGCTGAACGACGAACACCGGGCCGGGACCTTCGTGTGCCGGGGCTGTGAGCTGCCGCTGTTCCGGTCGCAGTGGAAATACGACAGCGGCACGGGGTGGCCGAGCTTCTACGATGTGATCGCCGCCAACATCGGGACCAAGACCGACTTCGCGATCGGCATTCCGAGGACGGAGTATCACTGCGCCCGCTGCCTGGGGCATCAGGGGCATATCTTCGACGACGGGCCGCGGCCGACGGGCAAGCGCTACTGCAACAACGGCGTGGCGTTGAGCTTCAGGCCCGCCTGACGGACTTGAGAGCGGACTCGATGGTGACGCCGGTCCAGACGGCCGCGATGATCACCAGCAGGCCGTAGTCGTGGCCCGGCCAGAAGATGGGCACGGCGGCGGCGAACATGACCCCGAGCGGAAACAGGCCGGCCCAGACCGCCGTGCCGGGGGCGTCGCGGTGGATCATCGGCGGGCGCGGGGTGATGCGCATCATCTTCAGCAGGCGCGGGTTCAACAGCACGAAGCCGCCGGCGCAGGCGACCGCCAGAAGGGCGTTGCGGAGAAACCGGGGCGTCTCGCCGTAGAAGCTGCTGGTCACCACCACGAGGACCAGGGCCAGGCTGGTGGAAAGGGCCAGCAGCAGGTTCGGATCGAGACGCTTCAAGACTTCACCTTCACATAGGAGCCGGGCGCCCGCTCTATCGGGGGAAGGGGGCCCTTTTGCGGATCGCGGGCCGGAATCCAGTCGCCGGAGCGGGCGTGCAGCCAGTCGGCCCAGTGGTTCCACCAGCTGCCGGGACGCTCCTCGGCCTGCGCCTGCCATTCGCCGAGCGTGGCGGGCAGGGCGGGGTTGATCCAGTGCTGGTATTTGTGCGCCGAGGGCGGATTGACCACGCCGGCGATATGGCCCGAGCCGGCCAGGGTCAGGGTGACGTCGGCGTTCGGGAAGGCGCGGGCCGAGCGATAGACCGAGTTCATCGGCGCGATGTGGTCCTCGCGGCTGGCCTGGAAATAGAGCGGGATCTTCACCTTCGACAGGTCGACCCGGACGCCGCCGATCTCGAATTCGCCCTTCGCGAGGGCGTTCTTGCCGTACATGGAGCGCAGATAGTCCATGTGCAGCTTCTTGGGCATGCGGGTCTGGTCGGCGTTCCAGAACAGCAGGTCGAAGGCGGGCGGATCCTTGCCCATCAGGTAGTTGCTGACGAAGAAGGACCAGATCAGGTCGTTGGCGCGCAGGGCGTTGAAGGTCTCGGCCATGGCCGCGCCGGGCAGAACGCCGCCGGCGGCGTCCATCTGCTGCTCGATCTCGTTCAGCCAGTGGTCGTCGGTGAACAGCAGCAGGTCGCCGGCCTCGGCGAAGTCGTGCTGGGCGGCGAAGAAGGTGTTGGCGGTGACGCGGTCGTCCTTTTTCGCCGCCATGTGGGCGAGGGCCGCGCCCATCAATGTGCCGCCGATGCAGTAGCCGACGGTGTTGATGTGGTCGGCCTTCGACTGTTCGAGGGCCTTGGCGATGGCGCGGTAGATGCCCTTCTCGAGGTAGTCGTCGAAGCCGTAGCCGGCCTTGTCGACGTCGGGATTGACCCAGGAGCAGACGAAGACGGTGAAGCGCTGGCTGGACAGCCAGCGGATCATCGAGTTCGCGGGCTGGAGGTCCAGGATATAGAATTTGTTGATCCACGGCGGGAAGATCAGCAGCGGGATCTCGCGCTGCTTCTCCGTGGCCGGGTCGTACTGGATCAGTTCGAACAGCTCGTCGCGCCAGACCACCCGGCCGGGGGCGGTGGCGACGTTTTCGCCGACGACGAAATGGCCGTAGTCGGCCTGGCTGATCTTCAGCTTGCCGGCGCCGCGCTCGAGGTCGGCGGCGAAATTCTGCATCCCCTTCACCAGCGATTCGCCGTTCGACTCGGCCAGGGCCTTCAGGGCCGCGGGGTTGGAGGCGAGGAAGTTGGAGGGGGAGAAGGCGTCGGTCAGGAGTTTGGTGAAGAACTCGGCCCGGCGTTTGGTGCGCGGGTCGATGTCCTCGACGCT
The DNA here is from genome assembly GCF_036676055.1 of Brevundimonas sp. GTDB lineage: Bacteria > Pseudomonadota > Alphaproteobacteria > Caulobacterales > Caulobacteraceae > Brevundimonas. The sequence continues at coordinate 12,310 of NZ_JAKFDS010000075.1, read as the reverse complement.
GGAGACAAGGCCGTTCATCCAGTCGGCGGTGACCAGATAGGACTGGCGCATGACGTCGAACATCGGGTTCTCGGACCAGGCCGGGTCCTTGAAACGCTTGTCATTCGAGGGGGCGGCCGGGGTCTCCTCGCCGGCGGCGCGGCGGGTGGTGGTCGCCCACAGGTCCATGTAGCGGTTGAACAGGTCGGCCTGGGCGGCGAACAGCTTGTCCGGGCGCGCGGCGAGGCCGCTCATCACCTGGGTCATGGCGGGGCCGACGTTGAAAGGATCGGGCGACAGGGCCGCGGGGCGGTCGGCCTGCGACAGGGCGGCCTCGGCGATGGCGGCCTGGGCGGTCATGGCGGCCCGGGCCAGATTCAGCGACAGGGTCTCGATCATCTGGCGCTGGTCGGCGCCCGGGAAGGCGAAGGGGGCGGCCTCGGCCGGGGCCTCGGGCGCGGGGGCGGACCGCGGCCCGGCGGGAGCTTCCTCGGCGGTCGCAGCCTTCGCGGCGCGCGGACGCGGCGGTTTGGCCGAGGTGGGGCGGCCGGCCTTGCGCGGCGGGCGCTGGGCCGCAGATTCCGGAGCCGGGGGCGGGGTGGACGGACGCTTGGCCATGCGGGTGGGCTCCGGGAGGACGTCAGGATTGGACGTAGGGGGCGTCGCCGCCCTTCCGCCGTCCGGTAACATGGCATATGACCGGCCCTGAAATGAACGCGCCGATCCGGAAATTCGCCACGGCCCTGTCGATCGCCGCCGCCACGGCCGGCGCGGCGGGGTGCGTGGGGGCCTTCAATCCGGAAGCCGATCCGACGTCGCCGGTTGCGGCGCGGGTCCAGGCGTTGGTCGACGCCAATCGCGAATACCCCCGCTGGACCGACTTCCCGAGGTCGCCGGAGCCGCCCCCGGAGCCCGCGCGGATCGCCGCCGCGGTGACCACGCTGAAAATCTCCGGCGCGGCGCTGGCGGGCGAGATCTCACGCATCGACTGGACCCTGACCGAAGATCCGGCCGACTTCGCCGCAGACGTCCAGGCCCGGGTGGACGCGGTCCAGGTCGCGCCGGTGACGCAGGAGACCCTGGCCGAGATCGACGAGTTCGCCCGCCGCAGCCGGGAACGGGGCCGCGCGCCGCCGCCGGTCGACCGCCGCTAATCCACAGAATCGGTCGCCGGGACGACAGAATCCCGGGATCATCGTCCTCAGGAGAACGCCCATGGCCGCAACGGCCCCCTACGCATCCACGCTGGCCGCCGACGCCGCGCGGGTCACCGAGCTGGCCGCCATCGCCAGCTACGCCCAGATCGGGCGCGGCGACGAGAAACAGGCCGACCAGCTGGCCGTCGACGCCATGCGCACGGCGCTGAACGCGCTGGATATCGACGGCAAGATCGTGATCGGCGAGGGCGAGCGCGACGAGGCGCCGATGCTGTACATCGGCGAGAAGGTCGGCACCGGGAAGGGCCCGGCCATCGACATCGCCCTGGATCCGCTGGAAGGCACGACCCTGACGGCCAAGGCCATGGCCAACGCCCTGTGCGTGCTGTCGATGTCGGCGAGCGGCGGCATGCTGCACGCGCCCGACACCTATATGGACAAGATCGCCATCGGGCCGGGCTACAAGCCGGGCACGGTCGACCTGGACATGAAGCCGCAGGACAACGTCCGCTCGCTGGCCTCGGCCAAGGGCGTCGATCCGCGCGACATCACCGTCTGCGTCATGGACCGGCCGCGCCACGCCGAGCTGATCGCCGCCCTGCGCGAGGTCGGGGCCAAGGTCGTACTGATCACGGACGGCGACGTCGCGGGGGTGATTCACACCGCCGAGCCGGAGACCGGCATCGACCTGTATCTGGGCTCTGGCGGCGCGCCGGAAGGCGTGCTGGCGGCCAGCGCCCTGAAATGCGTCGGCGGCCATTTCCAGGGCCGGCTGATCTTCCGCAACGACGACGAGCGAGCCCGGGCCGAGCGCACCGGCGTCAAGGATTTCGACCGCAAATACGACCTGCACGAACTGGTCTCGAAGGACGCCGTCTTCGCCGCCACCGGGGTGACCAAGGGCGCCATGCTGGACGGGGTTCTGGTCCGCGACGGCTTCGTCTCGACGCATACGCTGGTGATGGACTCCTCGACCCGGACCATCCAGCGCATCCGCACCACACGCCCGCTCTGATGGCCGACGGGGGAAGCCTGCCTGCGTTTCTGGGGGTTTCCCGCTCATTGTCCGGGCGCGGCTGGCGACAGAGGCCGGCCGAGGCGTCGCTGATCCGCGCCCATATGCAGGCGCTGAACCTCGAGGAGCCGCTGGCGCGCGCGCTGGCGGCGCGGGGAGTGCGGGCGGACCAGGGCGCGGACTTCCTGCAGCCGACGCTGAAGGCCCTGTTCCCCGATCCCTCCAGCTTCATGGACATGGATGCGGCGGCGGAGGCGATCCTCGACGCCCTGCAGGCGCAGGCGTCGATCCATGTGTTCGCCGACTATGACGTCGACGGCGCCTCCAGCGCGGCCCTGCTGGTGCGCTGGTTCCGGGCCATGGGCGCGGACCTGCCGATCTATGTGCCGGACCGGATCACCGAGGGGTACGGGCCCAGCCCGAAAGCCTTCGACACGCTGAAGGCCTCGGGGGCCGATCTGGTCATCACTGTCGACTGTGGCGCGGCGGCCAATGAGGCGGTGGCCCATGCAGCGGCGATCGGGCTGAAGGTGGTGGTGATCGACCATCACATGATGCGCGAGCATCCGCCGGTGTGCGCCGCCGTGGTCAATCCGAACCGCCCGGGCTGCAACTCGGGGCAGGGCAATCTGGCGGCGGCCGGAGTGGTGTTCGTGCTGCTGGCGGCGCTGAACCGCGAGGCGCGGCGCCGGGGGATGTTCGAGGGGCGCGAGCAGCCCGATATTCGCCAGTGGCTGGACCTGGCGGCCATGGGGGCGATCTGCGACGTCACCGGCCTGACCGGCTTCAACAGGGCCCTGACCAGCCTCGGACTGCGGCGGATGTCGGACTGGAGCAATCCCGGCCTGCGGGCCCTGCTGGCGGCGGCCGGCGCCGAGCCGGGTCCGGCCAAGTCCAACCACGCCGGCTTCATCCTGGGCCCGCGGATCAATGCGGGCGGGCGGATCGGCAAGTCGGACCTCGGGGCGCGGCTGCTGTCGACCGACGATCCGGACGAGGCGATGGCGCTGGCGCAGGAACTGGACGCCCTGAACATCGCCCGGCGCGAGGTCGAGCGACGGGTGACGGAACAGGCCACGCGGATGGTCGAGGCGACCGGCGCCCATGCCGACGGCTCGGCCGTGGTGGTCATCGAGGGCGAGGAATGGCACCCGGGCGTGGTCGGCATCGTCGCCGGACGGTTGCGCGAACGCTGGCGCAAGCCTGTCGTGGTCATCGGCGTCGATGCGGTGAACGGCGTCGGCAAGGGCTCTGGCCGGTCGCAGCCGGGCATGAATCTGGGCCGGGCGGTGCAGGCGGCGTGGGAGGCCGGGGTGCTGATGGCGGGCGGAGGCCACGCCATGGCGGCGGGCCTGACCGTGAAGGCCGGCGACATCGGGCGGCTGCGCGATTTCCTCAATGACCGGATGGCCGGGGAGCAGGCGGCGGCCGAGGCGCTGGACGGGGTCGAGATCGACGCCCTGATCGATCCGGGCGCGGCCACCCGGGCCCTGTTCGAACAGTTCGAACAGCTGGCGCCGTTCGGTCCGGCCAATCCCGAACCGCTGTTCGCGCTGGAGCATGTCGCCGTCCGCGAACCCGTGGCCATGAACGGCGGCCATGTGCGGTGCCGGCTGGTCGGAGCCGACGGGGCCTCGGTCAAGGCCATCGCCTGGCGCTGCGCCGACCTGCCGTCGGGCAAGGCGCTGCTGGCGGGGCAGGGCGGACTGAGCGTGGCCGGACGGCTGAAGGCGGACGACTGGAACGGCCGACGGGGGGTGCAGTTCGAGATCGAGGACGTCGCAGATCCGCGGATGGCGTGACGGCGAACGCGGTTCGCGTTTTTCTACGGCAAAGCCGCTTGCACCCTGCGGAATCGGCGGCTATATCGCCGCTTCCCCGCGCAGCGGTCCCTTCGTCTATCGGTTAGGACGTCAGGTTTTCAACCTGAAAAGAGGGGTTCGACTCCCCTAGGGACTGCCACGCGGGGCATTCCATACATCGCTACTCCGATCCACGCGGCCGTCGTCTCCGACCGGCGTGCTGGTCTTGCCGATTCCTGCCCGTCGGGCCTCGAATCGAGTCGTTTTGCATCCTGCAGTTGTAAAAATACGCACTCTCAGGACGAAACTATCAATTTTGGCTTTTCCGCCGTTCACAGAACCGTGTTAAACAAGTTTGTCCGCAGTGAGCGCGGACAGGGGGAAGACGGTGTCCGACTACGAGGGCGTTGATACGGTCGAGACGGTGAAGATCGCCGGCCGGGTAAAATGGTTCGATCCCGGCAAGGGATACGGCTTCATCGTGCCTGACGAGCCGACCCTGACCGAGATGAAGGATGTGCTGCTGCACATCTCCAGCCTGCGCGACAGCGGACGCGACACGGCCGCCGAGGGCGCGCCGATCACCTGCGACTGCGCCCGCCGCCCGAAGGGCTGGCAGGTGACGGAAGTCCACGATCTCGGCGAGGGGGACCCCGACGCCGTGGTCGCGCCGCGACGCGGGGGCCTCGACGGCCTGCGGCGGGACAGCCGCGGCCTGACCCCGCCCGAGGACGGCGACGGCGTGCTGGAGACGGCCATCGTCAAATGGTTCAACCGCACCAAGGGATACGGCTTCGTGGTCCGTGACGGACAGCCGGGAGACATCTTCGTTCATGTCGAGACCCTGCGGCGGTGCGGGCTGGACGATCTGCTGCCCGGGGAACCGGTGGCGGTCCGTTTCGCCGAGGGCCCGAAGGGGCTGGTGGTGGCGGAAATCCGCCCGGCCGGCTGACCGGCTTGTCGGGGCCGGCCGCCGAAGCGGGCCGGGGCTCAAGCAGGGGGTTGCCGCGCGCGCGGATCGGCGCAAATTGCGGCGAACTGTCTTGAGGATGGAATGATGTTGGTTCGTCGCAGCTTTCTGGCGGGTGTCGCCGGCCTGGTTCTGTTGGCCGGATGCGCCGGAGCGGGCACAGGGAAGGGCCCCAATGGCGAGCCGCTGGAGCCGCTGACCGTCGTCACCTCGACCGGCGAGCACCGCTTCATGGTCGAGATCGCCGACGACGACATGGAGCGCCAGCGCGGCCTGATGCACCGCGAGCCGCTGGCCGATGACCGCGGCATGCTGTTCCAGTTCCCCGACGTGGCCGAGCGCGGCTTCTGGATGCACAATACGCCCAGTCCGCTGGACATCATCTACATCGACTCCTACGGCCGCATCGTCTCGATCGCGAAGAACGCGCCGCCGAACTCGGACGCCATCATCCCGTCCAATGGGCCGGCGGCCGGGGTGCTGGAGCTGCGGGCCGGACGGGCGGACGAGATCGCGGCGAAACCCGGCGACCGGGTCCGCCATCCGTTCTTCGCCGAATAGGCGACGCGGCGCGTTGCGGCGGCGGGCCGCGCGTGGCAAACACCCCGCCTCTGGATCGGGGTGTAGCGCAGCCTGGTAGCGCATCTGCTTTGGGAGCAGAGGGTCGGAGGTTCGAATCCTCTCGCCCCGACCAGACCGGTTCGATCGACCGCGGCCTCAGATGGCCGCCAGCGCCTGCTCCAGATCGGCGTACAGGTCGTCGACGTTCTCGATGCCGACCGACAGCCTGACCAGATTGTCGCCGATGCCGCAGCGGGCCTTGGCTTCCGGACTGTAGTCCGAATGGGTTGTGCTGGACGGGTGGGAGGCGAGGCTTTCGGTGCCGCCGAGGCTGACCGCCAGCTTGAACAGCTGAAGGGCGTTCAGCATTCGGAAGGCCTCGGCCTCGCCGCCCTTCAGACGGAGGGAGAAGGTGGATCCGGCGCCGGTGCACTGCCGTGCGAAGATCGCCTGCTGACCCGGCGAGCTCTCGGCGCCGCCGGCGTCCAGCACCGCCTCGACCCGGGCATGGCCCCGCAGGCGCCGGACCAGCTCCGTGGCGTTGGCCTGCGACCGCTCCATGCGGATGTGCAGGGTCTCCAAGCTGCGCATCAGCAGCCAGGCGGTGTGCGGATCGGTGATCGTGCCGCAGATCGTCCGCATCTCCGCCACCCGGCCCATCAGGTCGGCCCGGCCCATGCAGGCGCCCGCGATCAGATCGGAGTGGCCGCCGACGTATTTGGTCAGGGAGTAGAGGATCAGATCGGCGCCGTGCTCCAGCGGCTTCTGCCACAGCGGTCCGAGGAAGGTGTTGTCGACCACCAGCGGCGGCGGTTCGGCCTGTCCGAGGGCCTTGATGGCGGCCGCCGCGGCCTGGAGATCGATCAGCTGGTTGGTGGGGTTGGCCGGGGTCTCGACATAGACGGCCGCGAGACGTCCGCCCCTGGCCGCGGCCCGCGCGGCGGCCTCGCCGATCGCATGGGTCAGCGCTTCGCCGCCGTCGCAGTCGGCCACGCTGACCGTCTCGACCCCCATGCGCGGCAGGATGCGATCGAAAAGGTATTCCGTGCCGCCGTAGGCCGGGGCCGTATAGACCACCACGTCGTTGGGGCGGCTGAGGGCCAGGATGGTGGTCGAGATCGCCGCCATGCCGCTGGAGAAGACCAGCGCCTTGTCGGCCCCGTCCCAGACGGCGAGCCGGTCCTCGAGGATCTCGAGGTTGGGGTTGTTGATCCGGGAGTAGATCAGGCCCAGCGCCTCGTCCGGGTCCTTCTCGCGCAGGCCGTAGGCGACCTCGAAAAAGCGCTTTCCATCCTCGGCCGATTTGAACACGAAGGTCGAGGTCTGGAAGATCGGCGCCTTGATCGACCCCTCGGACAGGGCCGGATCGTAGCCGAAGCCCATCATCAGGGTCTCCGGCGACAGCGGACGATCGCCCAAGGTGCGGCTGCGGTGACGACTCATGCTGGATATCCCTCCCTGGAACGGCCCTGATAGGGTGTCCGGGCGCGTCCGCCAAGCGACGCTGGACCGATCGCGAGGCAGCGATTATCAGGGCCCCCAGGGGCTTCCCGCGAGCCCCGCCGACAGGACCAAAGCCCATGCTCGCCCGCATCTATCGTCCCGCCAAGACCGCCATGCAGTCGGGCAAGTCGCTGTCCAGAGGCTGGCGGCTGGAGTTCGAGCCCGCCTCGGCGCGGACGCTCGATCCGCTGATGGGCTGGACCAGTTCGTCGGACATGAACGGCCAGGTGCGGCTGGACTTCGATTCGAAGGAGGAGGCGATCGCCTACGCCGAGCGCCACGGCATCCCCTTCCGCCTGCACGAGCCGCAGGAAGCGCCGGTGATCCTCAAGGCCTACGCCGACAATTTCGCCACCAACCGCAAGGTTCCGTGGACGCATTAGTCGTTGCGCCTGCCGCCCTTCGGGCTACTTGAGGCGCGGGAGCCGCCTCGCTGCTTGAGCCGCGGGGTTTGCGCACGCGCCGCGCCGCGCTACTTGCCCTGACCGGGCGCCCATAGCTCAACCGGATAGAGCACCCGCCTTCTAAGCGGACGGTTGCAGGTTCGAGTCCTGCTGGGCGCGCCACGGGCGATACCGGAGAGAATCGCCGCCGGCGCTTTGCCGGTGCCGATTTCCGTAATACGGACGACGCATGACCGTCGTCGCCGCCTATCTGTACAGCCACGGAAAACGCGTCCGACCGGTGGCGATCGACGAACGGATTCACTGCCCCGAGGACAAGTCGCAGTTCGTGTGGATCGGCCTGGTCGATCCGACCCCCGAAGAGCTTGGGCAGTTGAAGGCGGCCTATGGGCTGCATCCTCTGGCCGTCGAAGACGCGGCCAAGGGAGATCAGCTGCCGAAGCTGGACGTCTACGGCGACCAGCTGTTCGTCGTGGCGCGAACCGCGGCGCTGGAGGGCGCCCGGATCACCTACGGCGAGACCGCGATCTTCGTCGGCCATAGCCACCTGATCAGCGTGCGCCATGGATCCAGCCGCGGGCACTCGGCCCTGCGGGCCCAGCTGGAGGCGTCGCCGCTGTTGCTGGCGCAGGGAGTGGACTACATCCTGCACGCGATCCTCGACTTCGTCGTCGACGGCTATCTGCCGCTGGTGGAGACCGTCGAGGAGGAGGTGCTCTCCATGGAGCACAAGACGGTCGATCAATTCCTGTCCCGCGCCGAGATCAACCGGATCTTCGAAATTCGTCGCGAACTGATCCGGTTCCAGCGGGTGCTGGGTCCGGCGGCCGAAGTCGCGTCGAAGCTGATCCGCCTTGAGCTGCCCTGCATCGACACCGAAGCGAGGCCCTATTTCAACGATGTGCTGGACCATGTCCGCAGGGTGCAGGCGATGGTCGACGGCCTGCGCGAGGTGCTGACCTCGGTGTTCGAGTTCAGCAACCTGCTGGAACAGCAGCGAACCGGCGCGATCACCCGGCAACTGGCGTCATGGGCCGCCATCCTCGCCGTGCCGACCGCCATCGCCGGCATCTACGGCATGAATTTCGAGCACATGCCGGAACTGGCCAGCCCCTATGGCTACTGGGTCGTGCTGGGGGTGATCGCGGCTGTCTGCACCGGCCTCTACATCCGCTTCAAGCGGACGGGGTGGCTGTAGCCCGGGGCCCGCGGGAGCAACCGCTCGCCAGCCGCACCGTTGTCGACGGATGCGGATCGCCACCTTCAACATCAACGGGATCAACACCCGGCTGGTCAACCTGCTCGAATGGCTGGAGGCGGCGCGGCCGGATGTCGCCTGCCTGCAGGAGTTGAAGGCGACCGACGCCCAGTTTCCGGCGGCGGCGATCCGGGCGCTGGGCTACCACGCGGCCTGGAAGGGCGAGCATCGCTGGAACGGGGTGGCGATCCTGGCGCGCGACGTCGAACCCGTGGTGACGCAGCGCAGCCTGCCCGGCGAACCGGCCGACGCCCAGAGCCGCTATCTTGAGGCAGCGGTGGACGGGGTGCTGATCGCCTCGCTGTACCTGCCCAACGGCAATCCGCAGCCGGGGCCGAAATTCGACTACAAGCTGGCCTGGATGGAACGGCTCAACGCCCATGCGGCGGCGCTGATGGCCAGCGGCGCGCCCGTGGTGCTGGCGGGGGACTACAATGTCGTGCCGACCGAGGCCGACATCTACAACAGCCGCTCGTGGAAGAAGGACGCCCTGCTGCAGCCGGAGAGCCGGGCGGCGTTTGCGCGGCTGCTGGACCAGGGTTGGACCGACGCGCTGCGCGAGCGCTTCCCGGACGATCCGCCGCCTTGGACCTTCTGGCAGTATTTCCGGCAGGCGTGGGAGCGGGACGCGGGGTTGCGCATCGACCATCTGCTGTTGAGCCCGGCGGCGGCCGCACGCCTGACCGACGCGGGCGTGGACCGCGAGGTGCGGGGGCGCGAGCGCGCCAGCGATCATGCGCCGGCGTGGATCGAACTGGACTGAGACGATGGCGCGAAAACTGAAGGTGTTCTGCTATTCCGACGGCTTCCATTCGTGGACGGTCGCGGCGTCGTCGCGGGCGAAGGCGCTGGAGGCCTGGGGCGTCCGGCGCGACCTGTTCAAGGACGGGGCCGCCAGGGAGATCGATGTCGGACCGGACCGGGAGGCGGCGCTGTCGGCGCCCGGCGAACTGATCGAGCGCGGGCTGGCGGTGGACATCGGCCAGGTCGAGCGGACGAAGGCCCCGAAGCCGAAGACGGCGAAGGCGGCCGGGGTGAAGGCGCGGGTGCGGGTCGAGGCGCTGGAGGCGGATCTGGCGGCGCTGGACGCGGCGCAGGCGGACGAGACGGCCGCGCTGGAGGCGGAGCGGGAGGCGCTGGAGGGGCGAGCCGCCGCGCTGGCGAAGCGGCAGGCGAAGGCGCGAGAGGACCTGAAGGCGAAGCTGAAGGCGGCGCGAAAGACGTTCAGCGGCTAGCGGCGGTCCAGGCGGCGAGGCCGCGTTCAAGGTCGGCGATCAGGTCGGCGGGGTCCTCGAGCCCGATGTGGAGTCGCAGCAGTTCGCCGGACAGCGCCGGCGGCGAGCGGCGGAAGGCCAGCTGGCCGGTCTCATGGGTGATCAGGCTCTCGAATCCGCCCCAGGAGTAGCCGAGGCCGAACAGTTCGAGCGTCGACATCAGGGCATGGGCGGCGGTTTCTGACCCGCCGCGCATGACGACGCCGAAGATGGAGGCGGCCCCGGCGTAGTCGCGGCGCCAGAGGTCGTGGCCGGGGGCGCCGGGCAGGGCGGGATAGAGGATGTCGGCCACCTCCGGGCGGGCCTGCAGCCAACGCGCGACGGCGAGGGCCGACCGGGCCTGCTCGGCGTAGCGTAGGGGAAGGGTGCGCAGGCCCCTGAGCGCCAGCCAGGCGTCGTCGGGCGAGACCCGCCAGCCCAGATCCTCGAGGGTCTCGGCGATCGGCCGGCCGACGGCGGGGTCGGATACGGCGATCGACCCCATCAGCAGGTCGGAGTGGCCGCCGACGTATTTGGTCACCGCCTGGACGCTGACATCGACGCCGTGCGCCAGCGGGCGGAAGGCGAGGCCGGCGGCCCAGGTGTTGTCCATCACCGTCAGCACGCCGCGCGCCCGGCAGGCGGCGGCGAGGGCAGGGACGTCGACCAGGTCAAAGGTCAGGGAAGCCGGCGACTCGATCAGCAGCACCCGGGTGCGATCAGTCAGGGCGGCGAGGATGTCGGTCGCGCCCGCGTCGGGGGCGTGCAAGGCGGTCGTGATTCCCCGCGCCTTCATGTGGCGGTTCAGGAAGCGGCGGCTGGGGCCGTACAGGGCGTCGGTCGCCAGAACCTCGTCGCCGGGCCGCAGCAGGGCGGTCAGCGGCACGGTGACGGCGGCGAGTCCCGAGGGAACCAGCCAGGCGTCGCTCGCGCCTTCCAGATCGGCGAGGGCGGCGCGCAGCGCGCGGGCGGCGCTCAGGTCCTCGATGCCATAGACCGGCCCGGCGGCTTCGTCGCGCATCGACCCGGGATCGTCATTGAGCAGGGTCGAGGCCCGCTCGACCGGCGGGCTGACCGGGCGGCGTCCGGCGCCGCGGCGGGTGGCGGAGGCGATCAGGCGGGTGCGGGCGTCGGGGTCGGGCATGAGGGCCGGTCGAGGGTTGCGGTTCAGGCCCCAAAGGCCTCTAAAGCAGGCGGGGGCGCAAGGTCTGGAATGGCTCGGCGAGGAGCGGGATGCGGTCACAGGTGGTTCGGCGAGCAGCGACGGCGGGCATGGCCCTGGCGCTTGGCCTGACGGCGGCGGCCTGCGGCGATCGCGAGACGGGGACCGGGGACAAGGCCGCGCCGATCGTGGCCGCGACCGAGGCCCCCGAGTTCGTCAGCCCGACCCTGCAGGCGATCAAGCGCCGCGGCCGCGTGAATTGCGGCGTGCACGAGGGGCTGGTCGGCTTCGCCTATACGGACAATCGCGGGGAATGGCGGGGTTTCGACGTCGACTTCTGCCGGGCGCTGGCGGCGGCGGTGCTGGGGTCTCCGGACGCCGTGCGTTTCGTGCCGCTGACCTCGAGCCAGCGTTTCGACGCCCTGCGCGGGGGTCGCATCGACGTGCTGTGGCGGGCGACGTCATGGACGATGTCGCGGGAGATATCCGAGGGCGTCCGCTTCGCCGGGGTCAACTATTACGACGGCCAGGGCTTCCTGGTGCGGCGCTCGCTGGACCTGGCCAGCGCGCAGGAGCTGAACGGAGCCCGGGTCTGCGTTCAGCACGAGACCACGTCCGAGCTGAATGTCGCCGACTTCTTCCGGGCCCGCGGCCTGGAATACCGGGCCGTCGTGGCGACCAATGAGGAGGCGGCGCGCAGCGCCTATGCGCGCGAGGACTGCGACGCGCTCAGCGCCGACATCTCGGCCCTTGCGGCGGCGCGGACGCTGCTGTCGAACCCTGAGCAGCACGCCATCCTGCCCGACGTCATCTCCAAGGAGCCTCTGGGCCCCGCGGTGAAGCGGGGCGACGAGGCCTGGACCTCGATCGTGCGCTGGACCCTGAACGCCCTGATCCTCGCGGAAGAGCTGGGAGTCACAGCCGGGAACGCCGATCAGTTGGCGAAGGAATCGCGCGATCCGCAGATTCGTCGGCTGCTGGGGGCGGAAGGCGATCTTGGACCAACCATGGGTCTGTCCAGAGATTGGGCGAAGAACGCCATCGAAGCCTCTGGCAACTATGGCGAAATCTTCGTGCGTAATCTGGGCCCCGATTCACCGCTCGACCTGGCGCGGGGCCTTAACGCACAATGGCGCGCTCGGCCGGGCGGCCTGATCTACGCCCTGCCGCTCCGATAACGACATCGGCCGAGGCCGGGGGGATTTATGGACACGACCAAACGCGGCGGGATCCCGCTCTATCTGTG
>NZ_JAKFDS010000074.1:0-80835 GCF_036676055.1 Brevundimonas sp. | reverse complement strand
GGAACCGCCGCCTTGCTCGATCAAGCCCTTGATGGTGTCGTTCAGCGCTTCGGCCTGTTGCGCGCTGATATCCTGGCGCGACATGACCGTGTGCTCGTAAAGAGCCATGCGGTGGTCTCCCTTGTAGGGCGTCGGCGCGAGGGGACCGGGTAAGTCCTCTCCCACGATGGATCCTGAAGCGGCGGCCGGGATGACTTCCCGAACCCTTTGGAGCTCCGCGTCAGGACCGAAGCCCTGGAAAGGCGGGGCCTATAGGGGAAAAGCGGCCGCCCGGCAAGGCGGATGCTGTCCCGCTACTGCGGTCGGATCACCATGCAGGTGACGCGGCGCTCGGCCAGGGCGGCGCAGGCGGCCTGGGCGGCCTGTTCGCTCATGCCGGTGAAGCGCGAGCGGTACCAGCCCTCGGCGTTCTGGACCGTACGCTCGGCGGCGTTGAACTGGCTGCGGAAGCGGCGGTTGACCTCGGTCAGCCAGTCGCGCGCCACCGTCTCGTCGCGGAAGGCGCCGACCTGCACGGCCCAGCGGCCAGCGGTCTCGCGGACCGTTTCGCGGGCGGGCTGACGCGGCGACGTCGGTCGGGTCGCGGGGGCTCCGTTGAGCGAGGCGGTAACGTCCGCGGGGCCGTCGGCGCGCATCAGCGAGGCCACGGTCCGGCCTTCGGACGGGGCGGGGGTCACTCGCGTGGGCTGCGGCGGGGCGGCGGGCAGGGCAGCGTAGCTGACGGCGGTCGAGCCGGAGTCCGTCTCCTCCGCGGCGTCGGACTGGTCGGACGCATACTGGAACGGGCCGGCGTTGTCGGGCCCGATGCCGAAGCCGCGTTCCTCGAAGAAGGTCTGGGCGACCTGGATGGTCTGGCCGCGGGCCCGTGCGCGCTCGACCTCGAAACCGGTGTCCATCAGGGCGGCGACGTGGCTGTTGCGGCTGGCCGTCGAACGGCCGCCGAGGACGATGGTGATCAGACGGCGTCCATCCCGCACGGCCGAGGCGGCGAGGTTGTAGCCCGAGGCGTTGGTGTAGCCGGTCTTCATGCCGTCGTAGCCGGCTCCCTGGCGGAGCAGGCCGTTGGTGTTGCGGTACTCGCGGCCCTGATACGCCCAGTCGTGCAGGCCGAAATACCGATAGTACTGCGGATAGTCCCGCATGATCGCCCTCGCGAGGATGGCGAGGTCGCGGGCCGAGGTGACCTGACGCGCGTCGGGCAGGCCGTTCGGATTGACGTAGCGGGTCTGGGTCATGCCCAGTTCGCGGGCCTTCAAGGTCATCTGCGCGGCGAAGCGATCCTGCGAGCCGCCGACGTGTTCGGCGATGGCCATGGCCATGTCGTTGGCGCTGCGCACCGCGGTGGCCTTCATGGCGTCGTCGAGGGTGATGGTCTGACCGGCCGCGAGTCCGAGCTTGGACGGCGGCTGGCTGGCGGCGCGTGGCGAGACGGTGATGACGTCGTCCAGCTTGACCTTGCCTTCGGTGAGCGCCTCGAAGGCGAGGTAGAGGGTCATGACCTTGGTGATCGAGGCGGGGTAGCGCCTGCTGTCGGCATGGCGCGCGAACAGGACTTCGCCGGACTCGGCGTCGACCACGATCGCAGCGTAGCGCGCATTGTCAGATGACTGGGCGACCAACGGGGGCGTCGTCGGGACGACCGCCAGGGCGGCCACCAGGATCAGGGACAACAGTCCGCGGCGGATCAGGGAGAAGATCGGCAAGCGCAGGCCTCATACAATAAGCGCGACGGCGGCCCCACCACGCGACGCTGACGAAAGGCTAACATGCGTCATCGGGGTTTCGTGAGGGTAAACAAGCCGTCAACGGTTTTGTGAAGCGCGGTCGCTCGTGTGAAGAGATTGTGCACTGCACAAAACTCCCTTGACCTTCCTTCGCACTTGCACCATATTAGCATCTGTCGCGGTGGCATGGCTCGCCGCGGATCAATCGCAAGCGGCCAAGCCGCGACAGGTTCAGGAGAAATACCATGGCCGACAGCGCCGAAACCGTGAAGAAGACCGTCGAAACCGCCACCGCCCAGGTCAAGGCTTCGGCCGAGAAGGCCCAGGCCCAGGCTGAGAAAATCCAGGCCGCGGGCGCGCAGGCGTTCCGTGAAGCCGCCGACAAGTCGGTTGCCGGCCTGACCGAGCTCAACGCCGAGGGCAAGAAGAACCTCGAGGCCGTCGTCGCTTCGGCCACCGCCGCCCAGAAGGGCGTCGAGGCCCTGTCGGCCCAGACCGTCGCCTACGGCAAGAAGAGCTGGGAAGACGGCGTCGCCGCCGCCCAGTCGTTGGCCCAGGCTCGCTCGGTCCAGGAAGCCCTCGAGCTGCAGACCAACTGGGCCAAGTCGGCCGCCGAGGCCTATCTGGCCGAGGTCACCCGCATGACCGACGTGTTCACCGCCTCCGTCAAGGACAGCTTCAAGCCGATCAACGAGCGCGTCACCGCCTCGGTTGAGAAGTTCCAGGCCGCCCGCTAAGGCCTCAAGCCACAGTAAGCGTACGAGGGGCCCCCGGAGCGATCCGGGGGCCCTTTTTGTCGCCCTGACGTTCGCCGCGCGGCGGCTCACTGCTCGAGGGCGGGACTGCGTGGAACGCCAGGCCGCGTCGGGTCGGGAGATCCCGAAGGGTCGACGGCCGCGGCCAAACATAAAGCTGTGACTGGACGCCGCTTCAAATCAGGCCATCATTCCCTATCTGTCCATCGACTCCCCAAACACGGACAACGAATGCCGCCGTCTCGCAAGGTCGGTGATCAGGAAGGGGGCCTCGGGGCCGCCACCGTCACCGAGACAAAGCCGAAGCTTCAGAGGCCCTCGCTGTACCGGGTGCTGATCCTGAACGACGACTACACGCCGATGGAATTCGTCGTCTACGTGCTGGAGCGGTTCTTCCAGAAGAGCCGCGAGGACGCGACCCGCATCATGCTGCATGTGCACCAGCATGGCGTCGGGGTCTGCGGCGTCTTCACCTACGAAGTGGCCGAAACCAAGGTCGCCCAGGTGGTGGAGACGGCGCGCCGTCACCAGCATCCGCTGCAATGCACGATGGAAAAGGACTGAGAGGAACCTTCCAATGCCCTCATTTTCGCGTCCTCTCGAAGAGACCCTGCACCGCGCCGTCCACTACGCGAACGAGCGCCGGCACGAGTACGCCACGCTGGAGCACCTATTGCTCGCCCTGGTCGATGACCCGGACGCGGCCAATGTGATGACCGCCTGCAACGTCGACCTGCCCAGCCTGAAGACGGCGCTGACCCTGTATGTCGACACCGACCTGGCCGCCCTGGCCACGTCGGACGGCGAGGACGCCAAGCCGACCGCCGGCTTCCAGCGCGTGATCCAGCGCGCCGTGATCCACGTCCAGAGCTCGGGCCGTGAGGAGGTCTCGGGCGCCAATGTGCTGGTCGCGATCTTCTCCGAGCGCGAGAGCCACGCCGCCTACTTCCTGCAGGAGCAGGACATGACCCGCTATGATGCGGTGAACTACATCGCCCACGGCATCGCGAAGAAGGCGGGAGTCGGGGAGACCCGCCCGGCCCGGTCCGGCGGCAGCCCCGAGGACGCCGAGGACGCCGCCGCCGCCAAGACCGGTGGCGAGGCGCTGGAAGCCTATTGCGTCGACCTCAACGAGAAGGCCCGAAACGGCAAGATCGACCCGCTGATCGGCCGTCAGGCCGAAGTCGACCGCTCGATCCAGATCCTGTGCCGGCGGACCAAGAACAACCCGCTGCTGGTCGGCGATCCCGGCGTGGGCAAGACCGCCATCGCTGAAGGCCTGGCGCGCAAGATCGTCAACCACGAGGTTCCGGACGTGCTGGAAGGCGCGACGATCTACAGCCTCGACATGGGGGCGCTGCTGGCCGGCACCCGCTATCGCGGCGACTTCGAGGAGCGGCTGAAACAGGTCGTCAAGGAGCTGGAGACGCACGACAACGCCATCCTGTTCATCGACGAGATCCACACGGTGATCGGCGCCGGCGCGACCTCGGGCGGGGCCATGGACGCTTCGAACCTGCTGAAGCCGGCGCTGGCCTCGGGCAGCCTGCGCTGCATGGGCTCGACGACCTACAAGGAGTATCGCCAGCATTTCGAGAAGGACCGGGCCCTGGCCCGCCGCTTCCAGAAGATCGACGTCAACGAACCCACGGTCGAGGACACGATCAAGATCCTGAAGGGGCTGAAGACCTCTTACGAGGGCCACCACAAGCTGCGTTATACCGACGCCGCCATACGCACCGCGGTCGAGCTGTCGGCGCGCTACATGACTGACCGCAAACTACCGGACAAGGCGATCGACGTGATCGACGAGGCGGGGGCGTCGCAGATGCTGCTGCCGGAATCGAAGCGCAAGAAGGTCATCGGCCAGAAGGAGGTCGAGGCGGTCATCGCCCGGATGGCCCGAATCCCGCCGAAGTCGGTCAGCAAGTCTGACACCGAGGGGCTCCGCGAGCTGGAACGCGACCTGAACCGGGTCGTGTTCGGCCAGTCGGCGGCGATCGAGCAGGTCTCGGCGGCGATGAAGCTGGCCCGGGCCGGGCTGCGCGATCCGCAGAAGCCGATCGGCGCCTTCCTGTTCTCGGGCCCCACCGGGGTCGGCAAGACCGAGGTGGCCAAGCAACTGGCGGCCACCCTCGGCATCGAGATGCTGCGCTTCGACATGTCGGAATACATGGAGCGGCACACCGTCAGCCGGCTGATCGGCGCGCCTCCAGGCTATGTCGGCCATGACCAGGGCGGGCTGCTGACCGACGCCGTCGACCAGCATCCGCACGCCGTGGTGCTGCTGGACGAGATCGAGAAGGCCCACCCGGACGTCTACAACATCCTGCTGCAGGTGATGGATAACGGCCAGCTGACCGACGCCATCGGCAAGAAGGTGGACTTCCGCAATGTGGTGCTGATCATGACCACCAACGCGGGGGCGGCCGACAATGCGCGGGCGGCCATCGGCTTCGGCCGCGGCAAGGTCGAGGGCGAGGACGAGAAGGCCATCCAGCGGCTGTTCGCTCCGGAGTTCCGCAATCGTCTCGACGCCATCGTGGCGTTCAAGGCGCTGGACGCCGACACGATCCGGTCGGTGGTGACCAAATTCATCCTGCAGCTGGAAGCCCAGCTGGCGGACCGCAACATCACCATCGAGCTGACCGACGAGGCCAATGATTGGCTGGCCAAGAACGGCTTCGACGAACTGTACGGCGCGCGGCCGCTGGCCCGGGTCATCCAGGAGCACATCAAGAAGCCGCTGGCCGACGACATCCTGTTCGGCCGGCTGACCCGCGGCGGCCACGTCAAGGTCGAGCTGAAGGACGGCAAGATCGCCTTCGACATCAAGGGGCCCTCGGGGGCGCCGGTGAAGGAGACCGCGGACGAAGCGACCGGCTGAGATCAGGCCGCGAGCGGTTCCCGGATGACGTCCGACGGGGGAGGGAGCGGCAGGTCGACGATGAAGGTCGATCCGCGGCCCAGTTCGCTGTCCACCGAGATGCGCCCGCCCATGGCCTCGACCAGGTTGCGGCAGATGGACAGGCCGAGGCCGGCGCCTTCGAACCGTCGGGTGATCGAGTCGTCGCCCTGCACGAAGACGTCGAACAGCCGCGGCAGGAGCTCGGGCGCAATGCCCATGCCGGTGTCCGCGATGGTGAAGCGGACGGCGCCGTCGCGGGGACTGACCTCGACGCTGACCCGGCCGCGATCGGTGTAGGTGACGGCGTTGTCGATGAGGAAGTCGAGGACCTGCTGCAGGTGCAGTTCGTCGCCGAGCCGAGGGCCGGTCGGAACGCAGTCGAGCGTCAGGTCCAGGCCCTTGGCCTGTGCGGCCGGACGATACTGATCGACCATCGCCTGGGCGCTGGCGGCCGGATCGAAGACGGCGCGGTCGACCAGAACCTCCTTGCGCTCGAGGCGGGTCACCTGCAGCAGCCGCTCGATCAGGCGCAGCAGGTTGGCGCCGGACTCGCGCAGGACGTCGAGACGGCTGCGCTGGATCGGGCTCAGTTCGCCGGACGCCATCACCTCGGCCATGCCGATGACGCCGTTCAGCGGGGTGCGCAGCTCGTGGCTGACGTTCGACAGGAACCGGGACTTGGCGACATTGGCGATCTCCGCCCGGTCGCGGGCCTCGGTCAGGGCGGCCTCGTTCTCGCTGAGGCGGCGCGCCACCCGATCGACCCAGACCAGCAGCAGGACCGAACCGGCGATCAGGGCCAGCAGCACTGCGGCCATGACCGGGGCGGCGTCCCGCAGGAGCCCGCGTCCGGGTTCGGCCGGGGTCCAGACCAGCGATCCCAGCGACACGTTTCCACGCCCGCTGATCCTGACGACGGCCGGGCCCTCGGCCGCGGTCGTTGTGAAGCGGGGGTCCACGAGGGCGAGGTCCTGCTCCAGAGAGGTCAACAGGATGCCGATCGGCTGGGCGGAGACGACGACGGGGTCGACGGCGGGACGGGCCACGCTGCCGTCCTCGGGCACCACGCTGGAGGCGGCGACCAGCCAGACGTCGGAGCCCACGCGCATGACGGCGCTGCGGTTGACCACCGCCTCGAACCCGAAGGCGCGCCGCTTGCCCGGCGCCGCGCTGGCCTTGCGGATCTCGGCCACCATCGGCGCGACGGCGGCGGCGAACACCGCTTCCTGCGAAGCGTCGACCGGCTCGCTGTTCCGCGAGGCGGCGATCAGGCGACCATCGGGGCCGTAGGTCAGGGTGACCGCGTGGTGCATGTAGTCGGCGTAGTAGTCGCCGAAATTCAGCTGCAGCCATTCGAGGTCCGGCGCGCCGGACAGGGCGACGACGGAGTCGTTCCAGATGGTGGCCGAGTTCACGTTCTCGACGAGGCCCTCGAGCGAGCGGGTCAGGCGCCGTTCGACCAGCGAGCGCTCCTTGTCGACCTCGACGCGGTCCACCGAGGCGGTGGCCCAGGCGATGAGCCCGGATGTGCCGCCCAGCACCAGGGCGGCGACGAGCAGGGCGGACAGGACGATCCGCTGCAGATCCCGACGATGAAAGGAAGCCGCCCCCATGAGACCTGCTTGCCACGCGAGCCGCTAAACAGCGGTTAGCCAGTGTGGTGAACGCGCCGTAACTTGTTGATGACGCAACCTTAATCCGTCTGCGGTAAGGGTTCGTCCAAAAGGGGTGAAGACGTTGAACGCCAGGTTGTTGATGACGGCCATTGCATGGGCTGCCGCAGGGGCCGCGCAGGCGCAGGATCCGGAGTGGACGGTCGAAGGGCGAGCCGGGGTGGTCTCGGACTATCGCGATCGCGGTTACACCCTGTCCGACGGAGAGCCGGCGGTGCAGGGCGAGATCACCGTGGGCCATGTTTCCGGCTTCTACGGCGGGGTCTGGGGCTCCAGCATCGACGAATACGGCGTGGGCGCCGACGGTGACGGGGCGGAGATCGAGATCACGCTCTACGCCGGCTGGGCCGGGGCGGTAGGCGGCTTCGACGTCGACCTGGGCGTCTGGCGGAACCTGTATCCGGACGGGGACGAGGTGAACTACGTCGAGTTCCCGCTGCAGGTCGGGCGCAGCGTCGGGGATGCGACCTTCACCACCGGGGTGGTCTGGGCGCCGGCCCAGACCGGGACCGGAGACGAGGCCAACACCTGGGTGTGGACCCGGGCGGAGTACGCCCCCGAGGCCTGGCCCGTCAGCCTGCACGCCCAGCTGGGGCACGAGGACGGCGGGTTCGCGCCCGACGGCAAGACCGACTGGCGGGCGGGCGTCGAGGCCCCGGTGGGGGCTTTCACCGTGGGCCTCGACTGGGTCGACAGCGACACCGAGGACAGCGCGGTCGTCGGCAGCGTGTTCTGGGGCTTCTGAGACGAAGCCCGCGCGGGTTAGTGGCGGCGGCGGCCGATGCCGCTGAGGAGCACGGCCAGGCCGGCGACGATGCCGGTGGTCAGCAGCGGCTTGCGGCGGGCGAAGTCGAGACCCTGACGGGCCTTGCCCTGATACTGGACCGGGGCCTTCTCGACCAGGCCGTCGAGGCCGTCGATGACGCGGCCATAGGCGTCGAGCGCCTTGCCCTTGACCTCGTTCATACGGCCCTCGAGCTGCAGCTTGCTGTCCCCGGTCAGGCGGCCGAGGCCGTTCTGGGCCTTGCCCTCGAGTTCGGTGGCGGCGCCTTCGATGCGTTGGTCGGTCATGGGGAGTTCCTTCGACAGGGGGTGGGGGACGATTGTCGGTTTAGCGCACAGCCGGGACGGGAGTTCCGGGCGTGCGACAGGGCGGCGCCGATAGTTGTACCCGGGTAATATTGACCGCGAGATTTCACCCGGATAAATCCCTGAAAACACCGTCCGAACCGTCCGAACCGTCCGTCCCTCGCGGCCGGGTCCGGGCCCCACCGGTCACAATAGGCGCGCGATGCGTCAAACGCGGTCGTAGGATCGCTGCCGTCCCGGAGATTTCATGCCCGTTCCATCCGACCTGCCCGTGGCCGCCTTTGTCGGCGCCGAACGGATCGCTCGTGACCGGCTGGACCGGGCCCTGCCGGTCATCCACGCCGCCGCCGCGGCGGGCGCCGCGCCGCTGGTGTTCGATCTGGCGGACGGGCGGGTCGTCGACCTCGACCTGCGTGGCGACCTGTCCGAGGCGCGGGCCCGGCTGGGGCCGGCGCTGGCGCCGGCGGAGACGCGCGGGCCGGGGCGGCCGAAGCTGGGGGTGACGGCGCGCGAGGTGACCCTGCTGCCGCGCCACTGGGATTGGCTGGCGGCCCAGCCGGGCGGCGCCTCCGTGGCGCTGAGGAAGCTGGTCGAGGCGGAGATGAAGGCGGGGGAGGGGCCGGAGCGGGCGCGGCGGGCGAAAGAGAGGGCCTACCGCTTCATGACCGCCATGGCAGGAGACCGGCCCGGCTACGAGGAGGCGACGCGGATGCTGTTCGCGGGCGACTGGACGGCGTTCGACGCGGCGGTGGAGGCGTGGCCGGAAGGGGTGCGGGAGACGGCGCGGGAGATGGCCAAGGGGGCGTGGCGGAATGGCCAAGGCTGATCCTTCTCCCCTTGCGGGAGAAGGGAAGGGGATCACCCCACCTTCACCCGCGTCGCCGCCTCCGGCAGATCTTCCCCAAACGCCCGCTGGTAGAACTCCGCGATCGTCGGCCGTTCCAGCTCGTCGCACTTGTTCAGGAAGGTCAGGCGGAAGGCGAGGCCCACGTCGCCGGCGAAGATGATCGCGTTCTGGGCCCAGGTGATGACCGTGCGCGGGCTCATCACCGTCGAGATGTCGCCGTTCATGAAGGCGTTGCGGGTCATGTCGGCGACGCGGACCATGGCGGCGATGCGGCGCTGGCCCTCGGCGTTGTTCCACTCGGGCACCTTGGCGGCGACGATGCCGGCCTCGACGTCGTGGTCGAGGTAGTTGAGCGTGGTGACGATGTTCCAGCGGTCCATCTGACCCTGGTTGATCTGCTGGGTGCCGTGGTAGAGGCCGGAGGTGTCGCCGAGGCCGATGGTGTTGGTGGTGGCGAACAGGCGGAAGAATTTGTTCGGCCGGATGACGCGGTTCTGGTCCAGCAGGGTCAGGCGGCCCTGGGCCTCCAGCACGCGCTGGATGACGAACATCACATCGGGACGACCGGCGTCATATTCGTCGAAGACGAGGGCGATCGGGCGCTGGATGGCCCAGGGCAGCATGCCCTCGCGGAATTCGGTGACCTGTTTGCCGTCCTTGAGGACGATGGCGTCCTTGCCGACCAGATCGATGCGGCTGACGTGGGCGTCGAGGTTGACCCGGACCATGGGCCAGTTGAGGCGGGCCGCGACCTGCTCGATGTGGGTCGACTTGCCGGTGCCGTGATAGCCCTGGACCATGACGCGGCGGTCGAAGGCGAAGCCGGCGCAGATGGCCAGGGTGGTCTGGGGGTCGAAACGGTAGGCCTCGTCGATGTCCGGCACGTGGCTGTCGCGCTCGGTGAACATCGGCACGGTCATGTCCGAGTCGATGCCGAAAATCTCGCGCACCGTGGCGTGGCGGTGCGGTTCCAGCGTCATCAGCGGATCGGGGGTGGCGTCGAGCGGGGAGGTCATGCGCCTCCCTTAGAATTCCAGCGCGGCGGGGTCCAGCGGCGGCTTGGGCGAGGTTGGCGGAACCGCGCTTTACAGTCTCGCTACGCGAGAGTAATAACTGACTGGTCAGTTATTTATATGAGCCGCCATGTTGCCCGCCGGCCAGCCGAAATTCCGCCGCCGTCCCGCCGACCGCCCGGCCGAGATTCTCGCCGCCGCCCTGGAGGTGTTCGCCGAGCGCGGCTTCCAGGCGGCGCGGCTGGAAGAGGTGGCGAAGCGAGCGGGCGTGTCAAAAGGCGCGCTGTATCTGTATTTCGAGACCAAGGCCGATCTGTTCCGGGCCGTGGTCACCGAGGCGATCTCGCCCAATATCGAGCGGATCAAGGCCATGGCTTCGGCCGAGGTTCCGTTCGAGACCGCTGCGCGAATGGGGCTGGGGATGCTGGCCCGCACCGTGGTTACGGACCGGCGCGTCACCGGCGTGGTCAAGCTGGTCATCGCCGAGAGCCGCAACCATCCCGAACTGGCCACCATCTGGCACGAGACCGTGGTCGAGCCGGGGCTGCAGCTGATGGGCGGGCTGATCGCGAGGGCGCAGGCCCGCGGCGAGGTGCGGCCCGGCGATCCGCGTCTGTTCGCCTTCGGTCTGATGGGCCCGATGGTGCTGTCGATGGTGTGGCGCGAGACCTTCGAGCCGGTCGGGGCGCCGGCGCTGGACGTGGTCGCCCTGGCGGAACAGCATCTGGATACGGTCCTGAAGGGGATGCGGCCATGACGCGACTTCGGCCTGTGTTGGCGATCGGGGCGATCGTCGTCCTGGGGGCCCTGATCTGGTTCCTGTTCCTGCGCGGCGACGAGGCGCGGACCCTGACCGGCTATATCGAGGGCGAGCGGGTCTATCTGGCGGCGCCGGTCTCGGGCGCGGTCTCGGCCCTGTATGTGCGCGAGGGCGAGCGAGTGGCCGCGGGCGGCCGCACCTTCCTGATCGATCCGCAGGTGCAGCGGGCCCAGGCTGACAGCGCGGCGGCGGCGGTGGGCGCGGCCGAGGCGCGGGCGGCGGACCTGAGGAAGGGCCAGCGGGCGGAGGAGCTGTCGGTGTTCGACGCCGAACTGGCGGCGGCGCAGGCGAGCGAACGGGCCGCCGAGGCCGACTATGCGCGGATCGAGCCGCTGGTGCGGCAGGGCATCTATGCGCCGGCGCGGCTGGATCAGGTGCGGGCGGCGCGCGACGCGGCCCGGGCCCAGACGGCGGCGGTGCGGCGGCGGCGCGATGTGGCGGCGATGGGCGCGCGGCAGGACGCCATCTCGCAGGCGGAACAGCAGGCCCTGCAGGCCGGCGGCGGGCTGAGCGAGGCGCAGGCGCGGCTGGGCCAGCTGTCGCCCACGGCGCCGGCGGCGGCGCGGGTCGAGGAGATCTTCTACCGGCCGGGCGAATGGGCGGCGGCCAATACACCGGTGCTGGCCCTGCTGCCGGACAGCGAGGTCAAGCTGGTGTTCTTCGTGCCGGAGGCGGAGATGGCGCGCTATCGGCCCGGCCGGACGGTGCGGTTCAGCTGCGACGGATGCGCGGCGACGGGCAGCGCCCGGATCAGCTGGGTCAGCCCGCGGCCGGAATTCACCCCGCCGGTGCTCTACAGCAAGGGCAGCCGCGACCGGTTGGTCTATCGGGTCGAGGCGCGGCCAGCCAATGCGGCGACGTTGAACCCCGGATTGCCGGTGGATGTGACGCCCTTGGGGGCGGGGGAGTGAGCACCGCCGCCGGGCCGGTCATCGATGTGCGGGGGCTGAACAAGTCGTTCGGGTCGCTGCATGCGGTGAAGGATTTCGGCATCACGGTGGAGCGCGGCCGCATCTGCGGCTTTCTGGGCCCCAATGGCGCGGGCAAGACCACAACGCTGCGGATGCTGTGCGGCCTGCTGAAGCCGGACAGCGGCGCGGGCACGGTGCTGGGCCATGACGTCATGACCCAGTCGCGGCTGATCAAGCGGCGCGTCGGCTATATGACGCAGAAATTCTCGCTCTACGAAGACCTGTCGATCGAACAGAACCTGACCTTCATGGCCCGGGTGCACGAGCTGGACCGGCGGAAAGAGCGGGTGCAGGCGGCGCTGGACGGGCTGGGGCTAACGGCGCGGCGGGCGCAGCTGGCGGGAAACCTGTCCGGGGGCTGGAAGCAGCGGCTGGCGCTGGCGGCGGCGACCCTGCACGGGCCCGACCTGCTGCTGCTGGACGAGCCGACAGCCGGGGTCGATCCGGAGGCGCGGCGCACCTTCTGGGACGAGATCCATACGTTGGCGGCGGACGGCATGACCGTGCTGGTCTCGACCCACTACATGGATGAGGCCGAGCGCTGTCACGAGATCGCCTATATCGCCGGCGGGCGGACCCTGGCGCGGGGCACGGCGGACGAGGTGATCGAGGCGTCGGGGCTCGCGACCTTCCATGCCGAGGGGCCGGGCGCGGACCGGCTGGGGGCGGAGCTGCGGGCGAAGCCGGGCGTGGAGATGGCGGCGCCGTTCGGGACGGTGCTGCACGTGTCGGGGCGGGACCGCGCGGCGCTGGAGGCCGCGATCCAGCCGTACCGCAAGCCGCCGCTCACCTGGACCGAGACGCGGCCGACGCTGGAGGACGTCTTCATCCAGCTGATCCACGACATCGAGGCGGAGAAGGGGAGGGCGGCCTGAGATGCTGTCCCTGACCCGCACCTGGGCCGTGATGGTCAAGGAGTTCGTGCAGCTGACGCGCGACCGGCTGACCTATGCGATGATCCTGCTGTTGCCGATCGTGCAGCTGCTGCTGTTCGGCTACGCCATCAACGACGACCCGCGGAATCTGCCGACGGCGGTGCTGGTGCAGGACAACGGCGCCTTCTCGCGCTCGATCCTGACCGCGATGAACAACAGCGGCTATTTCGACATCACGGTGCAGGCCCGCAGCCAGTCCCAGCTGGATCAGGCGCTGGCGCGGGGCGAGGTGCAGTTCGCGGTGATCATCCCGGCGGACTTCACCAAACGGGTGGTGCGCGGCGACGCGGCGCAGATCCTGGTTGAGGCGGACGCCACCGATCCGTCGGCGACCTCGGGCGCGGTGGCGGCGCTGGCCAGCCTGCCGTCGCAGGCGCTGACCCGGGACCTGACCGGACCGCTGGCGGCGCGGGCGCCGGGGCGGGCGCCGTTCGAGGTGGTCGTGCACCGGCGCTACAATCCCGAGGCCATCACCGCCCACAACATCGTGCCGGGGCTGCTGGGCGTGATCCTGTCGATGACGCTGGTGATGATGACCTCGCTGGGCATGGCGCGCGAGCGCGAGCGGGGGACGATGGAGAGCCTGCTGGCCACGCCGGTGCGGCCGCTGGAGGTCATGGCGGGCAAGCTGACGCCTTATGTGCTGGTCGGGCTGGTCCAGGCCGTGATCTTCCTGGTGATGGCGCGGCTGCTGTTCGATGTGCCGATGAGCGGCGGCTGGATCGCCCTGGGGGCGGGGCTGATGCTGTTCATTGTCGGGTCGCTGTCGCTGGGGTTCCTGATCTCGACGGTGTCGAAAACCCAGTTGCAGGCGATGCAGATGAGCGTCTTCTACATGCTGCCCGCGATCCTGCTGTCGGGCTTCATGTTCCCGTTCCGGGGCATGCCGGACTGGGCCCAGGCGATCGGCACGGCGATCCCGGTCACACACTTCCTGCGGGTGGTTCGGGGATCGCTGCTCAAGGGCGTCGGGCTGGAGAACGCGGGGCCGAGCCTGTTCGCACTGGGCGTGTTCGTGCTGATCGTCGGGGCGCTGGCGATGATGCGCTACCGGACCACGCTGGACTAGACGGCGGTCAGCTTGACGTCGACGTTGCCGCGGGTGGCGTTGGAGTAGGGGCAGACCTGGTGGGCCTTCTGGATCAGGTCGTCGATGACAGCCTGGTCGAGACCGTGGTCGCTGATGGTCAGCTCGACGTCGAGGTTGAAGCCTTCGCCCCTCGTGTTCTTGCCGAAGCCGATGCCGGCGGCGACCTTCGTCTCCGGGCTGACCGGGGTTCCAGCCTTGCCGCTGACAAGCCGCAGGGCGCCGAGGTAGCAGGCGGCGTAGCCGGTGGCGAACAGCTGCTCGGGGTTGGTCCCGTCGCCGCCCTTGCCGCCCATTTCGGTGGGGACGGACAGGCGGACATCGATCTTGCCGTCGTCGGTGACGGAACGGCCTTCGTCACGGCCGCCGCCGGAGGCGGTCGCGTGGGCGCGGTAGAGGACTTCCATGGGAGGGCTCCTTGGTGAGGCTGTTCAGATAGGGGCGGCGGGCCCGATCGCCAGTCTTGGCTCGGCAAGAAGATCGGTGTTATCCCTGAACCCGACAGGGAGGGCGACAATGCGCATCTGGCTGGTGAGTGTGCTTTGCTGGTGCCTTGGCGCTGTGGGCGCCGCGGCGCAGGTGGCGATTGGCCTCAACCCGGCCCCGCCGGAGCGTTACGCCGCCATTCCCGACGCCTACCAGCCGTTTTCCGGCCAAGCCTTGCCGCAATCGGTCGATCTGAGCGACCGGTTTCCGCCGCCGGGCGACCAGGATCCCCAGCAGTCCTGTGTCGGCTGGGCCGTCGCCTATGCAATGAAGAGTTACCAGGAGGCGACGGAGCGGGGCTGGTCGCTGACGACGGTCGACGGGCGCGCTCATCCGGCCCGGGTGTTCAGCCCCTCCTTCGTCTACAACCAGATCAACGGGGGAACAGATCAGGGCTCGAACTTCGGGGATGCCTTCCGGGTTCTGATCACCCAGGGCGCTGCGCCCCTGGCCGAGATGCCCTATACGCCCAGTCCCTTTATCCCGCCGTCAGCGGCGGCGAGGGCGGCGGCGGCCGATTTCAGGATCGACACCTTCAGGACCGTCAACCTGCGCAACCGGAACGAGCTCAGGGCCCAACTGCACGCCGGCTTTCCGATCGTCTTCGCTGCGTTCGTGGATCAGCTGTTCTGGGAGTGGCGCGGCCCCCGGGTCATTGACCAGTTCGGCGGACCCCGGCTTGGGCGGCATGCGATGGTTGTTGTCGGATATGACGATAACCGTGGAGCCTATCGGGTCATCAACTCATGGGGCCGGCAATGGGGCGACGGCGGCTACGCCTGGGTGGCTTATGACCAGTTCGAGGCGATGGGGACCGAGGCTTATATCGTCTTCGATCAGAAGGGCTATGACGCCGCCTCCGAGCCTGTGGAACTTCCGGCGGACGTCTGGACCCCGCCCTCAATTCCGGCCGGGAATTCCTTCCTGGAAGTCGATGGCGTCGATCCCAACTGGATGGACCCGTATCTCGGGGTGGGCCTACGCCTGACCGGCTCGCTGCGAATTCCTCCGTCGGTACGAGGTCGGGCCCAGGTCGTGATCACCCTTAATTTCGCGAGTTCGAACCTGCCGGTGAGGAGTCTGGACCCTCGTTACTCCACCCCGGATGGACAGGCCGCCTTTGGGACGCCAGCGGTGATGGTGAGTGACGAAGGGCTGAGCACGCGTTGGTATGCCTTCATCCGGTATTGCTCAATGGAGGTGCCGATGGGGACGCTGTGCGTTCCATTTCCGAGTGGCCAGATATTGCACACCGATCTGCTGGCGAGGCCCGTGCTGTATCTGGACGGGTTCGGTGTCGCGGAAGGCCAGACTCTGCCGTTCTGGGTCCGGCTCTAGGCTTGACCCTGTTCAGGCCAGCCCGGCCTTCTTCAGGGTCTTGTAGGCTTTGATGACGTTCTGGAGCTTGGCCTCGGCGCCGCGGTCGCCCTTGTTCAGGTCGGGGTGGAAGCGTTTCAGCAGCTCGTGATAGCGGGCCTTGATCGCCTTCTTTTCGGTGCGGGCGTCGAGACCGAGGTCGGCGAGAGCCGCGCGCTCCAGCTTGCCCAGACGCAGGTCGTCCTGGCCGTCGGGGCCGACCTGTTCCTTCATGCGGCGGCCGAAGAGGCCGAAGCTGTCGCGCCAGCTGCCGGCCCCGGTGGTGTTGGAGGTTCCCATCTTGGCGGCGAAGGCGGCGGCCTCGCGCGTATTGGCGCCGGCTTTCATCTCCCAGGTCGGGCGGCCGCCGGTCATGGCCTCGTTCTCCTGGGCGGCGCGAACCTCGCCCTCGGTCATCCCGGCGTAGAAATTCCAGCCCTTGTTGTACTCGCCGGCGTGGCGTTGGCAGAAGTCGTAGAAGTCGTTGAGCCGTTCACGCGACTTGGGCGCGCGGGCCGTCGCGGCCTGACGGCAGTCGGGCCATTGGCACGGCTTCTCGCCCGGCTTGAGGTGCAGGACGTCGGCCTCCGCCGCCTCCTCTTCGGGGCGGGGCGGCTTGATCCGCATGTCTTTGAAGCGCGGCTTGTATTGAAAGGCGGATGACATCGCACGAAGTGTAGGGGGGAATTGGTCGCCAACAAGGACAAGCGCATGCCGGAAGGCCCGATAGCGAGAATTATCCGCGAAAAACTGACCGCGGGCCTGGCGCCGGACCGGCTTGAGATCGAGGACGACAGCGGGCGGCACGCCGGCCACCATCACGAGGGCGGGGTCGACGGCCACGCCGGGGGAGAGAGCCATTTCAACCTGACGGTGGTTTCGGCGGCCTTCGAGGGCCAGGGCCGGGTGCAGCGTCAGCGGGCCGTGAACGCCCTGCTGCGCGAGGAACTGGCCGGGCCCGTGCACGCCCTGTCGATCCGGGCCCTGACCCCGGCAGAGGCTGCGGTCCTCTGATCGACGCTCAGCGAACGGCTGTCATCGAAGCGTCAGCGTTCATCTCGTCTTAGATTCTTGGCCATAGCGTTCGCCCCGGAATATTGGGGGAGCTGGGCGCGCAATGGTCGAATCCGACGGAATCAGCAAGCCGACGACCGGCGAACCGGGTTCCGGCGAGGCGGCCCAGGCGCTGCGCGCGATCCTGCAGACGCAATATCTGCGCTACCTGATCATCTCCAGCTGGGCCGTGGGCCTGTTGGCCGTCGTCGGGCCGGTCGCCGCCACCCTGTGGTTCTTCGGCACGATCGCCGCCGGCGCCCTGCGCGGCGCGGTCGAGAAGCGGATCAGCCAGCGCGTCGGCGCGGGCTGGGGGCTGATCTTCCCGGCCGTGGCCACCGCGACCACGGCCGCCTGGGCGACCGCGCCGCTGATGGCGTGGTTCTCGGGCCATCCCTTCGGACAGCCGCTGGCCATGACCCTGCTGGTCTCCGGCTATGTGCTGGTGTTCGCCCAGCTGCGCAGCTCGCCGAAGCAGGCGGTGGTGATCTCCTCGCCGTACAGCGCCGCGGCCGCGATCATCGCCGGATCGTTGTGGGGCACCGACCTGTTCTGGGCCTTCATGGGCGTGGTGCCGTTCACGGCCGCCGGACTCGTCGTCCTGGTTCTGATGACCATGCTGCGCGAGGAGCGTATTCGCGCCTTCCAGGAGCACCAGGCCCATCTGATCGAGGAACTGGAGGCCGCCCGCGACCGCGCCGACGCGGCGAGCGAGGCCAAGTCCAGCTTCCTGGGCGTCATTTCGCACGAGCTGCGCACGCCGATGAACGGCGTGCTCGGCGCCGCCCAGCTGCTGGGCGCCACCCGGCTGGAGCCGACCCAGCGTGAATATCTGTCGATCATCCGCAACTCGGGCGACAACCTGCTGAGCCTGCTGAACGACATCCTCGACATGACCAAGATCGAGGCAGGCAAGATGACCTTCGAGATCGTCGACATCTCGATCGACGATCTGCACAAGCGCGTCACCGGCCCCTTCCAGGCGCAGGCCGAGGCCAAGGGCCTGACCTTCTCCACCCATTTCGAGGGCGACACGCCGGCCGTGGTGCGCGGCGATCCGCTGCGGGTCTGCCAGGTGATTCACAATCTGCTGTCCAATGCGGTGAAATTCACCGACGGCGGCGAGGTGGCCTATACGGTCCGCTCCGAGCGGCTGGACGAGGACCGGGTCCGGTTCGAGTTTTCGGTGCGGGATTCCGGCGCCGGCATTTCCCCCGAGGATCTCGCGCGGCTGTTCCAGCCCTTCACCCAGGTCGACGCCTCCTCGACGCGCCGGTTCGGCGGCACCGGCCTGGGGCTGACGATCTCGCGGCGGATGGCCAACATCATGGGCGGCGACATCACGGTGGAATCGACCGTCGGAGAGGGCTCCACCTTCACCTTCAGCGTCGAGGCCGAGGTCGTCGACTGGACCCGCCAGGAGGCGGCCGAGCCGATCGCCGCCGAGGTCGAGGACGGGCGTGCGCTGAACGTGCTGGTGGTCGAGGACCATCCGGTCAACCGGATGATCCTGGAAGCCTGGATGAGCTCCGCCGGCCATACGTCGTCGACCGCCGAGAATGGGCAGATCGCGCTCGAAATGGCGGCCGGACAGCGGTTCGACCTGATCATCATGGACGTCAACATGCCCGTCATGGACGGTCTGACGGCCACCCGCGGCATCCGGGCCGGGGGCGGCGCCAACGCCGAGACCCCGATCGTGGTCCTGTCGGCCTCGGCGCGGACGGAAGATCATGAGGCGGGACTGGAGGCCGGGGCCGACGCCTATCTGAACAAGCCGATCGACTTCGCCGCCCTGGCCCGCGTCATGAACGAGGTCGGCTCCGGCCGGGCGGGCCTGCGCTCTCTCGTGGATAGCGGGGCGAAGGCCGAGGCCGCCTGAGACGGCGGCAATAGCGTTCGAAAGGCGACGGCGGTGTGAACGGCAGGTGAGCAGGGCCGTTCAGACCCGGCTCAACGGCCGGGGACCAGAGTGCAGGCAAGTCGAACTCCTTCGGCCGCATCTGGAGACATCCCATGAACAAGGCTCTCACCGCCGCCCTGGCCGCCACGTTCGCCGTGACCTCGCTGGGCATGGCCTCCGCCGCCGAAGCTCAATCGCGCGGCCAGTACGAGCAGCGCCACGACCGCCACAACGACCACGATGATCGCAACGACCGTCGTGAGGATCGTCGCGACGACCGCCGGGACGCCCGGGAGGATCGCCGCGAATGGCGTCAGGACGCCCGTGACGATCGCCGCGAAGCCCGCCAGGAGAGGCGCGCCTACGCCCGCTGGCAGCAGTCGCAACGTCGCTACAACGCCGGCCGCTACCAGGCTCCGCGCGGTCACGCCGTCCGCCAGTGGGCCTATGGCCAGCGGATGCCGTCCTACTACCGCTCGAGCCAGTATGTCGTCCGCGACTACGACCGCTACGGCCTGTACCAGCCGCCGCACGGCTACCAGTATGTGCGGAGCGGCAACGACGTGGTCCTGTCGAACTCGAGCACCGGCATGATCGCCGCGGTGATCGCCAGCCTGTTCAACTAGGACCCGCGGCCATCGATACGACGCCCCGGAGGGAAACCTCCGGGGCGTTTTTCGTTTGCACCGGAGACGCCTAAACGAGGTCCGATGCGCGCCTTCGCCGAATTGCTGGACCGCCTGTCGCTGACGGCCTCGCGTAATGCGAAGCTGGTGCTGCTGAGAGACTATCTGAGGAGCACGCCGGACCCGGACCGCGGATGGGCCCTGGCCTCGCTGACCGGCGACCTGACCTTCGCCGCGGCCAAGCCGGCGATGATCCGCAAGGCGGTGGAGGGGCGGATCGACCCGGTCCTGTTCGGCTGGTCCTATGACTATGTGGGCGATCTGGCCGAGACCGTCGCCCTGATCTGGCCGGCCAACCCGGACCATCGCGCCAACCGCGAGCCCGAACTCGGCGAGGTGGTCGAGGCGTTGCGGACCGCCGGACGGGGGGAGGTCGCGGGACTTCTGGAGGGCTGGCTCGACGCCCTCGAGCCAAAGGGGCGCTGGGCCCTGCTGAAGCTGATGACCGGCGGCTTGAGGGTCGGCCTGTCCGCCCGGCTGGCCAGGACCGCCGCCGCCATGATGCGGCCGCAGAGCGTCAGCGAGCCGCCCGATCCCGAGGGCGGGGAGGCGGCCGTCGCGCTGGAACCCGTCGACGCCTCGGAGATCGAGGAGGTCTGGCACGCCCTCGAGCCGCCCTATGGCGACCTGTTCGCCTGGCTGGAGGGGCACGGGGCGCGGCCGGACGCCGACGCGCCGGGCCGGTTCCGGCCGGTGATGCTGGCGACCGCGCTCGATGAGGCGGTGGATTTCGCGAAGCTGGAGCCGGCCGACTACGCCGCGGAGTGGAAATGGGACGGCATCCGCGTCCAGGCGGTGCGTGAGGCCGGCATCGCGCGCCTGTATTCCCGCACCGGCGACGAGATTTCAGGCGCCTTCGCCGATGTGATGGTGGGGCTCGCGTTCGAGGGGGCGGTGGATGGCGAGCTGGTGGTCTGGCGCGATGGGGCGGTGGCGCCGTTCGGAGACCTGCAGCAGCGGCTGAACCGGAAGACCGTCGATGCGAAGATGATGGCGGCCTTTCCGGCGGCCATCGTGGCCTATGACCTCCTGGCGGAAGAGGGCGCGGATCTGCGGGCGGCGCCGCTGATCGAACGGCGCGCGCGGCTGGAGGCGCTGGTCGCGGGTCATGGCGGGGACCGGCTGCATCTGTCCCCGATCGTGCCCTATGCGAGCTGGGACGAACTGGCCGCGCTGCGGGCCGATCCGCCGGTGGGGGCGGCGGCCGAGGGGCTGATGCTGAAACGGTGGGACAGCCCCTATGTGGCGGGCCGTCCGAAGGGGCCATGGTTCAAGTGGAAGCGCGACCCGCATGTCATCGACGCCGTGCTGATGTACGCCCAGCGCGGGCACGGCAAGCGCTCAAGCTTCTATTCCGACTACACCTTCGGCGTCTGGACCCGGGACGAGGCGGGGGCAGGGACCCTGACCCCGGTCGGCAAGGCCTATTTCGGCTTCACCGACGAGGAGCTGAAACAGCTCGACAAGTTCGTCCGCGACCACACGGTCGAGCGGTTCGGACCGGTGCGGTCGGTGCGCGCGGAACGGGACTTCGGTCTGGTGCTGGAAATCGCTTTCGAGGGGCTGAACCGGTCGATGCGGCACAAGTCGGGGGTGGCCATGCGCTTTCCCCGCGTCAGCCGCATCCGCTGGGACAAGCCGGCGCGCGAGGCCAACACCCTGGACGACGTCATGGATCTGCTGGACGCGCTGGAGAGCGGCGGTGGGCGGGTGGCAGCAACCCCGGGCTGAAGAATTGGCCGGACGGGCTTCCAAATCCAGGCGGGGGCGCTAGACCCGGCCCATGATCTCGCTCCCGACCTCGCTCAACGACGCCGTGACAGCCGGACAGAAGGCCGTCCCGATCGACGTCGCCATGCTGGCCAAGCTGACCGACATGGCGGGCGATCTGGCGATCAATCTGGGCATCGCCGCGATCATCCTCGTGGCGACGGTGATCGCCGCCAAATGGGCGGCCCGGCTGACCCGGCGCGGGCTCTTGCGGGTGCGCGGATTCCGTCACGACCAGACCGTGCTCAGCTTCGCCGTGCAGGTGGTGCGGGTGGTGGTCTACATCATCGGCTTCATCGCCGTGCTGCAGCGGCTGGGGGTGCAGACCACCTCGATCATCGCCGTGCTGGGCGCCGCTTCCCTGGCCGTCGGCCTGGCGTTGCAGGGGACGCTTTCGAACGTCGCCGCGGGCGTGCTGCTGCTGGTGCTGCGGCCGTACAAGGTCGGGGACGTCATCGACATCGGCGGCGTGGCCGGCTCGGTGCAGCGGCTGGACCTGTTTACGACCCAGATGTCGAACGCCAACAACCACAAGATCGTGGTGCCGAATTCCAAGGTTCTGGGCGACGTGATCCTGAACCTGTCGGGGCAGAAGACACGGCGGATCGAGATCAATTTCACCGTCGGCTACGGCGAGGACCTGAACGCGGCCCGCGGCGTCCTGGCCGCCGTGGCGGAAGCGCATGAGAAGGTGCTGCCGGACCCGGCGCCGTGGACGGGGGTGACCGGCCTGCGGGACAGCGCGGTGCAGATCACCCTGCACGCCTGGGTGAATTCGGACGACTGGTGGCAGGTGCAGGCCGACCTGATGCAGGGCGGCAAGGAGGCCATCGACGCCGCCGGGATCGAAATTCCGTTCCCGCATCAGGTGGCTGTGCCCTATGGCGACGAGGACGTCATGCCGCCGGCTACGATGCGCGCGGGCGAACAGAAGTCGCCGGCGTCGGACCGGCCTGACAGGGCTGAAGAAAGGGAGGCCTGAGCCATGCGCTACGATTTCGGATCGGATAACACCGCGGGCATGGCGCCGGCCGCCCTGCAGGCCCTGATCGAGGCCAATGACGGCTACGCCCGCGCCTATGGCGCGGACGAAGCGACGGCGCGGGCCGCCGATCAGATCCGTCGCCGCCTCGACGCTGACGCCGAGATCCGGTTTGTCTTCTCGGGCACGGCCGCGAACGCCATCGGCCTGTCGATGCTGGCCTGGCCGCATGAGGCGGTGCTGGCCCATCACGCAGCCCACGTCTGCACGGACGAGACCGGCGCGCCGGGGTTCTTCGGGTCCGGGGTGGGCCTGATCGGCCTGCCGGGCCTGTCGGGCAAGATCGATCCGCTGGCGCTGAACGCCGCCCTCGACGAGCCGGAGGTCGGTCACCGCCAGCCGCCGGCGGCGCTGAGCCTGACCCAGTCGACCGAATATGGCACGGTCTACACCGAGGAGGAACTGCGCCATCTGATCGAGCCGGTGAAGCTGAAAGGCTACGGCGTGCATCTGGACGGCGCGCGGCTGGCCAATGCGGCGGCGGCGGGCTTCGACCTGACCCAGATCGCGCGGCTGGGCGTGGACGTGCTGGTGTTCGGCGGGGCCAAGGCGGGGGCCAACTGCACCGAGGCGATCGTGATGTTCGATCGGTCGCTGGCCCGGCGCATCGACAACCGCCTGAAGCAGGCCGGCCAGACCGCGTCCAAGGCCCGCTATCTGGCAGCGCCCTTCCTGGGCCTGCTGGAGACCAACGCCTGGGAGGACGGCGCCGCCCACGCCAACCTGATGGCCCAGAGGCTGGCCGAGGGCTTCGCGGTCGGCTCGCGCTTCGCCCTGGCGCATCCGGTCGAGGCCAACGCCGTGTTCGTGCGCATGCCGCCGGAGGCGCACCGGCGGCTGAACGACCTGGGCTGGGCCTGCTACCGTTTCGACGATGGATCGGTCCGCTTCGTCTGCTCGTGGGCGACCACCGTCGAGGCCGTCGATGAACTGCTGGAGGCCGTGCGCGGCCTTTGACACCCGCCGCCAGGGTCGGCTAACCGGCTTTCGACGGTCGCAAGCGTTGCCGCACCGGGGAATGGGGAGCGGTCGAATGGCGAAGGCGCCGAAGGGACCGGACAGGCCGGCGGACAAGGCGCTGCGAGCGGCCTTCAAGGCTGTCGAGGCCGAGCCGGTCCCGGAGACTCTCACCGATCATGTCGACAGGCTGTCCGCGCCGAAGCGCAGACCGGACCGCCGGTCCTGAGTCTCAGGCCGGGCCGCGCGGCATGTCCATCGCTTCGGCCAGACGATTGCGGGCGCGGTTGACGCGGCTCTTGATGGTCCCGAGCGCGCAGCCGGCGATCTCGGCCGCCTCTTCGTAGGACAGGCCCGCCGCCCCCACCATGACGATGGCCTCGCGGTGTTCGGGCGGCAGGTCGTCAAGCGCGGTCTTGAGGGCGCTGAGCTCCACCGTCCACTCCTGACTGCCCTCGGCGGTCAGGCGCGCTGCGTGCTGCCCGTCCTCGTCGGCGACCTCGCGGCTGCGCTTTGCGACGGACGAGTACCAGGAGTTCCGCAGGATGGTGAACAGCCAGGCCCTCAGGTTGGTGCCGGG
This sequence comes from Brevundimonas sp., assembly GCF_036676055.1. Classification (GTDB taxonomy): domain Bacteria; phylum Pseudomonadota; class Alphaproteobacteria; order Caulobacterales; family Caulobacteraceae; genus Brevundimonas. The sequence continues at coordinate 57,180 of NZ_JAKFDS010000074.1, read as the reverse complement.
CTCGAAACGGTCGCGATAGGTCCAGGCCTTGGTCAGCGTCTCCTGCACCAGGTCGTCGGCGTCGGCCCCGTTTCGCGAGAGAGACCAGGCGAAGGCGCGCAGCGAGGGGATGCGGGCGGTGACTGCGTCACGCCAGCTGGCGCGGTCGGCGATGCCGCCGGGCGCGTCGGAGCTGATGTCATGACCCTCGACTGGCGCTCTGGGCAGCGACATGCGGACACGCTTTCGGCAGGAATGAAATGTCACCGTAAATCAGCGACGTGCGATCTGAACGCCTGCTCGGCGGGACCGTTCCGCTGGACACGCCCGGTCCTGCGTGGAACAAAACGGGACCGCAGGCGGTTGTCCTGAACCGCGGCCAACGGTCAGGGGAGGAACCGACGCATGAGCGCACCGATGAGAGCCTCGGCGACGGATGCGCGGTTGGAGGAGTTCCGCCGTGTCCGGTCCGCCATGCCGGCGCTGGCCTGGGGGCTATCCCCGGAGGATTTGTCGGCACAGTCGATGCCCGACTGCAGCCCCGGCAAGTGGCACCTTGCCCATACCAGCTGGTTCTTCGAGGCGATGATCCTGGGCGCCGAGGCGGGCTATGCACCGGTCGATCCCCGTTTCCAGACCCTGTTCAACAGCTATTACGAGGCGCTGGGCGAACGGGTGGAGCGGCGCGATCGGGGGCTGATGACCCGCCCGTCGCTGGAAGAGGTCCTGGCCTACCGGCGCGAGATCGACCGGCGAATGGAGCGGTGGCTGGAGCGCGGGGCGCCTGAGGGGCGAGACGCCTATCTGTTCACCCTCGGCCTGCATCACGACCAGCAGCATCAGGAGCTGTTCCTGATGGATCTGCTGAACCTGATGTCCCGCTCACCGCTGGACCCCGCCGCCTATGACGAGGAGCCGCGGCGCGCGCCGTCGCAGGCGCCGCGCGGAGGCATGTCCCGTTTCGAGGGCGGGCTGGTGCAGATCGGCCATGACGGCGGCGGCTTCGCTTTCGACAACGAGGGCCCGGCCCATCGCCAGTGGCTGGAACCCTATGGCCTCGATCATGATCTGGTCAGCAACGGCGACTGGATGGCCTTCATCGAGGACGGCGGCTACGCCCGCGCGGAGCTATGGCTGTCCGACGGCTGGGCCACGGTGCGGGGCGAGGGCTGGACCGCGCCGCTGTACTGGCGTCGGGAGGAGGGCGGCTGGACGACGATGACCCTCACGGGCCGACGCGCGGTCGAGGGCGCCGCGCCGGTGCGGCACGTCAGCTTCTACGAGGCCGACGCCTACGCCCGCTGGGCGGGTCGTCGCCTGCCGACGGAGGCGGAGTGGGAGCACGCGGTCCGCTGCCGGCCCGAGGTGTTTTCGAACGCTTTTGGCGAGGTCTGGCAGTGGACCTCGAGCGGATACGCCCCATATCGGGGGTTCAGGCCGACCGAAGGGACCGCGTCTGAGTACAACGGCAAGTTCATGGCCAACCAGATGGTGCTGCGGGGATCCTCCTGGGCGACGCCGGAGGGGCATGGACGAGCCAGCTACCGGAACTTCTTCTATCCGCATCAGAGGTGGGCGTTCATGGGACTACGACTGGCCAGCGATCTTCCGGCCCCGCCCGCCCGCGCGAGCAAGGACGGCGAGACCGCCCGGTTCCGCCGCGACCTGCTCGCCGGCCTGACCCGCTCCCCGAAGACCGCCTCGCCGAAATGGTTCTACGACGCCGAGGGCTCGGAGCTGTTCGAGTCGATCACACGCCTGCCGGAATACTATCCGACCCGGCAGGAAGCCGCGTTGCTGCGCCGTGTCGCCCCGGACTGGGCTTCCCGCTTCGGGGCCGGCGCGGTGCTGGTCGAATTCGGTTCGGGCGCCAGCGAGAAGACCCGGATCGTCCTGGATGCGGCGCCGGACCTGGCGGCCTATGTCCCCATAGACATCAGCGCCGACGCGCTGAACGCCGCCGCCCGGCGCATCGACGCAAGCTATCCGGGTTTGAAGGTCGCGCCGCTGGTCGGCGACTTCCTGCATATGGCCGCGCTGCCGGAGGGCATCGGCCATGGACGGCGGGTCGGCTTCTTCCCGGGCTCGACCATCGGCAACCTTGAGCCGGCCGAAGCCGAAGCCTTTCTGACGGCGGCCCGGCGTCAGCTCGGAAGGGGCGCGCTGTTCATTCTCGGCGTCGATCTCGTCAAGGCGCCTGAGGTGCTGACTGCCGCCTATGACGACTCCGCCGGGGTGACGGCGGCCTTCAACCGCAACCTCCTGGTCCGCGCCAACCGCGAACTGAAGGCCGGGTTCGACATCGACAGCTTCGTCCATCGCGCCGTCTGGAATGCGGAGGCCTCGCGCATGGAGATGCATCTGCAGGCGACGCGGGACATGGAGGTCGAGATCGACGGCCGTGTCATCGCCTTCCGCGAAGGCGAAACCATCCACACAGAGAACTCGCGCAAATTCACCGAGACCACGGTGCGAGAGCTCGCGTCGGCATCGGGCTGGACCGTCGCGGCCTTTGAAGCCGGCCCCGAGCCGTCGGTCGCGCTGGCGTTGCTGGAGGCCTGACATGCGAAAGGCGGCGCCGAGGGCGCCGCCTTGCCGATCCCGTCCGGACCGTCGTGCTTATTCTGCGGTACGGGCTTCCTTTGTACGGGAGCCGTGCGAGGCCTCGCCGCCCTTGCGCCCCGCCTGGGCGGCCAGGCTGCGGTCCTGCGAGAAGCTGCGCTTTTCGCTGGGCACGCTGGCGCCGCCCTTGCGCGCGATCTCGCGCTGACGCTCAGGGTCCATCGAGGCGAAGCCTCGTTTGGAAACACCGGAGGCTCGGGTGGGCTGACCTGAAGCCATTGCAATGTCCTTTCACGCCGACAGTCGAAGGTTGTGGGATGAACCCCTGCGCCGCCGTCCGGTTCCGGTTCGGGTCTCACAGAAACGCGAGGGAATCACGGGGTTTGCCCATGCGTCAGCCATAGGGTCGGGAGTCACCCTCGCCGCCGCCGCCGGGTTCGAGCGGGGGCAACTCGGGGGGCGTGCTGGCGGGATCGACGTCCGGCTGGGGCGTGTCTGGCTGGGGTATGTCGGGCTGGGGCGTCCCGGGCGGGGTGGGTTCGATATAGGTCATGGCGGCCTCCTGCTGCCTGTCCTGAACGCGGCGGGGAAGCGGCCGTTCAATCACGATCGGGGGGCCGGAACTCCGGAGGCGTGCGCGGATTGAACAGCGGAACCCAGCCACAGGAGCCCGCCATGACCGAGACCTACACCGGCCCGACCCAACCGGAGGACATCGACGACGGGATCGATCGCGAGTCGGCGCGGCTGGAGCGGGAGGCGGACGCGCTGCTGGCGGAAGGCGAAGCCCGGAGCTTCGGGCCCCGCCCGATCCATGAGGCCGTACGGGAGGATGCGCTGGCCGCCCGCGAGTGGAGCCGGGCGCGCACGGAGCGGCTGCGGCGGGCCGTCGAGGACGAGCCGGTCAAGGCCACGGTCTACGCCCTGGGACTCGGGCTGATCATCGGCATGCTGATCGCCCGCTAGGGCGGGCGGTCAGGACGGGCCGACGGGCGGGCGCGCGATCGGGGCCCGGTTCATGGCCTGGTCCGAGACGAACGGATTGCTCCGCCGTTCGGCTCCGAAGGTCGAGGTCGGACCGTGGCCCGGCACGAAGGCCACGTCGTCGCCGAGGGGCCAGAGCTTTGTGGTGATGGCGTTCAGCAGGGCGCCGTGGTCGCTGCGGGGGAAGTCGGTGCGACCGATGGAACCCTGGAACAGGACGTCGCCGACCTGGGCGAAGCGCGACTCGCGGTTGAAGAAAACCACATGGCCAGGGGTGTGGCCCGGGCAGTGAATGACTTCCCACGTCGTTTCGCCGAGCGTCAGGATGTCGCCGTCGGCCAGCCAGCGCGTCGGGGTGAAGCTGCGCGCTTCGGGCAGGCCGTACATCTGGCCCTGGGCCGGGATGCCGTCGATCCAGAACTGGTCGTCGGGATGGGGCCCGATGATGTCGATCCCGGTCTTCTCCTGCATCTCGGCGGCGCCGCCGGCGTGGTCGAGATGGCCATGGGTGATCCAGATCGCGTCCAGGGTCAGGCCCTGCTTCGCCACCGCGCCCAGCAGGGCGTCCACCGAGGCTCCGGGATCGATGATCGCCGCCTTCAGAGTCTTGCGGCACCAGACGAGGGTGCAGTTCTGCTGTAGTGGCGTGACCGGGAAGACGGCGACGCCGATCGGGGGAGGGGGCTGGTCCATCAGGGCTGGATAGCGTCTCCCGCCGCCCGCCGAAACCCGGAGGGTGCGGGTTCACGTTGACCTTTCGGGCCGTCCTCGACATAAGGGCGGGCTTCAAAGGCGCCGCCTCGAAAGGGCGGCCCTTATTGCTTTACCCACACCGCGCCGCGCCTGCCCCTTGGGCGCCGCCCCAGAGCGTCAGAATCCGACCATGCAAGTCGTCGAAAAGTCCAACGAAGGCCTCAGCCGCGTGATCGCGGTGACCATTCCCGTCGCGGAGCTGAACGCGAAGCTGGACGCCAAGCTGAAGGAAGTCGCGCCGCAGATGAAGCTCAAGGGCTTCCGTCCCGGCAAGGTGCCGACCTCGCACGTCAAGAAGACCTTCGGCCGCGACCTGATGGGCGAGATCGTCAATGAGGCGCTGAACAGCTCCAGCCAGAAGGCCCTCGACGACGCCAAGGTGCGTCCGGCCGCCCCGGCCGAGATGAAGCTGACCTCGGACATGGACAAGGTCATCGCCGGTCAGGACGACCTCGCCTACGAGATGTCGCTGGAAGTGATGCCGGACTTCACCCCGGTCGACATCAAGACGCTGAAGCTGAAGCGCCCGACCTATGAGGCGACCGACGCCGATCTGGACGAGGCCCTCACCGAACTGGCCGGGCAGGCCAAGTCGTACGAGGACAAGAAGGGCAAGACCGTGAAAGCCGCCGAAGGCGACGAGGTCACCATCGACTTCCTCGGCAAGCTGGACGGCGAGCCGTTCGAGGGCGGGGCCGCCCAGGACGCCCAGCTGGTGATCGGTTCGGGCCGCTTCATCCCGGGCTTCGAGGAGCAGCTCAAGGGCGCCAAGGTCGGCGAGGAGAAGGTCCTGAACGTGACCTTCCCCGAGGACTACCAGGCCAAGCATCTGGCCGGTAAGGCCGTGACCTTCGACGTCACCGTCAAGGCCATCAAGGCCGAGGCCCCCGCCGTGGTCGACGAGGACTTCGCCAAGCGGATCGGCCTTGAGTCGCTGGACAAGCTCAAGGAGTTGCTGCGCGACAACCTGAACCAGCAGTACAAGGGCGCCGCCCGCTTCAAGCTGAAGCGCGCCCTGCTCGACGAGCTGGACAAGGCCCATGACTTCCCGCTGCCGCCCAAGATGGTCGAGGCCGAGTTCGACGGCATCTGGGGCCAGGTGCAGGCCGACAAGGAAGCCGGCCGCCTGCCGGAAGAGGACGCCAAGAAGTCCGAGAAGAAGCTCAAGGACGAGTACCGCAAGATCGCAGAGCGCCGCGTGCGCCTGGGTCTGGTGCTGGCCGAAATCGGCCGCGCCAACAACGTCCAGGTCACCGACCAGGAGCTGAACAACGCCATCATGAACGAGGCCCGCAACTATCCGGGTCAGGAGCGTCAGGTGCTGGACTTCTATCGCCAGAACCCCAACGCCGCCGCCCAGATGCGCGCCCCGATCTATGAGGAGAAGGTCTGCGACCTGATCTTCGACCAGGCCAAGGTGACCGACAGCAAGATCACCAAGGAAGACCTGCTCAAGGAAGACGACGACCTCTGACGCGTCCTTGCCCCGGGGCCCTGACCCAGGGGACATGCGGGAGGGACCGCCGTCGCCGCCTATGGCCGCTGACGGCCCGGGCGTAACCATGGCGTGATCGCCGGAACACTGTTAGGTTCGTCCGGACCTGATGGAGACCGTCATGATCGCCGCCCTGGCTGCCGCTTTCGTCCTGGCCGGTTCTGCTCCGCAACTTCCCCCTGCCGTTGCGCCGGGTCCGACGCCGTCCACCCCGGCGCAGGATTTGTCCCCGACCGACCTTGGGGAGGTCGTCGTCGAGGGGCGTCGCCTGCGAAGCGAGGCGGAGGCCTTCGTCGACGCCGTCGCGGCTCCGGCGACGGGGCGGGGACTGGCCCGCTGGGGCGGGCGGGTCTGCATCGGGGTCGTCAATCTGCGCCCTGATCTGTCGCAGGCCGTCATCGACCATATTTCTCGGGTGGCGCTGGAGAACGATCTCAGGATCGGCGATCCGGGCTGCACCCCGAACGTCGTGATCGTCTTCACGGCGGACGCCCCGACCATGGCTTCGGCCCTGGTCGCGGCTGACCGGCGGGCCTTCCATCTGGGCGTAGGCGGACTGGACCGCGGAGGGCGCGCTCTCGAGGCGTTCCAGACCTCGGCAGCCCCGGTTCGGTGGTGGCACGTCAGCATGCCGGTCATCGGCGGCACCCATGCTCGCGCCATACGGTTGCCGGGAGACATCGGACCGATCTTCGTCCCCGGGGAGGGGCTGGTGAACAAGGGGCGGCCGATCAGCGATGAGCTGAACAAGGTCATCGTCATTGTCGACACCGACAGGCTGGGGGGCGCGAACCTCGCGCAGTTGAGCGACTATCTGTCCCTGGTCGCCCTGGCCCAGGTGGACCCCGAGGGCCCAACGCAGGGGCTCGACACCATCCTCAATGTGTTTGCCGACCCGGCAGGCGTGGAGGGTTTGACGGCCTGGGACCGGACCTACCTGCGCGCCCTCTACCGGGCCCCGACCGAGCGCATCGATGACAACGATCAGGCCGCCTCGATCGTACGCACCGTCTCGCGTCAGCGCCGCGAGCGGGACCGCGGGTCGCCCCGCCCATGACGGCGGCTGACTAACGGATTGCGGGGCGCGCATCGCAGCGCCTTGCGTCGGGAGCCCGGCGACGCGATATCGTGTTCAATGGGCGAGCGACCGGTGAGTCGCGGCCACAGCATCCCGAGAAGGCCTGAATGCGCGATCCGATCGAACTGATGAACATGAACCTCGTCCCCATGGTGGTGGAGCAGTCCAGCCGGGGCGAACGGGCCTTCGACATCTTCTCGCGCCTGCTGCGCGAGCGGATCATCTTCCTCACCGGGCCCTTCGAGGACGGCATGGCCTCGCTGATCTGCGCCCAGCTGCTGTTCCTGGAGTCGGAGAACCCGAAGAAGGAAATCAGCATGTACATCAACAGCCCGGGCGGACAGGTGTCCTCGGCGCTGGCGATCTACGACACCATGCAATACATCCGCTCGCCGGTTTCGACCGTGTGCATGGGCATGGCCGCATCGGCCGGCTCGCTGATCCTGACCGCGGGCGCCGCCGGCCAGCGCGTGGCCCTGCCGAACGCCCGCATCATGGTGCACCAGCCCTCGGGCGGCTTCCGCGGCCAGGCCTCGGACATCGAGCGTCACGCCGAGGACATCCGTTACACCAAGCGGCGGCTGAACGAGATCTACGTCCACCACACCGGCCGGACCTATGAGGAGGTCGAGAAGACCCTCGATCGCGACCATTTCATGAGCGCCGAGGAATCCAAGGCCTGGGGCATCGTCGACCACGTCTACGACAAACGCGAGCAGGCCGAGGACGACGGCGTGAAAACGCCCGGAGCCTGATTTCCGGACGAGACAAGCGGGGCGCGTCCGAAACGGCGCGCCCCTTATCTTTTGTGCTATCAGGCCGCCATGCAGCACACGCGTGAAACGAGCGGGACCGTCGAGGTCGATGGCGAAATCTATGAGTGGGAAATCCGCCGTCAGCCCCAGCCGAAGGCCGGCGGCAAATGGGACGGCATGGCCCTGTCGCTGCGCCTGAAGGACTTCAAGCGCGAGGCCGTCGTCCAGTTTCCCATGCCGATGCGGCCGAACGGGCGTCCCGACATGGAGAAGCAGCGCGTCAACATCGACGCCGTGCGCAATGCAGTGGCCTCGGCGATCGAGGCCGGCTGGAACCCGACCTCGCGCGGCAAGGCCGTGGTGTTCGACGTGGACGCAGACGGCCGCTGACCTTCAGCGCCGCCCGGTGAACACCCGGAAGCCCTTTTCGTCCGCGATCTGAAGCATCTCCGTGTCGCCCGAGGTGTCGCCATAGGCGGCCGTCAACCGGATGCTCTCTCCGTATTCGGCCCGCAGCCGCCGGACCTTTTCCTCGCCGCGACAGTTGGGACTGGCGAAGGCGCCGGTGACCCGATTCTCTCCGTCGAACACCAGGGGGGTGCCCAGCAGGGCCTCGGCGCCGAGCCGGCGGGCGAAGGGGGCGACGGTGGTCTCGGGGCTGGCGGTGACGATGACGCGGTGCGCGCCCTTGTCGCCCCAGGCGTTCCAGCAGGCGAGGGCGTCGGGGCGCATGAACCTGTCCCAGATCCGGTCGGCGAAGCGCTCGGCGTCGGCCTCCAGCGCCGCCCGGTCCACGCCGCCCAGGAATTCGCGCACCGAAGCGGCCTTGATCCGGCCCCGGTCGCGGTCGCGGGCGTAGGTGGCCACGGCCGGCGCCATCCTGACCAGCCCGAGGGCCCAGCCGCCCGGCCCGGCCCGCCAGCGCAGGAATTCGGTGAAACTGTCGCGGATCGTCAGGGTGCCGTCGAAGTCGAAGGCGACGATGGCCTGATCCTTGCGGGGACGCTGGCGAAACGGAGCATCGCTTCCCATGTCAGACATTCGCCGTGATCGCCATCAACAGTGAACCGTCCGCTTCCGCCTCCTGCTCCGCTTTCGCGGGGTTGTGGCGGGCGCTGTGATGGGTGATTGTCATTTTTTGAAGACCTTTGCGCCCACTGTTCGGGAATCAAACGCGAGGGAAGCGTGTATGGCCTCATATCGGGGCCATCGCGGGAGTGAGAAGGGTCGATGACCAAAGCCGCCGGCACAGACGCCAAAAGTACCCTCTACTGCTCGTTCTGCGGAAAGAGCCAGCACGAGGTGCGCAAGCTCATCGCCGGGCCGACCGTGTTCATCTGCGATGAATGCGTCGAGCTCTGCATGGATATCATCCGTGAAGAGCACAAGATCTCGTTCTCCAAGGCCAAGGACGGCGTGCCGTCGCCGAAGGAGATCCGGGAGGTCCTTGACGACTATGTGATCGGTCAGAGCCACGCCAAGAAGGTGCTGAGCGTCGCCGTCCACAACCACTACAAGCGCCTGAACCACGCGACGAAGAACAACGACGTCGAGCTGGCCAAGTCGAACATCATGCTGATCGGGCCAACCGGCTCGGGCAAGACGCTGCTGGCCCAGACGCTGGCGCGCATCATCGACGTGCCCTTCACCATGGCCGACGCCACCACCCTGACCGAAGCCGGTTATGTGGGCGAGGACGTCGAGAACATCATCCTCAAGCTGCTCCAGGCCTCCGACTACAACGTCGAGCGCGCCCAGCGCGGCATCGTCTACATCGACGAGATCGACAAGATTTCCCGCAAGTCGGACAATCCGTCGATCACCCGGGACGTCTCGGGCGAGGGCGTGCAGCAGGCCCTGCTCAAGATCATGGAAGGCACCGTCGCCTCCGTGCCCCCGCAGGGCGGCCGGAAACATCCGCAGCAGGAGTTCCTGCAGGTCGACACGGCCAACATCCTGTTCATCGTCGGCGGCGCTTTCGCCGGCCTGGAGAAGGTGATCTCGGCCCGCGGCGACGGGGCCTCGATCGGCTTCGGGGCCAAGGTCAAGGAGATCGACGAGCGCCGCACGGGCGACATCCTCAAGGGCGTCGAGCCGGACGATCTGATGCGCTTCGGCCTGATCCCGGAGTTCATCGGCCGTCTGCCGGTGCTGGCGACGCTGGAAGACCTCGACGAGGAGGCCCTGGTCACCATCCTGACCGAGCCGAAGAACGCCCTGGTCAAGCAGTACAAGCGGCTGTTCGAGATGGAGAACGTCGATCTGACGTTCACCGACGACGCCCTGATCGCGGTCGCCAAGAAGGCCATCACCCGCAAGACCGGCGCCCGCGGCCTGCGCTCGATCCTCGAGGGCATCCTGCTGGAGACCATGTTCGAGCTGCCCACCTTCGAGGGCGTCGAGGAGGTCGTGGTCAATGCGGAGGTCATCGAAGGCAAGGCCCAGCCGCTGCTGATCTATGCCGAGACCAAGAAGAAGACGGCCGACGGCGCGGCCTGAGGTCGACGACTGAAGGACATGAGGGGCGGCTCCGGCGACGGGGCCGCCCTTTTCCGTGGCCTCCCTGATGCCGGAAGGCCACATCGGCGCGCGGCGACGTCGTGCCGAGGGGAGATCGCCGTCGCATGGCTGATGCGGTCCCGGCCGACACCGGGGCCGGTCGTTGCAGCGGGACGGTCTGTGGATGGAACGGGCGACCCGCAGACGGTCACGCTTGAACGCCGCGTCATCCGAACCACATACTCTTCCGAAGGCCGCCAAACGGCGGGCCGAGTCGATACGGCGGGGCACAGGCGCCCCGAACGCCGGCGCGGCGGGTCCGAGATCAACAAGGGCCCCGGAGTAGCATCATGACCGAGACCAAAACCCTGCCCGTCCTGCCGCTGAGGGATATCGTCGTCTTTCCGCACATGGTCGTGCCGCTGTTCGTGGGGCGCGAGAAGTCCGTCAAGGCGCTCGACGAGATCATGAAGGGCGAGAAGCAGATCCTGCTCGCCACCCAGAAGAACAGCGTCGACGACGACCCGCAGGCCGACGCCATCTATCCGATCGGCGTGCTCGCCACCGTCCTGCAGCTGCTCAAGCTGCCCGACGGCACCGTCAAGGTGCTGGTCGAGGGCAAGAGCCGCGCGCGCCTGACCCGGTTCACCGACCGCACCGACTATTTCGAGGCCGAGGCGGTCGAGATCGCCGACGATCCGGGCGAGCCGTCGCAGTCGGAAGCCCTGCTGCGCGCCGTGATCGAACAGTTCGAGAACTATGTGAAGCTGAACAAGAAGGTGCCGCCCGAGGCCCTCAGCTCCATCCCCCAGATCACCGACCCGTCCAAGCTGTCGGACTCCGTCGCCGCCCATCTGTCGGTCAAGATCGCCGACAAGCAGGGCCTGCTGGAGACCATCTCCGTGCCGTCGCGGCTGGAGAAGGTCTACGGCCTGATGGAGGGTGAAATCTCGGTCCTGCAGGTCGAGAAGAAGATCCGTTCGCGCGTGAAGCGCCAGATGGAGAAGACCCAGCGCGAATATTATCTCAACGAGCAGATGAAGGCGATCCAGCGCGAGCTGGGGGAGACCGACGACAGCCGTGACGAGATCATGGAGCTGGAGAAGCGCATCCGTAAGACGCGCCTGTCCAAGGAAGCCCGGATCAAGGCCGAGGCCGAGGTCAAGAAGCTGCGCAACATGAGCCCGATGTCGGCCGAGTCGACGGTGGTGCGGAACTACCTCGACTGGCTGCTGTCGATCCCGTGGGGCAAGGCCAAGACCAAGCCGATCGACCTGGAGAAGGCCGAGGCCATCCTCGAGGAGGACCACTACGGGCTCGAAAAGGTCAAGGAACGGATCATCGAGTATCTGGCCGTCCAGGCGCGCACCAACAGCCTGAAGGGCCCGATCCTGTGCCTCGTCGGCCCTCCGGGCGTCGGCAAGACCTCGCTGGCCAAGTCGATCGCCAAGGCGACCGGGCGCGAATATGTGCGCATGTCGCTGGGCGGGGTGCGGGATGAGGCCGAGATCCGCGGCCACCGCCGGACCTACATCGGCTCGATGCCGGGCAAGATCATCCAGTCGATGAAGAAGGCCAAGACGACCAACGCCTTCGTGCTGCTGGACGAGATCGACAAGCTGGGCGCCGACTGGCGCGGGGATCCCTCTTCGGCCCTGCTCGAGGTGCTGGACCCGGCCCAGAACAATGCGTTCGGGGACCACTACCTCGAGGTCGACTACGACCTTTCAAACGTCATGTTCGTGACTACGGCCAACAGCCTGAACATGCCGCAGCCGCTGATGGACCGGATGGAGATCATCCGGGTGTCGGGCTACACCGAGGACGAGAAGGTCGAGATCGCCAAGCGTCATGTCCTGCCCAAGGTGACGGCCGACAACGGCCTGAAGCCGGCCGAGTTCGTGGTGCCCGATGACACCATCCGCGATCTGATCCGCTACTACACCCGGGAAGCCGGCGTGCGCTCGCTGGAGCGGGCGCTGGGCGGGCTGGCCCGCAAGGCCGTGCGCGAGATGGCCCGGGAAAAGACCCTGTCGATCACCGTCGACGCGGCCAAGCTGGCCGAATACGCGGGGGTGCGGAAGTATCGCTACGGCGAGACGGACGAGGAGGATCAGGTCGGCATCGTCACCGGCCTGGCCTGGACCGAGTTCGGTGGCGACATCCTGACCATCGAGGCGATCAAGATGCCGGGCCGCGGTCGCATGACCGTGACCGGCAACCTGAAGGAGGTGATGAAGGAGTCGATCTCCGCCGCCGCCTCCTACGTCCGGGCCCGTTCGCTGGCCATCGGCGTCAAGCCGCCGGTGTTCGAGAAGACCGACATCCACGTGCACGTGCCGGACGGCGCGACGCCCAAGGACGGTCCGTCGGCCGGCGTGGCCATGACGGTCGCCATGGTCTCGGTCCTGACCGGCATCCCGATCCGCAAGGACATCGCCATGACCGGCGAGATCACCCTGCGCGGTCGCGTCACCGCCATCGGCGGCCTGAAGGAGAAGCTGCTCGCAGCGCTCCGCTCGGGCATCAAGACGGTGCTGATTCCGGAGGAGAACGAGAAGGACCTCGCCGACGTGCCCGACAATGTGAAGGGCGCGCTGGAGATCGTCCCGATCAAGACCGCTGACGAGGCGCTGAAGTGGGCCCTGACGGGCGTGCTGACGCCGGTCGAATGGGACGAAGCCACCGAACCCCTGCCGGCGGCCCCGCCGATCCAGGATCCCGGCACGGTCCCGGCGACGCACTGAAAAAGAACCCCGCCCGGAGCGATCCGGGCGGGGTTTTTCTATCCCGGATAGTCCGGACCCACGGTACATTCCGGGCAAGACACCCGTTGCAATCGAGCGCGGATATCGACGACATCCTACCGCTGGACCGCCTCGCAGAACATCAGCCGGTGTCCATCGGGCGTGGCGACGCTCATCTCGCGCAGGCCCCATGGTTTGGTGGTCGGCCGGGAGGTGATCCGGGCGCCCCGGGGCGCGATCTCATCGTGATAGGCGTCGATCCCCTCGACGAAGATGCGCGCCACCCAGGAATGGTCGCCCAGTTCGCGGGCGGGCAGGGCGTCCCGGCATTCGCCGAGATCGAACCGTACCGGCCCCCGCTGGACGAAGCGCCAGCCCGGCGCCGGGATGTCCAGCGGCTCGAAACCGAGTGCCTCAATGTAGTGGCGCGCCGACGCCTCGACGTCGGGCACGGCGAGGACGTGGCAGGTCTGGGTGAAGCGGGCGGTCATGGCGGTTCTCCGGACGACGGCGCCGGGAGGCTACACCCGGCGCCGTCGCAGAGACAGCCGTCAGCGGCTGTCGACCATCACCAGTTCGGCGTCGGCCGTGGCCGTGATGACGATCTCGGTTTCGTCCTTGATCGCGGCGCCGTCACGGGCGTTCAGGGCCACGCCGTTGACTTCGACCGCGCCGACGGCGGGGACCAGATAGGCGCGGCGGCCCTCGGCCAGCGAGTAGGTCAGGCTCTCGCCGGCGTTCAGCGTGGCGCCGAGCACCTTCGCATCGGCGTTGATGGTCAGGGCGTCGTCCGAGGCGTCGCCAGAGGCCAGAACCGAGAACCGTCCCGTGCGGTCGGCCTTGGGGAAGGCCTTGGCACCCCAGCCCGGCTTGGCGCCCGGCTTGTCGGTCTCGATCCAGATCTGGAACAGGGTGGTGGTTTCGTCCTCGAGGTTGAACTCCGAATGGCGCACGCCCGTGCCGGCGCTCATCACCTGCACGTCGCCGGCGCCGGTGCGGCCCTTGTTGCCCATCGAATCCTCATGGGTGATGGCCCCGGTGCGGACGTAGGTGATGATCTCCATGTCGGCGTGCGGGTGGGGCGGAAAGCCGGATTTGGCGGCGATCTCGTCGTCGTTCCAGACGCGCAGCCGGCCCCAGCTCATGCGGCTCGGGTCGTAGTAGTTGGCGAAAGAGAAATGGTGTTTGGCGTTCAGCCAGCCGTGGTCAGCGCCGCCGAGGCTGGAGAAGGGGCGGACGTCGATCATGAGGGGTCTCCCGATTGGAGGCGCGCGTCATACGGCGCGCCGGTCGGAGGCTATATAGGTAACAGTGTCAGTGGCGGAAAGGGGGTCACCCCACCTGGGCCCGGTGCCGCAGCATGGCGTCGGCCAGCACGCAGGCCGCCATGGCCTCGACGACCGGCACGCCGCGCAGGGCGACGCACGGGTCGTGGCGGCCTTTGGTGCTCACGTCGGTTTCGGTCCCGTCGCGGGTGATGGTCCGGCCCGGCGTCAGGATGGAGGAAGTGGGCTTGAAGGCCACGCGGGCGGTCAAGGGCTGGCCGGTCGAGATGCCCCCCAGCACCCCGCCGGCGTGATTGGTCAGGAAGACCGGCCGCCCGTCCTCGCCCAGCCGCATGGCGTCGGCGTTGTCCTCGCCCGACAGCTCGGCTGCGCCGAAGCCTGCCCCGATCTCCACGCCCTTGACCGCGTTGATCGACATCAGGGCCGCGGCCAGTTCGGCGTCCAGCTTGCCGTAGACCGGCGCCCCCCAGCCGGGGGGAAGGCCGGTCGCCTCCAGCGCCACCACGGCGCCGATCGACGAGCCCGCCTTGCGCACGCCGTCCAGATACGCCTCCCAAGCCGGGACAACCCCCGCCGAGGCCGCGAACAGGGGGTTGTCGTAGACGGCGTCGAAATCCACCGCCTCCGGCGCGATCCGGTGTGGCCCCAACTGGACGACTCCTGCGCGGATACGCACGGCCTCGCCCAGAACCTTCCGCGCCACGGCGCCCGCCGCCACCCGCAGGGCGGTCTCGCGGGCCGAGGAGCGGCCGCCGCCGCGGGGATCGCGGACGCCGTATTTGGCCTGGTAGGTGAAGTCGGCGTGACCCGGACGGAAGGCGCGGGCGATGTCGCCATAGTCCTTCGAGCGGGCGTCCTCATTGTCGATCTGGATGGCGATCGGCGTGCCGGTGGTGACCGGGCCGTTTCCGTCGTCGAATACCCCGGACAGGATGCGGGCCGTGTCGCTCTCGCGCCGCTGGGTGACGAAGCGGCTGCCGCCGGGTTTGCGCCGGTCCAGCCACGGCTGGAGATCGGCCTCGGTCAGCGGGATCAGCGGCGGGCAGCCGTCGATGACGCAGCCGATGGCGGGCCCATGGCTCTCGCCCCAGGTGGTCACGCGAAACAGATGGCCGAAGGTGTTGTGGGACATGACCCGTCAGGCTTAGGCCGCGAGCCGGTCCGGCGTCCAGACGCGGGTGAAGCGGACCAGCAGATCCTCGGCGGCCGAGGGGGCGTCGTTCGAGGGTCTCAGATTGACGAACAGGTGGCCTTGGGGGCGGCCGCCGCGCTCAGGCAGGCCCAGTCCCTGCAGGCGGAGGCGCAGCGGCGCCTGGCCGGCGACGATCCAGGCCGAACGCGCGCCGGCGTGGGTGTCGATCTCCAGCCGCCCGCCGTCCTCCATCAGCCGGGTCGGCACGGGGCAGTCCATGAACAGGTCGTCGCCGAGGGCGCTGAGCCCGTCCGCGGCGCGGATCAGCACCGGCAGATAGAGGTCCGCGCCATCGTCGCCCGCGGCTTTGAGACGCAGGTGTTCGCCGCTGCGCAGGCCCTTTGGCAGGCGGATATTCAGCGTGCGTCCCTCCAGCTGGACCGCCACCCGGCCGCCTTTGAGCGCGTCGAGGGGGCTGATGGAAACGACGCGGGGGGAGGGCGGCCGTGCCGCGGGCGCCGCCAGCGCGGGCGGGCGGGCCTGTTCCGTCTGGATCAGCCGCCAGGCGGCGATGACGCGGCGGAAGCGATCGGCGTCGCCGCCCGGCGCCGCGGGGTGCGCCGCCTTCACCGCCTGCCGGAAAGCCGCGGTCAGGACGGGCCCCTCCGCCGGGCCTGTGAGGCCGAGCAGGGCATAGGCCTCGCCGCGAGAGGCGACCTCGGAGTGCGATCGGGCGCGCATCCGCCCATAAGGCCGCCATTATGGTCAAGGTCGGGTTAACCGTGACGCCTCTCCCCAGCGGGCTCCTGAACGTCTATCTGTGCCGCATGAACGCGCCCGTGATCCCGCCCAGCCCCACCCGCGAGGAATATGCGGAGCAGTACGCCGCCGCCCTGGCCGCCAACGGGGACGAGACCATCTTCGACCGGCCGGAGCCGATAGGCCTGTTTCTGGACTGGCTGGCCGACGCCAGGGCGACGGAGCCGAACGATCCCAACGCCATGACCCTGGCGACGGTCGATGCGGCGGGTCTGCCGGACGCGCGGATCGTGCTGCTCAAGGACATCGATGAGCGCGGCCTGAGCTTCTATTCGAACCGCGAGAGCGCCAAGGGCGAGGCTCTGGCGGCCCATCCATCAGCCGCCCTGCTGTTCCACTGGAAGTCGCTGCGGCGGCAGGTGCGGGTGCGCGGGACGGTCGAGCCGGTCAGCGCGGCCGAGGCGGACGCCTACTTCGCCAGCCGCGCCCGCGAGAGCCGGATCGGGGCGTGGGCCTCGGAACAGTCGCGACCGCTGGACAGCCGGGGAGCCCTCGAGGCCGCGGTGGCGCGCGAGACCGCCCGGTTCGCCGAGACGGACGTGCCGCGGCCCGAACGCTGGAGCGGCTGGCGGGTCATTCCGGACAGCGTCGAATTCTGGCGCGACCGGCCCTTCCGTCTGCACGACCGCCTGCGGTTCGAGCGGGCGGGCGCGGACTGGACCAGGACGCGGCTCTGGCCCTAGGCGGCGGTCAGGCCCCGTAGCGGGCGAGAAAGGTGTCGACGGCCCCGGCTACGATCTCGGCGTTGGAGCGGCGGACCCGCACCTCCTCCCCGGTGACCAGGGGCACGAAGAAGACCGGATGTTCGACCATGCCCATCAGGTGGCCGGCGGCCCACGATGGATGTTCGATCGGCCGAAGGGCGCCCGCCTCGGAGAGTCGGACGATCGCGCCGATCAGGGTTCCCCCGAATTCCGTCCGGCCCTTTTCGAAGAAGCGTCGGGCGACAGCCTGGAACCGCGGACGCTCGGCCACGACCAGTCGGAAGACGGAGCGCACGAACGGATCGCCCATGAAGGTGGCGTAGGCCTCCGCGATGCTGGTCAGGGTGGTTCGGGCGTCGCCCTCGGCGGCGCGGACATGGGCCATCTGGCGGGCGAATTCCTCCGCGGCGTCATCGATCACCGCTGCGAACAGTGCCGCCTTGCCCTGGAACAGGGTGTAGAGGGTGGCGGTCGACACGCCCGCCTCGCGCGCGATCGGCTCGATCCGGGTGGAACAGTACCCCTCGCGAACGAAATGCGCCCGCGCATGACGCACGATGAGCTGGCGTTTGGCCTCGCAATGGGCGGCCGGGGCGGGAACGGTGCCGTGCATCTGTAATCGCCTGCAGGAAAGATCAGCAGACGCCCGGCAGGCGCCGGGGTCAAGAGGACGGAACATGGCCGGCGGTCAGCGGGTGAACAGACCGGACAGCAAGGGGTGGGCCAGAACCGGGGCCGCCAGCCGGACCACGGCCTGGGGATCCTCGAGGCGCACGGCGGCGGTGGCGTCAGCGACGATGAAATCGGCGTTGAGCCGCGAGGGCTCCGTCAGCCGTTCATGCCCGGGCCGGACGGTGGCGAGATACTGCTGGATCACGGAGTCGGCGGTGCGGCCCCGCTCGGCCTGGTCACGCAGCAGGCGGCGGATGAAGCGGATGTCGGCGGGGGTGTCGACGAACACCCGGATGTCGAACAGTTCGACCAGGCCGGGCGTGCACAGCACGTGGGTGCCCTCGACGATCACCACCTCGGCGGCGCGTACCGGTTCGCCCTCCGGCTCGCGGCCGTGATGGATGAAGGAATAGACCGGGGCGGTGACGTCGCGTCCGGCCTTCAGGGCGGCGAGATCGGCGATCATCAGTTCGTGATCGCGGGCGGCCACGTCGTCGAAGTCGAAGGTCGCCGCGTCGAAGCCCGGCAGACTGGCCGCGTCGCGATAATAGGAATCCTCGCGCACCAGCACAGCGGCGCCCTCGGGCAGGGCGGCGACGAGCGTCTCCGCCAGCGTGCTCTTGCCGGAGCCGGAACCTCCGGTGATGGCGATCAGGATTGGCATGCGGCCTTCTAGGGCCAGAGGGGGCCCGCCGCCAAGCCGTCGGAGCCCGCGCATAGGTGACCTAGCGTCACGTTGCCTGGGGCGAACTGAGCCGATAGCGTGACCTCAAGCGCCCCGGACAGCGGGCGCAAGTGAGGGAAATCGATGCTCGGATTGATGCAGGACTGGCCGCTGACGGTCGACAAGATCATCGACCACGCCAGGAACTGGCACGGCCACCGCGAGGTCGTGACCCGGTCGGTCGAGGGGCCGATCGTCCGCACCACCTATGCCGAGATCCACGCCCGCGCCAAACGTGTGTCGAGCGTGTTGAAGGACTGGGACGTAAAAGTCGGCGACCGCGTCGCCACCCTCGCCTGGAATAGCGGCCGCCACATCGAGGCCTGGTACGGCATCATGGGCATCGGCGCCGTCTGCCACACCCTGAATCCGCGGCTGTTCCCGGAACAGCTGGCCTACATCATCAACCACGCCGAAGACAAAATCATCTTCGTCGATCTGACCTTCATCCCCCTGCTGGAGGCGGTGCTGCCGCATTGCCCCTCGGTGCAACGGGTCGTGGTCCTGACCGACGAATTGCACATGCCGGCGACCAAGCTGCCGGGCGCCGAGTGCTATGAGGCGTTGCTGGCGACGGCCTCGGAAGACCTGGCCTGGGGCGGCTTCGACGAACAGACCGCCTGCGGCCTCTGCTACACCTCGGGCACGACCGGTAATCCGAAGGGGGTGCTGTATTCGCACCGCTCGAACTTCATCCACACCCTGCTGGGCCTGCAGACCACAGTGCTGGGCGCGACGCCGAGCGAGGTCATTCTGCCCGTGGTGCCGATGTTCCACGCCAACGCCTGGGGCATCGCCTTCGGCGGGCCGGCGGCCGGCTCCAAACTGGTCATGCCGGGCGCGCGCATGGATGGGGCCGCCATCTACGAGCTGATCGAGAGCGAGGGCGTCACCTTCTCGGCCGCGGTGCCCACGGTCTGGCAGGGGCTGCTGACCCATCTGCGTGAGAACAAGCTGAAGATTCCCACGGTCAAGCGCGTGCTCATCGGCGGCTCGGCCGTGCCGGAAAGCCTGATCAGGGCCTTCCAGGAGGAGTTCGACATCGAGGTGCTGCAGGGCTGGGGCATGACCGAGACCTCCCCGATCGGCACCCTGTCCAACCTGCCGCCCGAACTGAAGGCCCTGCCGTACGACGAGCAGATGAAGTGGCGGATCAAACAGGGCACGCCGCCGCTGGGCGTCGAGCTCAAGCTCAAGAACGTCGCCGGTCAGGAAATGCCCCACGACGGGCACACCTACGGACGGCTGATGATCAAGGGGCCGACCATCGCGGGGGCCTATTTCAAGGGCGAGGGCGGCGACATCCTCGATCACGAAGGCTTCTTCGATACCGGCGACGTCGCCACCATCGACGAGCACGGCTTCATGCAGATCACCGACCGCGCCAAGGACGTGATCAAGTCCGGCGGCGAGTGGATCAGCTCGATCGAGATCGAGAACATCGCCGTCGGCCATCCGAAGGTCGAACTGGCCGCCGTGATCGGGGCGGCCCATCCGAAATGGGACGAGCGCCCGGTGCTGGTGATCAAGCTCAAGCCGGGCCAGGACCAGAACAAGCAGGAGCATCTCGACTTCCTGCAGGGCAAGATCGCCAAATGGTGGATGCCCGACGACGTGGTCTTCGTCGATGACATCCCGCTGGGCGCCACCGGCAAGATCGACAAGAAGCTGGTCCGCGAGCAGATGAAGAATTACCGCCTCCCTACCGCGGCGGGTTGAGACGATGACGGGGCGCAGGGGCGCACGGAGCGGAGGCGGCCAGCGCCTCATGGCGGTGGTCGCCCTGGCGCCGATGTTCGTTCTTATCGCCGCCCTCGGGACCCGGACCGGATTGTGGAGCCCCGAGCTCGGCTACGATCTGCTGGCGATGCGAGTCGGGGTGGCGCTGGCCGCCTTCGCTGCTGTTGCTGCACTCTTGTTGTTGATCCAGGCCCTGCGGGGACGCGCGCCTCTGTGGCTTGCGGCCGTCGCCATCGTCGTCTCGGCGGCGACCATCGGCGCCTACGCCTGGCAGGTCTCGCGCATCCTGTCCGGCCCGCCGGACGACATCAGCACCGACATGGCCGGTATTCCGGGCTTCGGCGCCCTCGACGCCCGCCGCGGCGGCGCGGGCCCGACCGAAGTCGCGGGCGTGGAGTCCTGCCCCGGGGCCATCCCCGCCATGACCCAGATCGCGCCCGAATCGGCGGCCTGGGCGCTGCAGGAAGCCGGCTTCAGCCTGCAGGGCGGCGTCAGCGTCAGCCGCGCGGCGGGGACGCATCGCGGCTTCTGGTTCGGCACGGTCCACGACGCCGTCATCCGCATTCGTCCGGGCCGGACCGACGTCCGCGTCGCCGCCCGCGACGGCCGACCCCACGGCGGCGAGGCCTGTCGTCTGGCGACGCGGATCAGCCAGCTGCTGCGCGGAGAGGACTAGGGCTCAGGCCACACGCCAGACAGCGTCGAAGTCCGGATCCGGGCTGGCCCTCACCCGTCCGGCGCGCTCCAGCGCGATCAGGTGGGCCCAGACCGACAACCCCGCCGCCGGCCACAGGCGCGAATCCACCGCCGCATAGAGGGCCGGGACCATATCCATGATCCGCCGGGGGCTTGCCGCCAGTTCGCCGAGGATCTGGGCCTCCCGCTCCAGCCGGTGGGCGCGATAGGCCTCCAGGAACGACGCCGGTCCGGTGATCGGCGCGCCATGGGTGGGCCAGATTGTCGTAAAGCCGCGCGCGATCACCGCGTCGAGGCTGGCCATATAGGCGGCCATGTCGCCGTCGGGCGGGGCCACCACCGTGGTCGACCAGCCCATGATGTGGTCGCCGCTGAACAGGGCGTCCTCCTCGCGCAGCACGAAGGCCATGTGGTTGGAGGCGTGGCCGGGCGTGGCCATCGCCTCGATCGTCCATCCGTCGCCGGCCAGGATCTCGCCGCCGGTCAGGATCACGTCGGGCGTGAAGGTCTCGTCGTCTTCCTCGTCGAGAGCGCCCGAGGCGTGGACGATGTGCGCCGGAGGCCGGGCCGCCAGCACGGGGGCGTCGACAGCGGCGGCGAACGGGCGGGCGAGGGGAGAGTGGTCCCGGTGGGTGTGGGTGACCAGCACATGGCTGACCCTCTGGCCCTCGACGGCGGCCAGCAGGGCGGCAAGATGGCCGTCGTCCGGGGGGCCGGGGTCGACCACGGCCACGCCCGCGCCGGCCTCCGCCCGCCCCACGATGTAGGTCCCCGTGCCGGTGTAGGTGAACGGACCGGGATTGGCGGCGATCACCCGCCGGATCAGCGGCGACACCTGGTCGACGCGGCCGTAGGCGACGTCGATCTCGCGCACGAACGGGATCATGCGCGGCGGCCTGACCCTTGCGTCAACACTTCGTAAACCTTCCGCGGAGTGCCCGACATGGCCGTTTCCATCGCCCTGGCTGTTTCAAATCGGCTCCAGACCATTGCGCTCGCCTTCCTGTGTCTCATGACGACGCAACTCGTCGTGGCCTCCTGCACGCCCGAGCCTGCGCCCTATGCCGTTCGCGTCGGCGTGGCCCGCTGAGCGCCTGGAGGCAATCCTATAGCGGAACGCGGCTGAGGTCGTAGCCTGCCGCAAGCGCCGCATCCCGCAAGGCCTGGGGCTCCGCGCCGATCGACCGCTCCGCCATCGCCCAGGCGGCGGCAGACCGCATCCCGGACCGGCAGAAGAACACCGCCTTGCCGTCCGCGCCGAGCCCGTCGAGCGCCGCGCGGGTGGCCGCCACCGACGCCGCATCGGGCAGGCCGCGTACGGGCGCGTGGATGACTGCGAGACCGACCTCGGCGGCGGCGTGGGCGATGTCGGATGCGGAAGGCTGGCCGGGCTCTTCGTCGTCGGGCCGGTGATTCACCATACAGGTGAAACCGGCGTCCCGCAGGGCCGCGACCTGGTCGGGACGAACCTGTCCCATAACCCAGACCCGCGGCGAAAGAGGCTGCAATGAAACCAATGTGGTGGCCATTTAGTCAGTCTTTCCAACGACCTTGTGGTGTGTGTGGCGGGATTGCGACAGCTTCGCCACGATTGGATTACCGGAGTGTAATTATGCTGCGCCTGGCCATTGCCAGGACTAAGGTCAGGGCAATCTGCGTGCATTGGGGTGCGCGGAGTTTGGTTGCCGTCGTTGTTCGCCTCCTCCTGGAAGCGCCCGGCGGTCTCAGGAGGACCACCTTTGAAGACCCAAACCATCAAGCAGCGGTTGCTGCACTCGACCATGATCGGCGGAACGGCGCTTATGGCGCTGGTGGCGGCTCCGGCTGTCACCCTGATGACGCCGTCGGTCGCCATCGCGCAGAACCTGACCCAGGGCGCCGTCTCGGGCACCGTGGCCAACCAGGCCGGCGCCCCGGTCGCGGGCGCCACCGTGACGCTCCGCTCGGTGAGCCAGGGCTTCACGCGCAGCTTCACCACTGACGCCTCGGGCGGCTTCCGCGCCGTGGCCCTGCCGCAAGGCCAGTACGAAGTCGTCGTCAACGCGTCGGGCTACAACTCGCTGACCGACACCGTTTCGGTCGGTTCGGGCGGCACCGCCTCGCTGACCCTGACCCTCGGCGCTGCGGCCGACAACGCCACGCAGATCGACGAAGTCGTCGTCGTCGGCGTGCGCCGCGCGGTCTCGGAATTCGACGCCACCACGACCGGCCTGACGGTCAACGTCGAGGAACTGTCGAAGAACGTTCCGATCGCCCGCGACGCGGGCGCCGTGGCTCTGCTGGCTCCGGGCGTGACCGCCTCGGACGGCGCCTTCGGCTCCATCCCGACCATCGGCGGCGCTTCGGCCGGCGAGAACACCTACTTCATCAACGGCCTGAACATCACGAAATTCCGGGACTTCACCGGTTCGTCGACCGTTCCGTTCGAATTCTACCAGACCCTCGAGACCAAGACCGGCGGCTACTCCTCGGAGTTCGGCCGTGGCACCGGCGGCGTGCTGAACGGCACGACCAAGTCGGGCGGCAACGAGTGGGAATTCGGCATCACCGCCTACTGGCAGCCGGACAGCCTGCGTGATGACTCGCCGGACACCTACCTGGCGCAGAACAAGTTCGACGAGAACGAGTCCTCGGACGTCATCTTCGACTTCGGCGGCCCGATCATCCAGGACCGTCTGTTCGTCTTCGGCCTGTACAACTGGCGCGATCGCGAAGCCGTCAACATCGGCACCCCGACCGTCGACCCCGCCTTCGGCGCGGGTGCGAACGGCACCCGGGTCACCTCGGACGATCCGTTCTACGGCGCCAAGGTCGACTTCCTGATCACCGACGACCACCGTCTGGAGTTTACCTACTTCTCCGACGAGCAGGAGCAGCTGACTGAGAACATCTACGTCAACGCTGACGGCGACCAGATCGGGAGCTTCACTCCGTCGACCTTCAAGTTCGGCGGCGAGAACTGGATCGCGCGCTACACCGGCGTGTGGACCGACTGGCTGACGACCTCGATCGCCTACGGCGTCAACGAGTACAACGAGTACAACACGTCGCCCGGCGACGCCGGTGCGCTGATCACCGACCAGCTGCCGGGCTTCCCGCGTCGCGGCATCTGGGGTGTGGGCCAGCCGTCGTCGAATGAGGACGAGCGGACCGTGCTCCGGGCCGACGTCGACATCTACGCCGATTTCATGGGCTCGCACCACTTCCGTCTGGGCCTCGACAACGAGACCCTGGAATCCAGCCAGACCTTGGACTACTCGGGCGCCGGCTACAGCTACTGCCGCCCCGGCGGCATCACCCCGGACATCGCCTGCACGGGTGAAGTCACGGGCGGCCTCTGGTACCGCTACCAGACGCTGTTCACCGCCACGACGGCGGCCGCCGTGGGCCGTCCCGACCTGATCGGGCAGCCGCGTCGCGTCCGCATTCGCGCCTATGACAACGACGGCGCCTGGACCTCGACCCAGAACGCCTTCTACATCCAGGACTCCTGGGAGGTCACCGACCAGCTGATCCTCAATCTCGGCCTCCGCAACGAGGGCTTCGAGAACGAGAACGGCGCCGGCGTTGCCTTCATCGACCTGCAGAACCAGTGGGCTCCGCGTCTCGGCGCGACCTACGACGTCTTCGGCGACGGTGAAGCCAAGCTGTTCGGCTTCTGGGGTCGCTACTTCCTGCCGGTCGCGGTCAACACCAACCAGCGTCTGGCCGGGGCGGAGTTCTTCATCCAGGACACCTGGAATCTGAACGTCAATAACGGCGACTTGGTCAACGACGCCAACCAGGACGGCATCAACGACGTGACGGACGAGCCGATCCTCGGCACCTTCGTCAGCGGCACCAACCTGGCCGACGGTACGATCAAGGACACCTCGACCTCGGTCGACGCCGAGATCGACCCGATGTTTGTGGACGAGTTCATCCTCGGCTACGAGCAGCGCGTGTTCGGTGACTGGACCTTGGGCGTCAAGGGCACGTACCGCGAACTGGGTACGGCCATCGATGACGTCGCCATCGACGCCGCGGTTCTGGCCTACTGCGATACCACCACTGACCTGAACAGCTCGATCTGCTACAATGTGTGGTACGGCTTCCACCAGTACGTGCTGACCAACCCGGGCGAGGACATGGTCATCACCCTGTCGGGCGCCGACCTGACCCGCGCCGACGCGGGTCCGGGCGGTCTCGGCCGGACGTTCGCCGACCGTGAGATCACCCTCACCGCCGACCAGCTGAACTATCCGGTCCCCGATCGTACCTACAAGGCGGTCGAGGTCTCGCTCGAGAAGCCGTTCGATGGCGTCTGGGGCGGTCGCTTCAGCTACGTCTGGTCGGAAAACAAGGGCAACTACGAAGGCGCCCTGAAGTCGGACAATGGCCAGACCGACCCCGGTCTGTCGCAGGACTTCGACCAGCCCGGCCTGACGGATAACGCTTACGGCTTCCTTCCGAACCACCGCGAGCACACCTTCAAGGCGTTCGGCAACTGGCAGGCGACCCCCGCCCTGAACATCGGCGCCAACATCCTGATCCAGTCGCCGCGCAAGTTCGGCTGCCAGGGCGTGCACCCGACGGACTTCTTCGCCTCGCTCTACGGCGCGGCGTCGTGGTTCTGCGGCGGCGTGGCCACCCCCCGCGGCGAGTCGTTCGAAAGCGACTGGCTCAAGGTTGTCGACCTGACCTTCGCCTACGATCTGGCGGAAGTCTTTGAAATCCCGGGCGACAGCCTCGTGCTCCGCGCGGACGTGTTCAACGTCTTCAACTTCAAGTCGGAGCAGGACTTCAACGAGTTCGGCGATCTGACCAGCCCGACCGATCCGGATCCGAACTACGGCCGGGTCACCGCCTATCAGGCTCCGCGCCAGCTGCGCTTCAGCCTGGCCTACCGCTTCTAAAGCGGTCGGAGATACAGACTACCGGGCGGCGGACCTTCGGGTCCGCCGCCTTTTTCTTTGGGCCAACCGACGGAAACGGCCGCCCCGTAAAAACCATTGCGGCCTCTGATGCGTTGCGGCATCCGGACACTGTCCGAAGTGCAGAAATCCGGAGCCTCCATGATCGCCAGCCTCGCCTTCGCCGCCGCCCTCGTCGTCCATGCCGCGCCTGCCGCCGGGCAGGACGGGCCCATCGTCACGGCCGGGCCCGCCTCGGGCGAGAGCGCCGACGCCCTGCGGCTCCGCGAGGCCGTGGCCTACGCCAACCCCCTGCCGCGCGGCGCGCCGGAAGAGGACTATCCGCTGGTGGCGTGGTGCGAGGCGCTGGTGAACGGCCATGTCGCCCTGGGCGAAACCCTGACCGATGCCGATCCGCTGGATCGCGACATCATCCGCCTCGGCCGGCTCGAGGCCGCCGACTTCCGGTCCGCCCTCGACGCCGCGACGCCGCGCCAGTCGGCGCGCAGCCGCGCCGCCGCCGAGGCCGCCGCCGCCGAGGCCAAGGCCAAATGGGCTCCTCTGAACGGTCAGGACGAGGCGGTGCGCAGCCAGGCTTTCGGCCTGTTCTTCGGCCTGCCGGGTCGCTGCGAGCATGCGGCGCGACGCCTGCGCGACAACGTCACCACCGCTCCGGCGACCCCGTCGGAGGTGGGGCTGGAGTAGGGGAGTTCGGCGACGGATTTACGGGGAGTTCGGGGATCGGCGTCGGCGAATGCGGTGATGACGGGGATAGATCCGGGCGCTTGTCAGGCCGCGTCGCTGCGGGCCGGGGCTCCCGGCTCGTAGTTGAGGATCGGCCCCAGCCAGCGTTCGGCGGTCTCCAGGTCCCAGCCCTTGCGGCGGGCGTAGTCCTCGACCTGGTCGCGGTCGATCTTGCCGACGCCGAAGTAGTGGCTTTCGGCATGGCCGAAATAGAGGCCTGAGACCGACGCGGGCGGGCTCATGGCGAAGCTCTCGGTCAGTTGCATTCCGGCATTGGCTTCTGCCTGCAAAAGCTTGAACAGCGTCGCCTTTTCCGTGTGGTCGGGTTGGGCGGGGTAGCCGGGCGCGGGACGGATGCCCTGATAACTCTCGGCTATAAGGTCTTCGACCGTGGTCTGCTCGTCCGGCGCATGGCCCCACAGTTCGGTGCGGACTTTCTTGTGCAGGGCCTCGGCGAAGGCTTCGGCGAGGCGGTCGGCCAGGGAGGTGGCGAGGATGGCGGAATAGTCGTCGCCCGCGGCCTTGAACGCCCGCGCCTTCTCCAGCTCGCCGTGGCCGGCCGTGACCGCGAAGGCCCCCAGCCAATCGTCGCCGTCTTCGGCCACGAAGTCGGACAGGCACAGGTTGGGCTTGCCGCTGGTCTTGGCGATCTGCTGGCGCAGGCCGTGGAAGCGCGCCAGCTCGGTCGTCCGGCTTTCGTCGGCCCAGACCACGATGTCGTCGCCCTGCGCGTTGGCCGGCCAGAAACCGATGACGCCGCGGGCGGTGTACCATTTCTCGTCGATGATCCGCTTCAGCATCGCCCGGGCGTCGCGGAACAGGTCTCGTGCCGCCTCGCCGACGATTTCGTCCTCAAGGATCAGCGGATAGCGGCCGATCAGCCCCCAGCCGGCGAAAAAGGGCGTCCAGTCGATATGGGCCGCCAGGTCGGCGAGGTCCCAGCTGTCGAAGGCCCGCACGCCGAGGAACGATGGCTTAGGGGGCAGGGGAGTCGCCGCCTGCGGCCGGAACCGGTTGGCCCGCGCCGCCGGCAGGGCCGCCCGCGACTTGGCCGTCTGGCCCCGCGCGAACTGCTCGCGGATGCGGATGTATTCGTCGCGCGTCGCCGCCTCGTTCCTGGCCTTCCCGGTGGGGGAAAGCAGGCCGGAAACCACGCCCACGGCCCGACTGGCGTCGACGACATAGGTAGTCGAACCGCGGCGATAGGCCGGCTCGACCTTGACTGCCGTATGAGTCCGGCTGGTGGTCGCCCCGCCGATCAGCAAGGGGATGTCGAAACCGCGCCGCTCCATCTCGCGCGCCACGAACACCATCTCGTCCAGCGAGGGGGTGATCAGGCCCGACAGACCGATGATGTCGACCTTGTGCTCGACGGCGGCGTCGAGGATGCGGTCGGCCGGGACCATGACGCCCAGGTCGATGACCTCGTAGTTGTTGCACTGGAGAACAACGCCGACGATGTTCTTGCCGATGTCGTGGACGTCGCCCTTGACCGTGGCCATCAGGATCCGTCCGGCCTGCTGGCGCGGCTTGCCGGTCTTCTCCGCCTCCATGAAGGGCTCGAGATACGCCACCGCCTGTTTCATCACCCGGGCCGACTTGACCACCTGGGGCAGGAACATCTTGCCGGCGCCGAACAGGTCGCCGACCACGTTCATCCCGTCCATCAGCGGACCTTCGATGACATGTAGCGGCCGCTGCGACGCCAGCCTGGCCTCTTCCGTGTCGGCCTCGATCCAGTCGGTTATGCCGTTGACCAGGGCGTGCTCGATCCGTTTGCCGACCGGAGCCTCGCGCCATTTCAGGTCGACCACCCTGGCCGCGCCCTTGTCGCCCTTGTAGGTCGGGGCGAGGTCGACCAGCCGCTCGGTGTTCGAGACATTGGTTCGCCGCGGCCGGTTCAGGATCACGTCCTCGACCGCCTCCCGCAGCACCGGGTCGATGTCGTCATAGACCGGCAGGTCGCCGGCGTTGACGATGCCCATGTCGAGGCCCGCCTGGATGGCGTGAAACAGGAAGACGCTGTGGATCGCCCGCCGCACCGGCTCGTTGCCGCGGAAGCTGAACGAGACGTTCGACACCCCGCCGGAGACGCGGGCGAAGGGCAGGGTCGCCTTGATCGCCCGTGTCGCCTCGATGAAGTCGACGGCGTAGTTGTCGTGCTCCTCGATCCCCGTCGCCACGGCGAAGATGTTGGGGTCGAAGATGATGTCCTCGGGCGGAAAGCCGACCTCGTCCACAAGGAGACGATACGCCCGCGTGCAAATCTCAATCTTGCGCGCGGCGGTGTCGGCCTGGCCTTGTTCGTCGAAGGCCATGACCACCACGGCGGCCCCGTAGCGCAAGCATTTGACGGCCTGTTCCCGGAATTCGGCCTCGCCGGCCTTCATCGAGATCGAATTGACGATCGGCTTGCCCTGGACGCATTTCAGGCCCGCCTCGATCACCTCCCATTTGGAGCTGTCGATCATCACAGGCACGCGGGCGATGTCGGGCTCGGCCGCGATCAGGTTGAGGAAGGTGCGCATGGCGACGACGCCGTCCAGCAGCCCCTCGTCCATATTGATGTCGATGACCGAGGCCCCGGCCTCGACCTGCTGCCGCGCCACCGACAGGGCGGCGGCGTAGTCGCCGTCGATGATCAGCTTCTTGAATTTGGCAGAGCCGGTGACGTTGGTCCGCTCGCCGACGTTGATGAAGGTGGGGCGCATCAGACGGCCAATTCGAACGGTTCCAGCCCCGCCAGCCGCATGGCGGTCGGCCGTTCCGGGATCACGCGCGGCGGCAGCCCCGCCACCTCATCCGCCACGTGGCGGATATGCTCCGGCGTCGTCCCGCAGCAGCCGCCGACGATGTTGACCAGACCCGAGCGCGCCCACTCCTCAATGAAATGCGCCGTCTCGTGCGGCTGCTCGTCATACTCGCCCATGGCGTTGGGCAGGCCGGCGTTGGGATAGGCCGCCACCAGCGTATCCGCGACCCGGCTCAGTTCGGCGATGAAAGGCCGCATCAGCTCGCCGCCGAGCGCGCAGTTGAAGCCGACGGCGAAGGGTTTGGCGTGGCGCACGCTGTTCCAGAAGGCCTCGGCCGTTTGGCCGCTCAACGTCCGCCCCGAGCGGTCGACGATAGTGCCCGATATCCAGATCGGCAGCGGCTCCAGCCCCTCGTCTGCGAGATCGAGGATGGCCTTGATCGCCGCCTTGCAGTTCAGGGTGTCGGTGATGGTCTCGATCAGGAACATGTCGACCCCGCCTGCGTACAGGGCCCGCGCCTGATGGCGATAGGCGCCATAGACCTGGTCGAAGGTCACCTGCCGCGCGCCGGGGTCGTTTACGTCCGACGACATCGACAGCATCTTGTTCAGCGGCCCGATCGAGCCGGCCACGAAACGCGGCTTGTGCGGGTCCTTCTCCGTCCAGCGGTCGGCGGCGGCGCGGGCCAGTTTCGCCCCCTCCAGATTGATGTCCCACACGGCCTGGGCGTCGAGCGCGTAGTCATCCTGGGCGATGGTGGTGGCCGAGAAGGTGTTGGTTTCGGAGATGTCGGCCCCGGCGGCGAAATACTGGTCATGCAGGTCCGAAATGATGTCGGGCCGGGTCAGGCACAGGATGTCGTTGTCGCCCTTCAACTGAACCTCGTGCCCGGCGAAGCGCTCGCCGCGGAATTGCTCTTCCGACAGGTCGCTGCGCTGGATCATCACGCCCCAGGCGCCGTCCAGAACGAGGATGCGCTCCTTCGCGGCCCGGTGCAGGGCGGCGATGCGTTCGCTGCGGGGAAGGGGAGAACTCATACTGTGCGGGCCTCCACCTCGCGCACACCCAGGACCCGGCAGATGGCGTAGACCAGATCGGCGCGGTTCAGGGTGTAGAAATGGAAGTCGGCGAAACCTTCCTCCTGCAGCCGGGCGCAGGTCTCGGCCGCCACCGAAGCGGCGATCAGCTTGCGCGTTTCGGGGTCGTCATCCAGTCCGTCGAAATGGGCCGCGAGCCAGTCCGGCACCGTGGCGCCGCAGCCCGCCGACATCCGCTTCAGCCCGGTGAAATTGGTCACAGGCATCACGCCCGGGATGATCGGTATGGTCACGCCTGCCGCCCGCACCCGGTCACGGAAGCGCAGGAAGGCGTCGATGTCGAAGAAGAACTGGCTGATCGCCCGGGTCGCTCCGGCGTCCACCTTGGCCTTCAGTACCTCGATATCGTGGGCGATGGAGGGACTCTCGGGATGACCCTCGGGATAGCAGCCGACACTGATTTCGAAGCCTCCACGCCGGGCTACGGCCGCCGTCAATTCGGTGGCGTTGGCGTAGCCGTCCGCATGCGGAGCATAGGGCCCGCCAATGCCTGCCCCGCCCGGAGGGTCGCCGCGCAGGGCTACAATATGGCGGACCCCGGCGGCGTGGTAGCCGTCGATCACCGCATCGACCTCGTCGCGACTGGCCTCGACGCAGGTCAGGTGCGCCGCCGGGGTCAGGCTGGTCTCGCCGAGAATGCGCTGCACCGTCCGGTGGGTGCGCTGACGGGTCGAGCCGCCAGCGCCGTAGGTGACCGAGACGAAGTCCGGCGAGAGCGGCGCCAGCCGGGTCACGGCCTTCCACAGACTGGCCTCGGCCTCGTCGGATTTCGGTGGGAAGAATTCGAACGACACACGAGGGCGCGACGCATCCCGGCCGGCGCGGGCGACCGGCCCCAGCGGCGACAGCAGCAGGGCGCGAGCTTCAGCGAGGCTGAAGGCGGAGGTTGTCACGCCACCCGCGCCTTCGCTTCGGCGACGCGCCGGGCGGACCAGATGACAACGGTCAGGCCGTCCGTATCCGGCGGCAGGGCGATCGGGGCCGACGGCGTCAGCCCGGCCTCGGCCAGCCAGCGCTTCATCTCTTCGTCGGAGAAGCCCAGACGACGGTGCTGATGCTCCTCGCGCAGGTGCTCCAGCGCGTGCGGAGCGAAGTCGACGATCAGCAGAAGGCCGCCCGGCATGACCAGTCGCGCCGCCTCGGCCACCGCCGCGGCCGGATCGGCCAGATAGTGCAGCACCTGATGCACCAGCACCAGATCGGCGCTCTGCTGCGGCAGGCGGGTGGCGAAGATGTCGCCGTGGCGCAGTTCTACCTTGTCGAGGCCCGCCTTCGTCACATTGGCGCGGGCGATGTTGAGCATGTTGTGGCTGAGGTCGAGGCCCAGCGACATCTTGGCCTTCTTGCCGAGCAGGGTCAGCATCCGACCCGAGCCGGTGCCGAGGTCGACGACCCGTTCGAACGGTCCATCGCCCGCCGCCTTCTGGATCGCGGACTCCACGGCCGTTTCGCAGACGTAGAGCGAGCGAATCCGGTCCCACTGCGGGGCGATGCGCTCGAAATAGGCGTCTGCCGCCGCCTCGCGGTCGCGCCGCACCTCCTCGAGCCGGCGGTCGTCGGCCTCGCCGGCGCCGGAGTCGACCACGTCGAGGACCGTGTCGATCAGTCGCCGCGCCAGGGCGTCCGAGGTCAGCCGGTAGAACACCCGCGCCCCATCCGGGAAGCGCTCGATCAGCCCGGCGTCGGTCATCAGCTTGAGGTGACGCGAGACGCGCGGCTGGCTCTGGTCGAGAATCCGCGACAGCTCCATCACCGACAGCTCTTCGCCGGCGAGCAGGGACAGCACGCGCAGGCGGGTGGGCTCTCCTGCGGCGCGCAGGGCTTCGACGGTCTGGTCTGCGGTCAAGGTCATCGCATCATATAAAGATATCCTTATATGATTATGCAAGCGGAATCCTCTGGCAAAGGCCCGGGTTCGGGAACACTGTGTCGGGGCCGCGAAACAGTCCCGGGATCTGAGCGATGACCCTTCCTCCGAAAACCTTGGCGGCCTCCATCGGCGCCCTGCTGCTCCTGTCCACGCCCGCCCTGGCGCAGACGCCTCCGCCCGGCGGCGGCATGGGCGGCGGGCCCGGCGCCGGGATGGGACCGCCACCCGCCTTGGCCGACGTGCCGGCCTGGGCGGGCCGGATGTTTGAGCGGCTCGACGCCAATCAGGATGGCGGCGTCACCGGGGACGAACTGGCGGTTCTCAGCAGCGGTCCGGCCGGAGCCATGGGCGGCGGGCGCATGCGCCGGATGATCGCCCAGTCCGACGCCAGCAACGACGGCCGCATCTCGCGGGAGGAGATGGTCGCCGGCGCCGAGCGGATGTTCACCCGCATGGATACGAACGGCGACGGCGTCCTGTCCGAGGACGAACGGCCCCGGCCGCCCGCGCCGCCGCGCGCGCCGGCCATACCGACGCCCGCGCCGGAACCGATGCCGTTCCCGGATATGCCGGGCTGATCAGTCTTCGGCCGGGGATTTCGTTCCGAGCGCGCCGACGGCCGACCAGGCCCTGAAATCGACGCGCGGGCCGGGCTCCGGGGCCGCGACGGGCGCAGGGGCCTCGGGCAGGGCGGTCAGCCGCCGCTTGTTGACATGACCTTCCGGCCGCTCGGCGCGGTCGGGATACTCGCCGCGGAAATAGTAGCGCTGCCAGGCCTGTTTGATCGCCTCCGGATCGCCGTCGGCCATGCTGTTGTTGAACAGGGTCCGGGCCTCCTTCCACGCCTCGTACTGTCGACCCAGATCGGCGTCGCCCTCCAGCGAGGCCCGCACTGGCTCGAACGCCTCGATGCGGCGATGCTCGACCGGCTGGATGAAACAGAAGGGCTCGCCCTTCTCGAACCGGACCTTGCCCGGCGCGGTGAAGGCCCAGTTCATCGTGAAGGGGTAGGGCAGCCAGTCCGTCTCGACCAGGCCTTCCAGCGGGGCGAGGCCATGCTTGAACCGATTGGGACTGCCCGAAGCCCGCAGCGCCCACCCGGGCGGGGTGCGGAACAGCCATCCCGTGTGGAAGGTGATGATGCCGTGGGTGAAGTGCGAGGCTGCGAAATGCTCGAAATGGACGGCGTCGGCGTCGGGGGTGAAACGGATCGCCTCCGCCGCGAGGCCGCCGTCCCACTCCGCCTCAAAGCCGAACGGGCACAGCAGCTCCCACCCTGTGGTGTTGGCCATGCTCAGGGGCAGGCAGCGGTAGGGGTGGCGGGCCGCGAAGGCGTCCATCCAGTCGCGGTCGGGTCGGCCCGGAACCAGTTCCGGCGGCGTCGGACTGGTCGGGAAACATTCGAGGCGAGGGGCGGGCTCGGGGGCTTCGGTCAAGTTGGATCTCGCAACGTCCGGGTGAGCGCGACTATGCCACGGCCCGGCGGCCGCGCCACTCTTCGAAGCTGATCAGTCCTCCGGAACCGGCGTCTTCAGCGGCTCGCCGGCGAAGGCCGCCTGCAGGTTCTGCATCAGCAGCATCAGCATGCCCTGCACCGCCTCGGTGGTGGCCCCGGCCGTGTGCGGCGTCAGCACGGTGTTGGGCACGTCGGCCCAGCGGGTCGCGGCGGTCGGCTCGTCCTCGAACACGTCCAGCGCCGCCTGGCCCAGCCGCCCGTCGTTCAGGGCCGCGATCAGGGCGTCCTCGTCGACCAGCTGCCCCCGCGCCACATTGACCAGCAGCCCCTGAGGCCCGAGCGCCTCGATCACTTCGCGCGAGATCAGGCCGATATTGCCGTCGTCGGCCTTGCAGGCCACTACCAGGATGTCGCTGTCCCGGGCCAGCTCGACGAGGCTCGCCGCGCGAGGCCAGGCGGCGGCCTTCTCACGCGGGCCCCACCATTTCACCGTCATGCGCAGGGCCTCGGCGCGGCGGGCCACGGCCTCGCCGATCGCGCCCAGACCGACGACGCCGACCCGCTGACCTTTCAGCGACGGCGTGATCATTTTCGAGTCCACGGTCCATTCGCCAGCGCGGAGCCCCCGATCCCCGGCTGCGATCTGCCGTCGCGCCGCCAGGATCAGGCCGATGGCGTGGTCGGCCACGTCCTCGTGATTGACCCCGGGCGCGTGCGTCACCGCCAGACCCCGCGCCCGACACCACGCCACGTCGATCCGGTCATAGCCGGAGGTGAAACAGGCGATCAGTTGCAGGCTCGGCAGGCTTTCGATCAGATGTTTGTCGAGCGGGAATTCGCCGGCCACCACCAGAGCCCGGATCTCCGCCTGCGCCTCGACCGGCGGTCCCTCCCAGAAGCGGTAGACGGTCCACTGGCTTTCCAGAAACGCCGTCAGGGGCGCCAGATGGCGCTGCATGATCAGCAGGGCGGGGCGGTCGGTCATGGCCGGATTAGACCAGTCCCGGGCCGCCGCGCCAAGACGCGCCTACATCCAGTCGTCGTGGAGGCGGCGGAGATCGAGCAGGCCGCCCTGTTCGTCCGATGTCAACATCCAGGAGCCGTCCGGCGAAGCCGGGGCGACGCGGTCTGAGAACAACTCCGGCCCGGCCGAGTTCGGGAGAACCAGCGGTTCATGGAGGCCCTTGCCGTTCGCGTCGAACGGATCGTCTCGGCCGGGGGGCGACGAACCATGGTCCATTCCGTCTGTCGATCCGCCCAAAAGCAGGGCTTCCGGAATCCGCCCGTCGCCCAAGGCGCCGCCAATGCCGCCAGGCCCGTACATCCGATTCAACTCCAGCACTTTCCCATCGCCGAACCGGATCGTCTCTACGCCGGTCAGGTGGTCTCGCCCGTCCGGTCCCTTGAGGATGAAGTCGTCGCCGTCGATGAGCAGGCGATAGTCGGAGGCGTTTCCGGAAACGATCAGCACGTCGGTCCCCGCGCCGCCGATGATGGTGTCGTGCCCGCCGCCGCCGGTGATGAAATCGTCGCCGTCGCCGCCGTCGATCAGGTCGTTGCCGAGCCCGCCGAGAAGGATGTCGCGACTGGCCTCGCCGAGGAGGGTGTCGTCGCCCGCGCCGCCCTCCAGCTGATCGCTCCCGCCGAGCCCCTCAAGTCGATCATCGCCGTCCAGACCCCGGATCACGTCCGCGCCGCCCGTGCCGGTCAGGGTATCGTCGCTGGCCGTGCCATCGACCACCGTGAACGCGTTGCGGAGATCGATCGTCGTTCCGTCGGTGAAGCGAACGAACTCGACCGCGGTGAGATGGTGCTCGCCGCCCGCCGGATAGACGACATAGCCGCCCGCTACCATCTGGATGGCGACCTCGTCCCGGGTCCCGTTCACTACAAGGGTGTCTTCGCCCGCGCCGCCGTCGATCACATTCTCGCCGACGCCGCCGTCGATCGTATCCGTTCCGGCGCCGCCCCGGATCACATCGTCGCCGTCGCCGCCCGTCAGCGTGTCGTTCCCGGCTCCGCCGTCGAGAACATCGTCGCCGCCCCGGCCGTCCAGGGTGTCGTTTCCGCTACTGGTGGTGATGACATTGGCCAGGCCATCGCCCCGCACCGTATGGGCGCCTGTATAGAGCAGGGTGATGTTCTCCACCCCGGAGATCGTCGAAGCTCCGCCCTGACTGGTGAAGGAGCCCGCCTCCAGATCAATGTCGCAGGCGTAGGTCGGAAGCAGCGCCAGATCGTAGCGATCGATCAGCAGATGATCGACGCCATCCCCGCCATCGTAAATCTCGCCTGCGGACAGAACGTAGACGCGGATCGTGTCGTTGCCTGCGCCGCCGCGGTAAATATCCGCACCGGCGTTCTGAAGGTTCTCGTAGTCTTCATGCAGCAGGTCGTCGCCGGCGCCGCCGTAAAGCTGATCCGCGCCCGCTCCGCCACGCAGCTCGTCATTTCCGTCGGCGCCGTACAGGATGTCGTTCCCGCCCGCGCCAATGATCCGGTCGTTGCCTTGCTCGCCGTCCAATTCGTCTGCGCCCGCGGCGCCGCGAAGTTCGTCGATCCCAAGGCCCCCGAACATCAGCGAGCCGGCGTCCCCGCTCACGAATAGCCGGTCGTTCCCGTCGCCGCCGTCCAGCCGGTCGAAGCCGCCGCCGCCCCGAATCTCGTCGTCGCCGAGGCCGCCGGTCAGCCAGTCGTCGTGCGCTGACCCCAGCAGCACTTCAAAGTTGGAAAGGGTGTCGACGTCATCGGCGCCGGAGGCCGTTCCGGTGGTCATGTTCACCGTTACGCCGCTGGCGGCGGCCGAATAATCGAGCGTGTCGTGCCCGGCGCCGCCGTCCAGGGTGTCGTTTCCGGTCCCGCCGACAACCCGGTCGTCGCCGTCGCCTGCCGTGATCTGGTCGGCTCCGGAGCCGCCCAGAAGCGTGTCGGCGCCGGCCTCCCCGAGGATGACATCGTCGCCGTCGCCGCCGCTCATCGTTTCGCCGCTGCTGGAGCCTTCCAGCCGATCGTTGCCGCCCTCGCCGTAAAGGGTGTCCCCGAATATGGGATAACCGCTGTTGTTGGAGATCAGACGGTCATCGCCGTCACCGCCATAGAGCGTGTCGCGCTCGGCGCCGCCGTCGAGGACGTCATTCCCGTCGCCGCCACGTAGCTCGTCCTGGTCCCCCCCTCCGTAGAGTGTGTCCGCGCCAGCGCCGCCGAGGAGCACATCGTTGCCGCTAAACCCGACAAGGGTGTCGTCACCGTCACCACCGTCGAGGGTGTCATTCCCCGCTTCGCCATTCAGGAAGTCGTTGCCGCCCAGCCCGTTCGCGACGTCGGCGTCGGACGTTCCGTTCCAGGAGTCATCGCCCTCAGTCCCGGTGAATGACACAGCCTGGGGGTCCCCGGTGACAGGGGCGAGCAAGAGGGTGGGGTCGATTGCGCGATGGGTCTCCCGACGCGCGATCAAGGCATCACCGGATGCGGGTGCTCGTCGGCCCATATGATCGATCACCATGCCGTTCTTTCCGGACAGGGTCGATCATCGGGCGCACAATGTCGAAGCGCAAGCGCTGCTGTCTCACAAGTACGGGTTGCGCCCGCTATCCGACTGTTACCGACCGAACTTCTGGAACTTGATCCGGTGGGGGATCAGGCTCTCGACGCCGAGGCGACGCTTCTTGTCTTCCTCATAGGCCTCGAAATTGCCCTCGAACCACTCGACATGGCTGTCGCCTTCGAAGGCCAGGATGTGAGTCGCCAGGCGGTCGAGGAACCAGCGGTCGTGGGAGATGACCACGGCGCAGCCCGCGAAGCCCTCCAGCGCCTCCTCGAGGTTCTGCAGGGTCTCGATGTCGAGGTCGTTGGTCGGTTCGTCGAGCAGGATCAGATTGCCGCCGGTGGCCAGGGTCTTGGCCAGGTGCACGCGGTTGCGCTCACCCCCGGATAGCTGGCCGACCTTCTTCTGCTGGTCGCCGCCCTTGAAGTTGAAGCTGCCGACATAGGCGCGCGTGTTGATCTCGCGCTTGCCGACCATCATCACGTCGGTGCCGCCCGAAATGGCCTGCCAGATGGTCTCCTCCGGCTTCAGGTCGTCGCGGCTCTGGTCGACATAGGCCAGCTTGACCGTCTCGCCGACGCGGATCGTGCCGGCGTCGGGCTGTTCCTGGCCGGTGATCAGGCGGAACAGGGTCGACTTGCCGGCGCCGTTCGGGCCGATGACGCCGACGATGCCGTTGGGCGGCAGTTTGAAGGTCAGGTCCTTGAACAGCAGCTTGTCGCCGTAGGACTTCTCCAGCCCGTCGCATTCCAGCACGACATTGCCGAGGCGCGGGCCGGGCGGGATCTGGATGACGGCGTGGGTCTGGGCGCCGCGCATGGACTCCTGCTCGTCGACCATCCGCTCATAGGCGGCCAGACGGGCCTTGGACTTGGCCTGACGGGCCTTGGCGCCCGAGCGGACCCATTCCAGTTCCCGGGTCAGGGCGCGCTGGCGGGCTTCGGATTCCGACTGCTCCTGCACCACCCGCTTGGTCTTGGCCTCCAGCCAGCTGGAGTAGTTGCCCTCGTGCGGGTGACCCTTGCCGCGGTCCAGCTCCAGCGTCCACTTGGTGACGAGGTCGAGGAAGTAGCGGTCGTGGGTCACCAGGATGACGCAGCCCGGGAAATTCTCGAGGTGGTGCTGCAGCCAGGCCACCGACTCGGCGTCGAGGTGGTTGGTCGGTTCGTCGAGCAGGAGCATGTCGGGCTTGCTGAGCAGCAGCCGCGCCAGCGCCACGCGGCGCTTCTCGCCGCCCGACAGGTTGGTGACCTCCCAGTCATCCGGCGGGCAGCGCAGGGCGTCCATGGCCATTTCGATACGGCTGTCGATGTCCCAGACGTCGCCGGCGTCGATCTTCTCCTGGAGGGCGGTCATCTCCTCCATCAGCTCGTCCGAATAGTTCTCGGCCATCTCCATGGCGATGGCGTTGAAGCGGCTGACCCACTGCTTCTCCTCGCACCAGGCCTCGACGTTCTCGCGCACGTTCAGGGCCGGATCGAGCTGCGGCTCCTGCTCCAGATAGCCGCGCTTGACGCCGTCGGCGGCCTTGGCCTCGCCAGTGAACTCCGTGTCCAGCCCGGCCATGATCTTCAGCAGGGTGGATTTACCCGAGCCGTTGACCCCGACCACGCCGATCTTGGCGTCGTTGTAGAAGCTCAACCAGATGTTCTCGAAGATCTTCTTGCCGCCGGGGAAGGTCTTGGTGAGACCCTGCATCTGGAAAATATATTGCTGCGCCATGAGGTGCGTCGCGCCCTGTCGTCTGGAGTGCGGGGGAGGTTGGCGCGGGGTGTAGCCGCCGCGCCGCCGTTGGGCAAATCCCTAGCGGCGGGGCGGGGCGGATTGATGGCGGGCTAGAGCTTCACCGCCCTGAGTCTGAGCGCGTTGGAGATGACGCTCACTGACGACAGCGACATGGCCAAGGCCGCGATCATCGGCGACAGCAGCAGGCCGAAGGCCGGATACAGCACCCCCGCCGCCAGCGGCACGCCGAGAGCGTTGTAGCCGAACGCGAACCACAGATTTTGCCGGATGTTGCGGACCGTGGCCTTCGACAGCTTCAGCGCCCGGACGATGCCGTTCAGGTCGCCGGACAGCAGGGTCACCCCCGCACTTTCGATGGCCACGTCGGCGCCCGCGCCCATGGCCACCCCGACGTCGGCGGCCGCGAGGGCCGGGGCGTCGTTGACCCCGTCTCCGGCCATGGCCACGACCCGGCCCCCGGCGCGCAGCCTCTCGACCACGGCGGCCTTGTCGGCCGGCGAGACGTCGGCCTCGACCGAGTCGATGCCGAGCTGCGCCGCCACGGCGCGGGCAGTGACCGCATTGTCGCCGGTCAGCATGACCAGCTTCAGGCCTTCGGCGTGCAGGGCGTCCACCGCTGCGCGGCTGGTCGGCTTGATCGGATCGGCGATGGCGAAGGCGCCGGCCAGGACACCGTCCACGGCGATGAAGATCACCGTCGCCCCGTCGCGGCGCAAGGCGTCCGCAGCCTGCGCCAGAGGCGCGGCGTCGATGGCGTTGTCCTTCAGATAGCCCGAGGAGCCGATCAGCACCCTGCGGCCCTCGATCGTCCCGACGACGCCGCGCCCGACCGGGCTGTCGAATTCCTCGGCCGTCGACAGGGCGAGACTGCGCGCCTCCGCCGCCTGCACGAGGGCCCGGGCCAGCGGGTGCTCGCTGGACCGCTCCAGTCCGGCGGCCAGACGCAGCAGATCCTCGTCGGCGTAGCCATCCGCGGCGTGGATGGCGGTCAAGGCCGGCCGGCCCTCGGTCAGGGTGCCGGTCTTGTCGACCACAAGGGTGTCGATCTTGCCGAACCGTTCCAGCGCCTCGGCGTCGCGGATCAGCACCCCGCCCTGGGCGCCGCGACCGACCCCGACCATGATCGAGATGGGGGTGGCGAGGCCGAGGGCGCAGGGACAGGCGATGATCAGCACGCTGACAGCGGCCACAAAGGCATAGGCCAGTCGGGGCTCGGGTCCGGCTACAGACCAGGCGATGAAGGCGATCACGGCGATCGCGACGACCCCCGGCACGAACCATCCGGCCACGCGGTCGGCCAGCCGCTGGATCGGCGCCCGGCTGCGCTGTGCCTTCGCCACCAGCTGGACGATCTGGGCCAGCAGGGTGTCGGCCCCGACCTTTTCGGCGCGCATCACGAAGGAGCCGGTGGCGTTCAGACTGCCCGCCACCACGGCGTCGCCAGCCTGTTTGGTGACCGGCATGGACTCACCGGTCACCAGCGCCTCGTCCACCGCCGCCCGACCGTCGACCAGCACGCCGTCGACGGGGATCTTCTCGCCGGGCCGGACCCGCAACCGGTCGCCGACGGCGATGTGCTCGACGGGGATCTCCTCGTCGGTCCCGTCGGCCCGCACGCGCAGCGCCTGCTTCGGCGTCAGGTCCAGCAGGGCGCGAATGGCGCCCGAGGTTCGTTCGCGTGCGCGCAGCTCCAGCAGTTGGCCGACCAGCACCAGGGTGACGATCACCGCCGCCGCCTCAAAATACAGCGGCGGCTCGCCGTGCGCGCTGCGGAACGCATCCGGGATCAGCCCCGGCGCGATCACGGCCACGGCGCTGAAGGCCCAGGCCACGACCGTGCCGAGGCCGATCAGGGTGAACATGTTCAGGTTCCAGGTCCGGACCGAGGCCCAACCCCGCGCGATGAACGGCCATCCCGACCACAACACCACCGGCGTCGCCAGGGCGAACTGGATCCAGCGGTTCCAGCCGTGCGGGATCGGCAGGTGCAGACCCGGCAGGTGCGCCCCCATCTCGATGATGAACAGCGGCAGGGTCAGGGCGGCGGCGACCCACAGGCGGCGGGTGAAGTCGGCGATCTCGGGGTTCGGTCCGGCGTCGGCCGTCGTGTCTTCCGGCTCCAGCGCCATGCCGCATTTGGGACAGGTCCCCGGGCCGATCTGCCGGACCTCGGGGTGCATGGGACAGGTGTAGACGACGCCGGGGATCGCGGCCTCCGGCTCACGCACGCCGGCGTCCAGATAGCGGTCCGGCCGGTCGAGGAACTTCCTCCGGCAGCCGGCCGAGCAGAAGTGAAAGGTCTCGCCCGCGTGCGTCGCGTGATGCACCGTGGCGGCCGGATCGACGGTCATGCCGCAGACCGGATCGCTCGCCTTGCCCGGCTCGTGAGCGGCCGCGTGGCCGGAACAGCAGCTGTTCGACATGGCGTGATCTCCGTCCTGCATCCTCACCTATACCCGGGCAGGGTATTGTGCAAATTACCCCAGCCGGGTATCTGTGGGCAGTCAGGAGCGGGTCAATGGATCATCACGACAAGCCGAAACTGCGGAACCGTCTGAACCGGATCGAGGGGCAGGTGAGGGGCGTCGGCCGGATGGTCGAGGAGGGGCGCTACTGCATCGACGTCCTGACCCAGGTGCGCGCCATCCGCGCCGCCCTGGGCCGTTTCGAGAGCGAGATGCTGAAGGGCCACCTGAACCACTGCATCGAAGACGCCATTGTCTCCGGCGACATTGAGGAGCAGCGGCGCAAGGCGGCCGAGATCATCCAGCTGCTGGACCGCGCCGAGCGCTGATCGGGCGCGCGGCGGCCGCGTCAGGCGTAGTTGAAGCTCACCGAGATGCGCTCGCTCTTCGCTGCATTCACCGGCACCTCGTGGCGCAGCCAGCTTTCCCACATCAGCACCGTGCCGGGCTGAGGGGCGAGGTAGACGAACGGCCGCTCGGCCTCCGGCGCATCGGCATGCACCGCCGGGCGGGCCATCATCATCGGCAGCCGGGGATCTTCCAGCTTCAGCGCCGAGGCGCCGTCGGGGACCTCGACGTAGATGGTGCCGCTGAGGAAGGCGTGCGGGTGGATATGCCCCGTATGACCGCCGCCGGGCTTGAGGATATTGACCCACAGATTGTCGAGCCGGGGCCGGCGGGCGAGGTCGAAATTCAGCGCCTTGGCATAGGCTTGCGCATGCCTGTCGAGATGCCGCTTCAGGTCCGCGAATTCCGGCAGTCGCTGCGGCAGGTCGTTCAGCGAACCGTAGGAGGTGTAGCCGCGATAGCCGTGCTCGCGGCACCACATCCGCCCGGCTTCGTCCTCCGTCGCCAGCATCCGGCAGGCCTCGGCCAGCGCCGCGTTGAAGGCGGGAAAGCCGGGCGCTGTCGCCAGCGACGCCTGATAAACCTGGGTGACGAACAGCGGGCGCAGGGACATGGCGGCTCTCTAGCGCAAGGCGGGGACGATCAGAAGGGCAGGGCGGCCTCGCCCCGCAACACCGCCTCGGCCTCGGCCGTATGCTTGCCGCCTGACCGGTCGTGCAGCACCAGCGGCGGCAACAGCCGCAGCGGCGCCTTGCCGGTTTTGATCGCCTGCACCAGCACCCGCTTGGCCGGCTCGTCGGCGTAGGGGTGCACCGGCCGCACCGAGAACGAGCCCGCCGTCTCGCCCAGCAGGGCCAGCAGATCGGCCAGCCGGTCGGCGCGGTGGATCACCACGATCCGCCCGCCCTCGCGCACCGCCTTCAGCAGGAATCGCGTCCACGCCGCCAGCCCGTTGTCGGCCATCCAGGCGCCCTGCTTGCCCGGGGCCGGCGTCCGCAGCGCCCCCGGATCATCGAAGAAGGGGGGATTGCTGACCGCCCGGTCGAACGGCTCCAGCCCCAAAGTGCGGAACCCGGCGGCGACGTCGCCCTCCAGGATTGTCGCGTCCGCTCCATTCAGCGCCGCATTCTCCCGCGCCAGCGCCGCCATGGCCGGGTCGCGCTCGACCCCCGTCATCGAGACGCCCGGCGCCCGGGCGGCCATCTGCATCAGCACCGCCCCCGCGCCGCAGCCCGCCTCGATCACCCGCTCCCCAGGCTCCGCGCCGGTCGCCGCCGCGAGCAGGGCCGCATCCATGCCGGCGCGATAGCCCTTCGCCGGCTGGCGCAGCCGGACGCGCCCGCCCAGCAGGGCGTTCTCGACGATGTCTCCGCCTTGCGGAACGAATGATGCGACGGTCACGCGGCTTGACCCTTCATGGCCCGATCACCATTGTGCGCCGCATCGCCGCCCTGCAAGCGGCGGCTGGATTTTCAGGCGTGATCCTCCCTTCCGCGCCGTGCCCATGAGTTCTCCCTTGGACGCTGTCACC
The DNA here is from genome assembly GCF_036676055.1 of Brevundimonas sp. Classification (GTDB taxonomy): domain Bacteria; phylum Pseudomonadota; class Alphaproteobacteria; order Caulobacterales; family Caulobacteraceae; genus Brevundimonas. The sequence continues at coordinate 14,109 of NZ_JAKFDS010000074.1, read as the reverse complement.
GTCGCCGAGTCCCGCCCCAAGGGAGACGTTGAACCGCTGGTTCGGCTGGCGAAGGGCGACATGGCCGCCGTCGACGCCCTGATCGTCGAGCGGATGCAGTCCCAGGTGCCGGTGATTCCCCTGCTGGCCGAGCATCTCGTCTCGGCGGGCGGCAAGCGGCTGCGTCCGCTGCTGACCGTGGCTGCTGCCCGCGCGTCCGGTGCAGCCGACGACATCGACGCCTCTCGCAAGCTGGCCGCCGCGGTCGAGTTCATCCACACCGCCACCCTGCTGCACGACGATGTCGTCGACGGCTCCAACCTGCGCCGCGGCAAGACCGCCGCCCACCTGATCTGGGGCGCGCCGTCCAGCGTGCTGGTCGGCGACTTCCTGTTCGCCCGCGCCTTCGAGCTGATGGTTGAGACCGGCCAGATGCGCGCACTCGGGATCCTGGCCACCGCGTCCAGCGTCATCTCCGAAGGCGAGGTGCTGCAGCTGACCCGCGCCCACGATCTGAACCTCGACCAGGACACCTATCTGCGCATCATCTCGGCCAAGACGGCGGAGCTTTTCGCCGCCGCCGCCGAGGCCGGGGCGGTCGGGGCAGGGGCCGATGAAGAGGCGGTCCAGGCCCTGCGCGCCTACGGCCTCAATCTCGGGATCGCCTTCCAGCTGGCTGACGACGCCCTCGACTACGGCGGCGCGTCCGCGACCCTCGGCAAGAACGCCGGCGACGATTTCCACGAGGGCAAGGTGACCTTGCCCCTGCTGCTCGCCGTGGCCCGCACGCGCGGCCGCGAGGACGCCTTCTGGGAGCGCACTATAAACCAGGGCCAGCGCACCGAGGACGACTTCCTCCGCGCCCGCGACCTGATCGCCGGCGCCGGCGCCCTCGCCGCCACCCTGGACACCGCCTGGGACTACGCCGCCGCGGCCCAGGACGCGCTGAAGCCGTTGCCCCAGGGCGAATGGCGGTCGGCGCTCGAGCAACTGGCGGATTTCGCCGTCAGCCGGGCCGCTTAACGCCGGCGGAGGAGGCCCCCGACAAGGCCCCGGAGGGCGTCGGCCGGATTGGGGGCCGGTTGGCGCGAATCGGGCCCTTCGCGACCCTCGTCACCGCCGAGGTCGCTCATGTCCATGCCGAGGACGGTCGAGGCGCTGGAGGTGTAGCGGACCTTGACCACATGCTCGATGTTCCAGGTCTCGCGGGGGTTGGCCGGCCTGGCCGGATAGCTGAAATTGGCTTCGCCGCCGAACGCGATCACCCGGACCATCGACTGGGGCGCCGCCATCTGCACGGCGCTCGGGATCGGGCAGCCGGTGGTCGACGCCGGCAGGACCACGCCCTGGCGGATCAGCCGCTCCAGGTCGGCGGGCGAAAGGATGTCCGGGATCTGGCCGAACGAGATCGGAATGTTGCTGGAGGTCCAGGCCACCATATCCCCGGCCTCATTGGCTCCCATGGTCATGGCGAAGTAGCCGCGGGCGCCGCCGACGGCGTTCCAGCCCAGCGATCCGCCGTCCGCCACGCCGGTCAGCTGGACCGGCTCCATGAAGTCCTGATCGGCGCCGAGGCTGAAGCGGATGTCGGGGGTGTAGTTGCCGTCAACCAGGTGATCGCCCACCAGCGAGCCGTTCGCCGGTATCCGCTGGCTCGACCGGTCGTTCGGCCATTCGCCATAGGTGCGGCCCGATCCCGGCGAGGGCGGCGTCTCCGGCGAGACTCGCACAGCCTCCATCAGGGCGGTCATCTGGCTGGCGCCGCGGGCCGGGTCGTCGGTGGAGATCTCGATCACCAGCGGCTGGCCCGAACCGGTCGGCTCTCCGCAGCCGTGATAGATCAACATCCGCATGCGACCGCCTTCGCCCCGGGCTTGCGGCATGAAATCCGGGGTCGGCGAAGCCGGCTGGCGCACGGGCGTAACCAGCGGCAGGTCGCCCGTATTCAGGCCCGCGGGCGGCTGATGCCGGGCCTCGGGCGCGGGAGCCGTGCGGTCGGCCTGCAGCTGCAGGGAGAGGGATTTCTGAACGCCGCCGCCGGACATCATGGCCATCGGATCGAACCCCGCGCCGCCGGTGGGCAGTCCGGCAGTCGTCCGCGCGGTGACCCAGTAGGTGGCGACCGGGCCGGTGGTCCGCTGACTCTGGGCCGGCGCCTGACCGGCGGACAGGGCGAAAACGGCCACAAGGGCGGTGGTGCAGGTCAGGCGGAGCATGGGGCGTTCCAACAGGGTTAGAAGAACAACGTTCCCCTATACGCCCGACGGAGGTTTCACCGCTACGTCAGCCTGATTAACTCGGCTTCATATTCGGCTCAGCGCAAACTGGCGCAGAATCGCTGGATGCGCCGGCAGGCTTCCTCCAGCACGGTCTCCGAGGTCGCGTAGCTGATGCGGAAATAGGGGCTCAGACCGAAGGCCGAGCCCTGCACCACGGCCACGCCCTCGGCGTCGAGGAGGGCGGTCGCGAACGTGTCGTCGCTGTCGATCACGGTCCCGCCCTCGGTTGTCTTGCCGATCAGCCCCTCGATCGACGGATAGACGTAGAAGGCCCCTTCCGGCGTGGCGCAGCGGATGCCCGTCGCCTGATTCAGCATCGACACGACAAGGTCGCGGCGCGCCTCGAAATGCTTCGCCCGTTCGGCGATGAAGTCCTGCGGCCCGTTCAGCGCCTCGACCGCCGCCCACTGGCTGATCGAGGACGGGTTGGAGGTGGTCTGGCCGGCGACCTTGCGCATCAGGTCGATCAGCGGCTTGGGGCCGCCGGCGTAGCCGATGCGCCAGCCGGTCATGGCGTAGGCCTTGCTGACCCCGTTCACCGTCAGGGTCCGCTCGTACAGGTCCGGCGCGACCTGGGCGATCGTCCGGTAGTCGAAGTCGCCGTAGATCAGGTGCTCGTACATGTCGTCGGTCATCACCCAGACCTGCGGGTGGCGGCGCAGCACGGCCGCCAGCGCCTCCAGCTCCTCGCCGGTGTAGGCGGCGCCGGTGGGGTTCGACGGCGAGTTGAGGATCAGCCATTTGGTCCGCGGGGTGATCGCGGCCTCCAGGGCCTCGGGCTTCAGCTTGAAGCCGTCGGCCTCGTGCCCGACCACCGACACCGGCTCGCCGCCGGCCAGAAGGACCATGTCAGGGTAGGACACCCAGTAGGGCGCCGGCACGATCACTTCGTCGCCGGGCGACAGGGTGGCGACGAGGGCGTTGTAAATCACCGTCTTGCCGCCCGGGGCGACGTGGATCTGGTTCGTCGCATAGGTGAGGCCATTCTCGCGGGCGAACTTGGCCGCCACGGCCGCCTTCAGCTCGGGCAGGCCGTCGACGTCGGTGTATTTGGTCTCGCCGCGCCGGATGGCCGCGATGGCGGCTTCCTTGATGTTCTCGGGCGTATCGAAGTCGGGCTCGCCGGCGCCGAGACCGATGACGTCGCGCCCCTCGCGCTTCAGCTCGCGCGCGCGAGCGGTGACCGCCAGGGTGGCCGACGGCTTGACGCGGGAGAGGGCGGCGGACTGCAGGCTGGACATGGCGACTCCCGGGGAACGGCGCCCATTCCTTACGCAGTTGCGAAACAGCGATCAAATGGCGGCGGACCGCCGTCGGTCATGGCGCGGGCAGATATTCGGGTGGAATGGGCGTGTCCGGGCTCTCCGCCAGCCAGTAGACGCTCATCACCCACCAGCGCGAGCCGTCATGGAACAGCTGGATGCTGTTGATCCCGCGCATGAACGGCGCCGGGTCGGAGAGGCTGCGCACGCTGTCGTAGGTCGACCAGACATGGACCATGTGGCCGAACCGCTCGGCCCGCCGGGCGATCTCACGCTCGTGGAAACCGTCGCGGGTCAGGACCGGGCCGCTCCGCTCGATATAGTCTTCCGGCGTGATCGAGCGGGCCACGCCCACCCCCTGGGCATTGACGCCCGAAGGCATCAGCCGCGCGGTCGGGTGGAACAGCGACCGGAATCGATCCCAGTCCCGCTCGACCCCTGCATCGCCAGAGATGACGTCATACAGCGCCGTGACGATGGCCTCCGGCGAGGCCACGTCGGCGGGGAGGGCGGCCGCGGCCTGTGTCGCCGGCGCCGGAGCCGGAGCGGGGGTCTGGGCGGCGGCCGGGCCGGCGAACGTCAGCGCCAGCGCGGCGGCGAAGAGTGAAAGGCGCATCAGGATTCCCCTTTCAGGACCGCGCGCCGAGCCGGCCGAACAGCTCCGACAGCGCCTTGCGCCGCGCCGCATCGGCCGCGGGCATATTCTCCGGAACGATGGCGATCTCCCGGGACAGCGCCGACGCCTGCGCCCGGTCGACGCCTCCGCCGCGCCATTGTTCGACCGCCGCCCGCGCCTTCCCGGCAAGGCCGGCCTCAAGACCCTGTGACCGCGCCAGCTGGTCCAGATAGGCGGTCGCCACATCCGGGTGATCCTCCCAGACCGGGCGGGTCTGGGTCTGCGGATTGATCGTCTCCGCCATCACCCGCTCGGCGACCGCAATCTCGGCCGCGGACAGGTGTTCGCTGGGCTTCAGGCGCAGCACATCGAAGCCGCGCGCGATCTCGCTGGCGTAGATGCGGCCGTTGAGCCAGTAGGCCGACCAGTGGCCGCCCACATAGAGCCGGTCTCCATCCACGGGCCCGCGGTCGAAATAGGCGATTTCCTGCGGCCGCGCGGGATCGGTGAAGTCCACGATCGACACGCCGCCCTGGTACCAGGCCTGGACCATCAGATCGCGGCCGGGCACCGGGACCAGATTGCCGTTGTGGGCCACGCAGTTCTCAGACCCGGACTGGGCGGCCGGCAGCTTGAAGAAGCTCTTGCCGACGAGGCGGCCGTCCTCGATCGCGGCGATCAGGTCGGCGCCCCAGGCGGCCGGGTCCTCGGCCCGGCAGCGCGCCGAGGTGCCGCCGCCCCATTCGTCCGTGAACAGCACCTTGTCCCCGGTCGTGTTGAAGGTGGCGGAGTGCCAGTAGGCCATGTCCGGATCGAACAGCTCGGACACCCGCGACGGGTTCTCCGGATCCGAGATGTCCAGCAGGATGCCGTTGCCGCTGCACGCGCCGGCCGCCAGACCGATCTCGGGGTAGACGGTGATGTCGTGGCAGTGGTTGGTCGGGCCGCTTTCCTGGCCCGCGACGCCGAGGCGGCCGCCCTTCCACAGGCCGGCGACGGCGCCGGTCTCGCGGTCGGCGAAGATGCGCGGGCGGTTGACGATGGCGGCCTGCTCCGGCGCGTCCAGGGGCACCTTGATCACGTCGATCGAATACAGCGCCGTCTCGGGATTGTCGGCAGGCTGGCCGTCCTGGCAGATCGACAGCTCCTCGCTCTTGCGCACCCCCGAGGTGGCGGAGTTGTAGATGTAGAGGACCTTCGGATCGGTCGGATGCGGGACCAGGGTGTGGGTGTGCGATCCCCGGCAGGTTTGCACCGCCGCGATCTGGCGGGGCGCGGACAGGTCGCTGATGTCGAAGATGCGGATGCCGCGGAAGCGTTCGGCGTTGACCTCGCCCTCGGCGTCCCTGACTCCGCAGTCCAGCCGGGCGCGGTTCTGCTCGACCGACATGAACAGCAGGTTCCCGTGCACCGAGACGTCGCCCTGACCGCCGGGGCAGACCACCGACAGCACCAGTTCGGGCGCGCCTTCGCCACTCACGTCATAGGCGTTGAAGCCGTTGAAATTGCCGACGAATAGGCGCCCGTTCGACATGGCCATGTCGCTGTTGGCGAGGGCCAGCGGGCTGTAGCGCGGGCGGGGCAGGGGCTCGGCCGTGCCGGCCTCGACCGCCGCCGCCCGGGCCCGGGCAGCCAGCGCCTCTTCGCGCGTCGGCGGCGCGAACAGGGCCTCCGGATCGAAGAAGCCCGGCGCGGGCTGCACCGAATGCTCGAGCGTCAGGTTCGAGATCGCCTGACCGGCGTCGTGCAGGCCCGGCGTCAGCGTCGAGCGGACATCCGTCCCGACGGGCGGGATCTGGCCGGGAGCCGGGGCCTGGGCCTCGGCCGTGGCGGCCCCGAGCAACAGGCTCGCCGCGGCGGCGGAGCCTAACAGAAGACTGCGGATGATCATGGACGCCCCTTGCGGATGAATGGTTCTAGAGCTCGGACAGAATGGTCTGCATGCGCAGGATTTCGGCCGCCTGATCGGCGGTGACGGAACTGGCGAAGTCGGACAGGGTGGGATCCTCGGCCGCCTCGGGATTGTCCAGCAGGGCCTCTACCATGGCCAGCGCCCCCTGGTGATGCCGGATCATCCCTTCGAGGAACAGTTGGTCGAATTCTGGTCCTGTCGCCGCGGCCAGCGCCGCCATCTGCGCGGGCGACAGCATACCCGGCATCAACGGCGTATCGGACGCGGCCGCACCGGCCGCGTGTCCGTGATGGCCGGCGTGGAGGTCGGGGTCCGTCGTGGCCAGGGCCCGCGCCGCCAGCCACTCTTCCATCTGCGCCATCTCGGCGGTCTGGCTCTGCGCAATCCGGTCGCCCAGCCGCCGCACGGTCGGCGAGGCGGCGCGGCTCTGCAGCAGCGCGACCATCTCCACGGCCTGGGCGTGGTGGACGATCATGTGGCGCATGAAGCGCACATCAGCCTCGACATAGCCCGTCCGGCTCAGCTCCACCGCCTCGGCCGCGCTGATCACCCGCGATGGCGCTCCCGGCGCGCCGGGGTTGAAGATCGGCGGCGTCTGCGGGCCGGTCGGCCCGCCGATGAGAAGTGCGAGAATCACCGCGGGCGTCAGGCTCAATCTCTATGCTCCGGCCAGCCTTGCTGTTGACGGGCGGGAGAGTAGGGGCGGGAGTTCGCCCGGGGCAAGGCGGATTCGGCCTCCCTGCCTTCGCCGCGCCTCAACCGTCCCTGGCCGTGAGGGCGATCTGGACGACATCCGTCCGTCCCGAGCGGAAACCGGCCTCGCAATAGGCGAGGTAGAACCGCCACAGCCTGCGGAACCGTTCGTCGAACCGGCCGGCGGCCGCAATGCCGTCCCAGGCCTTGTCGAAGCGGCGGCCCCACAGATCGAGGGTGGTCGCATAGTCCTGGCCAAACCGCTCGGTCGTCTCCCAGTCCAGTCCGGCGGCGTTGATGACCGGGGCCAGCCGCGGCTCGGACGGCAGCATGCCGCCCGGGAAGACGTACTTCTGGATGAAATCCGGCCGCCGCCGGTAGCCCTCGAACAGGTCGTCCCGGATGGTGATGATCTGCAGACCGGCCCGTCCGCCCGGCGCCAACACGCGCCGCAGGGCTCCGAAATAGTCGGCCCAGTATTCCTCGCCCACCGCTTCGAACATCTCGATCGAGGCGACCCGGTCGAACCGGCCTTCCACATCGCGATAGTCGACCAGGCGGATGTCGACCCGCTCGTCCAGACCGGCTTCGTGGATTCGCTGGCGCGCAAAGGCGTGCTGCTCGCGCGAGATGGTGATCGCGGTCACCCGGGCGCCGATCTCACGGGCGGCGTATTCGGCGAAACCGCCCCAGCCGCAGCCGATTTCCAGCACCGAATGGTCGCGGCGGAGGTCCATCAGCGAGGCCAGCCGGGCATATTTGGCCCGCTGCCCTTCCTCCAGACCCTGATCCGGCCCGCTGAACCGCGCGGCCGAATAGGTCATCGAGGGATCCAGCCAGCTGGCGTAGAAAGCGTTGCCGAGGTCGTAGTGGGCGTGGATGTTGCGCCGCGAGCCGCTCCGGCTGTTGCGGTTCAGCCGGTGGCCAAGACGGTTTGCCGCGTTGAGGATCGGGTTGCCGTCGACCAGCCGGCTCAACTGATCGTAGTTGGCCGCGAACGCCTCGAGCAGGGCAGCGAGGTGCGGGCTGTCCCACTCTCCCGCCATATAGCCTTCGGCGAATCCGATATCGCCGCCGGCTATGGTGCGGCGGATGCAGCGCCAGTCGCTGATCTGCAGAACGGCGGTGCGGCCCGGCTCCCGCCCCTCCAGATGATGCCTCGTGCCGTCGGGAAGCGTCACGGTCAGGCGGCCGATGGTCCAGCCGGAGGACAGCAGCCGCATGAACAGGCCCGCGCCCCAGGCGATCCTTCCGCCCTGTGACGCGATCGGGGAAACCGCGGTCACGAGCCCGCTCCCGTCGCCATCGCGGGCGCCGGCCGCCGCCCCAGCGTCACGGGCACGCCCTTCAGCCACAGAATGAGCGCCTCCCAGTGAATGGCGGCGGCGACCTTCAGCGTCATCAGCGGAAAGGCGAGGGCAGCCCCGACCAGGGCCCGGTCGGCGAGCGGGCGACGCCGGCCCCACAGCGTCGCCGTCAGCAGCGGGCCCCTGGCGTCGGCGCAGCCCACGGTCAGCCCGACCCGCTCCCCCGGCGCCCGGCCGCGGAACCGGTAGGTCATGTCCATATCGAGAAAGGGCGACACATAAAGCGCCTTGGCGCAGCTCTGGCGGAACGGCTCTGCATCCGCCCCGGCGTCCGCAACGGCCAGATCGTAGCAGTGCCGTTCGCCGAAGGTGCTGGTCACCTCATAGCTGAGCGCGGCCAGTCGACCGTCGGCCGCGTGGCAGTAGTAGACGCTGATCGGATTGAACACGAAGCCCAGCACCCGCGGCATCGTCAGGAGCCGGACCGCGCCGCCGGCCAGATCCACGCCGATGGCGGCCAGCCGGGCCTCGACCTGCGCGCGCAGCGGCCGCCCCGATCCGTCCCCGTGGTCGCGGTCGAAGAAGGAGAACAGGTTCCAGCGATTGCGCGAGAACAGCCGCAATCGCCGGTCCAGCCCGTCCAGTTCGGACAGGTCGAGCAGCAGCCAGAAGACCCGACGCTCGAGCCGGTGGCGGCGCGGCCGCAGGCGCTGGTGCATCACCCCGCCAAGGTAGAGGGCGGACGCGTCGCTCACGCTGCAGTCTCCATGCGCCGGTCCCGGTCCGCACCGATCTGGATGCGCCCGCTTTCGTCGGCGACGGCCCACGGCCGGCGAACCCCGCCCAGCTGTTCGGCCACGGCCAGGCCGGATTGCAGCCCGTCTTCATGGAACCCCGCGCCGAAATGGGCCCCGCAGAACCAGACTCCGCCCTCGCCCTGCAGATCCCACAGCGCCCCTTGGGCCCGCAGCGCCGCGGCGTCGAAGATCGGGTGCTCGTACAGTTCGCTGCGCAGCAGGGCGTCGGGGCGGGGCGGTTGCGGCGGATTCAGGGTGACGAACAGGTCCTGCCCCGGCAGGCCCTGAAGCTTGTTCATCCAGTAGCTGACGCACAGCCCGCCCTCCGAACCGATGTAGTTCCAGCTCGCCCAGGCGCGGCGGCGTTTGGGCATCAGGGCGGGATCGGTGTGCAGCACCGCCAGGTTGCGGCTGTAGCGGAAGGCGCCCAGCGTCCGGCGTTCGGCTTCGGTAGGGGCGTCGAGCATGGCCAGGGCCTGATCGGCGTGGGTCGCGATGACCACATGATCGAAGCGTTCGCGGCGGCCGTTGCGTTCCCCCACGATCACGCCATCGCCGGTACGACGGATTTCGACCACGTCCCGGCCGAGGCGGATGCCTGAGCCCAGCGCCGCGGCCATCCGCTCGACATAGGTGCGGCTGCCATCGATCACGGTGCGCCACAGCGGCCGTCCCGCCAGCTTCAGCAGGCCGTGATTGTCACAGAAGCGCAGGAAGGACGCGGCCGGGTAGTCGAGCAGGGCCTCGGTCGGCGACGACCAGATCGCCGCCGCCATCGGCAACAGATGGTCGTCGCGGAAGGCCGCGCTGAACCGACCCTGCTGCAGGAAAGCCCCCAGCGACAGGTTCGGATCCTCCAGCGTCGCCAGCGCCGCCGGCGCCTCGCGGTAGAACCGCAGCACCTCGGACAGCATCGACCAGAACCGCGGCCGCAGCACGTTGCGGCGCTGGGCGAACAGGGCCGGAGCGGCGTATTCGAACCCGCCTTCCTCCAGCGACACCGAGAACGACATGTCGGTGGCCCGGCTGGCGACGCCCAGATGGTCGAACAGGGCGATCAGATTGGGATAGGTCGCCTCGTTGAAGACGATGAAGCCTGTATCCACCGCGACCGGCCCCGTCGCCGTATTGGCCGTCACGGTGTTGGTGTGGCCCCCGAGACGGTCGGCGCGCTCGTAGACGACCACCTCATGCTGTTGGCTCAACAGCCAGGCGCAGGACAGGCCGGATATCCCCGACCCGATGACCGCGATCCGCAGCCGGGGGCCGCCGGACGGCCCGTCGTTCGAAACTGGTGTGAGGCTCATGCGAACTCCGCTCGGCCCTCGACGGGCGACGGTCGCTGTTACGTCGGGCGCCCCGTTCTGGATGAGGTATGATCCGGTCGGGGATTCCCCGCGTATGAGGGCCAATGCATGGAATGGTTTCGGATATCGGCCTTGCGCGCGCCGGCGCCGTGAGCGGCGACACTGAGTACGACCGGCTCATCCAGGCGGTGGCGCGGGACCGTGACCGCGACGCCTTCGCGGCCCTGTTCGATCACTTCGCGCCGCGGCTGAAAGCCTATCTGATGCGGTCGGGCGCGGCGCCGGCGGCGGCCGACGACTTCGCCCAGGACGCCATGCTGACGGTCTGGCGCAAGGCCGAGCAGTTCGATCCGTCCCGGGCGCGGGCGGCGACGTGGATCTTCACCATCGCCCGCAACCGCCGGATCGACGCCCTGCGGCGGGAGAGCCGGCCCCTGCCGGTCCCGGAGATCAGTCTGGATTCGCCCGATCCCGAGCGGCCGGACGACCTGCTTCAGGCCCGTCAGGACGAGGGCCGCGTCCGCGCCGCCCTGCGCAGTCTGAAACCGGACCAGATCGAGGTCATCCAGATGGCCTTCTTTCAGGATCTCACCCACGCCGAGGTGGCGCAGTCGCTGGCGCTGCCTCTCGGAACCGTAAAGTCGAGGATACGCAACGCGATGATCAAGCTCAGGGATCTGCTCGATCAGCCTGTCGGGGAACAGTCATGACCGCCCGCCTTCAACCGTCCGAGGAACGCCTGCTGGCCTATGCCGCAGGGACGCTCAGCCCCCCCGAGTCCGTGGTGGTGGCGACCCATCTCGCCCTGCGCCCCGCAACCGCGCGCTGGGTCGAGAACCTGCAGGCGGTCGGCGGCGAGGTTCTGGAGACCATCGAGCCCGCGGCCGTCGCCGACGACCTGCTGGCGCGGACCCTGGCCAGCCTGACCGCGGCGGACGATACGCTTCCGCCTGAACCCGCCAACGACATGACCGAGCTTCCCGCGCCGTTGCGCCGGTACGCGCTCGGGCCGTGGCGCTGGATCGGCCCGGACATGCATGTCCGTGAGGTCCATGCGCCCCGCGACGGAGAATGCCGGGTGATCCTGCTCAGGATCGGCTCGGGCCGCACCACCCCGGTTCACACCCACGCCGGGGTCGAACTGACCTGCGTCATCTCCGGGGCCTATGAGACTGACGAGGCCCGCTTCGGCCCCGGCGATTTCGAGGAGGCGGACGGCGAAGTCCATCACCGACCCCGCACCGTCTCGGCCGAGCCGTGCCTGTGCGTCGTGGCCCTCGACGGCCAGATTCGCCTCGACGGCTGGATCGGCCGACTGCTGCAGCCCTTCGTGCGGCTGTGATCGCCCTGCTGGCGCCCTGGGGTCTCGCGACCCTCTTCCTCTGCGCCGTCATGGCGGTGGCGTGGGGCGTGCAGCGGGCGACGGGGCAGGGCGGCTGGGCCGACGTCTTCTGGTCGTTCGGCCTGTGCGCGGCCGGGGCAGGCGCGGCCCTGTATCCGGTCGACGGACCGCCCGACGCCCGCCAGTGGCTGGCGGCGGGGCTGGCGGCCCTGTGGGGCGTCCGGCTGGGCGCACACATCGCCGGCCGTTCGCTGTCTGGCCCGGAGGACGCCCGTTACGCCCGGCTGCGGCAGGAGTGGGGCGCCAATTTCCAGATGCGGCTGTTCGCCTTCCTGCAGTTGCAGGCGGGGGCGGCGGCGGTTCTGGTTCTCCCGATCCTGCTGGCGGCCCACAATCGTCAGGGACCGCTGGGGCTGCAGGACGCGCTCGGCGCCGCCCTGCTGGTCGTCGGCGTCGTCGGGGCGGGAATCGCCGACCGCCAGCTGGCCGCCTTTCGCGCCGATCCTTCGACTACGCGGGATCAGGTGATGGATCGCGGCCTCTGGGCCTGGTCGCGGCACCCCAACTACTTCTTCGAATGGCTGGGCTGGTGCGCATGGCCGGTGCTGGCCGTCGACCTCGGCGGCGACCGCCCGTGGGGCTGGCTGGCGCTGGTAGGACCGGCCTACATCTACTGGCTGCTGACGCGGGTTTCGGGCATCCCGCCGCTGGAGGCCCATATGCGGCGCAGCCGGCCTGAAGCGTTCGCCCGCTACGCGGCCCGCACCCCCGTCTTCTTCCCGCGCCCGCCCAGGGGCTAGATCGCCAGGTTCAGCGCCTTCATCAGGCGCAGCGCCACGGCGCAGGCAGCCGCCGACGAGACGCCGCTGACGACAACGCCCCAGGTCATGTCCAGCAAGGTGATCTTCAGGCCCCAGGTCTTCAGCGTGGCGTAGTTGGTCAGGTCGTAGGTGCCGTAGGCGAACAGGCCGAACAGGGCGCCCCAGACCAGCGCCGTCTTCCAGTCTCCCGTCTTCAGCCCCGGCAGCACGGCGAACAGGGTCAAACCCGCAGCGTACAGAGTGTAAAAGGCGATAGCGGGGACGAGCCGGAACTTGTCCGCCAGCACCTCGCCGATCAACGGCCGGTAGACCCGGTCGCCCATGAAGCCGAGCCACAGGGTGTCGATCACCCCGAAGATGATGAGCACCGTCACGAAGGCGAGAGCTTGGGTCATGGTCGTCTCCGGTTGAGTCGCACCCCATACGCCCGGGCGGCCCGACCGGATCACGTCGGTCCGCGGCGCGGGGAGGGCGCTCTCGCCGCCGGTTCCGCGGAATGCTAATCGCCGGTCATGCGCCGTCTGCTCGATTTCATCCTCAACATGGAAGGCCGCCGCTGGCGGGCGCTGCTGGCGACGGCGCTGCTGCTCGGGGCCACGGTCGCCCTGCTGATGATCGGCAAGAGCCAGCTGGGGCTGGAGGCCGAGGAGAATCTCGAGGCCTGGCTTCAGGGCTACGCCGGCAGTCCGTGGGCCTTCGCCGCCACCGCGGTCCTGTTCGTCGCCGCCGCCTTCATCGGCGCGCCGCAGTTCATCCTGATCGCCGCCTGCGTGGTCGCTTTCGGGCCGTCGCTGGGCTTTTTCTACAGCTGGGCTGCGACCGTCGCCTCGGCCGGGGTGACCTACTGGCTCGGGCGGGGGCCGACCGCACGGCTGCTGGATCGCTATGGCGGACGGACCCTGGGCCGGCTCAAGGGCTTCGTCGGCAAAAACGCCTTCTACGCGAGCTTCATGATCCGCAATGTGCCGTCGGCGCCGTTCATCGTCGTCAACATGGCCTTCGGCGCAACCCGCGCCGCCTTTCCGGCCTATCTGCTCGGCTGCGCCCTCGGGGTCCTGCCCAAGACCGCGTTGGTGGCCTTCTTCGGCGGGGCGGTGGTCTCGGCGGTCAGCGGCGACGGCGTCTGGACCTCGCTGATCCTCGCGGGCGTGGCGGTGGTCTGGCTCGGCCTGATGCTGGGCGTGCGCGAACTGGTCAAACGGCGTGAGCGCGCGGCCGGGTCGCCGGACTAGAAAGCTTGGCTGACGGGATCGTGAACCGTGAGTCCGAAGATAGCGGCGGCGGCAGGCTCCGGGGGGGCTCATGGGGCTTGTATTCCCCCCCGCACACGGGCAAACGGGCCATAAGGTCGGTCAGGCGATAACGATCAGGAGGCGGCGCTCATGGGGATGAGCGCGGCCGGGGCGTCGCCGAAGCGGATCGAGACAGCGAACGCCCTATTCAGGCCCGAACGAACGGTATTCCGGACCCATGTTCTCCAGCATTTTCGGCGCAATCTCCAACGACATCGCCATCGACCTCGGCACCGCCAACACCCTGATCTATATGAAGGGCAAGGGCATCGTGCTGAACGAACCGTCGGTGGTCGCCCTGCGCAACGTCGGTGGTCGGAAGATCGTCCACGCCGTCGGCATAGAGGCCAAGCAGATGCTGGGCCGCACCCCGGGCCATATGGAAGCCATCCGTCCCATGCGCGACGGGGTCATCGCCGACTTCGAAGTCGCCGAGGAGATGATCAAGCACTTCATCCGCAAGGTTCATAACCGCAAGGGCTTCGTGAACCCCAAGGTCATC
>NZ_JAKFDS010000073.1:0-11805 GCF_036676055.1 Brevundimonas sp. | reverse complement strand
GCGCGCCGGCCGCGGCCCCGGCTGTCCAGCGTCCCCTGCCGGCGGCCGACGTCGCCGGCCTGCGTCCCGCCCTCGCGCCCGACCCCGCCGCCGCGCCGGACATGCAGCCGATCGACGCCGTGCCCGTCCCCGTTTCGGCGGCTATCGACTCGCACGGGCCCGAGGCGGTATCCGCCTCGCATGGCTGACACCGCGACCCCCACCGTCCTGCTGCCCGAATCGGAGGTCGCGCGCATCGTCGCCGACCTCGCCCGCCAGATCGCGCCGGTCACCGACGACGAGACCGTCGCGGCCGTGCTGCTGACCGGCGGCCTGTGGTTCGCCGCCGACCTGACCCGGGCCCTGTCGCGGATCGGGCGCAACGTCCGCTTCGACGCCCTGTGGCTGGCCTCCTATGGCGACGAGAAGGAAAGCCGCGGCAGGATCGACGTCTACGCCAATTTCCAGCGCCCCATCGCCGGCAAGAAGGTGCTGATCCTCGACGACGTCTTCGACACCGGCCTGTCGCTGGCCGAGGCGGTCCGGATCGCGAAAGAGGCGGGCGCGGCCGAGGTGCTGACCTGCGTCTTCGCCAAAAAGCCCTGGCCCCTGCCGCGCGCGCCCGAGCCGGACTTCGTCGGCTGGGAGGCGCCCAACCGCTTCCTTGTCGGCTACGGCCTCGACCACGCCGGCGCCCTGCGCGGCCTCCCGGATATCTGCGCTTTGGACTAGCGACCCTCTCCCGATGGGAGAGGGCTTGAGCCTCCGTGAGCGGAGCGAGCGGCAAGGCGACCCGGAGGGCGGCGCGAAGCAGCCAAAGGGTGAGGGCCGATCATCGGCATTCGGCGCAAGCCGCATCGCCGTCCCGTGCCGCGGCTTACGCCGACTGCGCCCGCCGACCCTCATCCGGCGGGGCTCCGCCCCGCCACCTTCTCCCATCGGGAGAAGGACGGCCGTCCCATGACGCTGTGCTGGCAATCCGCGGAAACATGGTCTGGTTCAGCGGAAAACATCCCGCCCTTTCAACCGCATCCGCTTTTCTCGACCCAATCTTCCCGCCGGAGAAAACAGCGGGCGCATAATGCGCCGTTCGTCAGTCCCGCCGGTCTTTGACAACTGAACCGCCACGCGCGCCGTCGCGGACCGCCACACCCGGAGCCGGACGGTTCGGACGGTTCGGACGCCTGAAACCGCTTTCTACCCGGGTAAAACCGGCCTCAGCCCAGCCAGTCCGCCTTCGGCTCTCGCGACCACATCTCGTCGTACGACGGCCTTGCCCGCACCACCGCCCAACGATCGCCGTCCACCAGCACCTCCGGAACCAGCGGCCGCGAATTGTACTCGCTCGCCAGCACCGCCCCATAGGCGCCCGCGCCCATGAAGGCCACGAGATCGCCGGCTTCGAGCGGCGGCAGGGTCCGGTCCCGCGCGAAGACGTCCGTCGACTCGCAGATCGGCCCCACCAGATCGTACGGGCCGGCCTCGCCCGTCCGCTCGCGCACCGGGATCACATCGTGAAAGGCGTCATACAGCGCCGGCCGCATCAGGTCGTTCATGCCGGCGTCCAGCACCAGAAACCGCCGCCCGTCCTCGCGGGCGTTGATCTGGATGACCCGGCTCAGCAGCACCCCGGCGTTGGCCGCCAGCAGCCGGCCCGGCTCGAACGCCGCCTCGACCTCCAGCCCGTCCAGCACCCCCGCCGCCATCGCCACATAGTCGGCGATCGAGGGCAGGTCGGTCTGGCCGTGGTACGGCACCCCGAGCCCGCCGCCGAGGTCCAGCCGGCTCACCGCCAGCCCCTCGGCCCGCAGCGCCAGGGTCATCTCGCGCAGGGCCCTGAACGCCGCCTCCAGCGGCTCCAGCGCCGTGATCTGGCTGCCGATATGGCAGGCCAGCCCGACCGGCGTCACATGCGGCGAGGCCGCGGCCCGGGCGTACAGCGCCGGCGCCTCCCCGGCCGGAACGCCGAATTTGTCCGTCGCCCCGCCGGTGGTGATCCGGGCGTGGCCCCCGGCGCCGATCCTCGGATTGACCCGGATGGCGATTTCCGGCGCCGCACCCTTCGCGGCCGCCACGGCGATCAGCCGGTCCAGCTCGACGGCGCTCTCGACATTGATCTGGCGCACCCCGACCTCGATGGCGAAGGCCAGTTCGGCGTCGGTCTTGCCCACGCCCGAGAAGACGATGCGGTCGCCGGGCACGCCCGCCTTCAGCGCTCGCCGGATCTCCCCTTCCGACACCGTGTCGGCGCCGCAGCCCAGCCGCGCGAGGGTCGCCAGCACCGACAGGTTCGAATTGGCCTTCACCGCGAAAGCGATCAGCGCCTCTCCCAGCGCCGGGCGGTGCGCGTCGACGGCCTCCCGCAGCAGCCGGTAATGGCGGGTCAGGGTCGCGGTCGAATAGACATAGACCGGCGTGCCGACGGCCTCGGCAATTGCCTCGAGGGGCGCGGCCTCGGCCTGGAGGGCGCCGTCGATCCGGTGGAAATGGTGCAAGGCTCTACCGGGGGTCGGAGCCCGAACCGCCGTAGGGGTTCGAGCTGGGCCCGCCGTCGATCGGCGCCTGGCTGGGCGGCCGGTAGACCGTCGCCGGCTCCACCGGTCCGGGACCGCGCGCGTCCGGAAGGCTGCGCTCCGTGCGCTTGGCCGGCGGCGCGTCGAGGTCGGCCATCCGGCCGCAACCCGCGGCGGAGACGGCGATCAGGGCGGCGGCGCCCGCGAGAACCAGCTTTTTCATCACAGACGCGTCTTCCACTCGGCGATGCGCGCGCGGACCTGTTCCGGCGCCGTGCCCCCGAAGCTCTGGCGGCTGGCGCAGGAGGCCTCAGGGGTGAGCACCTTGTAAACCGCTTCCGTCACGCCCGCCTCAAGCGATTGCAGTTCGACCAGCGGCAGTTGCGACAAATCCACGCCCAGCGCCTCGGCCCGCTTCACCGCCGCCCCGGTGACATGGTGCGCCTTGCGGAACGGCAGGTTCAGCTCGCGCACCAGCCAGTCGGCCAGATCGGTGGCGGTCGAAAAGCCCGAACCCGCCGCCGTCCGCATCCGCTCCGTGTCCGGCTGCAGCGCCGAAACCATCGCCGTCATCGCCCCCAGCGCCAGGGTCAGGGCGTCGAAGGCCTCGAACACCGGCGGCTTGTCCTCCTGCATGTCCTTCGAATAGGCCAGCGGCAGGCCCTTCATCACCGTCGACAGGGCCACCAGCGAGCCCATGATACGCCCGGTCTTGGCCCGCACCAGCTCCGCCGCGTCCGGATTGCGCTTCTGCGGCATGATCGACGAGCCGGTGGTCAGGTCGTCGGGCAGGGTCACGAAGCCGAACTGCGGCGTCATCCACACCACGATCTCCTCGGCCAGCCGCGACAGATGGCCGGCGCAGATCGAGGCCGCGGCCAGGCTCTCCAGCGCGAAGTCGCGGTCCGAGACGGCGTCCAGCGAATTGCCCATCGGCCGGTCGAAGCCCAGCTCGGCCGCCGTCATGTGCCGGTCGATGGGGAAGGGCGACCCCGCCAGGGCGGCCGCCCCCAGCGGGTTCTCGTTCATCCGCGCCCGGGCGTCGGCGAAGCGCGAGGCGTCCCGGCCGAACATCTCGACATAGGCCATCAGATGGTGGCCGAAGGTCACCGGCTGGGCCGGCTGAAGATGGGTGAAGCCCGGCATCAGGTCGCCGGCGTGCTGCTCCGCCCGCGCCAGAAGGGCGCGCTGAAGACCTTTCAGCTGCTCCGCCGCCGCGTCGCAGGCGTCCCGCACCCACAGGCGGAAATCGGTGGCCACCTGGTCGTTGCGGCTGCGCGCCGTATGCAGTCGGCCCGACGGTTCGCCGATCAACTCGGCCAGCCGGGCCTCCACATTCATGTGGATGTCCTCGAACTGGTCGCGGAACGGGAAGGTCCCGTCCCGGATCTCCGCCTCGATCGCGTCCAGCCCGCCGAGGATCGCGTCCGCGTCCGCCGCGGTCACAATGCCTTGCCTGGCCAGCATGCGGCAATGCGCCCGCGACCCGGCCAGATCCTGGGCCCACAGCCGCCGGTCGACGCCGATCGAGACGTTGATCGCCTGCATGATGTCGGCCGGCCGCGCCGAGAAGCGGCCGCCCCACATGTCTTGACCTTTCGCCGTCGCCTCGGCTTTGGTCTCGGGATCGGGAGGCGTCTGGTCGGGCATGAAGGTTTCCAGGGCGGTAGTCGGCGCGATTGCAGGGGTGCTGCTGATCGGCGTGATCGGCGGCGCGGCGCTGCTATACGCCAAACCGGACCTGTTCGACAAAGCCGTGGCGCCGTCCGCCCCGCCGGCGAAGAGCGCCTTGGCCCGCTACGCCACAGGCTCCATCGCCCGGCTCGAGACGCCGGCGGTCCTCGAGCCCGCCCCGACCCATGTCTTCAAGACCCGCGACGGCGCCGATGCCCGGCTGTCGGACTTCCGCGGCAAGGTCGTGGTGGTCAACGTCTGGGCCATGTGGTGCGCCCCGTGCCGCACCGAGATGCCAACCCTCGCCCGGCTGGCCGAACTCTACGCAGGGACAGACCTGGTGGTGCTGCCGATCAATGTCGACAGCAGCCCCGACGCCCTCGCCGATGCGAAGAGCTTCATCGACGTGCACGAACCGTTGCCGCTCTACAGCGACATGAAGTTCCAGTTGCCGTTCGAACTGCCCGGCAAGGGCAAGATGCCCCAGACGGTGCTGCTGGACCGCCAGGGCCGGATCCGTGCGCATTTCTCGGGCGAGGCGGACTGGGCCAGCCCCGAGGCGCGGGCCCTGATCGACACCCTGCTGGCGGAGCCCGCCTGATCCCGCCCTAGTTGCCCCGGGCGTCGGCCTTGGTCTCGGCTTCCTGTTCGTCGGCCTCCACGGCGAGCCGGTCGGTGCCCTCGTCGATCTCCTGGGCGACTTCCTTGGCGCCGGCTTCGATCGCCGATCCGACCTGGGCAGCCTCTTCCTGCAGCGAGGCGCCCGCTTCGTTGGCGTCGGCCTGGGTTTCGTCCTGCTCGGCCTCGGTGCAGGCGGCGGCGGCGAGAGCGAGGGCCGCCGAGACGGCGACGGCAATGGGTCGCATGGTCATGATATCCCCGTATTCAACACTGGATTCTGGCGAGTGAACGCGGGAGGCTGGGCCCGGTTGCCGGGGGGCTGTCGGCCGGCGCCCCTCATGGTACTCTGCGTCGTCACTTGGGAGTGTAAAGGGGTCAGGGACATGAAATCCAGTACGATGGTTGCTTCCATGCTCGTCGTCCTCCTGACGGCGCCTTCGATCGCCACCGCACAGAGCACTACCAATCGACCGCCCCCCGGGCCGGTCGGCCGCATGACCCAGCAGCAGGAAAGCTGGCGCTTCGAAAGCGAGGAGATGCGGCGCCAGAATGCCATGACGCCCGAGGAGGCCGCCGCCGCCTATGGGGCCGAGCGGGTCGAGCTGGCGAACCGGGTCCAGGCCCTGATGGACGAAGGCAAGTGCCGTGAGGCCCGCGCCCTCGCCAACGAGGCGGGCGAGCGTCAGATGGCGCTGCGCGTCCGGCAGACCTGCCGCGCCCGATAGTCCCGTCGCCGAGGAGGAATGGTGGCTGGAGGCGGGCTCGAACCGCCGACCTGTGGGTTATGAATCCACCGCTCTAACCAGCTGAGCTACCCAGCCCCGATCTTCCGGGTTCCGGCGGGAACTGGTCTGTCCGCCGGAAGAGGCGTGCCTATAGAGGGGGGCGCGGGCGGTTTCAAGTCGTCCCGGGCGCCGCCGTGCGTCGCGGGGCCTTGCACCCGCCGCGGGGAACGCCAAGGTTGACGGGGTCCTTCCGCCATCCGCCGTCCCACGGGGTCATTTCCATGCGCCTGCTCCCTCTCGCCGCCCCGGTCTTCATGCTCGCGCTCGCGGCCGCCTGTGGGGCCAACGGTCAGGACGAGGCCCCGGCCCGGGCCGGGGCTCCGCTCGAAACCCGCCCCGCCAACGGCGCGGATCAGCAGCCGGCCTTTCCCGGTCAGACCCGGGCGCCGGGCGTCCGCACCGAAGCCGCCCTCGAGCATACGGTCGTGGCGTCCGGACTGGAGCACCCGTGGGGTCTGGCCCGGCTGCCCGATGACCGCTGGCTGGTCACCGAGCGGCCCGGCCGCCTCCGCATTATCACCGCCGCTGGCGAGGTGGGCG
This sequence comes from Brevundimonas sp., assembly GCF_036676055.1. Lineage (GTDB taxonomy): Bacteria > Pseudomonadota > Alphaproteobacteria > Caulobacterales > Caulobacteraceae > Brevundimonas. Next base: position 5,693 of record NZ_JAKFDS010000073.1, on the reverse strand, counting down.
AACCGATTTCCGGCCTGCCGCGCGTCGACGCCCGCGGCCAGGGCGGACTGCTGGATGTGATCATCGGGCCCGCCTTCGCCGCCGACCGCCTGATCTACTGGAGCTACGCCGAGCCCCGCGACGGGGGCAACGCCACCTCGGTCGCCCGCGGGCGCCTGTCCGATGACGGTTCCCGCGTCGAGGCCGTGCAGGTCATCTTCCGGGCGTTGCCGGTCTACGACGGCGACAAACATTTCGGCTCGTCTCTGGCCTTTGGGCCTGACGGCAAGCTGTTCATCACCCTGGGCGAGCGTTCCGACGCGCCGATGCGGCCGCAGGCGCAGGACCTCGGCTCGCACATGGGCAAGACCATCCGCATCAACGCCGACGGCTCGATTCCACAGGACAACCCGTTCGTCGGCCGGGCCGGCGCCCTGCCGGAGATCTGGTCGCTGGGCCACCGCAACGTGCAGGGAATCGCCATTTCAGGCGACAGGGTCTGGACCATCGAGCACGGCACGCGCGGCGGCGACGAGCTCAACCTCGACCGCGCCGGGCTCAACTACGGCTGGCCGGATGTCGCCTACGGAATCGAGTATCGCGGCGCGCCGATCAACGCGGGCGCCACCGCCCGTGAAGGGACCGAACAGCCCGTGTATTATTGGGACCCCGTCATCGCCCCCGGCGGCATGACCGTCTACGACGGGGCCATGTTCCCCGGCTGGCGCGGCAACCTGCTGGTCGCCGCCCTGAAGGAAAAGCACATCGCCCGTCTGGTGATCGAGAACGACCGGGCCGTCGGCGAGGAGCGGCTGTTGACCGGACTCGGCGAGCGGGTCCGCGATGTCGCTGTCGCTTCGGACGGCGCCATCTGGGCCATTACTGACGAGCAGAACGGCAAGCTGGTGCGGCTGGCGGCGCGCTGACGGTCAGTCGCGCAGCAGCTCGTTGACCCCGGTCTTGGCGCGTGTCTGGGCGTCCACCCGCTTGACGATGACCGCGCAGTACAGCGACGGCCCTCCATTGGGGTCGGGCAGGCTGCCCGGCACCACCACCGAATACGCCGGCACCTCGCCCCGGAACACTTCGCCCGTGGCCCGATCGACGATCTTCGTCGAGCCCGACAGATAGACCCCCATGGCCAGCACGGCGCCCTCGCGGACGATGACGCCCTCGGCGACCTCGGCCCGGGCCCCGATGAAACAGCCATCCTCGATGATGGTTGGATTGGCCTGCAGCGGCTCCAGCACGCCGCCGATGCCGGCCCCGCCGGACAGATGCACGTTCTTGCCGATCTGGGCGCAGCTGCCGACCGTGGCCCAGGCGTCCACCATCGAGCCCTCATCGACATAGGCCCCGATGTTCACGAACGAGGGCATCAGCACGACGTTGCGGCCGATGTAGGCGCCCTGGCGCACGATCGCCCCCGGAACCGCCCGGAAACCGGCGTCCTGATAGTGGTTGGCGGTCCAGTCGCCGAACTTGTTCGGCACCTTGTCCCACCAGGGTCCCACGCCCGGGGCATGGCTGGCCGGGCCGCGATCCCCCCCGCGGACCAGGGCGTTGTCGTTCAGCCGGAAGGACAGCAGCACCGCCTTCTTCAGCCACTGGTGCGTCGTCCAGACCCCGTCATCGCCGCGCGACGCGACCCGGGCCTCGCCGGCGTCCAGCATGTCGAGCGCCTGCCCGACCGCCTTGCGGACGTCGCCGTGGGTCGAGGTCGAGACGTCGGCCCGGTCCTCCCACGCCGCTTCGATGATGGTCTCAAGGTGCGCGAGATCTGTCATGTCGGGTCTCCCGGCAGGATGGCGGCGGCGAGGAAGGGACCGAGCGCCGCGGCCCGGTGATCGATGAACGGCGCCTCGGCGTCAAAGGCGTGGGGGCCGACCAGGATGGTCGTCATCCCCAGCACTTTGGCATGGTCCAGGTTGCGCACTGTGTCCTCGAAGAAGGCGGCCGTGGCGGGGTCGAGACCGAACCGGTCCAGCATCAGGGCGAAGGTGTCCGGATGCGGTTTCGGCACCAGCCGGGCGTGCTCGACCGCGAACAGGCCGTCGAACAGGTCGCTGATCCCCAGTTGTTCCAGCACACGTTCGCCGTGCCGGGTCGAGCCGTTGGTGAAGACGTAGCGGGGGCCGGTCAGCCGCTCCAGCCCGGCCCGCAGACCCTCGTCCGGCTCCAGATCGTGCAGCGGCACGTCGTGCACATCGGCCAGGAACTCTTCCGGGTCGATCGTGTAGTCCTTCATCAGCCCGCCCAGGGCCGCGCCGTGATCCATCAGATAGCGCTTCTGAAGCGCCTTCGCCTCATCAGGCGGCAGGCCGGTCGTGCGCACCATGAAGTGGCCGATGCGCTCGCTGACCCGCTTCAGGATCTGCCGCTCGGGCGGATAGAGGGTGTCGTCCAGATCGAAGATCCAGCTGCGCACATGACGCAGGTCGGCGCCGAGTTCCGTCGGCGAAACGGGTTCGGCCGTCATTCTTCCGCCTTCACCAGCGTGCCGGCGCCGTGTTCGGTGAACAGCTCGACCAGCATGGCGTGCGGACGTCGGCCGTCGAGAATGACCACGGCCTCGACCCCGTCCCGGACGGCGGCGATGGCGGTCTCCAGCTTGGGTATCATGCCGCCGGTCGCGACGCCGTCCTCGATCAACCGGGCGGCCTCGCCGACCGTCATCTGGCGAATGATCTCGCCGTCCGCGCCCTTCACCCCGGCGACATCCGTCAGCAGCAGCATGCGCTTGGCCTTCAGAGAGCCGGCCAGCGCCCCGGCGACGGTGTCGGCGTTGACGTTGAAGGTCTGTCCGTCCTCAGCGACCCCGATCGGGGCGATCACAGGCACCCAGTCGGCATCCGACTCCAGAAGCCGGACGACCAGTTTCGGATCGACCCGGGTCGGTTCGCCGACGAAGCCCAGATCGACCTCATGCTCGATCATGCTGTCGGGATCCCGCTTGGTGCGCCGGGTCTTCTCGACCGTCAGCAGGCCGGCGTCCTTGCCGGACAGACCGATGCCGCGCACGTCGGCCTTGCGCCCGGCCATGGTGATCCAGTGGGCGATCTCCTTGTTGACCGCGCCGGACAGGACCATTTCGGCCACCTGCATGGTGTCCTGGTCGGTCACCCGCAGACCGTCGACGAAGGCCGATTTGACCCCGGCCTTGTCGAGCATGGCGCTGATCTGCGGCCCGCCGCCGTGAACCACCACCGGATTCACACCCATCAGCTTCAGCAGCACGACATCGGCGGCGAACTGTTTGGCCACGGCGCTCTCGCCCATGGCGTGACCGCCGTATTTGATCACGACTGTCTTGCGGTCATAGATCTGGATGTACGGCAAGGCTTCGGCCAGGGTCTTCGCCGTGTCCCAGCCGCGTTCTTCGGATTGCCGTTCGGTTTCGTCCATCACCAGCGGGTCCGTAATGCCAAGCCAGGGTCCTGTCATCATGAAACCGGAGCGTGGCCTGCCCGTTCCGACGGGATGAACGAGCATGACATCGACGATCGGGACCTGACGCCCTCCGATCCCGCCGACCCGGCGTCCTTGCTGCACCCGGATTCGACCCTTTGTCCGGAATGCCTCGGCGCCGGCGCGCTCCCGTCAGGCGAGACCTGCCCGGTCTGCGACGGAACGGGAAAAGCCTCCAATCGCACCGGGGGAGGCTGAGGCAGGCTCCGGCCTCGGGGCCCCGGGCCCGCTTGTCGTTTCACTCGGGCGCGCTACGCTCCGGGAGTCGATCTTTCCGGTGGGGCCGTGACTAATTCAACTCTCTCTCCGCGGCGTCTCATCTGGGCCGGCGATTGGCGATCAGACCGCGGCGCCGGCGCGTGATAGGGGACCGGCGAATACTGGCGGTCGTGCCGGCCAGGGGCGGTTCGCAAAGGCTGATCGCCAAGAACACCCGTCCCATGGCGGGCCGGCCCATGGTGGCCTGGACCCTTGAGGCTGCGCGCGGATCGGTCCTGATTGACCATCTGGTGGTGTCCACCGACGATCCGGCGGTCGCGGCGGTCGCCTCGGACATGGGGTGGCCGCCGCCCTTCCTGCGCCCCGGGCATCTGTCCGGGCCGGCCGCCTCGGTCATTGACGCCGTCGAGCATGCGCTCGAACAGGTCGGCGGACGATGGGACTATGTCGTGCTGCTGCAGCCCACCTCGCCGCTGCGCACGGCGGAGGATATCGACTGCGCTATCCGCCTGTGTGACGAGACCGGGGCCCCGGCGGTGATCGGAGTCTCCCCCCTGCCCAAGCCTCCCGCCTTCTACGGTCGGATCGACGCCGCTGGCCGGTACTGTCCGGGCGGGGTCGATCTTGAGCGAACAGCGGTCGTCAATGGCGCGATCTATGTGGGCCGGCCCGACATTCTCCTGCGCAAGCGCACCTTTCAGTGTGACGGCGCGCTGGCCTATCCGATGCCCTTCGAAAGGGGCTGGGATGTCGATACACTTGCCGAGTTCACTGTTTGCGAAGCGCTTTTGTCTGTCGGCGCGACCGAACCTCGATGAACCGCCGCGAGCGTCGGCGCCCGGTGGCGCGCTGTAGCTGAATGGTCACGCTTGTCGCCATTCGAGGGTTCTCCGGCTCGACCTGAGCGGGCGGGGCTGTTATGTGAGCGCGAGCGGCGGCTCGTGCGCCGCCACGAGAAAATTCACTTGGGCTGCGGAGGGCATCCACCCATGCGCGTTAAGACTTTCATTCTGGCGTCCAGCGCCGCCGGGGCGTTGGCCCTGTCGGCCGGCGCCGCGTCCGCTGATCCGAACGGCTGGTACGGCGCGATTGACGCTGGCTGGCATACGGCGGACGTCGAAACCAACATCGGCGTCGACATGGAAGTCGACGACGACTGGGCGGGCTTCGCCCGTCTGGGCTATCGGTTCACGCCGAACTGGCGCGTCGAGCTCGAGGGCGGCTATCGTCCGGGCGAGCTGGGCGAGCTGACCGACGGCGGCGCGCCGGCGATCTGCAACGTCACCCCGGCGGCCGGCGCCTGCGAGAACCCCGATGGGGATCTCACGGCCACCTCGCTGATGGTGAACGTGCTCTATGACTTCGGCAACGCCGACTCGTCGCTGCGTCCGTTCATCGGCCTCGGCGCCGGCGTCAACCGGGTCAACACCGAGTTCCTGGGCACGCTGGCCGCCAACCGCGCCATCGGCGTGGGCGCTGACGACAGCTCGGCGAAACTGGCCGCCCAGGCCATCGCCGGCCTCTCCTGGGCGCTCAGCGACCGGGCGAGCCTGGACCTGACCTACCGCTACCTGATGTCGAACTTCTCGTTCGACACCTTCGCCTCGGCGCCCGCGGGCGATCTGGGTGAAGTCGGCGGTCGCTACACCGACCAGTCGATCAGCCTGGGCCTGCGCTATGCGTTCGGCGCGGCCGAGCCGGCCTACATCCCGCCGCCCCCGCCGCCGCCGGTGGTGACGCCGCCGCCGCCGCCGCCGCCCCCGCCCCCGCCGCCCCCGCCGCCTCCGGTCGCGCGTGAGTTCGTGGTCTACTTCGACTGGGATCGCTCGGATCTCACCGCGGAAGCCCAGTCGGTGGTCACGCAAGCGGCCAACTACGCCAAGTCGGGCCGTCCGACCCGCGTGCTGGTCGTCGGCCACGCCGACACCTCGGGTTCGGCCGCCTACAACGTCGGCCTGTCCAACCGCCGCGCCCGCACCGTTGCGGACGCGCTGGTCGCCCAGGGCGTCAACGGCGGCGTGATCTCG
>NZ_JAKFDS010000072.1:0-9552 GCF_036676055.1 Brevundimonas sp. | reverse complement strand
CCGCCGCGCCCGCACCGTTGCGGACGCGCTGGTCGCCCAGGGCGTCAACGGCGGCGTGATCTCGCTGGACGGCAAGGGTGAAACCGCCCTGGCCCGCCCGACCGCCGACGGCGTTCGCGAGCCTCTGAACCGCCGCGCCACCATCGGCATCAACTTCTAAAGAGTTGAGGTCGACCGCTCCGGCCTTCGGGTCGGGGCGGGACACGGCAAGACGACAGAACCGCCGGTCCCTCACGGGGCCGGCGGTTTTGCTTTGCGCGGCGTCGAGCGCACACCCCCCGGACCGCTCCCCCTCTTCAACTCGGCATTCAGGCCGGGCCGTCGCATGCGCGCGGCGACGGGGGGAGCACCCTCAAGGGCCAGCCCCCGCCCGCGGCGTCCGCAGCGCCTCTGAAAGACGTACCTAGGGTAGGGAAGCGGGAATCAGGGCGACCCGATGGTTCGCCCGGGCCTCCGCCTGAGGCAGAAAGGCGCGGCCGGCGCCGATCACCAGAACCGCCGTCACTACCGCCGAAACGACCGCAATCGCGCCAAGCCTGACGCCGTCGGTGAATTCGTGGTCTGGACGCACGGGCTTGCCTCGAATCGGAACGATGATCGTATCGAGCATCCGGGGCATGACGCCGCAAGTCACGGAACGGTGTCCAACCACGAAAAAAGGCGGGGCCGAGGCCCCGCCTTTCGATGTCAGAAGCGCCTGACCCTAGCCGCGGAACGGACGGATCAGGATCTCCACGCGCCGGTTCTGCGCCTTGCCCTCGGCGGTGGCGTTGGTGGCCACGGGCTGGCTTTCGCCGCGGCCGTCGACATAGAGGCGGTCGGCCAGGACGTTGCGGCTGACCAGATACTGCGCCACCGACGAGGCCCGCTGGCGCGACAGGTTCAGATTATAGTCCTCGGCGCCGTCGGAATCGGCGTGGCCGACGATGTCGACGACCGACTGGTCGTAACGGTTCAACACCCCGGCGACGTCGTCGAGGGTGGCGTAGAAGCCCGGATTGATCGACGACTGGTTGGAGGCGAAGGTCACATCCGACGGCATGCGCAGGACCAGGTTGTCGCCCTGACGCGCCACCCCCACGCCGGAGCCTGACAGCTCGGCCTCAAGCTCGCGCTGCTGGCGGTCCATGTAAGCGCCGACGGCCGCGCCGCCCAAGGCGCCGATGCCGGCCCCGATCAGCGCGTTCTTGCGACCTTCCTCGGAGTTGGAGGTGTTGGTCAGATAGCCGAGCAGGGCGCCGCCGACGGCCCCGGCGATCGCGCCCGTGCCTGTGTTGTTGCGGCGCGGGGTCGAGCTGTAGGGGTCGGTGGTGGTGCAGGCGCCCAGCAGGGCGGCGACGCTGATGCCGGTGAGGAGAAGTTTGGCGTGCATGATGGAATGGTCCTTCCAGTTCCTGTTGACGTCGGAACGCGGCCTTACAGTCAAGGTTCCGGCATGTACGGAGGCTGAACAGCCTCCGCGCGGCGTTTTCACGCGCCGCGGACCGGCGCCCTCGCTTTGCCAAGTTGCGCTCGCAGGGCGTATGGAAACGCCCGAAAGTCCATTTGAGGTTCCGCCATGGCTGACAGCCTGAGCTCCACTGCCGCCCGCCGCTCGATCGAACCGGTGTCGATGTCGCTGTACGACGCCGATTTCCAGGCCTTCGCGGACAAGCTCGGAACCTCATTCAAACGCTACGGCTTCGCGGTCATCGCGGACCATGGACTGGATGAGGCGGTGATCGAGGCGGCGCTGGACGACGCCAAGGCGTTCTTCGCCCTGCCCGAAGAGGTGAAGCGTCGGTACCACCAGCCGGGGACGGGCGGCGCGCGGGGGCTGACGCCTTTCGGGGTCGAGGCGGCCAAGGGCGCGGCGACCGTCGACCTGAAGGAATTCTGGCACGTCGGGCGCGAGCTGCCGGAGGGACACCCCTATCGGAAATATATGCGCGACAACGTCTGGCCGACCGAGGTCGAGGGCTTCCGCGATCACCTGTACGGCATGTTCACGGCCATGGACGTGCTCGGCCGCAAGATCCTGCAGGCCATCGCCCGCTATCTTGAGCTCGGCGACGGCTTCTTCGAGGACAAGGTCGAGCTGGGCAACAGCATCCTGCGCATGTTGCACTATCCGCCGGTGCCGGCCGACGCGCCGGGCGTGCGCGCCGGGGCCCATGAGGACATCAATGTCATCACCCTGCTGCTGGGCGCCGAGGAGGCGGGCCTGCAGCTGAAGGACGCCGACGGCGAATGGCTGGACATCGCCCCGCCGCCGAACGCCTTGGTGGTTAACATCGGCGACATGCTGCAGCGCCTGACCAACCATGTACTTCCGTCGACGACGCACCGGGTGGTGAACCCGGCGCCGGAACGGCGGGGCTTCGCCCGCTATTCGACGCCCTTCTTCCTGCACTTCAACCCGGACTTCGTGATCGAGAGCCTGCCCTCCACGGTGACGCCCGATAATCCCGACCGCTACGCCGGCAAGGCGATCATGGCCGAGGATTTCCTGACCGAGCGGCTGAAGGAAATCCGGCTCATCTGAGCGACGCTGCGGGCCGCGCGCAGAGCGGGCCTGCTTGAGCGCCGGTGAGGGGGGGGGCGGCCGACGGGCGCCCGGCTACTTCGAGATCCGCAGCTGGGTGATGTCGCGGCCGATGGCGGCGAAGGCCTCGGACAGGTCGCCGCCGCTGCCCGCGAGATAGAAGCTGGTCGGGGTCGAGGCGCAGGCCTGCAGCATGTTGGCGGCGGCGCCGCCGGCGGTGATCTGGAAGCCGACGGTGTAGACCATAACGCCACGCGCCTTCATGGCCGCGCACATGGCCCGGCCCTGATCGAAGGGATTGCCGTTGTCGGCTGCGCAATCGATCTTTTCCGAGTTGTTGCCCGAACCGGAACCCGCGTCGCGCGAGATCACCCCCGAGCAATAGGGCGTATTGAACTCCCCGTCGGTCATGATGATCACCGCCTTCAGGGTCTCTGCGGTGTTGTAGGCGGCCGCGCCGTTCGAGGGCCACAGCGAGTTGAAGTTGGGCGACACCATGTACCATCCCCAACCGATGCCGATCTGGCCGGCGGTCGATCCCTGAACACTGTAACTGTCGATGGCCGCCTTCAGGGTGTCCTTGTTGCTGGACAGGGGCTGGATGGTCGCGCCAAGGCAGGGATTGGATGCCCCCGGGTAGTTGCGTCCGACGCGTGCGCTGGACGGCGCCGCGTCGGTATAGGCGTCGGCGCCGGTACGTTCGGTGACGCAGGTGCTGATCCGATGGGCCTGAAGGTCGCCGTTCATGTTCTCGAAGGCGAACCAGGTGCAGCCCTGCTGGGCGCACCAGGCCTGCCCGCCCGAGGTGTAGGGACTCAGGGCTGACAGGTTCGGGTCGATTGTGAAGGTGTTGGCGGTGGCGTTGCCGACAAGGAAGGTCTGGTTGTTGATTTGCGTCATGCCGTTCACGCCGGTGATGTGAACGTATTGGTTGTTGATCATTCCATGGCTGTTGGAGGTGATCGTGACCGAGCAGTCGTTGTTCTGGCACCGCCGCACCTTGGCGTTGCCAGAGTAGCTTCCGTACGAGTTGCCGTTCACTCTCGAGCCGCCGACAGTGTAGAGCTCAAACGTGTTCGTGCTCTTGTTCCGGACCCGATAGGCCTTGTTGTTCAGCTGGGTCATCCCGGTGGCGCCGGTGATCCAGACGATGTCGTCATTGCTGAAGCCGTGGCTGGCCGCGGTGACGACGATGGGCGAAGTGTTGGTCGCCCCGGTGATGGCGACCTCCGTCCCGGTCAGATTGATGACGGCTCCAGTAATCTGGGTCGAGCCGATCGGCGTGCCACGCACGGCGTTGGCGTTGGACCCGACATTGACCCCCATCGAATAGGGGACGAGCGCCAGCTTGGAATAATAGGGCGTCTGCAGCGGCTGGACGACGATGTCGACCAGCTCCTTGGCCGCCGCCTTCAGGTCGGTGATGCGCTGTCCGGCCATCGAGCCGGTGACGTCGAGCACAAGCGCCACCTCGATGTTCCGCGACGACCGGTCGACCTCCGAGTGGCTGCCGACGGGCAGATAGTCGTCGAGCAGCTGGCCGTACGGCGGCAGGAAGATATTGGCCACGAGGGTCTTCACCTGAACCCGGGCGTTGGCCACGACCACGTCCTCGCCGTTGAGGGTGAAGCTGGTCTGGTCCTCTTCAAGAGCCACGTTCGGATAGGCCTGGAGATTGGCCTTCAGCGCCGCAAGGCCGACCCGCCGGAGGTCCGCGTCCTGCGTGTAGGGCGAGCGGGCCGCGGCCAGGGTGGCCGCATCGAGCGCGTCCTGCAGGTTCATCCGCACGGTGGATATCCGGTGGATGTCGACCCCGCCGAAGGTCATCAGGATCAACACGGGCAGGCTGAGGCCGAACAACATGGCGACATTGCCACGCACGTCCCCGGCCAGGCGCTGCGCAAGGCCGCGCGCGCCGCCGACCACACCTTCGATCCAGGTCTTGAGCCCCATCGCCAGTCCAGCCGTCATCCGCCGCAAGCGCACGCCGCCCACGGTCATCCGGCCAAAAATGCACAAACCCGGTTAAGAGAAGGCGCAACAGCGAAAGTTAATGCGACCGCGGTGCGGCGGGGAGGTCAGGCCTCCCAGCCGCAGTCCCGGCCCCGGTTCTGCTCGGTCAGCCAGACGTTCAGCGGGGCGAAATAGTCCGCCACGGCCGAGGCGTCATTGCCGGTTTCGCCGGTGAAGGCCCGCATCGCTTCCGGCCACGGACGGGACTGGCCCATCTCCATCATGGCGTTGAAGCGCTCGCCGACCGCCTTGTCGCCGTAGATCGAGCAGCGGTGCAGCGGCCCGGTCCAGCCGGCCTGCTGGCAGGCGGCCCGATGGAACTGGAACTGGTAGATGTGGGCCAGGAAGTAGCGGGTGTACGGCGTGTTGCCCGGGATGTGGTATTTCGCGCCGGGATCGAAGGCGTTCTCCGGGCGCGGCCCCGGCGGCGTCAGACCCTGGTAGCGCAGCATGTTCGCGGTCCAGGCGTCATTGTATTCGGCCGGCGTGGTCTCGCCGTCGAACACGCCCCAGCGCCAGCGATCCACCATCAGGCCGAACGGCAGGAAGGCGATCTTGTCGAGCGCCATCTTGAGCAGGAAGGGAATGTCCTCCTCCTCGCCGGGAACCGTATCCAGCAGGCCGATCTGGTTGAGATAGGTCGGGGTCAGGGCCGACAGGCCGACGAAGTCCCCGATCGCCTCGTGGAAGCCGTCGTTCGCCCCGTTCTTGAACAGGAACGGCTGATCCTTGTAGGCCCGCTGGTAGTAGTTGTGCCCCAGCTCGTGGTGGACGGTGTAGAAGTCGTCGCCGTTGACCTGGGTGCACATCTTGATGCGGATGTCCTCGAGGTTGTCGAGGTCCCAGGCCGAGGCGTGGCAGACCACCTCGCGGCCCTCGGGCCGGGTGATCATCGACCGTTCCCAGAAGGTCTGCGGCAGCGGATCGAGGCCCATCGAGACATAGAAATTCTCGCCGGTGCGGACCATTTTCTCGGCGTCATAGCCCTTGCTGACCAGCAGTTGGGTCAGGTCGTAGCTGGACTCGCCGCCCGTGGTGGGAGCCACAACGTCATAGATGTTGCCCCACTGCTGCGACCACATATTGCCCAGCAGGTCGGCGCGGATCGGGCCGGTGTCGGGCTGGATCTCGTCGCCATATTTCGCATTGAGCCGGTTGCGCACGTAGCAGTGCAGGTTCTCGTAGAAGGGCTTCACCTGTTCCCACAGGCGGTCCGTCTCGGCCGCGAAGGCGTCGGGCTCCATGTCGTAGCCGGCCCGCCACATGGCCCCCGTGTCGGCGAAGCCGAGCTCGCGCGAACCCTCGTTGGCGATCTCGACCATGCGGGCGTAGTCGGCGGCCATGACCGGCGAGACGGTGCGCCAACCCTCGTACAGGGCCTCCAACTCGGCCGGGTCGCGCGACTCGGCCATCAGGATCGTGGCCTCGTCGAGGGTTATCTGACGGCCCTTGAACTCGAATTTGCCGGTGGCGTAGGTCGAGTCGAGGCGGGTGGTGATCTCGGCCAGTTCGGAGGCGGCGCCGGGCCTGTTCGGTGCCGGCAGGACGATGCCGAGGCGCAGCAGGTTCAGCTTGCGGCGGACGTCGGCGGGCACCTCGACCTCGTTGAAGCGGGCCGCGCCGTTGGCGAGCTCGACCTGCAGCTCGGTGTATTCGGCGTTGATCCGGCTCTCCAGCCACATGGTGTCGTGGGTGATGTTGGTGGCCCGGGTCCACTGGATGCGGGCGGCCTCCTCGCTGAGGGCGGCGAGGCGCCGTTCGGCGTCGGCGACGAAGGCGGCGGCGGCTTCCGCGGTGGCCGGGGCGGCGGCGGCTTCGGCGGCGGCGGCGGCCGGCGGCGTCGCGGTCTCTTCCATTCCGTAGCTGGCGCAGCCGGCGGCGAGGCCGAGGGCGCAGGCCGCGGCGGCCGTCATCAGGGTGCGTTTCATGGTGGTCTCCCGGGGGCGTTCTGGCGTCAGACGGTTGCTCCGCCTTTTTCGGCGCGCAGGTGAGGCGAGCGGGGCCGCGCCGTCAAGCGTGACGTTAGCGGAGCACGCAGGCGGCGAGGCCGTCATTGCGCACCGTGCCCATGGCCGCCTGCACCCGGGAGGCCCGGCGGCGGACATAGGGTCCGGGAGAGGATGCATTGTAGCGTCGGGGCGAAGGCAGGATGGCCGCCAGCCGGGCCGCCTCGCGCGGGGTGAGATCGGCCGCCGACTTGCCGAACCAGTGCTGCGCCGCCGCCTCGGCGCCGTAGACGCCGGGGGCCCATTCGGCGACGTTCAGATAGACCTCCATGATCCGGCGCTTGCCCCACAGGGTCTCGATCAGGACGGTGTAGCCGGCCTCCAGACCCTTGCGGATCCAGTCCCGGCCCGGCCACAGGAAGACGTTCTTGGCGGTCTGCTGGCTGATGGTTGAGCCGCCGCGGATGCGCCCGCCGCGCTTCTCGGCCCGGGCGTTGGCCTTGAGCGCCTTCTCGATGGCCTTCATGTCGAAGCCCTGATGGGCGCAGAAGGTCGAATCCTCCGAGGCGATCACGGCCTCGACCAGCCGCGGAGAGATGTCGTCCAGCGAGCGCCAGCGGTAGGACAGCCCCTCGCCCTCCAGAGAACGGCTGACCATCAGAAAGGTCACGGGGGGCGGGACGAAGCGATGGACGACGACCGAGCCGAGAACAATCAGCAGAAGGGTCAGCACGACCGTCAGCACCGGTCGGCGTTTCTTGATCGGGGCCTGTTTCGCCATTCCGCAAGGGTGGAGCGGAAGCGTGGCCGGAGGCAAGGGGCCGGCGGCCCGGAAAAAACGGGGGGGCAGAGTCGGCGGGGTCGGCGCCGGCCCGAAAAAACGGGTGGGCATGGTCGGCAGAGTCGGCATCGGAACCGGAGTCATTCAACGCCTTGGCGGTATCATCGCTTGGGCAGCGCGAGTCCTGCAGCGGAGTCGGGATATTCGAATGTCAAAGAGCCAGGTCCGGCAAGGGACGCGCGGACCAGTATGAGGCCGTTCCGCTCCCATGCGGAAAGATCGCATCGAGAATAGATCATCCGATTGAAAAGGCAGGATATTTTCCGCGCAATCCGACTATAATTTCGCGGATCGCCAGCACAGCGTCCGCGTCGTCAGACGTCCGCCACGCCCGCCTGCCCGTCCTCGTCGGCCCAGGCGACCCGGCGGGCGTCCGCGCTCATGGCCAGGGCGGTGATCGGCGCCCCCTTCCCGGCCTTGAGGAAGTTGAGCCCCTGCCCGGCCGGATCGGCCAGCCAGACGCGGCCGTCGGTGAGCCCGGCGGCGAGCAGGCCGTGCTTCGGCTGCGACGCCACCAGGGCGACGAGGCTGCCCTCGTCGTAGCCGATCTCGGTGGCTTCGCGACCCATCGGCCCGTTGGAACCGATGAAGGGCCAGAGCACGGCCCCCTGGGCGCCCGAGGTGGCCAGCAGCTGGCCGTTGGACAGGAAGCTCATCGACCGGACCTTGGACGGATAGCCGCCCATGCGCAGGTTCTTCTGGTCCTTGACGCGCCAGCCGTGCAGCTGGTTGTCCTGCATGGCGGTGATGACGAAGGCCCCGTCGGGCGACCAGCCGACCGCCGTGTGCGACCCGGCCCATTTCAGCAAGGTCGGCTTCTGCTGCGCGATGCGGGCGAACCACAGGGCCGCGCCGCCATAGGTCGAGGTCGCGATGCGGCGGCCCTTGGGCTCGAAGGCGACGCCCGACACCGTGCGCTCGTGGACGAAGTCGCGGCGGAAACCAGCGTCCTTCGCGTCGATCACCGACAGGGTCTTGCCGGCCGAGAAGGCGATCAGGCCGCTCTCGACCGAGGCGTCGATGGCGTCGATCCACTGACCCTTGGCCGTCGCCAGCACTCCCGCCTCGCCGCGGCGGTGCCAGATGACCCGCCCGTCGTCGCCGCCGGTGACGACGCCATCACCGGACGGGTGGACGGCGGCGCACAGGACGGCGCCGTCGTGGGCCGCGCTGAACTCGCCGCCCTCGAAGCGGACCGAGCCGTCGCCGAGGGCGAAGACCGCGCTGGTCTGGTCGAACAGGGCGGCGGTGACCTGGGCGTCGTAGGTGTGAGTCTTCACGCCGCGCAGGCCTCGAACCCGGCCTTCAGAGCGGCCTCGTCCAGATCGCGGCCGATGAAGACGGCGCGGGACCAGCGGCGCTCGATCGGGCCCCACGGCTTCTGCAGTTCGCCCTCGAGGATCATGTGCACGGCCTGGAAGACGAGGCGGCGATCCTCGCCGGCGACGTCGATGATGCCCTTGGCGCGCAGGATGTTCTGGCCCTGCTCGCCCAGCAGCTTGTCGAGCCAGGCGGTGAATTTGGCCCCGTCCATCGGCGTGTCGAGCGACAGGGAGATGCCCTTGATGTCGTCCTCGTGCGCATGACCGCGCGCGCCATGGGAATGGTCGTGGTGATGGCCGTGGTCGTGGTGGTCGTGGCCGCAATGCTCGTCATGGACGTGGCCGGCCTCGCCATGGGGCGGGTTGGCGAACTCGGGGTTGATGTCGAGAATGCGCTCAAGGTCGAAGCCGCCCAGACCGAGCACCTGGTCCAGCGGCACATTGGCGCGCTCGGCCCGGGTGATGGGGGCCAGGGGGTTCAGCTTGCGCAGCCGCGCCTCGACCGCGACCAGCTCCTCTTCCGAGGCGAGGTCGACCTTGTTGAGGATGATGCGGTCGGCGAAGGCGACCTGCTCGCGGGCTTCCTTCGAGTCATCCAGCCGGGCCATGACGTGTTTGGCGTCGACCAGGGCCGTGACGCTGTCCAGCTGCGTCTTCGCCTTGACGTCCTCGTCGACGAAGAAGGTCTGGGCCACCGGGCCGGGGTCGGCGAGGCCGGTGGTCTCGACGATGATGGCGTCGAAGGCCGGCTTGCCCGGGCGCTGGCGCTTCATCAGTCCGGCGACGACGCGGATCAGGTCGCCGCGCACGGTGCAGCAGACGCAGCCGTTGTTCATCTCGAACACGTCCTCGTCGGCGCCGACGACGAGGTCGTTGTCGATGCCGATCTCGCCGAACTCGTTGACG
>NZ_JAKFDS010000071.1:0-19911 GCF_036676055.1 Brevundimonas sp. | reverse complement strand
CTCGTCATTGCCGCCGCCCAGACCGGCGCCGCGGTGACGGCCGACGGCGTCGATCTCGTCGATGAAGATGATGCAGGGGGCGTTCTTCTTGGCCTGTTCGAACATGTCGCGCACGCGGCTGGCGCCGACGCCGACGAACATCTCGACGAAGTCCGAGCCGGAGATGGAGAAGAAGGGCACGCCGGCCTCGCCGGCGACGGCGCGGGCCAGCAGGGTCTTGCCGGTGCCGGGAGGGCCGACCAGCAGGGCGCCCTTGGGGATCTTGCCGCCCAGACGCTGGAATTTGGCCGGATCCTTGAGGAAGTCGACGACCTCCTGAAGCTCTTCCTTGGCCTCGTCCACGCCGGCGACGTCGTCGAAGGTCTTGCGGCCCTTGTGCTCGGTCAGCAGCTTGGCCTTGGACTTGCCGAAGCCCATGGCCCCGCGCGCCCCGCCCTGCATCTGGCGCATGATCAGGATCCACAGGCCGATGATCAGCACGAAGGGCAGCAGGCCGATCAGGGCGGTGACCCAGACCGACTGGCGGGTGCTCTTGACGTCGACCTGGGCGCCGGAAGCATTGAGGCTCTCGATCAGGTCGCCGTTGGGCAGGGTGGTGACGACGGTGAAGACCCGGTTGTCCTTCATCTGGACGGTCAGGGTCTCGTTCTTGACCTCGACGGCCGCGATCTCCTTGGCGTCCCGCGCCGTCAGGAGCTCGGTGTAGCTCATCGGCTGGGGCCGGGCGGACTCCGCCTTCTGGCCGGGCGTGGCGATGGCGCCGCCGCGGTTGACGGCCACATAGAAGGCGAGCGCGCCCAGGATGACGGCGCCCCAGATGGCCAGATTGCGAAGATTCATTCTCGTCTCGATCCCTGGAAACGCGGCGCGCTTCCCGCTTCGGTGATGTCAGCGCCAGAAAATAGGTGGTTCCGGGGCGTAGCGCCATGCGCGCGCGGCCCCAGTTCCGTTTCATGCGTCATTCGGTCCAGCGCAAGCGCCAGTCTCTCCTCGACCAGCGACCGCGCCACGACCGCGGTTCCTGCAAGAACCGGGGCGGTTGCGTCGTTCCGGATCAGCACAGGCGCCGCGCCGCGGGCCGCGGCCGGCAGAACGTTGAGGCGGGACCGGTCCGCCTTCGACAGGGCGGCGAGGCGGCCGGCGGCCGGGACGACAGACCAGCCGGCGCCCGGGGCGGTGAGCGCCCAGCGGCCGTCCCAAACGGTTTCCACGCCGGGCGGGAGCGGCAGGGGCGGCGTCGGCCGGCGGGCGAACTCGCCGGCCTCGCGGGTGATGAGGACGTGCTCCGGCCCGGCCTCGATCCGGGCCCCGCACAGGACGGCGGTGAAGCTCTCCCCTGCCCGCAGGCGCAGGACCAGCCGGTCGAGGCGGTCGCCGCGCGGGGGCCGGTCGCCGCCGCCGGCGCAGACGAGGGCGGCGGCGAGGACGAGGGCGTCCACATCCCGGTCCAATTCGAGCGTCCCCTCTCCCGATGAGAGAGGGTTTGAGCGCACGGCGGCGAAGCCGGCGTTCTGGCGCGAAAGGGTGCGCGGCGGCTGCGTGCCCCCCTTTTCACAGTCGACCCTCATCCGCCCCTCCGGGGCACCTTCTCCCAATGGGAGAAGGGACACGCGCGCTCGCGACCGGGCGTACTTCGGATCCTCGTTGGCGGGGTCGTCGATCCAGTCCCGGCCCTGCCCTCTCAGCCAGTCGCGCAGCTCCCCCCGCCCCACGTCCAGCATGGGCCGCAGCAGCATCAGCCCCCTGCCCTGCGGCCAGGCGGGGGATGGCGACCAGTCGCGCAGGCGGCCGAGAGTCGAGCCTTCGGCGCGCATCACCTCGCCCTCGGACACGTCGTCGGCGGTGTGGGCGAACAGGATCACGCGGGCGCCGGCCTCGCGGGCGGCGTCGGCGATCAGGCGGTGGCGGGCGGCGCGGGCGGCGGCGGGCAGGCCCGTGGAGGGTTTGGGCCCGGTCCACGACAGGGCGCGCCAGTCGGCCCCGGCGGCGCGGGCGGCGGCTCCGGCGAAGGCGGTCCAGGCCGCGCTGTCGGGGCTCAGGCCGTGGTCGACGGTCAGGGCCAGCAGGTGGCGGCCGTGGTCTCGCGCCCAGTCGGCGGCGACGGCCAGCAGGGCGACGGAGTCTCCCCCTCCGGACAGGGCCAGAGCGAGAGGCCGCCCGGCGTGAGGCTCAAGCCGCGCGGTCAGCCGTTCGCGAACCCGGTCGGGCCAGGCCGGGGCGGTCGGGCTCAGCCGGCTCTCCGCGGCGCCGGACAGGCGAAGCGGGTGCGCAGGCCGGCGGCGCGGGTGCGCAGGGCGGCGCTGCCGGCGGCGGCGTAGCGCCGGTCGAACTCGCCGAGCGCGGTGCAGGCCTGGGTCTTGCGGTCGGTAGCGTTCAACGCCGTGGCCAGCTCCAGCACCGTGGCGCCGGCCCAGGAGGTGGTCGGCCAGCCCTCAAGGGCGGCGGCGTAGAAGGCCACCGCGCCGGCCTGATCGCCGGCCGAGACGCGCAGGTCGCCGAGGCGGGCGTTGGCCTCGCGGGCCTGGGGCGTGTCGGGCCAGGCGAGAGCCACGGTCTGCAGGGCGCGGTCGCCCAGCGCGGGGTCCGAGGCGGCGAGCCGGACAGCGGCGGACAGGTCACGGGCGGCGTCGCCGGTCGGGGAGGTCGAGCTGATCGGAGCGTTCAGCTCCGCCTCACGCTGGGCGGCGGCGGCGATGTCGCCGAGCCGGGTTTCGGCGGTGCGCAGGCGGGTGTTCAGCGCGGCGTTGTCGCGCGTGGCCTCGTCCAGCTGGAAGGTCAGCCGCTCAAGGTCGCCGTTGACCCGCTGCAGGGTGGCCTCGAGATCGTTGAGGCGGCGATCCATGAGGGTGACGCGGCCGGTCAGGGCCACGACCTCGGGGTCCGGCTCGACCAGAACCGGCTGACCGGCGGCGTTGCGCTGGGTCACGGCCCGTTCGAGACGGCGGACGTTCCGGTCCAGTTGTTCCAGCCGGCGCTTGTCCCACTGGATCGGCTCCATGGGGGCGGTCTGGGCCACGACCGTGGTCGTGCCGGCGATCAGGACGACGCCCAGCACGGTGACGAGGGCGTTCTTCGAGCGGAGGGCGGAGGGGAGCTTCAGCATGATTGATTTCGTCCCACCGATTTGAGGCCGCCGCAAGGCGTCATCCCGTGAGCCCGAGGGCGATGATCGCCACAAGGAACAGGCTGAAGGCGAAGACGCAGAACAGCAGCAGGAACAGGGTGCGCCAGGCCGCCGAGAACCACGACAGCCCGTAGGCGCCCTTCAGCTGGGCGAACAGGTGAACCGGGATGCCGAAGGTGAAGGCCATGGCGCCCGCGATGGCGAAGCCCACCCAGAGAGGACCGAGGAACGAGATGACCATCATCAGGATCGACATGGCGGTCAGCGAATAGAGCACGAAGACGCCGTGGTCGTAGAGGGTGAAACCCCGCCGCCACAGGAACAGCAGCGCCACGAACGGGATCGAGATGGGGATCAGCAGGAAGCTGAATTTATAGGCGGTCTGCTGGATCTTGTAGATGGCCAGGTCGGGGTTGAGCAGCTTCTTCTTGATCTTCTCGTTCAGCGCCCCGTTGCCCATGTTGACCTTCAGGTCGCCCGAGGCGACGGCGTCGTGGACCTGGGCCTGCCAGCTGCCGGGGGCCAGGCCGTCGGTGCGTTTCGCAGCAGGGTCGGCGACGCCGAGGCGGCTTTCGAGAACCTCGACCGTAGTCGCCCGCGCCCGCTCGGTCAGCTCCAGCGCATCGGATCCCGGCGCGCCCTGAGCGGCCTCGCGGGCCTCAGCCAATTCGAGACGGGCGGCCTCCAGCTGGGTCGTCAGCTCCGCGCGCTCGGCCGGCGTCATCGTCGTGTTCACATTCGGCTCCAGCCCACCCGAGAAGCTGATCACGAAGAACATCAGGAAGACGGTGAACAGGAACATCGCCAGGGGCGAGACGTAGCGGGTGCGCCGGCCCTGCACCCACTCGCGCGTCAGGCGGCCGGGGTTGAAGGCCAGCAGCGGCAGGGTGCGCCAGATGCGGGCGTCGAAATGCAGGACGCCGTGCAGCATCTCCTCGCCGAGATGAAGCAGGGAGCGGTGGACGTGGGTCGGCTGGCCGCAGTTGGAGCAGAATTTGCCTTCGACGGGCTGGCCGCAGTCGGTGCAATTGCCCTCGGCGTCACCGGCGTGGCCGGTCGGATGCTCGAGGGCGCCCGCGAGAATCCCGGCCGAGGCCGCGCCGCCCGCCGCGTCGATGTCCACCATGTCCGTCCCCGCCTGTACCCGCCGGGATTTAGCCGTGCGTCGCCGGAGCGGTCAAAAGGAAAGGGGCGGCCGCTGGACGGCCGCCCCTCCCGATGTTCAGCCGGTTGCGCCGGATCAGCGCGTGGCGCCGCTGACGATGGCGGTGTGGGCGTTGCGGTTGCGGGCCCAGGCTTCCTCGTTGGAGCCGGCGGCGATCGGACGTTCCTTGCCGTAGCTGATGGTGTCGATGCGGGCGGCGGAGACCCCGCGGCTGACCAGATAGGTGCGCACCGACTCGGCGCGCCGGGCGCCGAGGGCGAGGTTGTATTCGCGGGTGCCGCGTTCGTCGGCGTTGCCCTCGATGCGGACGGTGACCTGCGGATAGCGCTGCAGCCAGGCGACCTGGGCGTCGAGACGCGGATAGGCGTCGGTGCGGACCTCGTAGCTGTCGAGGTCGAAATAGACGCGGTCGCCGACGTTGACGACGAAGTCCTGCTCCGAGCCCGGAGCGCCGGCGCCGAGATTGCCGCCGTCGACCGGGCCGGTGGGCGCGGTCGGATACTGGGGTCCGGTCACCGGCGCGGTGTCGCCCGTGGCGCTGTCGACGGGGCGGCGCGGGGTGCAGGCGGCGATCGCGGTCACGGCCACGCCGACGGCGGCGAGGCGGACGAGGGTCGAGGTCTTCATCATCGGTCGTCTCCTTGGGGCGAGGCCTCGGCCTCCAGCTTTGCTATAAAACTCGGGTACTGTCGCGCCGGCGTTTTCGCCAGCCTCGATAACGCGGAATTGAGCCCAATGGCTCCGCTCGGGTCTCAGTTGGAGCAGCTGTCGGGGCCGCCGCCTCCAAGATTCGAGGGCTGCTCGTCGAGCAGCGGAGACCAGGCCGGATCGGAGCCGCGGCCATTGTAGCCGGCCTGGCTGACCACCCGGCCCGACAGGTCGACGGTCCACAGCCGGGTGTCGCCGCCCGGGGACTGGCGCGCGAACATGATGTAGCGGCCGTTGGGAGCCCAGGACGGCCCCTCTTCGAAATAGCTGGACGACAGGATGCGCTCGCCAGTGCCGTCGGGCGCCATGACGCCGGTCGAGAAGCGGCCGCCGCCCTGTTTGGTGAAGGCGATCAGGTCGCCGCGCGGGCTCCAGTTCGGGGCGGTGTAGATGCCGCCGCCCCGCGAGATCGGGCGCTGGCCGGAGCCGTCGGCGCGCATCACATACAGGCGGGCCGTGCCCGACCGGTCGGAGGTGAAGACGATCTGGCTGTTGTCGGGGCTGAACGAGGGCGAGGTGTCGATGGCGGGGTCGTTGGTCAGGCGACGCACCTGGCGGCTGGCGAGGTCCATCACGTAGACGTCGGTGTTGCCGCCGCGGATGATCGAGAAGGCCATCTTCGAGCCGTCGTTCGAGAAGCGCGGGGCCAGCACCTGGCCGTCGAACTCGCCCAGCGACTCGCGCCGGCCGGTCGACAGGTTGAACAGATAGATGCGGCTGTAGTCCTTGCCGAGCGCCACATAGGTGATCTCGTTGGGATCGTTCAGCGAGAAGCGCGGCGACATGATGATCTCGTCGCCCTGGGTCAGATAGACGGGGTTGAAGCCGTCCTGGTCCGAGATGGCGAGGCGCGACAGGCGGTTCAGCTGGGTGCCGCTCTCCGAGACGAACAGCACGCGGCTGTCGAAGAAGCCCGCCTCGCCGGTCATGCGCTGATAGACCAGGTCGGCGATCTTGTGACCGATGCGTCGCCACTGCTCACGGGTGGCGGTGAAGCGGTAGGAGGCTAGCTGGCACTGGCGGTAGGGATCGTAGAGGCGGAAGCCGAAGTCGTTGCGGCCGTCGGGCCGGGGCGTCACCGAGCCGTACAGCACCGCCTGGGCCCCGATCGAGGTCCACTGCGGAAAGTTCGGGGCGTTGGCGAGGGTCAGGCCGGTCTCGACGAAGCCGGCCGGGTCCAGCGGCTCGAAATAGCCGGAGCGGCGCAGGTCGGCGCGGATCACCTGCGACAGGTCGGAGCCGTTCTGGCCGTCGAAGTCGGCGACGGCGATCTGGAAGGGGCGCAGCACGCCCTGGTCGATGATGACTTCTTCCGGCTCCTGCGGCCGGGGCGCGCCGCCAGGGGTCTGGGCTGTCGCCGCGGTCACCGTCATGGCGAGGACGGCGACGCTCGCCAGAAGTCGGTTCAGTCGCATAGAGGGCTCCCGCAGTTTGAGACGTCCGCCGGTCCTTGTCGCCGAACCGGTCGCATAAGGCCAGCATGGCCGCGATTGGGGCGACTTTCGGGCGCGATCAGGTGTCGTCAGCGCCCCCGGCAGGCCCGAGCCGTCAGGAATGTGGGCCGATAGCGTCCGCCGGTGAAACCGCTGGGGACGTCGAAGGGGGCGGTGGCGCGCAGGGCCCGCAGCGCCTCGGCCGTGGCGGCCTGATAGACCTGGTTGCCCCGGGCGCCGACGAGGGTGGGGCCCTCGGTGATGCGCCCGTCCCGCGACAGGGTCACGTCGAACTGGATGCGCAGGTCGTCGCCGCCCTCCATGTCGCAGACCACGAAGACGTTCCAGTTCGGATAGACCTGCTCGAACATCGAGGAGATGACCGGGCCGCTGGTCTGACCCTGCGTGCCCGTGGCCCGCTGACCCGAGGGTGGGGCGGTTCCGCGGTTCGGCGAGCGGTTGGGGCGTTCGGCGGCGAGGGCGCCGAGGTCGAGCGAGTCCTCGCGCGGCGGCCGCGGCGTCTCGCGCTTCTTCGCCGGGGGCGGCGTGGCGGGCGGGCGCGGCGGGGTCGGGCGCGGCGTGGGGCGCGGGGTCACCGTCTTCTCGGGCGGGCGCGGCGTCGGAACGGGCGTCGGCGTCGGCGGCGGGGGCTCGACGGCCTCGACCGGCGGGGCCGCCTCGACGTCCGAGGCCGGCTCTTCGGAGGGGGCGTCGGCCGGGCCGGCGAGGACCATGGTCTCGGACACGATCGACACAGGCACGGCGTTGACGATCTCGCGCCGCGGCCGGTCGCCGCCCGCGATCATGGCGAGCACGACCGCGCCGACAACCGCCGCATGGACGATCACGGATCCGATCAGGGCCGGGCCGGGACGCTCCAAGACCGTCAGCCTCCCTCGGCCGGGGCCGTGGTGTCGGTGATCAGGTTCAGCTTGGTGAAGCCCGCGCCGGACAGGCGGGCCATCACCCGCGCCACGGCCTGATAGGGCGCGCGGCCGTCGGCGCGCACGAACACCGGCTTGTCACGCGCCCCGTCCCCGCCTTCCCGCGCCACGCGGGCGACGAGATCGTTCCAGTCCACGTCGCTCTCGCCGACGAAGATAGCGCCGTCGCGGTCGATGGTGACCGTCACCGGCTGTTCGGTGACGTCGACGGCGCTGGCCTCGGTCTTCGGCAGTTCGACCTCGACGCCGGTGGTCAGCAGCGGGGCCGAGATCATGAAGATGATCAGCAGCACCAGCATGACGTCGACCAGCGGGGTGACGTTGATCTCGCTCAGGGGCCGTTTGCGGGCCCGTCTGCGGCCCCGGACGTGTCCGCCCGTGCCGCCGCCTCCGCCCATCGCCATGCTCAGAACTCCCGGCGGGCGCGGTCGGCCGAGGCCGGCGGCGTCGGGCTGGTCGGATTGCCGAGGCGGCGGGCCACGGCGGCCTGAAGGTCGTCGGCGAAGCTCTCCAGCCGGCCGGTGAACTTGCCCGCGTCGATCGAGAAGGCGTTGTAGGCCATGTAGGCCGGGATGGCGGCGGCGAGGCCCAGGGCCGTGGCGAACAGGGCTTCGGAGATCGCCGGAGCCACGGTGGCGAGGTTGGTGTTGCCCGAGGCGGCGATGGCCCCGAAGGCGTTCATGATGCCCCAGACCGTGCCGAACAGGCCGATGAAGGGCGAGGCGGTGGCGACCACCGACAGGACGCCGAGGCCGTTCTCGACCCGCTGGCCCTCACGGGCGATCAGGCTGTCGAGGGCGCGGTCGATGCGGGACATCAGCATATTGCCCTGCCCCTCAGTCAGCGGGCCGCGGGTGCGGGCCTCGCGCCAGTCCGCCAGGGCGATGACCAGCATACGCGGCAGCGGATGGGCCGGGTCCGGTCCGGCCTGGGCGGCGATCTCCTCGAGCGACCGGCCGGAGCCGACGGCCTTCTCGAAGGCCGTGGCCTGACGGTTGAGCGAGGCGAATTTGACCGCCTTGTCGATGATCACCGCCCACGACCACAGCGAGGCCACGACCAGACCGACCATGATCGCCTTGACCACCGGATCGGCCTCGAGAAACAGGGCCACGGGGTTGAGCATCATCGAGGCTTCGGCGGGGGTGGTCATTCGGTCGTCCTCTTTCGTCCGTGAGGTCCTGTGCACCGGACGGGCGTGGCGGATGTGTGGCGATTCCGGCCGGGTCTAGCGGGGTCTGGCCGCTTCGTCACCCGACCGCATCTGACAGGTGCGTGAATGGCCAAGCTTCAGGCGGCGAGCCAGGGCGTGACCTTGTCGATCAACTGCTTCGTCGGGCGGCGCGGACGGCCGTCCAGATGGATGCAGACCACCTCGACCTCGGCCCGGCACAGATCGTCGTCGCCGCGCGAAATGACCTGCGAGATCAGCAGGCGCGGCCCCCTCACCCGGTCGTAGAAGGTGCGGACGACCAGTTCCTCGTCGATCCGGGCCGGCTTGAGGAAGGTCAGCGACATCTTCGAGACGACGAAGGCCATCGGCTGATCGCCGTCCAGCAGTTCGGCATGGCCGATGCCCATCAGGCGGAGGCAGTCCGACCGCCCTCGCTCGAAATAGCGCACATAGTTGCCGTGATAGACGAGGCCGGTGAAGTCGGTGTCCTCGTAGTAGACCCGGACAGGCAGGCGGTGCTCGCGGCCCTCGAAGCGGCCAGCGGTGGGGCGGTCGGTCATCGGCGGGCTCCCCTGGCGGCCGGGGCGCGCGTCAGGAAGCCGGGGCAGACGTCGCGCAGCATCTCGTCGAACTCGGACTTCAGCGGATCGGTCTCCAGCAGGATGCGATTGGGGCGGGAGATGAAGACCACCAGCTGGCCCTGCTGGTCGGTGACATAGCCGCAGACCGCGCGACGGCGGCCCGCCTCGGTGTAGCGGACCACGGCGTCCGGGCCGATGTGATCGCGCAGCTGGGCGCGGGCGCGGTCTTCGGCCGAGGGCTCGCCGCCGCCGAGGCCGCCGCTTCGCGTCACCAGCCAGAGCAGCAGGACGCCGAGGATCAGCACCGCGGCGCCCAGCACCGCGATCAGCCGCTCGACCCTGACCCTGCGCGGCGCCATGCGTCCTCCGTTCGGAGGCGAGCATGACGGGGTTCGCCCGCGCCGTGAAGCCTCACTTGCCGCCGAACAGACCGCCCTGCTCCGGGGCCCGGGGCGGTTCGGTCAGGCCGAGGTGGGCGTAGGCCCGGGCGCAGGCCATACGGCCACGGGGCGTGCGCTGGATGAAGCCCTGCTGCAGGAGATAGGGCTCGATGACGTCCTCGACGGCGTCGCGGGCCTCGGCGATGGCGGCGGCGAGCGTGTCCATGCCGACCGGGCCGCCGCCGTAGTTCTCGATCAGGGCCTTGAGGAAGCGGCGGTCGTTGGCGTCGAGGCCGGCCTCGTCGATCTCCAGCCGGGCCAGGGCGCGGGCGGCGGCGAGGCGGTCTATGGAGGTCGCCCCCTCGGCGCTGGCGAAGTCGCGCACCCGGCGCAGCAGGCGGCCGGCGACGCGGGGGGTGCCGCGCGAGCGGGAGGCGATCTCGCGGGCGCCGTCCTCGGCGATCGGGGCGCCCATCTTGCGGGCGGCGCCCATGATGACCTTCACCAGCTCGTCCGGGGTGTAGAATTCGAGCCGCAGGGGGATGCCGAAACGGTCGCGCAGGGGCGTGGCCAGCAGGCCGGCGCGGGTGGTGGCGCCGACGAGGGTGAAGGGGGCCAGGTCGATGCGCACCGAGCGGGCCGAGGGGCCCTCTCCAATGATCAGGTCGAGGACGTGGTCCTCCATGGCCGGATAGAGGATCTCCTCGACCGCCGGGGCGAGGCGGTGGATCTCGTCGATGAACAGCACGTCGCGCGGTTCGAGATTGGTCAGGATGGCGGCGAGGTCGCCGGCCTTGGCCAGGATCGGGCCGGAGGTGGCGCGGAAGCCGACGCCGAGCTCGCGCGAGACGATCTGGGCCAGGGTGGTCTTGCCCAGCCCGGGCGGGCCGAACAGCAGGACGTGGTCCAGCGCCTCGTTGCGGCCGCGGGCGGCTTCGATGAAGACCCTGAGATTGCCCTTCGCCTGCTCCTGACCGACGAACTCGGACAGGGTCTGGGGGCGCAGGGCGCGGTCGTAGGTCTCGCCGGGGGCCGGATCGGGGGAGACAATGCGGTCGTCAGTCAACGCCCCAGCTCCTGCAACGCCGCCCGGATCACCGCTGACAGATCGGCGTCGTCCCCGAGCCGGATCAGGGCCTGGTCGACGGCGCGGCGGGCGTTGACCTCGGCCACGCCGAGGCCGAGCAGGGCCGAGACAGCCTCGCCGGTGATGCTGGGGACCGGCGGAGCGATCCCGGCGTGGACGCCGGGGGCGCTGGGGGTGAAGGAGACGTCGCCCAGCGGCTTGCCCTTCAGCTCGGTGACGATGCGCAGGGCCAGCTTGGGGCCGACGCCGTTGGCGCGGGCCACCGCCGCCTTGTCCTCGCGCGCTACGGCCGCAGCGAGCTCGCCGGGCGGCAGGACGTCGAGCACCGACAGCGCGGCCTTGGGGCCGACGCCCTGAATGTCCGTCAGGGTGCGGAAGGCGCGGCGGTCGTCGCGCGACAGGAAGCCATAGAGGCGCGGGCCGCTCTCGGCGTTGAAGGTGGATTCGATCTGCAGGGTAGCCTCGTCGCCGGGCGCGGGCAGGCGCTGCAGGGTGCGGGCGCCGCAGACCACGACATAGCCGACGCCGGCGCAGTCGATCAGGCAGTGGTCGGGCTCGACCTCGGCCAGCACGCCTCTGAGCCGGCCGATCACGCCGCGCCTCGCAGGGTGGTGAGCAGCGCCCGTTTGCGCAGCTGGGCGTGGGTGATGGCGACGGCGAGGGCGTCGGCAGCGTCGGCTTTCACATCTCCGGCCGTGGGCAGGAGGCGCTTCACCATGAAGGCGATCTGGGTCTTGTCGGCATGGCCGGCGCCGACCACCGCCTTCTTGATCAGATTGGGCGAATATTCGGCCACGCTGAGGCCGTGCCGGGCCGGGGCCAGCATGACGGCGGCGCGGGCGTGGCCCAGCTTGAGGGTCGAAGACGGGTTCATGTTGACGAAGACCTCCTCGATCGCCGCCTCGTCGCAATCGTATTCGGCGCAGACCGCGCCGACCGCGTCGAGCAGATGCAGCAGCCGCTCGCTGAAGGGGGCGGTCTCGGGCGGGGCGACGACGCCGTGGGCGATCCAGCGCAGGCGCGAGCCCTCGGCCGCCACCACGCCCCATCCGGTGCGGCGCAGGCCGGGGTCAAGACCGAGAATCCGAGTCGCTTCGTTCGTCATTCGTTCCAGTCATGCCCCAAAGAGAGTTAGCGGACAATGACCGGCCGTCACTCCTCGCGCGGGAGGATGGAGAAGCCGGCCAGGCCGGACTCCTCGCCGAGGTGGGCCACCAGCCCGTCGACATCGATCGGCATGGCGCCCTTCACCTTCAGATGATGCTCGTGGATGGCGCCGTCGTGACTCATGACATGGCCGAGGCGCACGACCCTGACCCCCTTGTCGCGCAGCAGGTCGCGAACGGCCTGGCCGCTGGGGGCCTGGTCGCGATTCCAGCGCAGGGTCACGTCCATGACCCCGACGTGGGGCAGTTTGGCGTCGATCAGGCGCAGCACGGCCAACACGCCCACGGTCACCGCAGACCCCAGCAGAGCAAGGTCCAGCATTCCCACGCCGAACAGCACGCCGATCGCCGAGGTCACCCACAGCGAGGCCGCGGTGGTCAGGCCGTGGACCGAGAAGCCCTCCCGGAAGATCACCCCGGCGCAGAGGAAGCCGATGCCCGTCAGCAGGCCATGGGCCATGCGGGTCGGATCGATCACCACCGTCTGACCCGGCAGGGCGGCGAACGACCAGGTCGACTGGTGCATCGCCGCCAGCATCAGCAGGCACGACGTCAGGCACACCAGGATGTGGGTGCGGAAGCCCGCCGGATGCCCGTGATAGGTCCGCTCGACCCCGATCAGGCCGCCCGCCGTCATCGCCGCGACCACCGGCCCAACCAGTTCCCAGTTGATCAAGAATTCGCTCCGCTGACCGACGAATCTTGAGCCTAGGCCCGCGGCCCGCGGCCGGGCAAGGACGAAGCGGTCGCGCCTATTCCGTGGTCTTGCCGTCGAAATGCTCTTCCGTCGCCTCGGCCTCGGCCTTGGTGGCGCGGACAACGCCGTCCTTGTGTTCCGGGGGACCGTAGAGGGTGTAGAGGGTCAGCGGGGCGTCGCCGGTGTTGATGACGTTGTGCCGGGCCCCGGCGGGGACGATCATGGCGTCGTCATCCTTGATGGCGGTGCGCTTGCCGTCGATCCAGATCTCCCCGGCGCCGGTCTCGACTCGGAAGAACTGGTCGTGGTCGTCATGGACCTCCTCGCCGACCTCCTCGCCCGGCTTCAGCGCCATCAGCACGAGCTGCAGGTGCTTGCCGGTGTAGAGCACCCGGCGGAAATCGGTGTTCTCGCGGGTCAGCGTCTCGATGTTGTCGACAAAGCCTTGCATCGGGGGTGTCCCTTCATCCGACATTCCTTCAGCAAGTCGGCCTTCTCCCCGCCCGGATCAAGCGCCGACCGACCGCCGCGGCCGCGGTCAATCGTTGCGGGGGTCCAGTCTGTAGGCGGTCACGCCCTCGATGGCCCTTAGCTGCGCCGCCAGCGCCTTAAGCGTCCCGTCGCCGGTGAGCTTGACGCGGAAGGTGCGGCGCACCGCCTCGCCGCCGTCGGTCAGTTCGAACCGGTCGTCCCGCCGCGAGCGGTCGACCGCGTCGACCACCGCCTCGACCCGCGCCTCGGCCTCCGGATCGGTGCGCCGCCACGCGACCTCGACATCGACCACGTCGTGCTGCGGCAGCCCTTTGCTGACCAGTCTGAGGACGACGAGCACGGCCATCGTCAGGGCGGTTCCCGTCACCCCGAGGGCGAACAGTCCGGCCCCGAACAGCAGGCCGATGGACGCTGTCAGCCACAGCGACGCCGCCGTGGTCAGGCCGTGGATCGAGAACCCCGCGCGGAAGATCACCCCGGCGCAGAGGAAGCCGATGCCGGTCAGCACGCCGTGGGCCATCCGCGTGGGATCGCTGACGATCTCGGTCCCGGCCAGCGGCGCGAACCGCCATGCGCCCTGGGACACCGCCGCCTCCATCAGCAGGGCCGAGGCCAGGCAGACGAGGATGTGGGTGCGGAAGCCGGCGGCGCGGCCGCGCCACTCGCGCTCGAACCCGATCAGGCCGCCGGCCGCCACCGCGGCGACCAGGGGGAGGACGAAATCGGGCAGGTCGGTCAGGTCCATGTCCGGCAACCGCGGGGCCGGCGCGCGGGTTCCGCATGGGCCGGGGCGGGGAACCGGAGGGCCGACCGCCGGTTTCTGTTCCCGGAGCCTTCCCGGCGCCGCACGGAACGCAAGCCATGGCCGCCGCCTCGCAACGCCGCCTGCAGACCGAGACCTATGAGCAGCTCAAGGCTGAGGTGCTGCGCGCGGCCGTGGAGCTGTCGGAGGAGCAACTGGTCGATCTGACCGAGGCCCTGCACGGCGTGATCCGCCTGCGCCGGCCCGGCCGCCCCATTCGCCATCCCGACGGCTGGGTCACCGACGAGCTGCGCAACTTCGCCCGCTGAGTCTCAGCCCGCGTATTTGGCCAGGTCCTCGTCCGGGATGTCCTCGTTCGAATAGACGTTCTGCACGTCGTCCTCGGCGTCCAGCGCATCCAGCAGCTTCATCAGAGTGCCGACGGCCTCGCCCGTGACCGCGACCTCGGACTGGGGCTTCCAGACGATGGCGGTCGATTTCGGGTCGCCCAGGACCTTGGACATGGCGTCGGCGACCTCGTTCAGGTCCTCGAACTTCGTCCAGATCGTGTGACCCGGCGCGTCCTCGTAGATGTCCGGCTTGACCAGATCGCTCTCGACGTCCTGGGCGCCCGCCTCGATGGCGGCCTCCATGACCTGATCCTCTGTGCCCGCCTCGGCCGGGTAGATGATCTGGCCGACCCGGTCCCACATGAAGGCGACCGAGTTCATCTCGCCCAGCGCCCCGCCGTTCTTGGAGAAGGCGGCGCGGATGTTGGAGCCGGCGCGGTTGCGGTTGTCGGTCAGGGCCTCGACGATGATGCCGACGCCGCCGGGGCCGCGGCCCTCGTAGCGGATCTCTTCCATCGTATCGGCGTCGCCGGAGGAGGCCTTGTTGATGGCGCGCTGGATCACGTCCTTGGGCAGGCTCTCGGCCTTGGCGTTGTTGACCGCCAGGCGCAGGCGCGGGTTCATGGCCGGGTCGGGCAGGCCCGACTTGGCCGCCACGGTGATGTCCCGCGACAGCTTGGAGAACAGCTTGGACCGCTGCGCGTCGGCGCGGCCCTTGCGGTGCATGATGTTCTTGAACTTGGAATGGCCGGCCATGAGGATTTCGTTCTGGGTCTGGCGAAAAGTGAGGCGCGCCCTCTAGCCGATGGAACGGCGGCTGTCACGGGACAGGAACCGGCGGCCCCGCCGGGCATTTCCGGACAGACCCCGCCGGAGCCCGCCATGACCGCCGAAGACGTTATCCAGGACGCTGACCTCTACGCCGACGGGGACCTCGAGGAGGCCGACATCGTCGAGTGGTACGAGGCCCGGCCGGTCACCGTGCCCGCCGCCGTCGCCACCGGCGCCATCATCGGCGCTTTCGCCCTCGGCGTGCTGACCGCCGTGGGCGCGCTGGCGCTGATCGGGCGGCTGGACGACTGACCTAGGTCTTCAGGCTCTCGAGGAAGCCCCGCATCTTGTCGTCCACCGCGACCGGTCGCTTGGTCTCGCGGTCCACGTAGACGTGGACGAAATGGCCGACCGCAGCCGCGTCCTCCTCGGCGTTGCGGAACAGGCCGATCTCATAGCGGACGGACGAGGTGCCCACGTGGGCGACGCGGACACCGGCCTGGATCTCGTCCGGGAAGGCGGTCGGGGCGAAGTAGCGGCAGCCCGTCTCCGCCACCAGGCCGATGACCTTTCCGTGGTGGATGTCGAGCAGGCCATTGACCACCAGCAACCGGTTCACCGCGGTGTCGAACCATGCGTAATAGACGACATTGTTGACGTGGCCGTAGACGTCGTTGTCCATCCAGCGCGTGGAGATGGCCTGGAAGCGGCGGTAGTCGCTGCGTTTGGTCCGCTCGATGGTGCCCGTCATGGAGTCTCCCTTTGTTGGTGCGCTATCGCTCGGCGCGCGGCGCCTCGCTGCTTGAGCGCGTCTGGCGCGCGCTTCGTCGACGAGCCTTGGGCTTGGCGGACGCGGCGTCAAGCGCCTAGCGTCAGGGCCATGAAGACCACCGCCGCCGTCCTCAGAGCCATGGGCGCCGCCCGTCCCTACGCCGACAGCCGGCCGCTGGGCCTCGAGACCGTCACCCTCGACCCGCCGGGACCGGGCGAGGTGCTGGTGGCGATCAAGGCGGCGGGCCTGTGCCACTCCGATCTCAGCGTCATCAACGGCGACCGGCCGCGGCCGATGCCGATGGCGCTGGGTCACGAGGCGGCCGGGGTGGTCGAGGCGCTGGGGCCGGGGGTCGGGGATCTGGCGGTCGGCGACCATGTCGTAATGGTCTTCATGCCCAGTTGCGGCCACTGCGATCCGTGCGCCGGCGGGCGGCCGGCCCTGTGCGAGCCCGGGGCGGCGGCCAACGGCAAAGGCGAACTGCTGGGCGGGGGCGTGCGGCTGCATGACGGGTCCGGAGACCTGCATCACCACCTCGGCTGCTCGGCCTTCGCGGCGCACGCCGTGGTCTCGCGCCGGTCGCTGGTGAAGGTCGACGCCGACCTGCCGTTCGAGCAGGCGGCGCTGTTCGGCTGTGCGGTGCTGACCGGCGTGGGGGCGGTGGTGAATACGGCCGGGGCGCGGGCGGGGCAGAGTGTCGTGGTGGTCGGGCTCGGCGGCGTCGGGCTGTCGTCGGTGCTGGGGGCCCTGGCGAGCGGGGCCTCGCCGGTGGTGGCGGTCGATCTGTCGGAGGACAAGCTCGCCCTCGCCCGTTCGCTCGGCCCGGTGCGGACCGTCAACGCCGCCGACGGCGACGCGGTCGAGCAGGTTCGGGCCCTGACCGGGGGCGGGGCGGATTTCGTGTTCGAGATGGCCGGCAGCGCGCGGGCGCTGGAGGCGGGGTGGAAGATGACGCGGCGGGGCGGGACCACGATCACCGCGGGCCTGCCGCCGCCCGAGGCCGCACTGGCGGTCAACATCGTGCAGCTGGTGGCCGAGGAGCGGACGCTGAAGGGGTCTTACATCGGCGCCTGCGTGCCCAGCCGCGACATCCCCCGCTACGTCCGGCTGTACCGCGAGGGGCGGTTGCCGGTGGACCGGCTGCTGAGCGGGACTATCCCGCTGGAGCGGATCAACGAGGCCTTCGACGCCCTCGCCGACGGGGCGGCGGTCAGGACGGTGGTGACCTTCCCGTAAGGCCAAGCTAGAACCCGGTCCCTGAACCCGAGAGGAGAGACCGCCATGGCCACCGAACTGTATGACCTGACCGTGCCGGTCTTCACACGCTCCCTGAAGGCGCTGTCGGGCCTGCTCGACAAGGCGGTCGCCCATGCCGGCGAGGCGGGGGCGGAGGCCCTGCTGTCGAACCGGCTGATCGAGGACATGCATCCGCTGTCGAAGCAGGTTCAGATCGCCTGCGACTCGGCCAAGCTGTGCGTCGCCCGGCTGTCCGGCGCCGAGGCCCCGGTCAATGAGGACGTCGAGACCACGATCGCCGAGCTGAAGGCCCGCATCGCCGCGACCCTGGACTTCCTCGCCTCGGTCCCGCGGACGGCGATCGACGGGCAGGAGGACCGCGAGGTGGTGCTGAAATTCCCCGGCGGCGAGTGGCCGTTCAAGGGACAGGCCTATGTCACCGGCTTCGCCCTGCCGAACTTCTTCTTCCATGTCACCACCGCCTACGGCCTGCTGCGTCAGGCCGGCGTGCCGCTGGGCAAGCGCGACTTCATGGGCGTTCCGCAGTAGCTCAGGCGGGGCTGGACCGCGTCCGCGCAACGCTGCTACGCCTTGGCCATGGAAACCGGCGCCCTCATCTCCCTCGGCCTCTATTTCGTGCTGATGCTGGGCATCGGCGTCTATGCGTGGCGCAAGTCGACCAGCGACGTGTCCGGCTACATGCTGGGCGGGCGGCAGCTGGGGCCGGGGGTGACCGCCCTGTCCGCCGGCGCGGCCGACATGAGCGGCTGGCTGATGCTGGGCCTGCCCGGGGCGATGTTCCTGACGGGCCTGTCGGCGGCGTGGATCGGGGTCGGCCTCGTGGTCGGCGCCTGGCTGAACTACCTGATCGTGGCCCCCCGACTGCGCGTCTATACCGAAGTCGCCAACGACGCGATCACCATCCCGGACTATCTCGGCGAGCGGTTCGCCGACCGGTCGCACCTGCTGCGCGTCATCTCCTCCCTCGTCATCGTCGTCTTCTTCGCCCTCTACACCGCCAGCGGCATGGTCGCCGGGGGCAAGCTGTTCGAGAGCGCCTTCGGTTTCGACTACGCCCTCGGCCTTTGGATCACCGCCGGAGTGGTGCTGATCTACACCATGATCGGCGGCTTCCTCGCGGTCAGCCTGACCGACTTCGTGCAGGGCTGCATCATGTTCCTGGCCCTGATCCTCGTGCCCGTGGTGGCCATGAGCAGCGTCGGAGGCCCGGCCGAGACGGAGGCGCTGGTGCGCTCGGTTGATCCGGCCCGGTTCGACCTGCTGGCCGGGACCACCGCGATCGGCGTCGTCTCCGCCCTCGCCTGGGGCCTCGGCTATTTCGGCCAGCCGCACATCATCGTCCGCTTCATGGCCATCCGCTCGGTGCGCGACCTGCCGGTCGCCCGCCGCATCGGCATGAGCTGGATGATCGTCTCGCTGGTCGGCGCGCTCGCCACCGGCCTGACCGGCCTCGCCTACGCCACCGCCAACGGCCTGACCGTCAGCGACCCCGAGACCATCTTCATCCTGTTGTCAGACCTCCTGTTCGATCCGCTGGTCACCGGCTTCCTGCTGGCCGCCATCCTCGCCGCCATCATGAGCACCATCTCGTCGCAGCTGCTGGTCGCCTCCTCGTCCCTGACCGAGGACTTCTACGCCCTGTTCCTCCGTCGCAGCGCCCCGCAGAAGGAGCTGGTGCTTGTGGGCCGCCTCGCGGTCCTCGCCGTCTCGCTGGTCGCCATCGGCCTCGCCTACAGCCCGGACAGCAATGTGCTGGGTCTGGTGGCCAACGCCTGGGCCGGCTTCGGCGCCGCCTTCGGGCCGCTGATCCTGCTGTCGCTGACGTGGAAGCGGATGACCCGCAACGGCGCCCTCGCCGGCATGGTCGTCGGCGCCGCCGTGGTGCTGTTCTGGATCTTCGCCCCGGTCCTGCCTTCGGGCGCGGCCCTGACCACGGTGCTGTACGAGATGGTCCCCGGCTTCGCCCTCAGCGCCCTCTCCATCGTCGTCGTCAGCCTGATGGGCAAGGCCCCGGCCGGCGAGGTGGCCGCCACCTTCGACCGGGTGCAGGCGAAACTGGACGAGGCGAAGCGGCCGGAAGGCACGGCGACGGCGTGAACCAGACCCCGCTGCGCCGCCTCGCCGACCTGCCGGGGATCGACGATCTGGAGCTGAAGGCGCTGATGAAGCCGCGCCTCGCCGACCCGGACGAGGCCCACGCCCACCCGGAGGTGGACGCGGTCGCGCGCGCCGCCTTCGGCCTGTCGCTGGACGAGGCCGAGGCCACCGCCCTGCCCGCCGACTGGCCCGATCCTCTGAAGGATCTGCATCGCCGGTCGCCCGCCGAACTGGTCGAGGCCTTCGAGGCCGAGGGCTGGGACGTCACGGACAGGAAGCGCAAGCCGCTGCGCGTCCTGCCCCTGTTCGCCCTGCCGCTGGCCCTGGCCGCCCGCGGCGTGGCCGGAACCCTGCCCTTCGTCGCCGAGCCGGATCATCCGGACACCGACTGGGGCGCCAGCCTGAAGGCCGAGGCGGGGCGGTTCAGGAAGCGGTGACATCCGCGGGGGGCGGTTCGCCGATCGCCGCGGCCTCCCGCTCGGCCGCGACTTTCATTTCCTCGGTTTCCGCCATGAACAGCAGGCCGGAGACGATGAAGTCGTCGTAGTCCACATGGCCCATCGTTTTCAGGGTCCAGAGAAAATAGTGCTCGCGTGGGGACAGCGGCTCCGCCAGTCGGTCCGCGATCCGCTCGAGGCGAATGCGCTGAATCTGGCGATAAAGGGCGTCCATGCGGCGAAGGCGGGCGGAGCGGCGGGGTTTCATCGGTGTCTCCGGGGAAGGGCGACGGTTTCGGGCGCCTCCCGGCCCGGCGGCCGGGATGGCAAGGCATGAGTCTTCGCCGCTTCCGGCGGAAGCGGTGTGGGGAGGGTGCGGGACAGCCGGGCCTCGCCCGGTTGTGATTGGTTTTACCGTTTCGACGAGACAGGCTGCCCCGCGCGGCCGTTTTCCACACGCCCTCCGACTGGCGGCCCTGCGTCCGGGCCTTTGACGGATCGCCCCGGCCTCATTGCTGGGACCGGAGCGGGACG
>NZ_JAKFDS010000070.1:0-9732 GCF_036676055.1 Brevundimonas sp. | reverse complement strand
GCCGCCGGCCTTGGCCAGAACCATCGTGATCGCCGCCGTCAGCGTCGTCTTGCCATGGTCCACGTGACCGATCGTGCCGATGTTGCAGTGCGGCTTGTTACGTTCGAACTTTTCCTTGGCCATGGCCAAAACTCCTGTGGCCCGGAAAGGGGCGATTGGGTCAGCTATCGAATTCTGGAGCGGGTAGACGGAATCGAACCGACATATTCAGCTTGGAAGGCTGCTGTACTACCATTGTACTATACCCGCACGGAGACGGCCTTGGGCCCGCCCTTCCCGGGGGAAGCAGGGGCCGTCGACCGCCGACCCGATATGGCGTCCGGACCGTCGTTTCGAAAGCGCGTGGTGGGGGAAGCAGGACTCGAACCTGCGAAGCTTACGCAGGGGATTTACAGTCCCCCCCCTTTGCCGCTCGGGACATTCCCCCAGCGCGCTTTTCGAACCGTCGGACCGTTGCGACGTTGGTCTTTCGACCCCCGGCGCAACAAAAGCTCTCGGTGTCTCGCGTCGCCTGCGATAGGAGGGGCGCCAGACCCGAAAGCCCTCAGGGCTCCAAATCGGAGGGCGTCTTATAGTGTCGAGAAATCCAGAACGCAACGACCGGAAATCGGGCAAAAAACCGGCCTTCGGAGGCAAGCCCGGCGGGCGTTCGGACGGCGCGCGGCCCACCGCCGGCGGTGGACCGAAGGCCGGCGGCTGGAACCCCAATCCGTCGCCCCGGGCCGCTGATTCCGCCCCCCGCCCCGCGCGCGGCGGCAAGGCGGACGCCGACAATTTCGTCTGGGGCCGCCATCCCGTGCTGGCGGCGCTCGCCAATCCGGCCCGCAAGGGCATGGGCCGGCTGCTGGCCACGCCGGACCGCGCCGCCGAGATCGAGCGCGACGGACTGGCCCACGGCCACCGGATCGAAATCATCGAGCCGCAGGCGCTGGACCGGATGCTGCCGGCCGGGGCCGTGCACCAGGGCTTCGCCTTCAAGGTCCAGCCGCTGGAGGGCGTGGCGCTGGAGGACCTCGCCGAACCCGCCTCCGGGATCATCGTCATGCTGGACCAGCTGACTGATCCGCAGAACGTCGGCGCCATCTTCCGCTCGGCCCTCGCCTTCGGGGCGCGCGGGATCGTGGTGCAGGACCGCCACTCCCCCGCCCTCGCCGGCGCCCTGGCCAAGGCCTCCGCGGGCGCGACCGAGCGCCTGCCCTGCGCCCGCGTCACCAATCTGAGCCGGGCGCTGGAGCGGCTGGCCGATCTCGGCTGGCGCGCGGTCGGCCTCGACGGCGCCGCGGACCTGACGCTGGAGCAGGCCATGGACGGCCGCCCCACGGTGCTGGTCATGGGCTCCGAGGGCGACGGCGTGCGCCGGCTGGTGGCCGAACACTGCGACGTCATGGCGCGCATCCCCATGCCCGGGGGATTCGAAAGCCTGAACGTCTCCAACGCCGCCGCCATCGCGCTTTATGAGGCGACCCGCGCGCGCGGCGGAACCTGAATGCGTCGTCTCCGCTTGCCCAACCCGTCCCCCCTGCCCTAACAGCGCCGCATGGAATTTCTGACCTCCGCCGAACTGTTCACCCCCGAAGCGCTCAGCGCGCTCGGCAAGGTGCTGATGATCGATCTCGTGCTGGCCGGCGACAACGCCGTGGCCGTGGGCCTGGCCGCCGCCGCCCTGCCGCAGGAGCAGCGCCGCAAGGCCATCCTGATCGGCCTCGCCGCCGCCGTGGTGCTGCGCATCGGCTTCGCCCTGATCACGGTGCAGTTGCTGGCCATCATCGGCCTGCTGCTGGCCGGGGGCGTGCTGCTGCTCTGGGTGTGCTGGAAGATGTGGCGCGAACTGCGCGAGCAGGCCACCCACGACCAGGCCGAGGCCGAACACGAGCTGGAGCTCGCC
Source organism: Brevundimonas sp. (assembly GCF_036676055.1). Lineage (GTDB taxonomy): Bacteria > Pseudomonadota > Alphaproteobacteria > Caulobacterales > Caulobacteraceae > Brevundimonas. The sequence goes on along the minus strand of NZ_JAKFDS010000070.1, from coordinate 7,847 downwards.
CTCGCCATCGAGCACGGCAAGGGCCCCTCGCCCGAGGAGATGGGGCTGAAGCGCAAGACCTTCGGCGCCGCCCTGCTGCAGATCATGATCGCCGACGTCACCATGTCGCTGGACAATGTGCTGGCCGTGGCCGGCGCGGCCCACGACCATCCGGTCATCATGGTCTTCGGCCTGATCCTGTCGATCGCCCTGATGGGCGTGGCCGCGACCTATATCGCCAAGCTGCTGCACCGCTTCCGCTGGATCGGCTACGTCGGCCTGCTGGTGGTGCTCTACGTCGCGCTCCACATGATCTGGGACGGCGCCCGCTCGGTGATCGTGCGGACCGACCGGATGGAGGAATTCAACGCCTCGGCCCCGGCCTTCCTCGACATCGGCGAGGCGGAGGCGGCCAAACACATGAAGGGCATGCGCGAGGCCGACAGCGCCCTGCCCGCCCCGCCGATCCCGGCCGCGCCGGCGGACGCGCCGCCCCCGGTCACGGCGGACCCGCCGCCCCCGACCCCCTGAACAAAAAAAGGCCCGGAGCGATCCGGGCCTTTTCCGTTTCGGGAGTGGATAGTGCTCAGGCCTCGGCGCCGCCGAACCGCTCGCTCCACTCCGCCACCTGGGCGTCCTCGATCTTGGTGAACAGCACCCCCTGCGCCGCCACCGCCTGGCCGCGCGGCAGGACGTCCAGCAGCGCCTCGTCCGGCCGCGGCCACGACAGGTCCGTCGCCCCGACCGAGGCGGCGATCTTCTCCGCCGAGAACGGCATGACCGGCGCCGCCAGCCGGGCGAACAGGGCCACGAGGTTCAGACCCGTGCGCACCCCGACCGCCGAGCGTTCGACATCGGTCTTGAAGGCGGTCCAGGGCGCCGCCTCCTGCAGATACTCATTGCCGAGCACCCAGACGGCGCGCAGGGCCTGGCAGGCCTTGCGGAACTCCATGGCCTCGAAGGCGGCCGTGGCCTCGGCGATGCCGGCGGCGACGTCGGCCTGCAGCTTCGCCTCCAGCGGCCCCGGCTCGCCGGCCTCGGGCACGACGCCGTCGAACTTCGACTCCGCGAATTTGACGATGCGATTGACGAAATTGCCCAGCACATCGGCCAGGTCCTTGTTGGTCGAGGCCTGGAAATCCTCCCAGGTGAAGGCCGAGTCCGAATGCTCGGGTCCATAGGCCGTCAGTCGCCAGCGCCAGTAGTCGGCCGGCAGCAGCTCCAGCGCCTGATCCATGAAGACGCCGCGCTTCTGGCTGGTCGAGAATTTCCCGCCGTACCAGTTCAGCCAGTTGAAGGCCTTCAGCGTGTCGACCGTCTTCCACGGCTCGCCCGAGCCGAGGATGGTCGCGGGGAAGCTGACGGTGTGGAACGCGACATTGTCCTTGCCCATGAACTGGACATAGCGGACGTCGTCCGCGCCCTCATCGGTGCGCCACCAGTCGCGCCAGGTCCGGCCCGTGGCGTCGGCCCATTCCTCGGTGGCGCCGATGTATTCGATCGGGGCGTCGAACCAGACGTAGAAGACCTTGCCTTCCAGCCCCGGCCGCGGCCCGCCGTCGGGCCCCACGACCGGCACGCCCCACTTCAGGTCGCGGGTGATGCCGCGGTCGATCAGCCCCTCGTCCAGATGCTTCAGGGCGATGGATTTCGCCAGCGTCTGCCAGTCGGTCTTTGACTCGATCCAGGCGCGGATGCGGTCGGCCAGCTTCGTCTGCAGCAGATACAGGTGGCGGGTGTCGCGCACCTCGAGGTTCCGCGACCCCGACACCGACGACCAGGGGTCGATCAGATCGGTCGGGTCCAGCAGCCGCCCGCAGTTGTCGCACTGGTCGCCCCGCGCCCCGACATGGCCGCAGTGCGGACAGGTGCCCTCGACATAGCGGTCCGGCAGGAAGCGGGCGTCGTCGACGGAATAGATCATCCGGTCGACCCGCTCCTCGATCAGACCGTTCTTCTCCAGCACCTCGGCGAAATGCTGGGTCAGGCGATGGTTCGGCGGGTTCGACGACCGCCCGAACCAGTCGTAGCTGAGACCGAAGGCCTCGCCCGCCGCCTTCTGGATCTCGTGCTGCTCGTCGCAATAGGTCCGCACGTCCTGACCGGCGGCGGCGGCGGCCAGCTCGGCAGGGGTGCCGTGCTCATCGGTGGCGCAGATATAGAGCACCTCATGCCCCTGGGCCCGCTTGAACCGCGCATACACGTCCGCCGGCAGCATTGATCCGGCCAGATTGCCCAGATGCTTGATGCCGTTGATGTACGGCAGGGCCGAGGTGATCAGGATGCGGGACATGGGTTCCGGGGAGGAGGTCGTGGGGAGTAGGGCTTAGTGGCGAGTGCAGCGCGATATCGCAACCCCGCTGCCGCCAAGGCTACCCCAAGCTCTAGGCCCTCACCACCGGCAGCCGCCGCGCCACCCGCACGAACCGCCCGGTCAGCAGCGCCGACGACACGAGGCTGGCGATGATCACCGCCCAGACGAGGCCGTCGACGCCGATCGCATGCGCCAGGAACCAGCCCAGCGGCATCATGATCAGGCTGTACGCCCCGAAATGCATGATCGTCGGCCACCAGACATCGCCCGCGGCGCGGTTGGCCGAGGCCGAGACCACCTGGATGCCGTCGGCGACGAAGAACAGCGTCGCCAGCACCAGCGCCGGAACCACCACCGCCAGCAGGGCCGGGTCGCGGTTGTAGGCGCTGGCCACCAGCGGCGCCGTCGGCCACAGCACCAGCGCCACCATCAGGGTCAGGACGCTGACCACCCCGATCCCGACCAGTCCGGCCCGCAGCACCCCGCGCCCGTCCTTGGCGCCATAGGCCCGCCCGACCAGCACCGCCGTCGCCGCCGACAGCCCCATCGGGACCATGAAGACGATGGCCGAGACGTTCAGCACGATGGTCCAGGCCGCGGTCTCGATCGCCCCCAGCTGGCCGGCGATGAAGGTCATGGCGGCGAAGGCCCCGACCTCGATGAAATAGCTGGAGCCGGCGCCGTAGCCGATCTTGCGCTGCTCACGCTCATCGGCCCGGTTGCGCTGAGGCCGCCGGAACACCCCGATCTCCCGCGCCTCCGGCAGGCGCACGATGTAGACGATCAGGAACACCGCCAGCGAGGTCCGGGCGAAGAAGGTCGCCCAGGCCGAGGCGACCGCCCCGTCCATGCCGAGCCCCGGCAGGTCGGGCACCAGCAGCAGGTTCAGCGCCAGATTGATGCCGTTGGCGATCCACATGGCCCACATCCCGGCCTTGGGCCGGTGCATCGCCTCGAGGAAGAACTGCGCCGCCACGCTGACCAGATAGCCGGGCATCGACAGGGCGAAGACCACCAGCATCGGCGAGGCTCCCTCGCCCAGCCCCTCGGCCAGCCCCATGTGCTTGAGCGCCCACGGCCCGACCACGATCAGGGCCAGCATCGAGGCGATCCCCAGCTGCAGCGAATAGCTGACGCCCCGCCGCAGCACGGCCCCGACCTCGGCCCGCCGCCCCTCGCCGAGGAAGCGGGCGGTCATCACCTGCACCCCCATCATCAGCCCGACCGCCGTGGTCACCACGATCGCCGTCGGGGCCAGGGCCAGAGAGCTGTAGGCCAGCTCCAGACCGGAATAGTTGCCGACCACGATCACGTCGGTCAGCCCCATGGTCATGATGCCGATGCGCGCCAGCACCACCGGCCACGCCAGGTGCAGCAGCTCGCGCAGGGTCGAACGGGTGTGTTGGCTGAGGGCGAACATGGGAGGCGCGACAGGCCACGGTCCCGGTTTCAGGTCAACGGGATTCCATCGCGCCTGACATAAGGAAACCCGGGGTCGCCCGGGCGGGTCTCAGACTTCCTCGTAGGTCGCCTCGAAGCGCACCGGGAAATTCACCGACCGGGCGATGAAGCAATAGGTGTGGATCTCGCCATGGATCTCGTCCGCCCGGGCCAGATCGGCGCCGCGCTCGACAGTGATCTTCGGCCGCAGCGTGGCCTCCAGGAAGCGGCCGGCGCCGTTGGGGGACGTCTCGCCGAGGCCGACCGGCTGGTCCTCATAGCCGCGCACCACGATCCCGGCCTTGTGGGCCAGGTGCAGGTACCAGAGCATGTGGCAGGCCGAGAGGGCCGAGATCAGCAGGTCCTCGGGGTTGGCCTTCGCCGGATCGCCGCCCAGCAGCGGGTCGTTGGAGCAATGCACCACCGCCTTGCCCGGCGTCTCGATATCCCACGTCCGGTCGTAGCCCAGATAGCGTTTCGTGCCCTCGCCCCGGTCGCCGGTCCAGCGGATCGCGGCGGTGTACTCGTGCGTCTGCGACATGGGACAGGCATCCTCGTCCGGCGGATGCCGGCGATCTATGGGAGTCGGCCGCCTGCGGTCAAGCTTGCGCCCCGCTGGTCCGCGCTCCGAACTGCGCGCGCCACCTTCCCCCGTCGCCTCAACCCCCCTAAACCAGCCCCATGCCCAAGCTGACGTCCGCCATCGATCCGAACAGCCCCGCCTTCAAGGCCCTCGACGCCCACAACCGCGCCCTGCGCGACGAGCTGCGCGCCCGCGTCGCCGAGGCCGCCCTCGGCGGGCCCGAGAAATCCCGCGAACGCCACGTCGCCCGCGGCAAGCTGCTGCCCCGCGACCGGGTCGAACGCCTGCTCGACCCCGGCTCGCCCTTCCTCGAGATCGGTCAGCTGGCCGCCTGCGACATGTACAAGGGCGAGGCCCCCGGCGCCGGCATGATCTGCGGCGTCGGCCGGGTCTCGGGCCGCGAGGTCATGATCGTCGCCAACGACCCGACGGTGAAGGGCGGCGCCTATTTCCCCATGACGGTGAAGAAGCACCTGCGGGCCCAGGAGATCGCCGAGCAGAACAACCTGCCCTGCGTCTATCTGGTCGATTCCGGCGGCGCCAACCTGCCGCACCAGGCCGAGGTCTTCCCCGACCGCGACCATTTCGGCCGCATCTTCTTCAACCAGGCCCGGATGTCGGCGAAGTCGATCCCCCAGATCGCCTGCGTCATGGGCTCCTGCACCGCCGGCGGCGCCTATGTCCCGGCCATGTCGGACGAGACGGTGATCGTGCGCGAACAGGGCACCATCTTCCTGGCGGGCCCGCCGCTGGTGAAGGCCGCCACCGGCGAGGTCATCTCGGCCGAGGAACTGGGCGGGGCCGAGACCCACGGCCGCCGCTCGGGCGTGGTCGACTATGTCGCCGAGAACGACGAGCACGCGCTCGAGATCGTCCGCACGATCGTCGACAGCCTGAACACGGTGAAGCGGGTCGACCTCGACGTCCGCGAACCCCGCGCCCCCGCCTTCGAGGCCGAAGAGCTGTACGGCATCATCCCCGACGACGTCCGTGCCCCCTACGACGTGCGCGAGGTCATCGCCCGCCTGGTCGATGGTTCCGAGTTCGACGAGTTCAAGGCCCTGTACGGCACGACCTTGGTCTGCGGCTTCGCCCGCATCTGGGGCTATCCGGTCGCCATCCTCGCCAACAACGGCGTGCTGTTCTCCGAGAGCGCGCTCAAGGGCGCCCACTTCATCGAACTGGCCTGCAAGCGGAAGATCCCGCTGGTCTTCCTGCAGAACATCTCGGGCTTCATGGTCGGCGGCAAATACGAGGCCGAGGGCATAGCGAAGAACGGCGCCAAGCTGGTCACGGCCGTCGCCTCGGCCGAGGTTCCCAAATTCACCGTCCTGATCGGTGGCAGCTTCGGGGCCGGCAACTACGGCATGTGCGGCCGCGCCTACTCCCCGCGCTTCCTGTTCACCTGGCCCAACAGCCGGATCAGCGTCATGGGCGGCGAACAGGCCGCCGCCGTCCTCGCCACCGTCCACCGCGACGCCGACACCTGGACCCCCGAGGAGGCCGAGGCCTTCAAGGCCCCGGTGCGTCAGAAATACGAGGACGAGGGCAACCCCTACCACGCCACCGCCCGCCTCTGGGACGACGGGGTCATTGACCCGGCGCAGACCCGCGACGTGCTGGGTCTGGCGATCAGCGCCTCACTGAATGCGCCGATCCCGGAGACCACCTTCGGCGTGTTCCGGATGTAATCAGGTGGGAGGCTGCCGCAGCACCTTCTCCATCGCCTTCCCCCTGGCCACCTCGTCGACCAGCTTGTCGAGATAGCGCAGCTCCCGCATGAACGGATCCTCGATCTCCTCGACCCGATAGCCGCAGATCATCCCGGTGATCAGCGTCCGGTTTGGATTCATCGCCGGCGCCTCCGCGAAAAACGTCTCGAAGTCCGTCTTGGCCTCCAGCAGCGCCTCCAGCTGGTCCTGCGAATAGCCCGTCAGCCAGCGGATGACCTCGTCCACCTCGGCGCGCGTGCGGCCCTTTCGCTCGGCCTTGGCGACATAGTGGACGTACACGCTCGCCACGCTCATCCGGCGGATGCGGTCGGTCGCACTGGTCGCCATCGTAATTGCCCCATGTTCCGTTCGGCCCGCCAGGCGTTATACCGCTCAAGCTGCAGGAGAGCACCATGACCGATCCGACCGAAGCCGACCTCAACGCCCTCGACGTCACCCCCGGCGAGGCGGCCGAGATCAACGCCATCGCCCATCCGTTGCTGGCCGATCCGGCGCCCGACGCCAACGACAAACTGGTGCAGATCCGCTCGACGACGGACGGGGTCGTCTTTGTCACCATCAACCGGCCCGACAAGCGCAACGCCTTCGACGCCCCGACCATCGCCGCCCTCTATGAGGCGTTCGAGACCCTGCAGGGCGCCGACCATGTGCGCGTCGTCTTCATCCGCGGCGCGGGCGGAACCTTCAGCGCCGGCGCCGACCTCGGCTGGATGCGCGACGCCGCCGGCTGGTCCGAGGGCGACAACCGCACCGACGCCATGGGTTTGGCGAAGATGCTCAAGGCCCTGCACGACGTCCCCGCCCTGACCGTGGCCATCGTCGAGGGTGCGGCCATGGGCGGCGGGGCCGGCATCGTCGCCGCCTGCGACATGGCCGTGGCGGTCAAGGGAACCCATTTCGCCTTCTCCGAGGTCAAGCTGGGCCTGATCCCCGCGACCATCGCCCCCTATGTCGTCGAGGCCGTCGGCCCCCGCACCGCCCGAGCCCTGTTCATGACCGCCCACGGCTTCGACGCCGACGCGGCGAAGCAATACGGCCTCATCGACCAGGTGCTCGCCTCGGCCGACGCGATCGACGGCTTCGTCACCGCCTTCTCGGACTCGATGAAGGCCTGCGCCCCCGGCGCCGTCGGCGAGGCCAAGCGTCTCGTCAACGACGTGGCCGGCCGTCCGATCGATCACGGCCTGATGGAAGACACCGCCCGCCGCATCGCCCACGCCCGCGTCTCCGACGAGGGCCAGGAAGGCGTCCGCGCCTACCTCGACAAGCGCAAACCCCGCTGGGCGGAGTAGCGACCGGCTGGTTCCTTGCTCTCGTCATCCTCCGGCGAGCGCAGCGAGACCGGGGGACCCAGCGGCGCGCGTGAGCGCGAACCTGACAGTGCGCCGCTGTTCACGACAGCCTGCCTGAACAGATCGCCTTCGGCGCCCACTGGGTCCCCCGGTCGCTCCTGCGGAGCGCCGGAGGATGACGAAAGCGGGAATTGCTGCGCTGCAAGTTCATGCGCCGCCGTCCTTTTGTTTTCCGCCAACCGACTGTTTCCCCACGACAACCGTTCCACATCAGCGTCCTGAACCCGCCATAGGAAGCGCCCGGTCTAGACTCCTGCCCATCCCGTCGACGGGGAGGGCGTCGGATCCACGTTCTCGAGGACGGCGGGCTGTGGTCGAGCGATGAAGCCCGGGCGATGGAGAGTCCGGGGGTCCTCGAGGGCGGGGATGGATCCTGCCCGCTTGCTCGCCGCGCGCCTTGAGGTGCGGTCAGATGGCCTCGCAATGGCGGGGGTAAGGCCGTCCCG
>NZ_JAKFDS010000069.1:0-13821 GCF_036676055.1 Brevundimonas sp. | reverse complement strand
CCTCATTGCTGGGACCGGAGCGGGACGGCCTTACCCCCGCCATTGCGAGGCCATCTGACCGCACCTCAAGGCGCGCGGCGAGCAAGCAGAGGCCATCCATCGACCTCCGCGAGGACCCCCGGACTCTCCATCGCCCGGGCTTCATCGCTCGACCACAGCCCGCCGTCCTCGAGAACGTGGATCCGACGCCCTCCCCGTCGACGGGATGGGCAGGAGTCTAGACCGGGCCCGCCCTATGGCGGGTTCAGGACGCTGACACGTGGGCGATGTTGTTGAAACACAGAGGGTTGTCGGAAAACGAAAGGACGGCGGCGCATGAACTTGCAGCGCAGCAATTGGCCGTTTCCTCCCTGTCGCGCAGCGATGGGGAGGGGACCGCGACCCGAAGGGCGGCGCGCAGCCGTCAAGCGGTGGAGGGGCTGTGTCCGTCGCAGGGTGCGACCGAGCTTGCAGGGGGCAGCCCCTCCGTCTCGCCGGCTTCGCCGGCGATCCACCTCCCCATTCGCTACGCGAACAGGGAGGAGATGGTCGCTCAGAGCGTCAGCACTCCGGTCCCCTCGATCTCCACCGGGCCGGTCATGAAGACGTGGCCGGCAGCCTCGTCCCAGTCGATCACGAGCTCGCCGCCGTCGGCCTCGATGACGGCGTGTCGGCCGGTCAGGCCGCGGCGGGCCGTGGCCACGAGGGCGGCGCAGGCGCCGGTGCCGCAGGCCTTCGTCAGGCCGGCGCCGCGCTCCCAGACCCTGAGGCGGATGCGGTCGGGAGCGAGGACGTTGGCGAAGCCGACGTTGACCCCTTGCGGGAACAGCGGGTGGTGCTCGACCAGCGAGCCGGAGCCGCGGACGAAGGCGTCGTCCTGGCGGTCGGTGAAGAAGACGACGTGCGGATTGCCCATCGAGACCGCGCCGGGCGTGTGCAGGAGGGGGGCGTCGATGGGGCCGACCTGGAGCTCGATGCCGCGGGTGTCCATCTCTTCGGCCAGCGGCACCTCGGTCCAGTCGAGGCCGGGCGCCCCCATATCCACCCTGACCCGGTGCGGGCCCGCGCGCGTCGCCGTCGTCGGGCCGCCGAGGGTGTCGATGACGACCGAATCCTTGCCGGTCGATTCCATCAGCAGCCAGCCGACGCAGCGCAGGGCGTTGCCGCAGGTCTCGACCTGGCCGCCGTCGGCGTTCCAGACGCGCATGAAGGCGTCGGCGCGGTCGGACGGCTCGATGGCGATCAGCTGGTCGCAGCCCTGACCGGTCTCGCGGTCGGCGATGGCGCGCACCTGTTCGGCCGTCGGCGCGAACGGCGTCTCCAGCGCATTGACGACGACGAAGTCGTTGCCGGCGCCGTTCATGCGGACGAAAGGGCGGGTCATCCGACCCAATATAGGGCGGGAGTGGACCCCAGGCGAGAGAACCGCGTTAAGCTGGGCCATGAGTCGACCCAGGTCCGCGACCCCGTCCGTTCCCGACAAGGCCCGGGGCCTGCGTCTGCGGGCGCGGCTGCGCTATCTGTATCACGGCTCCTCGCCGCGGGCGGTGCGCTTCCGCCTGGCGGTCATCGTCATCGATTTCCTGATCATCGGCTTCTTCCTCGCCGCGCCGATCCTGCATGAGGCGGGGCGGGTCTTCTATGTCGTCGACTATCTGATCGCCGCCATTCTGGGGCTGGATCTGGCGGCCCGGGCCTATGCCCACACCGACCTGAAGGACTGGCTGAAGAAGCCGGTGGTCTGGATCGACCTGTTCGTTCTGGCCACCCTGCTGTTCCCGGCCTGGCTGTACAACTTCGGCTTCCTGCGCCTGTTGCGGCTGTGGAGCCTGCTCAACTCGGACTTCTTCTGGCGCACGATCGGACACAGGTACGACGACACCCGCGTGGAGGAGGTCACCCGGGCGCTGGCCGCCCTGGTCACCTTCGTCTTCGTGGTGACCGGCTTCGTCTATGCGACGTTCCGAGGCAGCCATCCGGGTATCAGCGGGTATCTGGACGCCCTGTATTTCACCGTGGCGACCCTGACGACGACGGGGTTCGGGGACATCACCCTGCCGGGCAACTGGGGCCGGGTGCTGTCGATCGTGGTCATGCTGACCGGCATCACCCTGTTCCTGCGGCTGGCCCAGACCATCTTCAAACCGCACAAGGTCAAATTCCCCTGCCCCGTCTGCGGGCTGCAGAAACACGATCCGGATGCGGTGCATTGCAAGGCGTGCGGGGAGATTCTGTGCATTCCGGACGAGGGGGCGTGAGGAGGGCGAGGCAACAGGGGCGACGGAGTCTGATCCGGCGCCGGAGCCGCGAGCGCTCTGCCTGCTGCCCGCTACCTGCGGGTGTTGAATGACAAAACCGTAACCTCACCCCCGCGCGCCTTGTGACGCACCCGCCGCCCGGTAAGGTGCTGCCCGACCAGTTGTCGGGAACCTCTCAATGATCCGCACCGCCGCGCTCGCCGCGCTTCTCGCCTCCACCGCCCTTTCGAGCGCCGCCATGGCCCAGAACGCCTCTCCCGCTTCCGCGCCGACCGAGGCCACCGGGGGCGGCTTCGCCACCTCCGACGCGACCGACCCCTATCTGTGGCTGGAGGAGGTCGAGGGCGAGCGGGCCATGGCCTGGGTCGAGGCGCACAACGAACGCTCGCTGGGCGTGCTGCGCGGGGATCCGCGCTTCGAGACCCTGCACCAGCAGGCGCTGGAGATCGTCCAGTCGCGCGATCGCATTCCCTCGCCGGGCTTCAACCACGATGGCACGATCGACAATTTCTGGCAGGACGCCGAGCATGTGCGCGGCGTCTGGCGCACCACCACCCTGGACAGCTACCGCACCGCCGAGCCGCAGTGGGAGACGGTGCTGGACTTCGACGCCCTGTCGGCGGCCGAGGGCAAGAACTGGGTCTACAAGGGCGCGACCTGCCTGCCGCCGGACGAGACCCGCTGCCTGATCAGCCTGTCGGACGGCGGCAAGGACGCGGTGACGGTGCGCGAGTTCGACCGCTCGACGAAGACCTTCGTCGAGAACGGCTTCGTGCTGCCGGAGTCCAAGGGCGGGGCGGCGTGGGTCGACCGGGACACCTTGCTGGTGTCGCGCGACTTCGGCCCGGGCAGCCTGACCAGCTCGGGCTATCCGATGATCGTCAAGGTGCTGAAGCGCGGTCAGACCCTCGACCAGGCGCAGACGGTGTTCACCGGCCAGCCGACCGACGTCTCGGTGTCGGGCTATACGCTGCGCGACGCCGACGGCGTGGTGCAGGCGACCCTGATCAACCGGGGCGTCAGCTTCTACGAGGGCGAGACGCACCGGCTGAACGCCGACGGCTCAACCACGAAACTGGAGCTGCCGGCCAAGTCGAACATCAACGCCCTGGTGCAGGGCCAGCTGGTGGTCACCACCGACCAGGACTGGACCGCGCCCTCGGGTCAGGAATTCAGGACCGGCGACGTGATCGCCTGGGACCTCGATCGCTGGCTGGCCGATCCGGCGACGCCGGCGCAGCTGATCATCCGGCCGGGCGAGCGCGAGGCCATCGAGGGCATCTCCAACACCCGCAACAAGCTGGTCGTGGCCCTGTACGAGAACGTGCGCGGCTCGGTCTATGTCTATGAGCCGAACCCGGCCGGCGAGTGGAGCCGCGCCCGGCTGGACCTGCCGCAGAACGTCACCGTCGGCGTCGGTTCGGCCAGCGAGCGCGACGACAGGGTGTTCGTCAGCGTGGCCGGCTATCTGAACCCGTCGAGCCTGTATCTGGCCGATGCGGCAGCCGGCTCGGCCGAGGTGGTCAAGTCGCTGCCGGCCAAGTTCGACGCCACAGGAATGGTGGTCGAGCAGTTCGAGGCGACCTCGGCCGACGGGACGAAGATCCCCTATTTCGTGGTCCACAAGGGCGACATGCCGATGGACGGGTCGAACCCGACCCTGCTGTACGGCTATGGCGGTTTCCAGAACTCGCTGCTGCCCGGCTATTCGGCCACGGTCGGCAAGCTGTGGCTGGAGCGGGGCGGGGTCTATGTCGTCGCCAACACCCGCGGCGGCGGCGAGTTCGGGCCCCGCTGGCACCAGGCGGCGCTGCAGCAGAACCGCCAGCGGGCGCACGAGGACTATCAGGCCGTGGCGCTGGACCTGATCGCGCGGGGCGTGACCTCGCAGCCGAAGCTGGGGATCATGGGCGGCTCGCAGGGCGGGCTGTTCATGGGGGCGATGCTGACCCAGCGGCCGGACCTGATCAATGCGGCGGTGATTCAGGTGCCGCTGTTCGACATGCTGCGCTTCCACAAGCTGCTGGCCGGCGCCTCGTGGATGGCGGAGTACGGCAATCCGGACATTCCCGAGGAACGGGCGTGGATCGAACAGTATTCGCCCTACCAGCGTCTGGAGGCGGGCCAGCCCTATCCGGAGGTGTTCATCCACACCTCGACCAAGGACGACCGGGTGCATCCGGGCCACGCCCGCAAGGCGGCGGCGCGGCTGGAGGAACTGGGCTATCCGGTGCTGTTCTATGAGAACACCGACGGCGGCCACGCGGCGGGGGCCAATCTGCGCGAGACGGCGCGGCGGCTGGCGCTGGAATACACCTATCTGACGCGCCGGCTGATGGACACCCAGGTCCCCGCGCCGACGCCGGTCCCCTGAATCCGAAAGTCAAAGCGCGATGAACCGACTGATCCTGTCCGTCTCGATCCCGGCCCTGTTGCTGGCCGCCTGCGCCTCAGGCCCTTCGGAAGAGGGGATCTACGGCCTCGCGCCCGACAGGGTGGAGGGGCCTCTGGAGCCGAGGGCGACCGTCGCCGCGCCGCCGCACCTGCCGACCGACCTGACCCCGGCGGGCGTCCGCGCCGCCGACGACCATCTGGCGCTGGAACAGGTCGAGGGGGCCGAGGCCATGGCCTTTGTGGCCGAGTCGAACCGCAAGGCGCTGGCGGCGCTGGAGGGGGACCGGCGCTATGAGACCTTCCGCCAGCGGGCCTTCGACATCCTGTCGGCCACCGACCGGATCCCGTCGCCGTCCTTCCTCGGCGAGGGGATCGGCAATTTCTGGCAGGACGCGGCCAATCCGAAGGGCGTCTGGCGGCGCACGACGCTGGACAGCTACCGCTCGGACGCCGCGCGGTGGGAGACGCTGCTGGACATCGACGCCCTGGCGAAGGCCGAGGGCAAGGACTGGGTGTGGAAGGGCGCCGACTGCCTCGCGCCGGACGAGACGCGCTGCCTGATCTCTCTGTCGGATGGCGGCAAGGACGCGGTGGTGGTGCGCGAGTTCGACATTCCGTCGAAATCGTTCGTGGACGGAGGGTTCGTCCTGCCCGAGGGCAAGCACCGGCTGGAATGGCTGGACCGCGACACCCTGCTGGTGGCCACCGACTTCGGGCCGAACACCCTGACCGAGAGCGGCTATCCCTTCATCGTCAAGGCGCTGAAGCGGGGGCAGACGCTGGCGCAGGCGACCGAGGTCTATCGCGGCGACATCGGCGACGGCGGCTACGGGGTGAGCCCGGGCGTGTACCGGGACGGGGACGGTGAAATCCTCGCCGTCCTGATCAATCGTCCCCTCGACACCTTCCGCAGCGAGACCTGGCAGCTTGTCGACGGCCGCACGACCCGGCTGAATCTGCCCGCCCGGATCTCGGTGCGCGGCGCCCATGGCGGCAGTCTGGTCCTGACGCCGGAGGAGGATTGGGCGGAGCTGAACAACGGCGTCAAGGCCGGATCGCTGGTCGTCGTCGACCTCGAGACGCTGGCCAGAGGCGGCGCGATGACGGGCGACGTCGTGTTCACCCCGGGGCCGCGCCAGTCGATCGAAGAGGTGGCGGTGCTGGGCGACCGCGGCGTCGTCGCGTCGATCTACGACAATGTGCGGGGCCGTCTGGTCGTCTTCGAACCGACGCCGTCCCGGTGGCACGAGCGGAATGTCCACGTGCCGGACAACGTCTCGGTGCACCTCGGGGATTCGTCCAAGAAGAGCGGCCGCTTCTTCTATTCCGTCGAAGGATTCCTGACCCCGTCGACGCTGAGCCTCGCGGACACCAATACCGGCAGGACCAACGTTCTTCGCTCCGCCCCGGCCCGCTTCGACGCCTCGACCCATGTGGTCGAGCAGTTCGAGGCGACGTCGTCGGACGGGACGAAGATCCCCTATTTCGTCGTCATGCCGCGCGATCTGGCCATGGACGGCTCGGCGCCGACGATCATCTACGGCTACGGCGGGTTCCAGGTGTCGAAGCCGCCGGCGTACATCCCGGAGATGGGCCGGCTGTGGCTCGAGAACGGCGGCGTCTACGTCAACGCCAATATCCGCGGCGGCGGCGAGTTCGGGCCGGCGTGGCACCAGTCGGTGCTGAAGGAAAACCGGCAGCTGGCCTTCGACGACTATGCGGCGGTCGCGCGCGACCTGCACCAACGCGGGATCACCTCGCCGCGCCGGACCGGGATCTATGGCCGGTCGAACGGCGGGGTGCTGACCTCGGTGGCCATGACCCAGCATCCGGAGCTGATCAATGCGGCGGTGATCGAGAGCCCGCTGATCGACATGCTGCGCTATCACGAGCTGCCCGCCGGGGCGTCGTGGATCGGCGAATACGGCGACCCGCGCATCCCGGAAGAGGCGGCTTTCATCGCCCGCTATTCGGCCTATCAGCAGCTTCGTCCGGACACGGAGTATCCGCGCGTCTACATCACGACGAACACCCGCGACGACCGGGTCCATCCCGGCCACGCCCGCAAATTCGCGGCGCGGCTGGAGGCGATGGGCCACGATCACCTCTATTACGAGGAGACGGCGGGCGGGCATTCCAACGACGCTGATCCGGTGGCGAACGCGCGGCGCTGGGCGCGGCATTACGTGTATCTGGCGCAGCAGCTGATGGATTGAGCTCCGGCTTCCTTCTCCCGTTGGGAGAAGGTGGCGCGCAGCGCCGGATGAGGGTCGGCTGGCGGGGGCGGCGAAGCCGCGACCTAGCGGGCGACCCTCACCCTTTCGCGCAAGGACGATCGCTGCGCGCTCGTGCGCTCAAGCCCTCTCCCAATGGGAAAGGGTTACGCCGGTTCGACCAGCTTCAGCTTCGGCTTGTCCGCCTTCTTCGCCAGCTTGCCGGCCTTCTTCGCCTCGCGGGCGGCCTTGCGGGCGGCCTTGATCTCGGCCTTCGCCTTGTCGGGGGCTGCGTCGGCTTCGCCGGCGAGTTCGGCCAGCCGGGCGAGGAAGCCGTCGCGCTTGGCCTTGGGCAGCAGGGCGAGAATGCGTTTGTCGGCGGCCTCGACCCTCGGGCGGGCGGCCTCAAGGGCGGCGGCGCCGGCTTCGGACAGGCGCACCGCCTTGGCGCGGGCGTCCAGCGTCGAGCGTTCGCGCTCCAGCAGCCCCTTGGTCGTCATGCGGGAGACCAGATCGGCCAGGGTCGAACGGTCGATGCCGGTGGCGCGGACCAGATCGGTCTGGGTCAGACCGGCCTTGTGCGACACCGCCTCCAGCACGGCGAACTGGCGCTGGGTCAGGCCGTCGGGGCCCGCCTCCTCGGTGTAGATGTCCAGCGCCAGCTGCAGGGCGCGGTGCATCAGGTGGCTGGGCGAGGCGGCGAGACCGCCGCGTCGGGCCTTGTTGCTGGACTTGACCATCGACCGTATCCCCTCGGCTTCACCCTACAGGTAGCAGCCGCGCTTAACGGTTTGACGACGGACGATCCGCAGGCGGGCCGCTTTGCGCTCAGGGCGCGCGGTCGGGCTCGGCCGGGGCCATCGGATCGACCGGTTGGTCAGTCGAGGTCAGGTTGCGCATGATCAGCGGGATCTGCGACAGGCCGAAGGCCGAGGAGGCGATCCACAGCACGCCACGGAAGCTGACCCAGACGTCGGCCGGATCGAGGTCGCCGCGGCCGAGGCGCTGCGCCGCCCAGCCGACCAGGGCCTCGCTGCGCACCAGCTCGTTGGTGATGGCGACGCAGAAGAAGAACAGGCCGTAGCGGAAGGTCAGGATGCGCCACGCCCGGTCATTGATCGGAATGACGGTGCCGAGCAGGGCCCGCAGCGGCTGCTTGCCCAGCCACAGTCCGCCCAGAAGGGCGACGGCGAGGCTGGCGTTGAGGATGGTGACCTTCAGCTTGACCCACAGGCCGTCGCCGGTGAGCAGGGTCAGCAGGCCGAAGACCAGGGCGAAGCCGCCGACCAGCAGCGGCAGCAGGGCAAGCCGCTTCTCGACGATCAGGCCGACCGCGACGCCGACGGCGGAGCCGGCCACCAGGAACCAGGTGGCGTTGACCAGGGCCGCGTCGCCCTCCAGCCCGCGCAGGCGGAACACGAGGAAGGCGAGGCCGAAGGCGAGCAGGCCGCCGAAATCGACCAGCTGGCGCAGGTTCGACTCCTTTTTCGGAGCCGGGGGCGGGGCGGGGGCGGAGGGTTCGTTCATGCGTCAGTCCTCGAGCCCGACCAGAGAGCGTGAAAAGGCCCGGGCGTCGAACGGTTGCAGGTCGTCGACGCCCTCGCCGACGCCGATCAGCTTGATCGGGGCGTCCGAGGCCTGGGCCACGGGCACCAGAACGCCGCCGCGGGCGGTGCCGTCCAGCTTGGTCATGACCAGGCCGGAGACATAGGCGGTGCGACCGAAGATCTGTTCCTGGGCCAGGGCGTTGCGTCCCACGGTGGCGTCGAGCACCAGAAGGGTCTCGTGCGGAGCGTCGGGATCGATCTTCTTCAGCACGCGGACGATCTTCAGCAGTTCGTCCATCAGGGCCGATTTGTTCTGCAGCCGGCCGGCGGTGTCGATCAGCACGACGTCGAACCCCTCGGCCCTGGCCCGGGTGTAGGCGTCGAAGGCCAGACCGGCGGGGTCGGCCCCGTCGCGGCGGCTCTCGAAGGTCGCCCCGGCGCGCTCGGACCAGACCTTGAGCTGTTCTCGGGCGGCGGCGCGGAAGGTGTCGCAGGCGACGATCATCACCTTCGCCCCCTGACCGGTCAGGTCCGAGGCGATCTTGCCGAGGGTGGTGGTCTTGCCCGAGCCGTTGACGCCGACGAACAGGGTGACGAACGGCTTCGGCCCGTTCAGCGGTTCGTAGCGGGCCTCGTGACGGACCAGTTCGGCGGCCACGGCCTCGGCCAGCGCCTCCTTGACCTCGCGTTCATTGGCGCCGGCGCCGAAGCGCAGCTCGCGGAAGCGGGCGACGATGCGGTCTGTGGCGGCGGGCCCCAGGTCGCTTTCGAGGAGGTGTTCCTCCAGCCCGTCGAGCGCGGCCTCGGACAGGGGTTCCTTGACGAAGGCGGCGACGACCTGCTCGGTCATCTGTTTCGAGGAGCGGGACAGGCCCTCGCTCAGGCGGGAGAGCCAGCCTTTTTTCGGCGCGTCGTTCATGGGTTGGCTTTAGCGGGGCGAAGCGGGCGCGTCACGCGATCTCGCGCGGCCCCGCCGCCGGCCCGGGGCGCGACGGCGCGGCGTGTGGGAAAACACCCTCCGTGACCGCCGGGCGTTGTCACGCTAGAACGCCATGAGACAGGGATCATCGACTTGCCCAAGACCCGCGCCTTTCACAGTCCCGCCGCCCACGGCTTCGTCCGCGTCGCCGCCGCGACCCCCGTGGTCCATACCGCCGACCCCGCGGCCAACGCCGACGAACACATCGCCTTGATCCGCCAGGCGGCCGATGAGGGCGTCGACCTGATCGTCTTCCCGGAGCTGAGCGTCTCGGGCTATGCAATCGACGATCTGCTGTTGCAGGACTCCCTGCTGGAAGAGGTAGAGCGCCAGATCGACCGCATCTGCCAGGAGACCAAGGCGACAGGGGTCATCGCCGTGGTCGGCGCTCCGGTCCGCCATGAGGAGCGCCTCTACAACACCGCCGTGGTGATGTCGGACGGGTGGGTATGGGGCGTCGTGCCCAAGACCTACCTGCCCAACTATCGGGAATATTACGAGAAACGCTGGTTCGCCGCCGCGTCGGAGGAACTGTTTCGCGGTTCCGGCTGCAACATCGGGGTAGGCGGCTATTACGCAGCGTTCGGACCTCACCTGATCTTCAGCGTCGAGGACCGGCCGGGGTTCACCTTCGGCGCGGAAATCTGCGAGGACTTCTGGGCGCCGCTGCCGCCCTCGACCCGTCAGGCCATGGCCGGCGCCCGTATCCTGCTCAACCTGTCGGCGTCCAACATCGTCATCGGCAAGGCTGAGGAGCGGGCCGTTCTCTGCGCCAGTCAATCGTCGCGAACGCTGTCCGCCTATGTTTTCGCCGCCTCCGGCTGGGGCGAATCGACCACCGATCTGGCGTGGGACGGGCAGGCGATGATCCACGAGCTGGGCGCGAAACTGGCCGAAGGGGAACGGTTCGCGCTGGAGAACCATCTGACCGTGGCCGACATCGACATCGGGCGGATCGGGTTGGAACGACTGCGCAACGGCACCTTCGCCGACTGCACCCGTCGGGAGCTGCGGACGGGCGACCTGGAGAACACGCCGCGGCGCGACGCGACACGAGGCGATTATGTGCCGGTTTCCATTCGGGACGCCGGCGCCGGCCGGGCGGTCGGCTCGTTGCGCCGCCCCCTCGACCGCTTCCCCTTCGTGCCGGACGATCCGGCCCGGCTGGATCAGGACTGCTACGAGGCCTTCAACATCCAGGTGCAGGGGCTGATGCGCCGGATGAAGGCGACCAATGGCGAGCGGATCGTCGTCGGCGTTTCCGGCGGGCTGGATTCGACCCAGGCCCTGCTGGTGGCCTGCCGCGCCTTCGACCGGCTGGGCCTGCCGAGGACCGGCATCCTCGGCTACACCATGCCGGGCTTCGCGACCTCGGAGGGGACGAAGTCGAACGCCTGGACGCTGATGAAGGCGCTCGGGATCACCGGGGCCGAAATCGATATCCGGCCGACCGCGACGACCATGCTGGAGGCCATCGGCCATCCCTTCGCGAAGGGCGAGCCGGTGCACGACATCACTTTCGAGAACGTGCAGGCGGGCTTGCGGACCGACTATCTGTTCCGGCTGGCCAACCAGAACGGGGCCTTCGTGCTGGGCACCGGGGACCTGTCGGAGCTGGCGCTGGGCTGGGCCACCTATGGCGTCGGCGACCACATGAGCCACTACAACGTCAACGGCGGGGTGGCGAAGACGCTGATCCGGCACCTGATCCGCTGGGTCGCCGACCGCGAGGTGGTCGGGGCGGAGGCGGCGCCGGTGCTGCGCGGCATCCTCGACACGGAGATTTCGCCCGAGCTGGTGCCGGCGCAGAATGGGAAGATCCAGTCCACGGAGGCGACGGTCGGGCCCTACCCGTTGAACGACTTCTTCCTGTTCTACATCACCCGTTTCGGCCTGAAGCCGTCGAAGGTGGCGTATCTGGCGCATCAGGCGTGGAAGGACGCCTCGACGGGGCACTGGCCGGCGGGGACGCCGGAGGACGAGAAGGTCGAGTACGACCTGGCGACGATCAAATACTGGCTGCGGAAGTTTCTGGTGCGCTTCTTCCAGACCTCGCAGTTCAAGCGCTCGGCTCTGCCGAACGGGCCGAAGGTGGTGACGGGCGGTTCGCTGTCGCCGCGCGGGGACTGGCGGGCGCCGTCGGACGCGACCGCGCGGGTGTGGCTGGATGAGCTGGACGCGAACGTGCCGGACGCGTGATGCCTCGCCTCACGGCAGTTCGCCCAAAAACGGGAAGATCGCCGCCTTGGCTTCCGGCTCGTCCAGCATGGGGGCGTGGCCGACGCCGGGGACCTCGACATAGTCCATCTTCGGGGCGCGCTTCTGCATCTTCGCGGCGATGGCCTCGCTGAGCAGGTCGGAATTCTGGCCGCGCACCAGCAGCACCGGCCGCGCCTTGGCCAGGCGCCCGAACATCGGCCACAGATTGGGGACCAGCGCCTTGGCGCCGGCGGCGCGGATCGGCACGGCGATGTCGGGGTCGTAGTCCAGCACCGGCGACCCTTCCGTGCCGATCCTGAAGGTGCGGCGGGCGAAGGCGTCCCAGTCGGCGTCGGTGTAGTGGGGGAAGGCGACGGCGTTGATCGACTTCACATAGGCCGCGGCCTCGGCCCAGCCGGGGGTGTCGACCGGCTGGCCGGAATAGGCGGCGATCCGGGCCAGACCCTCCTTCGCCACCTCGGGCCCGATGTCGTTGAGGATGGCGGCGGCGACGACCTTCGAGCGGAGGGCGGTCAGGGCCATGGTGATCAGCCCGCCCATCGAGGTGCCGAGGAAGACCGCGCGGGCGATCCCGGCCTGCTCCATCAGGGCCAGCACGTCCTGGGCGTAGTTCAGCGGCTGATAGGTCATCGGATCGGGGGCGCGATCCGACAGGCCCCGGCCGCGCACGTCGACGGCCAGCACCCGGCGGCCGCTCTGGGCGATCAGGGGGGCGATGGCGCCGAAGTCGGCCGAGTTTCGGGTCAGGCCGTGGATGGCGATCACCGGCAGTTTCGCCGGACCGGCGGCGGCGGCGTAGTCGCGGGCGAACAGGCTGAGCCCGTCGGGGCTGGTCCAGCGGCGTTCGGCGAAGGTCTGGGTCATGCGGTCGGCTCCGGAGTCTGACCGGAGTAATTCACTGTCGGAAGAATTCCTTCAATGGCCGAGCAGGTCTTTTACGAAATCATCGAGGTTTCCGCCCTCGAAGCGGAAGCCGGGGATGCCGGCGCGGCGGGCGGCCTCGAGGTCCGAGGCCTGGTCGCCGATCAGGAAGGATTTGGCCGGATTGATGTGGTGATCGGCGATGGCGCGCAGGATCATGCCGGGGTTGGGCTTGCGGTCCGGATGGTCGGGATGGCGGTAGCGCTCGTCGATCGCCTCGGCGTGGAAGGGGCAGGCGTAGACGGCGCCGATGACGGCCCGGCTCGCGGCCATCCGGCGCACCAGCAAGGTGTTGAAGGCCTTCATCTGCGCTTCCGTGAACAGGCCGCGGGCGACGCCGGACTGGTTGGTCACCACGACGCACAGATAGCCGAGCTGGTTCAGCCGGCGCACAGCCTCGCCGGCGCCGGGGACGAAGCGCAGATGCTCTTCCAGATGAGGATAGCCGGAGTCCTCGATCAGAACGCCGTCGCGATCGAGGAAGACGGCGGGTACGCCGGATGTCATGATGGCCGCATACGGCGCCGTACGCTGTCGTTGCAACCCGTCACGGGAAGTGACCCCGGCGGATTTGGCGGGACAGCGGGCGATTTGGTAGGGAGCGCCAGCCCGGCGCGGGCCGCCCGCGCGATCGGAGACCATCCGCCATGACCATTCCCTTCATCGACCTTCAGGCACAGAGGCTGCGGCTGAACGGCGCGATCGAGGCCGCGGTGCAGGCGGCCGTGGTCGGCGGGGCCTGGGTCATGGGGCCGCAGGTGCGCCAGTTCGAGGCGGATCTGGCCGCCTTCGGCCAGGCGAAACACGCCCTCGGCTGCGCCAACGGCACCGACGCCCTGGCCCTGCCGCTGATGGCCTGGGGGATCGGCCGCGGCGACGCGGTCTTCGTGCCGTCGTTCACCTTCGCGGCGACGGCCGAGATCGTGCCGTGGTTCGACGCCGAGCCCGTCTTCGTCGACGTCGACGCCACGACCTACAACATGGACCCCGGCCACCTCGAGGCGGCCATCGAGGCGACGCTGAAGGAAGGCCGGCTGACGCCGCGCGTGGTCATCGCCGTCGACCTGTTCGGCCAGCCGGCCGACTATCCGGCCATCAAGGCGATATGCGACCGATACGGGCTGAAGCTGATCTCGGATTCGGCCCAGGGCTTCGGCTGCACGATCAACGGCGAGCACCCGCTGAAGTGGGCCGACATCACCACCACCAGCTTCTTCCCGGCCAAGCCGCTGGGCTGCTACGGCGACGGCGGGGCGGTGCTGACCAATGACGACGACCTGGCCCAGCTGATCGATTCCATCCGCGTGCAC
>NZ_JAKFDS010000068.1:0-2553 GCF_036676055.1 Brevundimonas sp. | reverse complement strand
CAGGGTGCCGAAGGTGATGATCTGGGCCACCCGGTCCTTGCCGTAGCGGTCCTGGACGTAGTCGATCACCTCTTCCCGCCGCTCCTGGCAGAAGTCGATGTCGAAGTCGGGCATGGAGACCCGCTCGGGATTGAGGAAGCGCTCGAACAGCAGGCCGAAGCGCAGCGGATCGAGGTCGGTGATGGTCAGGGACCAGGCGACCAGGGAGCCGGCCCCGGAGCCCCGCCCCGGGCCCACGGGAATGCCGTGGTTCTTGGCCCATTTGATGAAGTCCGACACGATCAGGAAATAGCCGGGGAAGCCCATCTGCTGGATGATGCCGACCTCCCATTCGAGGCGGGTCCAGTACTCCTCTTCCGGCGCGGCGGGCGTGACCTGTCTGAGCCGCTCCTTCAGCCCCTCGCGGGCCTGATGCATCAGTTCGTCGGGCTCGGAACGGCCGGCGCCGGTGTCGAAGCGCGGCAGGATCGGGGCGCGGGTCGGGGCGACGAAGGCGCAGCGGCGGGCGATGTCGAGGGTGGCGTCGCAGGCCTCGGGCAGGTCGGCGAACAACTCGCGCATGGCGGCGGCGGTCTTGAACCAGTGCGCGCCGGTGATGCGGCGGCGATCCTCCTGGCCGGTGAAGGCGCCGTCAGCGATGCACAGCAGGGCGTCGTGGCTCTTGGCCTGGGACGCCTTGGCGTAGTGCACGTCGTTGGTGGCCACGAGGGGGACGTCGTGGGCGTAGGCCCATTCGACGAGGCCGCGCTCGGCCTGCTGTTCGGTGGCGAGGCCATGGCGCTGGAGCTCAACATAGAAGCGGTCGCCGAAAGCGGACTGCATGGCCGCCAGCGCCGCATGGGCCTCGGCCGGCTTGCCCTGGACGAACAGCGGGTCGACGGGACCGTCGGGCCCGCCGGACAGCAGGATCAGGCCTTCGGAGCGGGCCGCGACCATCTCCCAGGGCACGCTGGGCTCGTCCATCGCGCCCGCGTCGAGGAAGGCCGAGGACGACAGGGCCGACAGGTTGAGCCAGCCGGCCTCGTTCTGGACCAGCAGGACCACGGTCGGGACCTTGGCCCAGCGCTCGGCGATCTTGCCGCCGATGCCGGTGACCGGCAGGGCGCAGGCGATCAGGGGCTGGACGCCCGCGTCCTTCGCCGCCTGGCTGAATTCCAGCGCCCCGAACAGATTGGCCCGGTCCGCCACCCCGACCGCCGGCATGCCCGCGTCGGCCGCCAGCCGGGCGACCTTGCCCGCCTTGATCGCGCCCTCCAGCAGCGAATAGGCCGAGCGAACCCGCAGGTGGATGAAGCCCTGGCTGTTCAGCGTGTCGGTCAATCCGGGTCCTTCGTCGTCAGCGCGCCTGTTGTGGACCGAGTCTCACATCCCGGGCGACCGGGACACCGGAAAGCGGCGCCACCGGCGGCGCGGTCGGGGACCGGCTGTGGATAGGCGCGCCGTGGGGCATCCGCCGGTTCGGGAGGCTTTTACCCGGGTAAAAGTCCAAAACACCGTCCGATCCGTCCGATCCGTCCGGACGGGGACCGCTCATCAGATTCCGCTCAGGCCGCCGTGGTCAGCAGCGCCGCCTGCCACATCACCCAGACGAACCCGGCGCACGACGCCAACGACAACCCATCCCGAACCCAACGCGCCATGACGGCCTCCCTTGCGTGTTCCGGTAATGTTCTATGTTCTCGTTTGGTTCCCGTCAAGACCCCGCGCCCGGAGCCCCGGCATCTGCTATGGTGGTCGCAGCAGACGCCGTCAGTCATCCGCCTTCCGGCGGCGAGGCGTCGCGGGATGACGGTCATGGCCAAGGGTCAAGCACGCAGCAACAAGGAAGTCCGCAAGCCGAAGGCGGAGAAGCCGAAGCCGGCGGTGACGGTGGGGACATCGCCGTTCACCCAGGTTCCGGGGAAGAAGTAGGCGCGTCCTTCTCCTCCCCGTCGCAAAGCGATGGGGAGGTGGATCGGCGGCGAAGCCGACGAGACGGAGGGGCTTTGGGGGCACACGACCGAGCCGCTCTCACCAGCCCCTCCACCGCTTCGCGGTCCCCCTCCCCGCTCCGCGGGGAGGAAATAGCAGGCAGCTTAGTACGCGTGGCTCTCGGCCGGGCGTTCTTCGAGATGGCCGTCCTTGAGGGCGAAGACGCGGTCCATGTGGCCGGCCAGCTCCATGTTGTGGGTGGCGATCAGGGCGGCGACGCCGGTGTCCTTGACCAGGCGATGCAGGGCCTCGAACACGGTCTGGCTGGTGGCGGGGTCGAGATTGCCGGTCGGCTCGTCGGCCAGCAGCAGGCGCGGGCGGTTGGCGAGGGCGCGGGCCACGGCGACGCGCTGCTGTTCGCCGCCCGACATCTGGGCCGGCTGGTGGGTCAGGCGTTCGCCAAGCCCGAGGGCGGTGAGGACTTCCGACGCGCGGGCTCGGGCGTCGGCCTGGTTCACCCCGGCGATGCGCAGCGGCAGGGCGACGTTGTCGCGGGCGTCGAACTCGGCCAGCAGGTGGTGGAACTGGTAGACGAAGCCGATGCTGGCGAGGCGGATGTGGGTGCGGGCCCGCTCGGGCAGG
>NZ_JAKFDS010000067.1:0-30417 GCF_036676055.1 Brevundimonas sp. | reverse complement strand
CGATGTAGTTGTCGCGCAGGACGTTGTCGTCCACCTCGCCGGCGGCCTGGTAGTGTTTGAAGCCCAGGGCCTCGAAGAAATCCATGTCGACGATCGAGGCGCCGGTGGCGACCACGGCGTCGACCATGCCGAACTTCACCATGTCACGGTACACGTGCATGCAGCCGCCGGCGCTGGTCGAACCGGCCAGGATCAGCCACGGCGAGCAGTCCTTGTCCTCCAGCGCCATGTTGAAGATGTCGGCGGCCCGGGCCGTGTCGCGGCTCGAGAACGACATCTTGCGCATGGAATCGATGATCGGGCGGGCGTCGAAGGACGTGATGTCCACATGCTCGACAGTGTTCTGGAGCAGCTGGGCCTTCTGGTTCGACTGAACGGGAGCGTTCATTGCAAGGGTTTCCCTTTGGTTTGAGCGCCCGTCGTCAAGAGAAACAGCGGCCCGGACGGAGCGACGGGCCGCTGCTGATTACAACGCGAAAGCGACGATTTAGCGCCGCCGCTGCTTCCGCTGGCCGGCCTTGCCCTTGGGACGGCTCAGGCGAACGACCTTGCGGGCCTGCTCCTCGGCCGAGGTGCGGACCGTCGGGATCGAGCGGGGGGCGAGGCCGTACAGCGACGCCATCGGCGCGTCCTCGACCACGGCGAGGTCGTGCTCGCCATAGCCGTTGAAGCCCGTCGACATGGCCACGCCATAGGCGCCGAGCATGCCGATCTCGATGAAGTCGCCTTCCTGCACATCGGCCGGCAGCCAGAACGGGCCCGGCATGTGGTCGATGCTGTCGCAGGTCGGGCCGTAGAAGCGGAACGGCTTCAGGTCGGCCGAGGCGGCGCCGTCCCGGACCAGCTTGGTCGGGAAGGGCCAGCGCGAGTGGGTCGCGTCGAACAGCGAGCCGTAGGACCCGTCGTTCAGATACAGGGCGTCGCCCTTGCGCAGGTCGACCCGGCACAGCACCGACGAGCTTTCGGCCACCAGCGCCCGACCGGGCTCGCACCACAGTTCCGTGGTGTGGGTGACCGGCATCTCGGCGAAGCCGCGGTGGATGGCGTCGGCGTATTCGCTCATGTCCGGCGGGACCATGCCCGGATAGACCGAGGGGAAGCCGCCGCCGACATCGACGATGTCGACGATGACGCCGGCGCGGGTGATGGCGCGGCCGACCTGGGCCATGGCGGCCTCATAGGCGGACGGACGCATGCACTGCGAGCCGACGTGGAACGACACGCCCATCAGGCCGTCCTTCACCGCCTGGCGCGTGGCCAGCAGCAGGGCGGGAGCCTGGTCCGGCGTGACGCCGAACTTGCCCGACAGGGAATAGGCGGCGCCATCGGCCGACACCGCCATGCGCACGACCAGGTTCAGGTCGGCCGCGCCGCCGGTGGCGTCGAGAATCTTGGCCAGCTCGTCATGGCTGTCGAGCGAGAAGGTGCGGACGCCGAACTCGAAATAGGCGCGGGTGATGGCCCCGCGGCTCTTGACCGGGTGCATGAAGGCCAGGCGCGCGTCGGCGCTGACCGAACGCACCAGTTCGACCTCGGCGAGCGATGCGACGTCAAAGCCGGTGACGCCCGCCTCGACCAGGGTCTCGATGACCCAGCGCGAGGGATTGGCCTTCACCGCATAGAAGACGTCAGCCTTTAGATTGTCCTGGAACCAGCGCGCCGCTACGGAAACCGAACGCGGCCGCACGAGGGCGACGGGACGCTCAGGGGACCGCTCACGGACCAGGTCCAGGGGAAACTGGTACGTGCGCAATTCACGTAACCCCCTGTTGATTGTTAAACCCAGACCGGCGTTAGCAGCGCTTAACGGTTAGACCACGGGGTCCGCCGGAAGCGGCCATGTAGGGTTCATGGCCTGTCATGTAAAGCGGTTTTTTCGTGGTGGGGCCGAAGGTTGCGCCCCGGCGGGCTGGCGGGTCCCGGGCGGGGGAGGACGACCGCATGACAAGGGTCCGCCCGACAACCCGCCTGCGACGCCGACTGGAGGATTGGACGGGCCGCGCCGCCGTCACGCTGGACGAAAACGTCGCGGGCGTGCCATTAAGACTTGCCCGAAGGGCCCGTTCGGGCCATGCGGCGCGCCCCTGTAACCGCCGACAGTCTGTTCATGACCGCATCCGCCGCCGCCGTCGCGTCCGTTAGGGACGTGTCCAAGACTTTCGGCGCCCGCAAGGCGCTGGACGGCGTGTCCGTCGAGGTCGGGGCCGGGGAGATGGTCGCCCTGATCGGTCCCTCGGGTTCGGGCAAATCGACCCTGCTGCGCTCCATCACCGGGCTGCAGACCATCGACTCCGGCAAGGGCGTGATCGAGGTCTTCGGCCAGACCGTGCAGAAGAACGGCCGCATCACCGGCCAGGTCCGCACGGCCCGCCAGAAGCTCGGCATGATCTTCCAGCAGTTCAACCTGGTCGGCCGGTTGTCGCTGTTCTCCAACGTCATGCTCGGCGCGCTCGGCCGCATCCCCGGCTGGCAGGGCGTCCTCGGCGTCTGGCCCGCGGCGGACAAGCGCAAGGCCATGGAGGCCCTGCACCGCGTCGGCGTCTCGGACTACGCCGCCCAGCGGGCCAACACCCTGTCCGGCGGCCAGCAGCAGCGCGGCGCCATCGCCCGCGCGCTCGTCCAGGGCGCCCGGGCGATCCTGGCCGACGAGCCGGTCGCCTCCCTGGACCCCGTTTCGGCCCGCAAGGTCATGGAACTGCTGGTCGAGCTGAACAAGCGCGACGGCCTCGGCGTCATCGTCACCCTGCACCAGGTCGACTACGCCATCCGCTATTGCGACCGCGTCATCGCCCTCAAGGCCGGCAAGATAGTCTATGACGGCCCCTCGACCGGTCTCGACACCAAACAGCTGATCGACATCTACGGTCCCGAGTTCGAGGACGCCTTCTGGGAAACCACGGCGTGAGCCTTTCAGGCTCGGTCCGGCTTCTCGGCGTCGGTCTTGCCGCCGCCGTCCTCGGCCTCGCCGGTTGCGACCGCCGGGACGACGCCCTGACTCCGGCCGGCCCCGACGAGATCACTTTCTCAATCCTTTCGGCCCAGGGCGAGGCGTCCGCCGGTCCGCTCTGGCAGCCGTTGCTGGACGACATGTCGAAGGCCGTCGGCGTTCCGGTGGAGCCTCACTTCGCCTCCGACTACGCCACGCTGATCGAGGACATGAAACAGGGCCGCACCCAGGCCGCCTGGTTCTCGGCCCAGCCGGCCATCAGCGCCATGGAAACCGCCGACGCCGAGATGATCGCCCGCACGGTCGCTCTGGACGGCGCGGACAGCTACCGCTCGACGCTGATCGTCAAGCGGGGGTCCGGCCTCACCCTTGAGGACGTCCTGGCCTGTGGCGGCCGCCACAGCTTCGGCATCGGCGACCCGCAGTCGACCTCGGGCGCCCTGGTTCCGATGACCTTCCTGTTCAATCCGCGCGGCGTCCAACCGGCCCGATGCTTCCGCACCGTCCGGTCCGCCAATCATGAGACCAACGCCTTCGAGGTCGCGGCCGGCGTGCTCGACGTGGCGACCTCGAACAGCGTCACCGCCGCCGAACTGCGTCGCCGCAACCCGACCATCGCCGATCAGATCGAGGAGATCTGGCGTTCGCCGCCGATCCCCGAGGGCGGGATTCTGGTGCGCGGCGATCTCGATCCGGCGTTGAAGGAGAAGATCCGCAGCTTCTTCCTGACCTATGGTCAGGGCGGCGGGGTCGAGGCCGAACGCCAGCGCCGCGTGCTCGCCGCCCTGAACTATTCGCGCTTCAGCGCCGCCGAGGACAACTATCTCGACCCCGTGCGCGAGTTGATAGCGGACCAGGCCCTGACCACCGCCCGGGCCAGGGGCGACGCCGCGGGCGTGGCCGCCGCCGAACGGGATCTTCAGCGGTTGCGCGCCCGGCGCGAGGTGCAGCCATGAGAATCACGAGTCCGATGCCTGTCACGACCATGTACGAGTCTCTCCTCGAGGGCGCCGCCGGCGGCCCGGATACCCAAGCCATGAACTCCACCCACGGTCTCGACGTCGGGAACGCCTTCCGGAACGCCCGCTCATGAACCGCCTCTGCAACCTGTTCAGCGGCGCCCTGGCGCTCGCCGTCGTCCTGTGCGGCCTCGCCCCGGCCGGGGTCGCGGCCGCCCAGTCGGAACGACCGGAAAAGATCGTCTTCACCGTCCTGTCCGCCGAAGGCCAGGCCTCGTCCGGCCCGATCTGGCAGCCCCTGCTCGACGATCTCGAGCGGGAGCTGGGTCTGCCGGTCGAGCCGATCTTCGGTTCGAACTACAGCGTGCTGGTCGAGGCCATGCGCGCCGACCAGGCCCAGATCGGCTGGTTCTCGGCCCTGCCCGCGGTCCAGGCTATCGACCGGTCGAACGCCGAGGTCATCGCCCGTACGGTCGATCTCGAGGGCAAGGACTCCTACGTCTCGACCCTGATTGTGAAGAAGGGCTCGGGCATCACCGTCGAGAGCGTGGCCCAGTGCGGCAAGCGCTACACCTTCGGCATCGGCGACGCCCAGTCGACCTCCGGCACCCTCGCGCCGATGACCTATTTCTTCAGTCCGCGCGGCATCAATCCGACGGAATGCTTCTCGACGGTCCGGTCCGCCAACCACCAGGCCAACGCCTTCTCGGTGGCCAACGGCCAGGTCGACGTCGCGACGTCCAACTCGGTCAACACCGTCTTCCTGCGCCGCCAGAACCCCCAGATCGCCGACCAGATCGAGGAGATCTGGCAATCGCCCCCGATCCCCGAGTCCGGCATTCTGATCCGCTCGGACCTGCCGCCGGATCTCAAGGCCCGCATCAAGCGGTTCTTCGTCACCTACGGCCAGGGTTACGGTCCCGACTCCGAGCGTCAGCGCCGGGTGCTGGAGGGGCTCAACTATTCCCAGTTCCGGGCCGCCGATAACAGCTATCTCGACCCGATCCGCGAGATGAAGGCCGACCAGGCGCGGCGCGAGGGCCGTCCGCCCGAGGTCGCCCCGCCCGCCACCGCCGGAACCCTGATCGGGCGCTGGTGGCCGTTCGCCCTGATCGGCGTTCTGGCCTTGCTGGCCATCGCGCTGAACCTGGCCCCCCGCCGGACCCCCGCGGCGGGTGATCCGGCTCTGGTGCCGGAACCGCCGAAGAAGTCGCTGGCCGCCTGGTCGCTCGACGTTCTGCTGTGGGGCGGCTTCGCCATCATCCTGCTGGCGGCCTTCAACCGGGTCGATCTGCCCAACATCGTCAACCTGTTCTCGAACTCCGAGAACATGCGGAACTACGGGCGCGACTTCCTGAACCCGGACTTCAGCGACTGGCGGCCTCTGGTCGGCCAGATGTGGCTGACCGTCCAGATCGCGCTCTGGGGTACCTTCCTGGCCGTCTTCCTGGCGGTGCCGCTCAGCCTGATGGCGTCGCGCAACCTCTCGCCCGGCTGGCTGGTCTGGCCGGTGCGCCGGGTCATGGACCTGCTGCGGTCGATCCCGGACCTCGTGATCGGCACCCTGTTCATCGTCGCTGTGGGGCTCGGGCCGCTCGCCGGGGTGCTGGCCATCGGCCTGAACACCGCCGGCGTCCTCGCCAAACTGTTCTCCGAAGCGGTCGAGTCGATCGACAAGGGCCCCATCGAGGGGGTCAAGGCGACGGGCGCGGGCCGGCTGCACGAGATCACCTGGGGCGTCATTCCCCAGGTCGCGCCGCTGTGGACCAGCTTCGCCCTCTACCGCTTCGAGTCGAACAGCCGCGCGGCCACCGTGCTGGGCCTGATCGGCGCGGGCGGCATCGGCCAGGTGCTGTTCGAGAGCCTGCAGGCCTTCGACTATCGCACCGTCTCGACCATCGCGATCATCATCGTCGTGGCCGTGACCCTGATCGACATGCTGTCCCAGGCCATGCGCAAGCGGCTGCTCTGACCGCGGACGGATCGCCCAATGAAAAGCCCGCCCCTGCGACGCAGGGGCGGGCTTTCTGTTTCAGCAGCCGGGGCCTCAGGCCTGACGCAGATCCGGCGGGGTCGCCTCCGCGGTCAAGATCTGGATAGCTTGCTCAACGGTGACCACCTCCTGCGCCTGCGAGCCCAGCCGGCGGATCGCCACCGTGCCCTGTTCGGCCTCGTTCTTGCCGACGACGGCGATGACCGGGACCTTGCCGACCGAGTGTTCGCGCACCTTGTAGCCGACCTTCTCGTTGCGAAGGTCGATCTCGGTGCGCAGGCCGGCGGCCTTGAACTTCGCCACGACCTCGCGGGCGTAATCGTCGGCCTCGGAGACGATGGTCGCCACCACCGCCTGCGTCGGCGCCAGCCACAGCGGGAAGGCCCCGGCGTAGTTCTCGATCATGATGCCGATGAAGCGCTCGAAGCTGCCCAGGATGGCCCGGTGCAGCATCACCGGCCGGTGCTTCTGGCCGTCCTCGCCGATGTATTCCGCGTTCAGCCGTTCCGGCAGGACGTAGTCCAGCTGCAGCGTGCCGCAGGTCCACTCCCGCCCGATCGCGTCCTTGACCACGAAATCCAGCTTGGGCGCATAGAAGGCGCCGTCGCCCTCGGCGATGACCGGATCGACCCCGGCCAGCCGCGCGGCCTCGCCCAGCATGCCCTCGGCCTTGTCCCAGAACTCGTCCGAGCCGGCGCGGACTTCCGGCCGCGTGGCCAGGTTGATGTAGGCCGTCTCCATGCCGAGATCGGCGTGGATCATCTTGGTCAGCTCGATGAACCGGCGCGTCTCGTCGACGATCTGGTCCTCGCGGCAGAAGATGTGGGCGTCGTCCTGGGTGAAGCCGCGGACCCGCATCAGCCCGTGCAGGGCGCCGGACGGCTCATAGCGGTGGCAGGCCCCGAACTCGGCCATGCGCAGCGGCAGCTCGCGATAGGAGCGCTGGCCCTGGTCGAAGATCTGCACATGTCCGGGGCAGTTCATCGGCTTGAGGCTGAGCGTCTCGCCCTCGACCGTTTCGCAGACGAACATGTTCGGCCGGTACTTGTCCCAGTGGCCGGAGGCCTCCCAGAATTTCCGGTCCAGAACCTGCGGCGTCTTGACCTCGACATAGCCGGCGGCCGTCAGGCGGCGGCGCATATAGGTCTCGATGACCTGCCACAGCATCCACCCCTTCGGGTGCCAGAACACCATGCCCCGGCCCTCTTCCTGCATGTGGAAGAGCTCCATGGCGCGCCCGATCTTGCGATGGTCGCGCTTCTCGGCCTCCTCGACGCGCAGCAGATAGGCGTCGAGGTCCTCCTTCGAGGCCCAGGCGGTCGCATAGATGCGCTGCAGCTGCGGATTGCGATGATCGCCGCGCCAGTAGGCCCCGGCCAGCTTGGTCAGTTTGAAGGCCTTGCCGACGAATTTCGTCGACGGGAAGTGCGGCCCGCGGCACAGGTCGACCCAGTCGCCCGTCGCATAGGTCGTGATCGTCTCGCCCTCGGGCAGGTCGCGGATCAGCTCGGCCTTGAAGGTCTCGCCCTTGGCCTCGAACAGCTTGATGGCCTCGTCGCGATCCCACACCTGGCGCACCAGCTTCTCGTCGCGGTCGACGATCTCGGCCATCCGCTTCTCGATGGCGGCGAAATCGTCGGTCGAGAAGGGCTCGTCGCGGGCGAAGTCGTAGTAGAATCCGTCCTCGATGGCCGGGCCGATGGTCACCTGGGTGCCGGGAAACAGCTCCTGCACCGCCTGGGCCAGGATGTGCGCCGCATCGTGGCGGATGGTCTCCAGCGCGGCCGGATCGTCGCGCATGATCAGCTTGAAGTCGCCGCCGCTTTCCAGCGGGCGGTCGAGGTCGCGCTGCTCGCCATTGATCTCGACCAGCGCCGCGCGCTTGGCCAGCGACGGCGATATGGAGGCCGCAACGTCACGGCCCGTAGAGCCGTCGGGATATTCGCGGCTGGCGCCGTCGGGGAACTTCAGTTCGATCATCGTTCAGTCTTTGCAGGCGGAACCGGGTCATAGCCCGATTGGCCGAAGGGGTGACATTTGCAGAGGCGCCGGACGGTGAGCCATCCCCCCTTGATCGGTCCGTGCTGGATCAGCGCGTCCCGGCCATAGTCGGAGCAGGTCGGCAGGAACCGGCACTGTTGTCCGATCAGGGGTGACAGCGTCAGCTTGTAGCCCCGATGGGCCAGCCGCACGCCGCGTTCGTAGAGATTTTCGCCAGGCGCCATGTCGCCGCGCTTATCCCCCGCCAAGGCGGCGGGGGCAACGGGGCTATGCCGCGCCGGCGAGACTAGTTCGCGTGTCAGCGGCCTTGCGGGCAAGCGCCTGTTTCACCGCGTCCAGCGTCGCCTCGATGGCGACCATGGTCGAGGCGTGCCGCGCCGGATAGTCGGCGACCAGCTTCAGGGCCCGCAGCCCCTCGAACCGGCCCTCGGGGCCCTCGCCGCCGGCCTTGAGCATGGCGCTCATGGCGTCGCGCGCCCCGGCGATCTCGTCGACCGAGGCGCCGATAATGGACTCTCCCAGCACCCCGGCCGCCGCCTGTCCGAGGGCGCAGGCCTTCACATCCTGGGCGAATTCGGCGACGCGGCCGTCGGCGTCCAGCGTCACGTCCACGACGGCCTTCGAGCCGCAGAGCCGGGCCACCCGCTCGCCCGTGCCCTGCGGCGCGGCCAGCCGCCCGCTGTGCGGCAGATTGGCCGCCAGGTTGAGGATGCGCGCGCTGTAGAGCTCGTCGATCATGCGTGGAAGATAGGCGAGGGGACCTCGCCCGTGAAGCCCGGGGCCTAACCGCCCTGCAGCGAGCCCCAGGTCCGGGCCTGATCAGCGCCCGCAGAACCGGCGCGGGCGCGCAGCCACTCCAGATTCCGGTCGGCGGCGTCCGGCGGCAGGTCGCGGCGCATCATCGCCTCGGCCTCGCCCATCTTGCCGTTGAGCCCGAGCGCCATGGCCAGGTTCAGCCGCACCTTCAGGGAGGCGCCCGGCTGGGCGGCGGCGCGGCGCAGCAGGGGCTCGGCGCTCGCCGTATCGCCGCGGGTCATGGCCGCGATGGCCATATTGGCCAGAACATCGGGATTGTCAGGCGACAGCACCAGCGCCTGGGCCCAGGCGGCCTGCGCGTCCTGTGGCCGTCGCACCTGCTCATAGGCCGTGCCCAGCAGCGACCAGGCGCGCCAGTCGTCGGGGCGGGCGTCCCGCGCCCGTTCCAGCGCCCCGACGCCATAGAAGGCGTGGCCGCGCGCGATATGGCCCCGGCCGACCTCCAGCATGGCCTCCACATTGCCGGGCTGCACCAGCATGACGCGCTCGGCCATGTCGGCGGCCTGCTCGTAGCGGCCCAGTTCACGCAGCGCCTGGGCCGCCTTGACCCCGGCGACCGGGTCCATCGGATTGATCTCGGCCTGTTCGGTCCAGAACACCGAGCGGCTCAGGGCGTCGGCCCGGTCATAGGCCGCGCGCGCCTCGGGCCCCGCCGGCGTCCGCGGGCTGGCCGGGGCGTTCGCGGGGTCCGCGGGCTGTTGCGCCCGAACAGGCGCGCCGAGCGCCAACAGCGGCGCGGCGAACAGGGCGATGGTTGCGATGCGGGCGGTCGTGCGCGACATGGAGGGCGCTCCGGAAGGTTCGGGCTCCAGACTCGGGCCTTCGCGTCAATCCTTGGTTAAGATCGGCCGCTGACCGGCCGGAAAGGCCGCCTGCGATGTCCGTCCTCCACCCCGACCTGCTGACCGCCGACGCCGCGGGCGCCCTCCCGGTCCGGATCGTCCGCAAGGATGCGCCGATAGAGGGGGTCTGGGGAGCCTGGGCCCGATCCAACGACTTCACCGGCAAGGCCGGGCAGACCCTGCTTCTGCCCTGTTCCGACGACGGCCTGTCGGGGGCCCTGTTCGGCGCCGGCGAGACCTTGGACCCGATGAGTCTCCGCGCCCTGGCCGGCAAGCTGCCCGCGGGCCTGTGGCGCCTGGAAGGCCTCGAGCCGGGCCACGCCACCCAGGCCGCCCTCGCCTTCGCGCTCGGGGCCTACCGCTTCGACCGCTACAAGACCCGCCCGACCGGCCCGGCCCGCCTGGCCGTGGAGCCCGGCGTCGACGCCGCCGCGATCCTCCGCATCGCCGCCGCCTGCGCCCTTGCCCGCGAGATGGTCGACACCCCGGCCGCCGACATGGGCCCGCTGCAGATCGAGACCATCGCCCGCGAGATCGCCGAGGCCTCCGGCGCATCGCTGACCGTCACCACCGGCGACGCCCTGCTGGAGGAGAACTACCCCGCCGTCCACGCCGTCGGCCGCGCCGCCGCCCCCCATCGGACCCCCCGCGTCATCGAGATCGGCTGGAACCTCGACCGCACCGACCTGCCGCTGGTGGCTCTCGTCGGCAAGGGCGTGGTGTTCGACACGGGCGGCCTCGACATCAAGCCCGCCGCCGGCATGCGCAACATGAAGAAGGACATGGGCGGCTCGGCTCACGCCCTGGCGCTGGGCCGGCTGGTCATGCAGGCCGACCTGCCGGTGCGGCTGGTGGTTCTGGTCGCGGCGGTCGAGAACGCTATCTCGGCCGACGCCTTCCGCCCGGGCGACATCCTGAACAGCCGCAAGGGCCTGACCATCGAGATCGGCAACACCGACGCCGAGGGCCGCCTGATCCTCGCCGACATCCTGACCCGGGCCGGCGAGCATACGCCCGACCTGACCCTGGATTTCGCCACCCTGACCGGCGCCGCCCGCATCGCCCTGGGTCCCGAACTGCCGCCGCTCTACAGCGAGAACGAGGCCCTCGTCGCCGATCTGCTGGAGGCTTCCCGCGCTGTCGGCGACCCCCTGTGGCCGATGCCGCTGTGGCCCGGATATCGCGCCGCCCTCGACAGCGAGATCGCCGACGTTCGCAACGATTCCGCCGCCTGGGCCCAGGCCGGGTCGATCACCGCCGCCCTGTTCCTGCAGAAATTCGCCCCGACCACCGGCGCCTGGGCGCACATGGACATCTTCGCCTGGAACCCCCGCGCCCAGCCCGGACGGCCCGAGGGCGGCGAGGCCCAGGGTCTTCGCGCCTGTTTCGAAATGCTGTCCCGGCGCTTCCCCGGCCCGATCACCTGAGCCGGGCGCCACGATAAAGCCTCCGTTCGTTAACGGCCCTTTCGGCATATCGGACGATGATGGCGGCTCAACCGGACGAGCCTTGCTTGACTCCAGACGCCGCCACGCCTGATCCCCGCACCACGCTCGCACGGCCCGACCTGGCCGAGCAGGCGCTGGAGGGGCTCGTGCGCGCCCGGGCCTACCGCCCGGTCCGCCCCATGCATGCCGCCGTGCCCCTCGCCGACATTCACGCCGGCGCCGACCCGGCCTCGGAGCGCATCGACCAGCTGATCTTCGGCGAGGCCTTCGACGTCCTCGACCAGAAGGGCGACCGGCTCTGGGGCCGCGCCCGCCGGGACGGCCTCGTCGGCTGGATCTCGGCCTCGGCCCTGCAGCCGGGCGCCCGGCTGCCGACCCATCGCGTCGCCGCTGTCGCCGCCGCCCTGCCGCTGAACGCCCTTGTCGCCGACCCGGCCGAGATGTCGCCCGACGACCTCGCCCCGATCGGCGCCTTCGAGACCGATCCCGTCGCCGTCGCCGAACGCCTGCTGGGCGTGCCGCACAGCCTCGGGGCCCGATCGTCGACCGCCACCGACTGCTCGGGCCTGATCCAGCAGGCCCTCTACGCCTGCGGCCTCGCCGGCCCCCGCCATGCGGACCAGCAGGCCGAACTCGGCCAGGCTGTCGACCGCGCCGACGCCCGCCGCGGCGATCTCGTCATCTGGCTCTCGCCGCCCGGCGACCACAGCTGGACCGGCCATTCGGCCTTCATGCTCGACGCCGACCGCGTGCTCCACGCCACCGGCCATCACGGGGCCGTGGTCATCGAGGCCTTCGCCGAGGCGGACGCCCGCTATCGCGCCGACGGCTTCCACGCCCCGCTGTTCCGCCGCCTCTAGACCATTTTTGCTTCAGGTCGACTCGACCTGAATCCAAAAAATGGTCCAGCATCAAAGCGGAGCGAAATCTGAGCTGAGTTGGACTGCGTCCAACTCAGCCGATTTCGCTCTAGCCCTGATTGCCGGTCCACTCGGCCCGCACCGAGGCGTCCGTCTCGCCCGCCAGCCGCCCGGCCCTCAGCCCCGCGAACCCCGCCTCGTCCATCAGCCGAGACAGCGCCCAGACCGCCGCCCCGCGCACCACCGGCGCCGGATCGTCGAGCAAGGCCCGCGCCGCCTCGATCAGCCCCGGATCGCCGCTGTTGCCGATGGCGTAGAGGACATTGCGGATGAAACGGTCGCGCCCGATCCGCTTGACCGGGCTCTTCGAGAACAGCGCCCGGAAGGCCGCGTCATCCAGCCCCGCCAGATCGGCCAGCCGGGGCGACACCAGCGCCTCGCGCGCCTGCACTCGCGTCTCGTGCGAGGCGACGGCGAACTTGTTCCACGGGCAGATCGCCAGACAGTCGTCGCAGCCATAGATGCGCGACCCGGTCATCGGCCGGAACTCGACCGGCCATGGCCCCGCGAACTCGATGGTCAGGTAGGACAGGCACCGCCGGGCATCCAGCTGGAACGGGGCCGGGAAGGCCCGCGTCGGACACACGTCCAGACAGGCGGTGCAGGCCCCGCAATGCTCGCTCTCGGGTTCGTCGGGCTCCAGCTCGGCCGCGCTCAGGATCACCCCAAGGAACAGCCAGTTGCCCCGCGTCCGCGACAGCAGATTGGTGTGTTTGCCCTGCCAGCCGACCCCGGCCCGCTGCGCCAGCGGCTTCTCCATCAGCGGGGCGGTGTCGACGAACACCTTCACGTCCTCGCCCGTGCGGACGGCGATCTGCCCCGCCAGCGTCTTCAGCCGCCCCTTGATCAGCTCGTGATAGTCGTCGCCCCGGGCATAGACCGAAATATACCCCGCCGACCGGTCCGCCAGCTCGGGCAACGGGTCATGCCCCGGCCCGTAGTTGAGGCCCAGCACGATGGCTGTCTTCGCTTCGGACCACATGGACGTAGGATGGGCGCGCCGCTCCAGCGTCGTCTCCATCCAGCCCATGTCCCCGTGCCGCCCCGCCCCGACGAAATGCGCCAGCCGCTCGCCGGCGCTCCAGGGGGCGCTGGCCGAGGCGAAGCGGCACACGTCGAAGCCCAGGGCTGACGCGCGGTCGCGGATGAAATTGCGAGGATCGGCCGCCATTCGCGTCGTCTGACGCCTCGGCGCTCAGAAGTCGAGGTCGTGATACCAGGCCGACGGCTGAACGCCCGGGAATCGGTCGGCGAGCAGGGGCCGGAAGCAGGGGCGGGACTTCAGCTTCATGTACCAGGTCTTCAGCCCCGGATAGGCCGCCCACGCCACCTCCCCGAAATAGTCGAGCACGGACAGGTGCGCCGCGGCCACGATGTCGGCCCGGGTCAGGCGCCGCCCGGCCAGGGCGTCGCGCGTCGTCAGCAGCCCCTCGAGCATCTGCAGATGATATTTCAGCGCCTCGCGCCCGGCCCGAAGGGCCCGCGCCTCGGGCGGCCCCAGCCGCAGCAGCGGCTTCTCCATCCGCTCGTGCAGCAGGACCGCGTTGACCTCGTCGTTGAACCGCCGGTCGAACCAGCCGACCAGCCGGCGCGTCTCGGCCCGCTCCGCCGGATCGGCCGGCATCAGGAACGGCTCGGTCGAACGGTCCTCCAGCCAGCCCAGGATGGCGGCGGGTTCGCACAGGGTCAGGGGCCGTCCGGCCTCGGTCGTGCGCAGGACCGGCGGCATGCCCGACGGGTTCAGGGGCGCGATCGGGCAGTCGTCTTCCCACGGCCGGACCACCGTCTCGGCGAACTCGATCCGGGCCTCGCCCAGCGCAAGGCGCGCGGCGCGGGAGCCGGGATCGAAGGGGAAATGGTACAGGACGCAGGCCGACATGACGGATGCATGCGCCACAGGGCGTTAAGTCCGCGTTAGCTATGGGCAGCCGGCGGCGCCGCGGTCAGGCGTTTTCGGCCGCCGCGCCCTCGTCGAGGTCGGCCCCGTCCCCGGCGGCCCGGTCATGGGTTTCGGCCCGCCCGCGCGGATCGGGGTGGATCAGGATGTCGGCGTTTGGAAACGCCTGCAGCAGCCGCTGCTCGGCGCCGACCACGATGTCGTGGGCCTGCTCCAGCGTCAGGCTCGGCTCCAGGTCCACGTGCATCTGGATCGACATCGTCGACCCGGCCATCCGGCTGCGCAGCTGGTGGACGCCGGAAATGCGCGGATCGGCCAGCACGGCCGTGGTGATAGCGATCCGGTCGGCGTCCGGGACGGCCCGGTCCAGCAGGTGATCCGCGGCGTCCCGGAGCAAGCCCAGGGCCCCCCAGAACAGCCAGACGGCGACGATCAGTCCCGCCGCCGCGTCGAGCCCGGGCGCGGACAGAAAGGCGCCGGACGCCACGCCGATCAGCACGACCGCATTGGCGGCGAGGTCGGCGGCGTAGTGGGCGCGGTCCGCCTTCACGGCCATCGAGCCGCTCTGACGGATGGCGCGATCCTGCATCCACACCAGCCAGCCGGTCAGGGCGATCGAGATCAGCACCACCACCACGGCCCAGTAGCCGGACGTCACGGGCCGGGGATCGAACACGCGCTGCAGCGCCTCCCAGCCGATGAACAGGGCCGAGGCGAAGATCAGGCCCGACTGGACCAGGGCGGCCATCGCCTCGCCCTTGCCGTGGCCATGGCGGTGCTCCGCATCCGCCGGCGCGGCCGCCCAGCGCACCGCGAAAAAGGTGGCCAGGGAGGCGACGAGGTCGAGGGCGGAGTCGGTCAGCGAGGCCAGGATGGCCACCGAGCCGGAGGCGCCGAGGGCGAAGGCCTTCAATGCGATCAGCGCCACCGCCACCCCGACGGACAGCCGCGTCACGCTGCGGGTCGCCAGTTGAACGTCGTCGAGGGCGGTCATGGTCATCGCCGTCTTGTCGCGGAAAGCGCGCGCGGCGCCAAGGTTTGCGACGTTAGCGGCATCGTCACGAAATTAACCCATCTTGTGTACGATGTTGGACAAGGGCTCCCCGGACTTCGGAGGCGATATGCAGTCGGCAGGGACGGCATCGCAGGCCGGCCGCTGGATCGGACGCGGCGAGGCTCTGGCCCGGTTGGGGGTCAAGGCCCAGACCCTGTACGCCTATGTCAGCCGTGGCCGCATCGCCGCCCGTCCCGATCCCGAGGACTCCCGCCGCAGCCTGTACGCCGTCGCCGACATCGTCCGGCTGAGCGGTGACGAACCCGCGGCCGAAATCGGCCAGTGGCTGCCGCCGGAAGAGTCTGACGCGCCGGAGCTCGAGATCCGCTCTTCCGTATCGATGAGCGCTGGCGGACGGCTGTTCTATCGTGGCATGGACGCGGTTCAGCTGGCCGAAACCGCGACCCTGGAAGACGCGGCGCGGCTGCTGTGGGACGCGCGGTCGGCCAATCCCTTCGTCGAGGTGCGGCCGCGGGTCGGCTCCACCCCCGGTCCGTCCGCGCGCGGCCGGCTGTTCGCCGCCCTGGCCCGGCGGGCGGAAGAGGACGCCGAACTCAAGGCGCGCCCGGCCGAGGCCCTTCGCGCCGAATGCGCACGGATTCTGGACGAGGCGGTGGACGCGGTGGCGGGCCCCGGTCCGCGGTTGTTTCTGCACCAGCGGCTGGCGCGGGCGTGGAAGGTGCGCGAGTCGGACGCGCATCTGGTCCGCCGCGCCCTGGTGCTGTCCGCCGACAACGGCCTCGACGCCTGCGCCCTCGCCGCCCGGGCGGCCGCCGGGGGCGGCGCCTCGCCGGCCGGGGCGGCGCTCGCGGGGCTGGCCACCGCGGCCGGGACCGGCGCCATCCTCGATCTCGCCAGGGCCTCGGAATGGGTCGTCGCCGTCCGCCGTCAGGCGGTCGACGCCGCGCGACGCGCCCATGAGGCCGGGGGGCTTCATGGCTTCGGCGACCCGGCCTGGCCCGTCGGGGATCCCCGGGCCGCCGGCTTGCTGGCGGTCGCCGACCTGCCCCAGGACCTCGCCCGGGCCCTGCGCGAGGGTGAGGAGATGACCGGTCGGGCGCCGGCTTTCGGCCTGGCCCTTGTCGCCATCGCCCGCCGGCTGGAGCTGCCGCGCGAGGCCGCCGCCGACCTGCTGCTGATCGGTCGCCTCGCCGGCCTTCTGGCTCACGCGGTCGACCAGATCACGAACGGCTCGCCTATCCGGGCGCGCCTGCGCTATGTGGGTCCCGAACCGGGCGCGAACTGATCCGCCTGATCTCTATCGGGGAAGCGGATGGCGGACTGGCTGGCGGCGATC
Source organism: Brevundimonas sp. (assembly GCF_036676055.1). Lineage (GTDB taxonomy): Bacteria > Pseudomonadota > Alphaproteobacteria > Caulobacterales > Caulobacteraceae > Brevundimonas. Next base: position 14,243 of record NZ_JAKFDS010000067.1, on the reverse strand, counting down.
ATTCTCGGGCTGGTCGAGGGCCTGACCGAGTTCATACCGGTATCGTCGACCGGTCACCTGCTGCTCCTCGGCCATTTCCTCGGCTTCGAAAGCACCGGCAAGACCTTCGAGATCGTCATCCAGCTGGGCGCACTGCTGGCGATCATCAGCGTCTATTTCAAACGTCTGTGGACGCTGGCGACCCGCTGGCCGTTCGATCCCGAGGCGCGGCGGTTCCTGATCGGCCTGCTGGTCGCCTTCGCCCCGGCGGTGGTGATCGGCTTCCTCGCCTACGACTTCATCAAGACGATCCTGTTCGAGACCCCTCTGGTGATCTGCATCGCCCTGATCGTCGGCGGGGTCCTGCTGCTGTGGCTGGACCGGATGAAGAAGGTCCCGACCTTCCTCGAGGCCGATCGCTATCCGCTGCGGGTCTATTTCCTGATCGGCCTGTTCCAGTGCCTCGCCATGATCCCCGGCGTGTCGCGTTCGGGCGCCACCATCGCCGGCGGCCTGCTGCTGGGCACCGACAAGCGGTCCGCCGCCGAGTTCAGCTTCTTCCTCGCCCTGCCGACCATGGGCAGCGCCGTCGCCTACGACCTGCTCAAGAGCTGGGACCGGCTCGATTTCAGCGACGCCGGCCTGATCGTGCTCGGCTTCGTGGTCGCCTTCCTGACCGCCCTGGCGGTGGTCCGCTTCCTGCTGGAGTTCGTCAGCCGCCACGGCTTCGCCCCCTTCGCCTGGTGGCGGATCGCCGTCGGCCTTATCGGTCTCGCCGGTCTGGCGGCGACGGGAGGACTGTAGTCGGTCAGGCCGTCGCCGGCCGCTCCGAGAACTGGCCGCCGCGACGGTAGCGCCACAGATAGGAGGGGGCGATCGCCTCGATGCCGGTCGGCTCGATGCCCAGCTCGGCAAGGCCCTCGGCCCCTTCGGCGACCACATTGTCGCTCTCGAGGCTGACGACCTGGTCGTGGGTCAGGACCGGCGCGATGCCGACGACGCTGCTCAGCTGCGCCACCGAGCCGATCGTGCGGGCGACGAAGAAGGGCAGGGGGATCAGGCCGTTGCGCCGCCGCGTCTCGCGCAGGATCAGCTTCAGCACCTCTTCGAAGGTCATGACCTCCGGCCCGCCCAGTTCGAAGGTGCGGCCGGCCGCGTCGGGCCGTTCCGCCGCCCGCGCGATCGCCTCGGCCACGTCGCCGACATAGACCGGCTGGAAGCGGGTGCGTCCGCCGCCGATCAGCGGCAGGGCCGGGGCCATGGTGGCCATGGCGGCGAAGCGATTGAGGAAGTCGTCGCCGGCCCCGAACACGATCGAGGGCCGGATGATGACCGCGTCGGGCTTGACCTCGCGCACGGCCATCTCGCCCGCGGCCTTGGTGCAGGCGTATTTCGAATCGCTCTCGGGGTTGGCCCCGATCGCCGACACATGCACCAGACGGTCGACCCGGGCGGCCGCGCAGGCCGCGGCGATGTTGCGCGCGGCGTCGACGTGCATCGTCTGGAACGACCGCGAACCCGCCTCGTACAGCACCCCGATCAGGTTGATGGCGGCGTCGGCGCCCTGCAGCGCGGCCTCGACCTGGGCCGGATCGGTCGCGTCGCAGCGCACGGCCTGAATCTGTCCGACATGGCCGGAGGTCTGCAGTTTGTAGGCGCGGTCCGGGCGGCGCACCGCCACACGGATACGCCACCCGCGACGGGCCAGGTCCTGGACCACCTGGCTGCCGACAAAGCCCGAGCCGCCGAAGACGGTGATCAGGCCGGGCGCAGCTTCGCTCATGACAGACTCCAAAGGCGGGCGACCGGCGCGGACCGGCCTCGGCGCGGGGATTAGACGATGGTCAGGACGGCTGCAACGCAAACAGGACAAAAGCCTGTTGACCCGCCCCGGGGGCTGCCTTAAGGGTCCGCGCCTTCCGGACGGAAACGCGTGCGAACGCGGCGATGTCTGGGCCCAGATGGCGGAATTGGTAGACGCGCTGGCTTCAGGTGCCAGTGGCTGAAAGGCCGTGGAGGTTCGAGTCCTCTTCTGGGCACCATTATTTCGACGGCGCCGTGTCCTAGCGATACGGCGCCGTTCGTTTATGGTCCGCAGCATGAGAACGCCGAAATGACCGTATTCCTGCACGAGGGCGACCTGCCCGACGGCCTCGACCTCGGCCCCGAGGTCGCGATCGATTCCGAAACCATGGGCCTGCGCTTTCGCCGCGATCCGCTGTGCGTGGTCCAGCTCTCGGCCGGCGACGGCGACGCCCATGTCGTGCGCATGCGCCGCCCCGGCTACGACTGCCCCAACCTCAAGCGCCTGCTGACCGACCCCAAGGTGCTGAAGCTGTTCCACTTCGGCCGTTTCGACATCGGCATGTTCCAGCTCCATCTCGGGGTCGAGACCCGGCCGGTCTACTGCACCAAGATCGCCTCCAAGCTGGCCCGCACCTACACCGACCGCCACGGCCTCAAGGACGTGGTCCGCGAGCTGGCCGGCGTCGACCTGTCCAAGGCGCAGCAGAGCTCGGACTGGGGCGCGGAGACCCTGACCCCGGCCCAGCTGGAATACGCCGCCTCCGACGTCCTCTACCTGCACGCCGTCAAGGCCCGGCTGGACGAGATGCTGGCGCGCGAGGGCCGGGCCGAACTGGCCCGCAAATGCTTCGACTTCCTGCCCTCCCGCTCGGCCCTCGACCTCGCCGGCTGGGACGAGATGGACATTTTCGCGCACACCTGATGACCGAACCCGCCGACATTCGCGATCAGGCGGACGAGGTCCGTATCGCCGCCACGGCCCGGGCCTTCCGCGCCCGTTCGCGGCGCGTGCACCTGCTGCGCCGGGTGCTGCCGGTGGCGATCATCGTGCTGGCCGGCGGGACCATCAGCTGGATCGTGCTGCGCAGCGTCATCTCGGATGTCGAGCGCAAGGCCGGGACCTCGAGGGAGGTGACGCTGGAGAACTCGCGCTTCCTCGGCCAGGACGCCGAGGGCCGCAGCTTCGTGATCGGCTTCGAGCGCGCGGTCCGCGACGCCGACACCGGCCGGTTCCGGCTCGTCGGCCCGGCCCTGCGGCTCAATCTCGGCGGCCGCAAGGTCACCACCCTGACCGCGGACGGCGGCGTCTATGACGAGGCCTCGGAGACCGTGACCATCGGCCCGAACGTGCGGATTTCGGACGGCGGCACGGGTTTCGACCTCGTCACGCCCGAGGCGGTGGTCGACACCGAGACCGGCATCGTCACCGGCTCGAAGGGCGTCCAGGGCTCCGGCCCCCTTGGAACCATCAACGCTTCGTCCTATGCGATCTATGAACAGGGCGAACGGGTCGTGTTCAGCGGCTCGGGCGATAACAAGGTGCGCGGGACGATCAACCCGGCGAGGTCGGACGGATGAGCATGACCAGAACCTTCACCACCGCGGCCTTGGCCCTGGCCCTGCTGGCCCTGCCGACGGCCGGCGGCGCCCAGGACGCCGCCGCCGTGCGCGCGGGCGGGGACGCGGTCTCCTTCGGCGCCGACGCGGGCGAATACACCCCGACCGGCATCGCCCTGCGCGGACGGGCCGAGATCGTCCAGGGCCAGAACCGCCTGCGCGCCGACTCGATCAACGGCACGATCACGGGCGGCGACCTGACGCGCGTCGAGGCGTCGGGCAATGTCTATTTCGTCACCCCGGACCAGACCATCCGCGGCGACCGCGCGGTCTACGTCCTCGCTGACGACGAGGTGATCCTGACCGGCGACGTGATCCTGACCCAGGGCCAGAACGTCCTCACCGGCGGCCGGCTGGTCTACAACACCCGGACCGAGGCGGCCCGCATGGAGGGCGGCTCCGGTGCGCAGGGCGGCCGCATCCGTGGCGTCTTCTACCCCCAGAGCGGGGACTGAGCCCCGGCTCGGCCTGACCCTTTGGCGCGCAAGGAACTCTCAGCCCTCAACGTCCATGACGCCGCCCCCGAACAGGCGGCGGTCGAGGCTCCGCGCCCGACCGGCCTGCGGGTCGAGCACATCGCCCGCGCCTTCGGTCAGCGTCAGGTGGTCCGCGACGTCTCCCTGCACGTCGAGCGCGGCCAGGTCGCCGGCCTGCTCGGCCCCAACGGCGCCGGCAAGACCACCTGCTTCTACATGATCACCGGCCTGATCCCGCCGGACAGCGGCCGGATCTTCCTCGACGGCGAGGACATCACCGCCCAGCCGATGTACCAGCGCGCCCGCATGGGCCTCGGCTATCTGGCGCAGGAGGCCTCGATCTTCCGCGGCATGACGGTCGAGCACAACGTCATGGCCGTGGTCGAACTGCACCACGAGGGCCGTCAGGCCATCGCCGACGAGACCACCCGCCTGCTGGAAGAGCTGCGCATCGACCATCTGCGCCACGCCCCGGCCTCTGGCCTGTCCGGCGGCGAGCGGCGCCGCTGCGAGATCGCCCGCGCCCTCGCCGGCCGGCCCAGCTTCATGCTGCTGGACGAACCCTTCGCCGGCATCGACCCGCTGGCCATCGCCGACATCCGCCAGGTCATCCGCTATCTGGCGGGCGAGGGCATCGGCGTCCTGATCACCGACCACAATGTCCGCGAGACGCTCGAGATCATCGACCACGCCTCGATCATCTCGTCGGGATCGGTGCTGTTCGAGGGCAAGGCCGAGGACGTCATCCGCGACCCCGAGGTCCGCCGCGTCTATCTCGGCGACATGTACGGCTGACCTAAAGGCCTTCGAGGCTCAGCCGGCTGATCAGCGCCGCCGCCCGCTGCGACTGGCGCACCAGACTGTCCAGATCGACCCACTCGCCCTCCGCATGGGCCCCGCCGCCCGCGATCCCCAGTCCGCCCAGCGTATCCACGTCGCCGGCCACGAAGCCGCTGTCGGCCGCCCCGCGCCGGGCCGGATCGAACTCGGCCATCTCCGGCAGGCCCAGATCCCGGTTGACCGCGTTCAGCCGCGCCAGCAGCACCCGGTTGCCGTCGGTCGGCGCCATCGGCGGATAGCTGGTGTCCGCGAACTCCAGTTCGGCCTCGGTGTGCGGCAGGTGGTCGTCGACGATGGCCAGCATCCTCGCCCGCACCCGTTCGTCCTGCTCCCGCGTCAGGGTGCGCAGGTCGCCGCGCGCTATGGCGGTCGAGGCGACGATATTGGTCTTGCCCGAGGCGGTGACGTTGAAGCCCTCGGCGTCGATCTCCGCGGGGGTCCCCCCGGCGATGACCCCGACATTGTAGGTCAGGTTCGGCTCCGGCAGCTCGCGGCGGAAGCCGTCGAGGATGCGGGCCGTCTCATAGATGGCCCCATAGCCCAGCGTGTCGTTGAACACCCCGCTGGAGTGGCCGGTGCGGCCGGTGGCGGTCAGCGTCCAGTTGGTCGAGCTGCGTCGCGCCACCGTGCCGAATTCGGCCCCGTCGTCGATGGCCAGGTTCTCGAACTCCAGCGCGAAGTCGGCCGCCCGCCCGGCCTCGATCAGGTCGCGCCGGGCGACCGCGACCGGCGACCCGACCCGCTCCTCGTCGCCGGTCAGCACAATGGTGACATTGGCGTCGTCCAGCGTCCCCGCCGCCTGCATGGCGCGCAGGGCGGCGACGATGACCACCACCCCGCCCTTGTCGTCGCCGATGCCCGGCCCGACGGCGCGGCTTCCATCCCGCTCGAAGCGCTGGAACGGGCTGTCGACCTCGAACACCGTGTCCAGATGGCCGATCAGCAGCACGTTTCGGCCCCGCCCCGGATGGGTCGCCACCAGATGCCCGGCGCGCCCGGTCTCGCTCATGTCGACCCAGCGCACCGCGAACCCCAGCGGCTCCAGCTCGGCCCGGACCATCTCCCCCACGGCGCGGACGCCCGGCAGGTTCAGCGTCCCGCTGTTCTGGTTCACCAGCCGCTCCAGCAGGTCGATATGGCGGTCATGCTCCCGCTCGATCGTCTGCATCATCGCCTGTTCGGCGGGCGTGGCCTGGGCCATCGCTGCGCCGGGCAGGGCGAGGCAGAGCAGGGCGGTCAGGATCAGGCGCATGGGCGTTCTCTCTCGTCGGGACCGAGGCTTGCCGATCCCTGCGGCTGAGTAAAGCCGGCGCTTCGCCCCCGATCCCCTGCCGTCATCCTCGGGCTAGATCTGAGGGCAACGAGACACGGACGGAAGATCGGGCAGCCCGATCAGGTTGAAACCGATGGCCGCCTCCCACTCATGGGCGGCGCGACTTGACGTCTCCTCCCCATCGCTGCGCGACGGGGAGGAGACGTGGGTCCGCTTCCCACCCCGCTCTGCCGTTCCCGAGGTCCGTTTGACGGTAAGATGCGTTGGCCTGCTCCCGGCCTATTCGGGACGCTTTACCTATGAAGGTCGTCGCCATTTCAGGGGTAACTCAACCTCCTGCCCGACTTGAGCTTCGTCGGCCAGAAATCCCGCCGCCATGCACAAACCCCACTCGCCAAGCCGGGCGTTGGTGGTGCTCAGGACGACACATCGTTCCAATCGCCCTTCTGCGCCAACCTGACACCTAAGGCGCGCCGAACCGTCCGGGATCTCTGTAACAAGAGGTTGGCAGCGGGTGGTTTCGCCGGGCGTGGGACTGCGCTTCATGCGCGTCGGTGCGGGTTGATCGTCAACCGCTGTGGGTGCGGCCCCGCAGCCACAAAGCAAGAGGGCTAATGCTACTGCTTGGGCCAGTTGGCTTCTATCCATATGGGGGAGCATAGGCATGCTGAACGTCCGCTTTCCACCCATAGCGGACCTCCCGAGCCTCGGCCCAACGCCCCCGCTTAGACCCCGTTAACCGTTCCGGCCACACAGTGGCCGAAGCAAGTTCCGGGCCAGTTCGCCCCGGAGGGTCGGCGGGGTCATCGGTGCTCGGACAAAGGCTGGAGATACGGCAGGGGCAGGGGCTCGTCATCACGCCCCAGCTGCAGCAGGCGATCAAGCTGCTGCAACTGTCGAACATCGAGCTGGACGCCTTCGTCGAGGCCGAGCTCGAAAAGAACCCCCTGCTCCAGCGCGAGGACGCCGAACCCGGCGGCGAAAGCGACGCCCCGGCCGAGGCGGTCGAGAGCCGCGACGGCGCCGAACTGACCTTCGACGAGGGCCACGCCCAGGATTCCGACCGCACCCTCGACGCCCGCTCCGACGACGTCTACGGCGACGCCAGCCCCGGCGAGCGCACCTCCGACCGCATGGAGGACGTCGGCGCCGGCGAGGCCCAGCCCGGCCTTAACGACTGGTCCCGCGCCGGAACCGGCGGCGGCCTGCCGGACGGCGAGGGCCGCGAACAGCCCGACACACGCGACGCCACCCTGTGGGAGCATTTGCAGGCCCAGGCCTCCCAGGCGGGCTTCACCCCCGCCGACCACGCCATCGCCCTCAGCCTGATCGACGCGGTCGACGAGGGCGGCTATCTGCGCGGCGAACTGGAAGAGATCGCCGACCGGCTCGGGGTCGGTCTCGAGCGGGTCGAGGCGGTGCTGGCGGCGTGCCACGGCTTCGAACCGACCGGGATCATGGCCCGTTCGGTGCCGGAGTGCCTGAAGCTGCAGCTGATCGAGCGCAACCGCTTTGACCCGGCCATGCAGTGCCTGCTCGACAACCTCGACCTGCTGGCCAAACGCGACCTGACGGCCCTGCGCAAGGCTTGCGGCGTCGACGCCGAGGACATGGCCGAGATGATCGCCGAGCTGAAGGCCCTGACGCCGCGTCCGGGAGCCGGCTTCGGCGGCGAGCCGGCCCAGACCGTCATCCCCGACGTGCACGTGCGGCCCGATCCCGCCGGCGGCTGGAAGGTCGAGCTCAACGCCGACACCCTGCCGCGCCTGATCATGGACAAGCGCTATCACGGCGTCGTCTCGGCCGGGGCCCGTTCGGATACGGAGAAGACCTTCGTCGCCGAATGCGCGGCCCAGGCCAGCTGGCTGGTCAAGTCGCTGGACCAGCGTGCGAAGACCATCCTCAAGGTCTCGTCCGAGATCGTCCGCCAGCAGGACGCCTTCCTCGCCTTCGGCGTCGAGTTCCTGCGGCCGCTGAACCTGAAGACCGTCGCCGACGCCATCGGCATGCACGAATCGACGGTCAGCCGGGTCACCTCGAACAAATACGTCTCCACGCCCCGCGGCGTATTCGAGCTGAAATTCTTCTTCACCGCGGCGATCCAGTCGTCCGACGGCGGCGCGACCCATTCCGCCGAGGCGGTCCGCCACCGGATCAAGGCCATGATCGACGGCGAGGCCCGCGACGGCGACGTCCTGTCGGACGACCGCATCGTCGAGATTCTCAATGAGGCTGGCATCGACATCGCGCGGCGCACCGTGGCGAAATACCGCGAGGCCCTGCGCATCCCCTCCTCGGTCCAGCGCAAGCGGATGCTCCGGACGGGCTGATACGGCGCAAGTCCCGGAAGTCTCTCTATTATTTCCGCCCTCCGCTGAATTCCCTCTTCGGCCGTCGTCGCCTTCCCCGACCGTCCAGTCGCCGAATTCCACACCACATTTCGGTGATCGCCGTTGACACCAAACGGCTTCGGTCGCGTTCTACAGACATGCAAATCCAGGTCAGCGGCAAGCAAGTGGATGTCGGGGAAGCGCTAGGCTCCCGCATCTCCCAGGAACTCCAGGACGGGATCGGCAAATACTTCGAACGAGGCGGCCAGGACGCCGAGGTCGTGGTGTCCAAGGACGGCTACGGCTTCAAGGTCGACTGCTGGGTCCGCCTCGCCTCGGGGCAGAGCCTGGTCACCACCGGCCACGGCGGCGACGCCCATGCCGCCTTCACTGACAGTCTCGACAAGATCGAGAAGCGGGTCCGCCGCTACAAGCGCCGGCTCAAGGATCACCATATCGGTCCCAAGGGCCTGTCGCCCGAGAAGACCGAGCTGGCGGCGCGCGAGGTGGCTCACAGCGTGGTCCTGCGCAATCCGGACGAGGTCGAGGACGCCGACTTCGGCGAGGCCGGGGCGCCCGACGAACCGCCCCCCGTCGGCATGGTCATCGCCGAGACGGAACACGAGATCCGCACCCTCACGGTCGGCCGTGCCGTAATGGAGCTGGACATGACCGGCTATCCGGTCGTGCTGTTCCGCAACGCCGCCCACGGCGGCCTGTCGGTGGTCTATCGCCGGCCCGACGGCAATGTCGGCTGGATCGATCCGGAGCGGACCTCGAAAACGCTCAACGGACACGGTTCGGTAAACGGCGACAAGTCATAGTGCTTCCCACAACGAGGCGGGTCGTCTACACGGCGCCCGCCCAACGGGAATGATCGGGTAGAGTCGGGATAGCGGATGGACATCGGTGATTTGCTGGCGGAGGACGGTGTCGTCCTGCGCAGCGGCGCGTCGTCAAAGCGCCAGGCCCTGCACACCGTTGCGGAGGCCGCCGCCCAGGCCCTCGGCCTGCCGGAAGCCCGCGTCATGGAGGCGCTGCTGGAACGCGAGGCCCTCGGCTCGACCGGGCTCGGCTCCGGCGTGGCTGTGCCTCACGCCCGCATCGACGGCATCGACCGGGTGACGGCGGTGTTCGTGCGTCTGGATACGCCGGTGGCCTACGGCTCCGTCGACGACCGGCCGGTGGACCTCATCTTCGCCCTGTTCGCGCCGCCCCGCGACGGAGCCGAGCACCTGCGCGCCCTGGCCGCCGTGTCGCGCGCCCTGCGCTCGCCGGAGATGCGCGAACACCTGCGGCAGGCCCGGACCGCCGACGCCATCCGCGCCCTGTTCGTCAGGGATCAGGCCCCGGCCACCGCGGCCTGAGTTTTGGTGCGCGAAGCGCGGTAGCGCCCTTTAATGCACCGAGACCGGCTCCAGCTCGTGCGCCACGGCGGCGGCGAAGGCGGTCTCGCGGTCCATCATGACCGCCAGTCGTTCCCCGTCGGCGCCATGAACGGCGTAAAGCACCGCCTCGGGATCGATCGTCAGGCCCTTCGCCTCCGGAAGCGGGGTGTCGGCCAGCACGTCGGCGGCGCGGATTTCGCGCACATAGACGAGGTCCGGGGCGCCCAGGCCCCTGAGATCTTCCTTGGTAATCAACGTCGGCGTCATGGCGACCGCCTCCTTACTCTGGACTAACGCCCCGAAGGGCGTGAGGTTCGGCCCCGCGAACGGCGACCGTGGATAACGACGTCTGAATCAGCCCGTCGTGATGGGTATGCGGCGCACCGTCGGCTGGTCCGCCGGCCGGCTCAGGGCGACGTGCAGCAGGCCGTGCTCAAGCCGGGCCTCATCGACCTCCAGCCCGTCGGCGAGCACGAAGCTGCGCACGAAGCCGCGCCCGGCGATGCCTCGATGCAGGAAGGCCTGCTCGCTCTTGCCGGCGTCTTCCCGCTTGCCGGCGATGGTCAGCTGCCGGCCCTCAAGAGTCACCGTCAGCTCGTCGGGGCCGAAACCCGCGACGGCCAGGGTGATGCGCACCGAATGCTCGCCCGTCTGCTCGACATTGTAGGGAGGATAGCTGTCCGCCGCGGCCCGCGCCGCGCGGTCGATCAGGGCCCGGGTGTGGTCGAAGCCCAGCAGGAAGGGGCTGTCGAACAGGATGGTGCGCGTCGTCATCGTCTCATTGCCCCCGAAGCAGGCCTCAGCCGTCTGCGCCTCCCGGAATCGGCAAGGCGTCGGCTGACAGGAACGAGATGGGGATTTCGCCGTCGCGGATCAACGGGGGTCCGGAAAGGACGAAGGCCCCGCGGTGTCCCGCAGGGCCTTCGATGGTGGAGCTAAGCGGAGTCGAACCGCTGACCTCTTGAATGCCATTCAAGCGCTCTACCAACTGAGCTATAGCCCCGAACCTTTCGGTCGGATCGCCGGGCGGAGGAAACCGCCCCCCGGCGAGGCGGCGGAACCTATGTCAGGGTCTGATCGTGATCAAGCCCGGTTCCGCCTTTTATTTTCATCCCGTCCGGAGCCGCCGCCGGCGGCCCCGAAACGGGCGAAAAACCTAGTCCTCGTCCTTGCCCGCCTTGACGATTTCGTCGTCGAACGCGTCGTCGTCCTCGTCCTCGATGAAGGGCACGGAGTCGTCGTCATCGTCGTCGGCCAGCACGTCGTCGTCGTCGCCCGCCTCGCCCATGCCGGGCTCCTCGGTCGGATCGACGGGAGCCTCGTCGTCGTCGTCCGGCGTCAGGATCGGCTCGTGGCCTTCCTCGTCGATCTCCGGCGTGGCGACGGCTTCTTCCTCGTCATCCTCGTCGTCGGACGGCTTCTTCTTGGCGACCTGATCCTCGGCGTCCTCATCCGGGGTCTCGTCGGCGGCGTAGCCGGCCGGACGGCCGCGGCGGTTGCGCAGCTTCAGCGCCTCCTCCGGATCGAAGTCGGTCGCGCATTTGGGGCAGTGGGCCGGGCGGCGGCCCAGGTCGTAGAATTTGGCCTGGCAGTTCGGGCAGACCTGCTTCTGGCCCAGTTCGGGATTGGCCACGGGGGGCGCCTCTCTCGGTGGGGGGAATTCGGGCGCGTCCCTTGCCACCCCTGAGGGCCGCTGTCAAAAGCCATCTCCGCGCCGCCTGCCGGCTTCGGAGATCGCCGGGTGACGACCCCCTCCCATCTGACCGCCCGCCGCGCCCCCGCGCTCAGCGGCGTCGTGCGCGCCCCCGGCGACAAGTCCATGTCGCACCGCGCCCTGATCCTCGGGGCCATGGCGACCGGCGTCACCGGGATCGACGGCCTGCTGGAAGGCGACGACGTCCTCGCCACCGCCCGCGCGGTGGAGGCCTTCGGCGCCGACGTCGAGCGCCTCGGCGAGGGCCGCTGGCGCGTCACCGGCCACGGCGGTTTCCGCCAGCCCGCCGGCGTCATCGACTGCGGCAACGCCGGCACCGGCGTGCGCCTGCTGATGGGCGCCGCGGCCGGCTATCCGATCACCGTGACCTTCGACGGCGACGCCAGCCTGCGGCAGCGGCCGATGAAGCGGGTCACGGCCCCGCTGGCCGCCATGGGCGCGCGCTTCCAGTGGCCCGGCGAGGAGGATCGCCTGCCGGTGACGCTCACGGGCGGCGGCCTCTCGGCCATCGACCATGTCCAGAGCGTCGCCTCGGCCCAGATCAAGTCCGCCATCCTGCTGGCCGGCGTGAACGCCGCCGGCGTCGTCACGGTGGCCGAGCCCGTCCCCAGCCGCGATCACACCGAACGCATGCTCCGGGCCTTCGGGGCCGAGGTCGGCGTCCTGCCGCAGGAGCCGGGCTGGCGCATCACCCTGACCGGCGGCCAGCCCCTGACCGCCACCCCCGTCTCCGTCCCCGGCGACCCGTCCTCCGCCGCCTTCCCCCTCGCCGCCGCCCTGATCGTCCCCGGGTCGGAGGTGACCGTCGAGGGCGTCATGCTCAACCCCCTGCGCACGGGCCTGTTCGAGACCTGGCGCGAGATGGGCGCCGACCTGACCGTCTCGAACCGCCGCATGGCCGGCGGCGAGGAGGTCGGCGACGTCACCGCCCGCCACTCGAAGCTCCACGGGGTCGTCGTCCCCCCCGACCGCGCCGCCTCGATGATCGACGAATATCCCATCCTCGCCGCCACGGCGGCCTTCGCCGACGGCGCCACGGTCATGCGCGGCATCGGCGAGATGCGGGTCAAGGAAAGCGACCGCATCGCCCTGATGGCCGCCGGGCTCCAGGCCTGCGGCGTCGCCGTCGAGGAGGAGGCCGAGGGCTTCACCGTCACCGGCGGCCCCGTCCGCGGCGGCGCGACCGTGACCACCCACGGCGACCACCGCATCGCCATGAGCCATCTTGTGCTCGGCCTCGCCGCCGCCGAACCCGTCACCGTCGACGAGCCCGGCATGATCGCCACCAGCTTTCCGGGCTTCGTCGAGTTGATGTCCGGGCTCGAGGCCGAAATCGGGTGAGGCGCCCGTCGGACAGGGATGACCGGAGAGCTTGGCGCCGGGCTCTGGCGATTGGATTGCCGGTCCTGCTCTGGCTGGCATGGTTCAGCTACAACGTATTCGCTGAGCAGCGCATTCCCTTGCGACGGGGCAGGGAAATAGCCTTGGTGGACGATCCGGTCCTGTTCTGGACGCTGTCGACAATGGCGATTGGGGCGCCCGTGCTTGCGCTGGCGGGCTCCGCAGTCTGGGTTTTCATCTCTCGCCGTTCAGAGGACGCAAGGATCAGCCGCCGGCTCTCATTGCCTTTGGACAAGGCGGCGCGAACGCCATACGAAACGGCCGCCATGCCGGTCACCAGAACACCACTCATCATCGCCGTCGACGGCCCCGCCGCCTCGGGCAAGGGCACCATCGCCGCCCGGCTGGCGCGCGAATACGGCCTGCCATACCTCGACACCGGCCTGCTGTATCGCGCCGTCGGTCTGGGGCTGCTGGATCAGGGCGGCGCCCTCGACGACGAGGCCGCCGCCGCCGCCGTGGCCCGGGCGCTGGACGCCAGCCATCTGACCGACACCGACCGCCTGACCGGTCGGGGCGCCGGCGAGGCCGCCAGCCGCGTGGCCGGCTATCCCGGCGTCCGCGCGGCCCTGCTCGACTTCCAGAAGGCCTTCGCGCAACAGCCCGGCGGCGCCGTGCTGGACGGCCGCGACATCGGCACGGTCATCGCCCCCGAGGCCCAGGCCAAGCTGTTCGTCACCGCCACGCCCCAGGTCCGCGCCACGCGCCGCTGGAAACAGCTGACCGCCCGCGGCGAGGTCATCCCCTATGAGGATATGCTGGCCGACATCATCCGCCGCGACGAGCGCGACGCCGGCCGCGGCGCCGCCCCGATGGTCCAGGCTGAAGACGCCGTCTTGCTGGATACGACCGATATGGATATAGAGACCGCCTTCGATGCGGCCCGCCGTATCGTCGAGGCGGCGCGCAGCCGGTCCGGTCTCTAGGGGCTCCCGGCAAATCCAACGCTCCATTCCTCGGCTTCCGCGGGCGTTCTGACCTTACGGCCTCGCATCCCGACGACCTGCCTCTCACTCTTCAACCACCTCGCGCGGGGCCCTTCGGTCGCGCGCCATAACCGTTAGAAACCCCAGAGCTATATGACCGACACCCAAAGCTTCTCCCCCTCGCGTGACGACTTCGCCGCCCTGCTCGACGAGACCCTCCAGGGTCGCGATCTCGGCGAAGGCCAGGTCGTTCACGGCCGCGTCGTCGGCATCGAGAAAGACATCCTGATCATCGACGTCGGTCTGAAGACCGAAGGCCGCATCCCGGCCCGCGAGTTCGGCATCGGCGAAGGCGCCGTCATTCCGAAGCTCGGCGACAACGTCGAAGTCTACCTCGAGCGCGTCGAGAACGCCCTGGGTGAAGCCGTCATCAGCCGCGACAAGGCTCGCCGCGAAGAAGCCTGGACCCGTCTGGAAGTCGTGTTCGCCGAAG
>NZ_JAKFDS010000066.1:0-69899 GCF_036676055.1 Brevundimonas sp. | reverse complement strand
GGCGGGGGCGGCGGCGGCGGCGGGGGCGGCGGAGGCGGCACATAGGCCGGCTCGTCCGCGCCGAACGCATAGCGCAGGCCCAGGCTGATCGAGTGGTCGGTGTAACGGCCTTCCAGCTCGCCCAGATCGCCGGCCGGGACCGACGAGAAGGTGTCGAACGAGAAGTTCGACATCAGGTAGCGGTAGGTCAGGTCCAGGCTGGCCCGGTTGCTCAGCGCCCAGGACAGGCCGGCGATGGCCTGCGCGGCCAGGTCGGTCGAGCTGTCGTCGGCGCCGATGGCGACGACGCGGTTCACCGCATAGGTGCCCAGGAACTCGGTGTTGACCCGGTTGACGCCGGCGCCCAGGCCGATGAACGGACGCAGGGTCGAGTCGGCGTTGCCGAAGTCGTAGATGACATTCATCATCAGCGAGGTGGCGTTGAGGTCGCCCTCGGGCCCTTCGCAGGGACCCACCGCCGGAACCGCGTTGCAGATCGCCGCGGCGCCCGAGGAGGCCACGTTGATCGCCTCGATCTCGCCGGGGCGGTAGCCGCCTTCGAGCTCGACGCGCCAGTTCGGCGTGAACCGGTAACCCAGCCGGGCGAAGCCGGCCCAGTCGTCGTCCACTTCGATGTCGTAACCATAGGCGGTCTCGGCATCGGCCGTGTGGTAACCGGCGTCAATCGCGCCGTACCAGCCGTTCGGATCGGCGGACGCGGCGCCGGCTGCGAACAGCCCCGCCATCGCGACGCCGGCTAATAGCTTCACCTTCATGATATCCCTCACACTCAAGGTTGCCCGAATGCCCACGCTTTACACGGGACGCTCCGGAGCCGAACGGCATTGTACGGTTCCGGTTCCTTGTTTTCGCTCGGAATGCGGCGACTGTGGCGCCGTTTCAACACATTGAGACGGGGCTGTCCCGGGGCGGGACGCCTGCTAGGGATTGCGGGAAGATTCACAAGGAGAGACCGATGGCGATGAGGTTCGACGGCCGGGTGGCGATCGTGACGGGCGCGGGCGGCGGGCTGGGGCGGGAGCACGCGCTGGCTTTGGCCAGGCGCGGCGCCAGGGTGGTCGTCAACGACCTGGGAGGCGCACGGGATGGATCGGGCGGCTCGGCGACCGCCGCGGAGGCAGTTGTGGCGGAAATCGAGTCGGCCGGGGGCGAAGCCATGGCCAACGCCGCCTCGGTGACGGACGCCGCCGCCGTCCAGGCCATGGTCGGCGCCGCCATGGACCGTTGGGGCCGGATCGACATTCTGGTGAACAACGCCGGCGTCCTGCGCGACAAGACCTTCGCCAAGATGGAGATGGAGGATTTCCGCTTCGTCGTGGACGTCCACCTGATGGGGGCGGTGAACTGCACCAAGGCGGTGTGGGATCACATGCGCGAGGCGAATTTCGGTCGCATCGTGATGACTACCTCCTCGTCGGGCCTGTACGGCAATTTCGGCCAGTCCAACTACGGCGCGGCCAAGATGGCGCTCGTCGGGCTGATGCAGACCCTGTCGATCGAGGGGGCGAAGAACGACATCCGGGTCAACTGCCTGGCCCCCACCGCCCACACGCGCATGACCGAGGATCTCGGCGCCCGCCTGCCGCTGGAGCTGCTGGGACCGGAAATGGTCACCCCGGGCCTGCTGTATCTGGTCAGCGACGACGCGCCGAGCCGCTGCATCCTCGCCGCCGGGGCAGGCGGCTTCGAGCGGGCCTATGTCACCCTGACCCAGGGGGCGTGGATCGCCGGCGATGACGCGCCTGAGCAGGTTGCGGCCCGCTTCGCCGAGATATCTGACCGCGCGGGCGAGATCGTGCCCGAGATGGGCGCGGCCCAGGGTTTCACCGAGCTGACCAAGGCCCAGGCCGCGCACAAGGGTTGATGGCTTGCGTTGACGTGGCGGCAGGCGGCTAACCTGCCTTTCGAAGAACCGGAGAACTCCCATGCGTGAAGCCGTCATCGTCTCCACCGCCCGCACCCCGATCGGCCGGGCCTATCGCGGCGCATTCAACGACACCCAGGCCCAGCAGCTCGGCGGCCACGCCATCCGCCACGCCGTGGCGCGGTCCGGCGTCGATCCGGCGGAGATCGAGGACGTGGTGATGGGCGCCGCACTTCAGCAGGGCTCGACCGGGACGAACGTCGCCCGGCAAGCCGCGCTGGCGGCCGGCTTGCCGGTCACCACGGCGGGCATGAGCCTCGACCGCCAGTGCGCCTCCGGTCTGATGGCGATCGCCACGGCGGCGAAACAGGTCATCCACGACGGCCAGATCGTCGCGGTCGGGGGCGGCCTGGAGTCCATATCGCTGGTGCAGAACCAGAATATGAACCTCTCCCGTTTGCGCGACCCCGAGCTGCTGAAGCTGCAGCCGCACATCTATATGTCGATGCTCGAAACGGCCGAGGTCGTCGCCGCCCGCTACGGGATCAGCCGCGAGGCCCAGGACGAATACGCCCTGCGCTCCCAGCAACGCACCGCCGAGGCCCAGACCGCCGGGCGGCTGAACGCCGAGATCGTCCCCATGACGACGACCATGCAGGTCGTCGACAAGGCGACCGGCCAGGCCTCGCCGAAGGAAGTCACCCTGGCGATGGACGAAGGCAATCGTCCTGACACCACCCTCGAAGGCCTGTCCTCGCTGAAGCCGGTCTTCGGCGGCGGCGAGACGATCAAGGAGGGGCGCTACATCACTGCGGGCAACGCCAGCCAGCTGTCGGACGGCGCCTCGGCCAGCGTCATCATGGAGGCCGGGGAGGCCGCGCGACGCGGGCTCCAGCCGCTCGGCGCCTTCCGCGGCATGGCGGTGGCCGGCTGCGAGCCGGACGAGATGGGCATCGGCCCGGTCTTCGCCGTGCCCCGTCTGCTCGAGCGTCATGGTCTGACCGTCGATGACATCGGCATCTGGGAGCTGAACGAGGCCTTCGCGGTGCAGGTGATCTACTGCCGCGACCGGCTGGGCATCCCCGACGACCGGCTGAATGTCTCGGGCGGCGCCATCTCGATCGGCCACCCCTATGGCATGTCGGGCGCGCGCATGACCGGCCATGTGCTGATCGAAGGAAAGCGCCGGGGCGCGAAATACGGCGTCGTCACCATGTGCGTCGGCGGGGGCATGGGGGCGGCGGGCCTGATCGAAATCTATTGAGGCCGGGCCGGCGGGGGGCCGTCGCAGCCCCGGGCCTTCCACTCGGCCTCCTTGGCCGCCAGCCAGCGGGCGCGCAGGACGGCGGGGCGGCCGGGATAGCGCTCGTCCATATACCCGGCCTCGACCACCCGGTCGGTGCGGAAGGTGCGGAAGTCGCCGCGCAGCTCGCACCAGCCCACCAGCAGCCGGGTCGTCTCGCGATAGCCGATCAGGAACGGCCAGATGACCCGCCGGCTCTCGCGCTCCTGTTCGTCACGATAGAGCAGCTCCAGCTTGCGGCCGGCGTGGATCGACGCCCGCACGCGGGCCATGTCCAGCACCTCGTCCTTGCGCGGCTCCCAGACGGGCGGGCTCGCAACGGCCGGCTCCAGCACCACCGGCCGCAGCCGTTCCGGCACGGTGGCGGCGATCTTGGCCACCAGATCCCGGGCCGCCCGGGCCAGGGCCGGATCGGCGCGCCCCGCCACCCACTGGGCCCCCAGCACGGCCGCCTCGATCTCGTCCGACGTCAGCATCAACGGCGGCAGGTCGAAGCCGCCCTCCAGCACATAGCCCAGCCCGGCCTCGCCGCGGATCGGCACCCGCTGGCCCATCAGGGTGGCGATGTCGCGATAGATGGTCCGCTTCGATGTCTCCAGCTCGGCGGCAATGGCGTCGGCCGTCAGCGGCTTAGCCGACCGCCGCAGCACCTGGATGATCTGGAATAGCCGGTCGGCGCGTCTCATTCGCTCACCCTGAACCCCCGCTGCTGACAGCATGCTGTCAGCAGGGTGGCAGTAGTCAATCGCTGTCGGCGGTCCGCGCTCAAGCAGCGAGCGGCGGCGTCGCGAGCGATAGCGCCCCCAAAAAGGAGAGTTCCCATGCTGACCCTGTTCCATGCCCCTTGGTCCCGATCGTCGCGGCTGGTCTGGCTGCTTGAAGAGATCGGGGTCTCCTATGACATCTGCTACTGCGACATTGCCCGCATGGACGGGTCTGGCGCCCGGGATCCGCGCAACCCGCATCCTGACGGCAAGGTCCCGGCGTTGCTGCATGACGACGTGCTGGTGACCGAGTCGGCGGCGGTCGCGCTGTATCTGACGGATCTGTTCCCGCAGGCCGCGTTGGGCGCGCCGGTCGGCTCGCCGGAGCGCGGGGCCTATCTGACATGGTTGACCTGGGTCGCCGGCGAGATGGAGCCGGCCTTCTGGGCCCGGATCAGCGGCGCGACCGAGGGCGATGCGAAGGTCCGGGCCCGCTATGACGCCGTCATTGCACGGCTGCTCGGCGCGCTGGAGCGGGGGCCTTATCTGATGGGACAGCGCTTCACCGCGGTCGACGTCATGGTCGGCAGCTCCCTGGCCTGGGCGCGGGACTTCTGCCCGCCCAGCCCGGCGCTTGATGACTATCTGGATCGGGTGCTCGACCGCCCCGCCAACACGACGGCGACGGCGAAGGATGGAACGCCGCCCGTTGTGGCTGAGGTCGCCTGATCTCGTTCAGGCCGCGTCGGCGGCGGCTCCCATGTCGCCGTCGGCGGGGTTCACCACGGCTCGCAGGGAGGCGACGAAGTCGTCGCGCCAGACGCCGACGTCGGTATCGCGCACCACCTGCATCAGGCACTCCCACTTCCGCTTGCGCTCGGCCAGCGGCATGGTCAGCGCCCGCTTGATGGCGTCCGACAGCTCCTCGCGGCTGAACGGATTGACCAGCAAGGCTTCGCCCATCTGCTCGGCCGCCCCGGCGAAACGTGACAGAACCAGAACGCCCGGATCGTCCGGGTTCTGGGCCGCGACATATTCCTTGGCCACCAGGTTCATGCCGTCGCGCAGCGGGGTCACCAGTCCCACCCGGGCGGCGCGATAGATCCCGGCCAGCTGATCCCGGCGGTAGGTCCGGTTCAGATAGCGGATCGGCTGCCAGTCCATGTCGGCGAACTCGCCGTTGATCCGTCCGGCGAGCGCGTCCAGCCGGGCGCGAATGTCCTGGTAGGTGTCGACGTCGTCGCGGCTGATCGGCGTCACCTGCAGCAGGAAGACCTCGCCGCGCATATCGGGATTGTCGCGCAGGAACTGCTCATAGCCCAGCAGCCGTTCCTCCAGCCCCTTGGAATAGTCCAGCCGGTCGACGCCCACCATCATCGACCGGAAGGCCGCGGAGGCCGCCATCCGGTCATAGGTGCGGTTGCCGAAGGTCGAATTGCGCGCCGCGAGGAAGCCCTCGACGTCGATGCCGATCGGAAACACGCCGGTCTGCACGGTCTTGCCGAAGGCCTCCAGCGCGTCATTGGGCAGCAGCCGGCCGTGCACGCTCGGTTCCGAGGCGACATAGTCCCGGAACAGGTCCAGCCATTCCCGCGTCTGGAAGCCGATCAGGTCGTAGTCGAACATCGACTCCACCAGCCGCCGGTGGTGGGGCAGGGTGACCAGCAACTGCCGCGCCGGCCACGGCGTGTGCAGGAAGAAGCCGATCCGGTTCTTCACGCCCAGCCGCCGCAGATCCCGGGCCAGCGGGATCATGTGATAGTCGTGGATCCAGATCAGGTCGTCGGGTTCGATCAGCGGCGCCAGCACCTCGGCGAAGCGGGCGTTGGTGCGCTCATAGCCCTCGCCATAGGATCGCTCATAGGCGGTCAGGTCGACCCGGTGGTGGAACAGGGGCCACAGGGTCTTGTTGGCGTAGCCGTTGTAATATTCGTCGACGTCCTGGGCCTCGAGATCGACCAGGGCGACGGTCACGCCGGCGCGGTCCTCGATCTTGGCCTCCGGGACAAAGGTCTCGACCGTCTCGCCCGACCAGCCGAACCACAGGCCGTCGTATTTCCTCAAGGCCGCCGACAGGGCCATGGCCAGGCCGCCGGCCGATCCGGCGGCGGGGTCCTTGGGCGCGGACACGCGGTTGGAGACGACGATCAGGCGGCTCATGGGGTCGAAACCGCTGTCTCGCCCGCAAGGTCCCCGGGGATCGCGTTGAAGTTGCTCATCGGGCGTCCGTCCACGAGCGGCTCAGCAGGACGGCGCAGTTGATCATCCCGACCAGCGAATAGGTCTGCGGGTAGTTGCCCCAGAGTTCGTTGTCCCCCAACGAAATGTCTTCCGACAGGAGGCCGGCGTGCGTCCGCCGGCTCAACATCTCCTCGAAGATCGCCCGCGCCTCCTCCGTGCGGCCGTTCAGGTGCAACGCCTCGATGAACCAGAAGGTGCAGAAGTTGAACGCCGTCTCGGGCTCCCCGAAGTCGTCCGGCTCGATGTAGCGGAACAGGTAGGGACCCTTCTTCAGGTCCCGTTCGATGGCCTCGAAGGTCTTCACCTGCCGAGGGTCCATCGGATCAAGGAAGCCGAGGTCAGTCAGCTGCAGCAGCGAGGCGTCCAGCTCCCTGTTGCCGAAGCTGGCCGCGAAGCGCCCCTCGTCGGGCACGAAGGCCTCGGCCTCGATCCGTGCGCGGATGATCGCCGCCCGCTCGCCCCAGATCTCGGCCCGCGCCTGCAGGCCCAGATGGTCCGCGGCCTTGGCCAGGCGGTCGCAGGCGGCCCAGCACATCACCGAGGAATAGGTGTGAACCCGGGCGATGGTGCGGAACTCCCACAGGCCGGCGTCGACCTGGTCGTGCATCGCGAACGCCCGCTCGCCGACCTTCTCCAGCGCGTAGAAGTCGTCAATCGTCCCTGGGCGCAGCAGCCGCTGGTCGTAGAAGGCCTGCACCAGCGGCAGCACGATCTGCCCGTAGACGTCGTGCTGCAGGTGCTCGTGGGCCTGGTTGCCGATGCGGACCGGCTTCATGCCGCGATAGCCCTGGACGCTCTCGACGATCCGCTCGCCGATGCCCGGCTCCAGTCCGACCCCATAGACCGGCTGCACGTGGCCGCCCGCCGCGTTGTCGACCAGGTTGCGCAGATAGCCGAGGTAGTTCTCGAGGATGTCGACCGCCCCCAGCCGGTTCAGGGCCCGGACCACATAGTATGCGTCGCGGATCCAGCAGTAGCGGTAGTCCCAGTTGCGCCCGCTCTCCGGGAACTCGGGCACCGAGGTGGTCATCGCCGCGACGATCGCCCCGGTCTCCTCATAGGCGCACAGCTTCAGGGTGATGGCGGCGCGGATCACCGCCTCCTGCCAGTCCAGCGGCAGATAGAGGGTCCGCACCCAGTCCTGCCAATAGGCGACGGTGCGCTCCAGCGCCGCCGCGACCCCCGGGCCGACGTCCTGATCGTAGCCCTCGTCGGGACCGAAGAAGAAGGCGTGCGCCCGCTCCAGCCGGAACACCCGCTCGTTGAGGATATGCGATACTGGACAGTCGGTGGTCAGCCGGAAGGTCACGTCGGTGCACATGTAGCGGATGTGGTTCGACCCGCTGGTCTTTTCCGCCGGCCGCGCCCCCCAGTCGGCTGACGGGCGCAGCCGCACCTTGATGCGCGGAGCCCCCTCCAGCGGCCGCACCACCCGCGCGAAGGCCAGCGGTCGATAGGTGCGGCTGTGCTTGGGGTGGCGGGGCGCGAAGTCGATGATCTCGACCACGGCCCCGTCCTCCGCCGTCAGCACCGTGCGCAGCACCGGCGTGTTGCGGACGTACTCCTGGCTGACGTGCTTCAGTCCTTCCAGTTCGATGTCCCAGAAGCCGTGTCCCGGATCGGACCCGTCCATCAGGGCCGAGAACACCGGGTCGCCGTCCACCCGCGGGGCGCAGGCCCAGACGTAACGGCCGTTGCGGTCAATCAGGGCGCTGATCGAACAGTTGCCGATCGGGGCGAGGTCCAGGTTCGGGGTCATGCATGCTCCTCGACGGCGTTCAGCCAGGCCAGCACGGCGTCCACATCGGGCAGGCCGTAGCGGGCGGCGGTCTCGCGGGGCGGCCCTACCAGCACGCCGAAGCCCCCGGCGGCCTCTGCGGCGCGGAAGCCGTCCTCGTCCGTCAGATCGTCGCCCAACATGACCGGAACGGCTCCGGCGAACGGAGGCTCCTGCATGAAGGCGTTCAGCGCGGTGCCCTTGCTGGTTCCGGGCGTCTTCAGCTCCACCACCAGATTGCCGGCCTGCATCGTCAGGCCGGTACGGTCAGCCAGATCGCGGGCCAGGGCCAGCGCCGCCCCGGCCTCGTCCGGAGCGCCGCGATAGTGAAGTCCGGCCGACACCGCCTTGTCCTCGACGATGATGCCCGGCCGGGTGCGGGCGAAGGCCTCGAAGGCGGCGACGGCGTCGCGCACCTCCGGCGCCGCCTCGGCGCGGTGCAGCGACCCGTCCGCGCGCCGCCGCTCAAGGCCGTGCACGCCCGAGGCCGAGGCGGCGCTGGCCTCGGCGATCCGGTCGATCTCGGCGATGGTCCGACCGCTGAGAATGGCGACCCGGCCGTCGAGCCTCCGCGCCACGGACCGCAGCGCCGCTGTCCGCTCGGGATGGGGCACGACGGCGTCCGGCGTCGCGGCCAGCGGCGCCAGAACGCCGTCCATATCGAGAAACAGCGCGGCGGGGCGGGGCAGGCGAGCGGGTGGCGGCGACAGATGCGATGGGGCCTCGACCGGCGCGGGCGCGCCGTCGGTGATCAGGTTTGAAGTCCGCATGGCCCCTTCTAACGCGGTCCTGCGGCGAAGGTTGACCGCCGGACCGTTTTTTCTCGCATTGCAGCAATCTTCCGACCGGCCCCGGCGATTGTGAATCTGCGCCCGATGCGCCACATCGCGGGAATGACCGAACCGACCAGCCCCGTCCTGTCCGCCGATCCCGCCGCGATGACGGCCCGCGCCCGCGAGGTCATCCGGCTCAACATCGAGGCCCTGAAGGCGCTTGAGGCCGGCCTCGACGACAGCCTCGCCCGGGCCTGCGAGATCATCCTGTCCCGCACGGGCTATCTGGTCGTCACCGGCATGGGCAAGTCGGGTCACATCGGCGGCAAGATCGCCGCGACCCTCGCCTCGACCGGCACCAACGCCTTCTTCGTCCACCCGGCGGAGATGAGCCACGGCGACCTCGGCATGCTGCGCAAGGACGTCACCCTGCTGGCGATTTCCAACTCGGGCGAGAGCCGTGAACTGCGCGACCCCCTGATCTACTGCCAGCGCGAGGGCATTCCGGTCATCGGCCTGACCCAGCGACCCAACAGCTTCCTCGGCCGCTCGTCCGCCGTCTGCCTGACCATGCCCCAGGTGGCGGAGGCCTGCCCCAACGGCCTGGCCCCCACCACCTCCACCCTGATGACCCTGGCGCTCGGCGACGCCCTGGCCATGGTGCTGATGGACCGGCGCGGCTTCACCGCCGAGGCCTTCGGCCTGCATCACCCGGGCGGCAAGCTGGGCATGAGCCTGCAGAGCGTGCGCGACTGGATGGGCGACCGCCCGCCGGCCCCTGCGACCGTGCCGATGGTCGCGACCTTCGCCGAGGTCGTCTCCGCCATCACCGAGGGCCGCAAGGGCGCGACCGCCGTGGTCGACGCCGAGGGCAGGCTGGCCGGCATCGTCACCGACGGCGACGTGCGCCGCGCCTTCAGCCGCGACAACGCGGCGGGCCTGACCGCGGCCGATATCATGAGCCCCCGGCCCAAGGTCATCGCCCCCGACGCCCGCATGAGCGACGCCATCGACCTGATGACCCAGAACAAGATCGCCACTCTGCTGGTGGTCGAGGACGACCGCCCGCTCGCCATCGTCCACATCGCCGAACTGATGCAGGCCGGCTACGTCAGCTGAGTCTCAGTACGCCCGCCGCCCGTCGATATTCCCCGGCGGCGCATAGCGGCAGGCCAGCACCGACCGGTCGCCGCGGGTCTCGACCGCGCAGCCGACATGGGTCGAGTCGCGCCAGACCAGCTGGGTGTAGTGGCCCACGTCGCTCCACTTCCCGGTCCGGCTGACGTTCGGGAAGACGTCGTGACGATACTCCGCCTTCTCCGCGATCCACTCGCCGACCATTTCCTCCGGCGTCCAGACGCGCCCGCCCCAGCCGGTCCACAGGTTCTCGCCATGGCCATGCTGCGCCGGATCGTGCCGGAACTGGTTGCTGCCGATCAGCTCCTGCGCCCAGACCCGCGCCTCGGCCTCCAGATTGTCGGCCCAGCGCAGGGGCGGGACGCCCGTCCGCGCACGCTCGGCGTTGTGGGCCGCCAGCAGACGCGTCTCGACGGCGTTCGAGGGCGGGGCTTCGCGCGGCGGCTCCACCGCGACTACGGCCCGGGTCGGGGGCGGGCCCGTCTGCACGAACAGCGGCGTCGGAGCGCAGGCGACCGCCCCCGCCGTCACGGCGAGGGCGGCCAGCGCGCAGGCTGTCCGGTTAGAAACAGCCGGCCTCAACGCTGGGGGGCGCCCAGCGGCTGGTCGGTCAGGGCGCTGGCGACATCGTCGCCCTCCATGGTCCGCGTCTCGGCGGGCTTGCCGGCCTGGAACTCCTCCATCGCCGTCGCCTTGCGGGCCCGCATGTCGTCGGCCAGCTTGTCCATGTCGAGGCCGGCGGCGCGGGCCTGGCTGAACATGCCCTCCGAGCGCTTCTCCTCCTCCTCGACGTGGTGCTCGATCATCTCGGACAGCACCTTGACCTTGGCGTCGTAGAAATCCTCTTCCGGACCGCCGGCCTCGATCTCGTTGATCAGCTGTTTGGCGCTGTCATGCTCGACATAGGCCTCGTTCAGCAGGTCCTCCTCGATCTGGCCGCGGCAGGCCGGATAGAAAATCTCCTCCTCAATGGCGGTGTGCACCTTCAGCTCGAGGCAGGCCTGTTCGGCCAGTTGCTGCTTCTTCGCCTTCGAGGTCGCCTTCTCGAACTGCTCGAAGATCTCCTCCACCTTGCGGTGGTCGGCCTTCAGCATCGCGATAGCGTCCATCTCTTCGTAGGTCTGGGCCATGTCTCGTTCCTCCTCGGAATTGGCGGGGTATGGCCGGTTAAGTCCCGGAAGCCGCGCGCGTTCCCAAGCGTGGCCCAGCTGAGAGTCGTTCGCGCGAACTGGACTCCCGGAGCGTCCGGAGGCTGACACAGCGGCGTTATCGCGCCGGTTCCGCGTACGGGACAGCCGGCGCCGACGAGGCGCTCTCGGGCAAATTACTTGACGTTGACGTAAGCGTAGGGTTTCTGGCCAGCGAGTTTCGAATCCGCACCCTCCCTCAAGCAGCGAGCGACCGCGTCGCGAGCGGTAGGGCCCCAACAGGAGAGACGCATCATGTCCGAGGCCTACATCTACGACGCGGTGCGCACCCCGCGCGGCAAGGGCAAGAAGGACGGTTCCCTGCACGAGATCACGGGCCTCAGCCTGGCGACCCAGGTGCTGGAGGCCCTGCGCGACCGCAACGACCTCGACACCTCGAAGGTCGACGACGTCATCCTCGGCTGCGTCACCCCGGTGGGCGAGCTCGGCGCCGACATCGCCCGCACCGCCGTCCTCTCGGCCGGCTGGGCCCAGACCACCGCCGGCGTCCAGGTCAACCGCTTCTGTGCCTCCGGCCTCGAGGCCGTGAACATGGCCGCGGCCAAGGTGAAGGCTGGCGAGGCCGACTTCGCCGTCGGCGGCGGCATCGAGGCCATGAGCCGGGTGCCGATGGGGTCTGACGGCGGCGCCTGGCCGGTCGATCCGTCTTCGGCCTTTCCGACCTATTTCGTGCCCCAGGGCGTCTCGGCCGACATGATCGCCACCAAATACGGGTTCAGCCGCGACGACGTCGACGCCTATTCGATGGAGAGCCACAAGCGGGCTGCCGCCGCCTGGGCCGACGGCCGCTTTTCCAAATCGGTCATCCCGGTGAAGAACCAGCTCGGTCTGGTCCAGCTGGACCGCGACGAGACCATCCGTCCCAACACCGACATGCAGACCCTCGGTTCGCTGAACCCGTCCTTCGCCATGATGGGCGAGATGGCCTTCGACAGCGTCATCAACCAGCGCTACCCCGAGGTCGAGCGGGTCAACCACGTCCACACGCCCGGCAACTCTTCGGGCATCGTCGACGGCTCGGCCGGCGTCCTGATCGGCTCGCTGGAAGCCGGTCAGGCCCTGGGCCTCAAGCCGCGAGCCCGCATCGTCGGCGCCGCCTCGATCGGCTCCGAGCCCTCGATCATGCTGACCGGCCCCGAGTTCGTGACCAAGAAGCTGCTCGCCAAACTGGGCATGACCGTCGCCGACATCGACGTCTGGGAGCTGAACGAAGCCTTCGCCGCCGTCGTGCTGCGCTACATGCAGGCGCTCGACATCGACCATTCGAAGATGAACGTGAACGGCGGCGGCATCTCCATGGGCCACCCGCTGGGCGCCACCGGCGCCATGATCACCGGCATCGCCCTCGACGAGCTGGAGCGGTCGAACAAGTCGACCGCCCTGATCACCCTGTGCATCGGCGGCGGCATGGGCACCGCCACCGTCATCGAACGCGTCTGAGGGCCATGACGCTGCGTCCCATCACCTTCGCGGACCTCGATGCGGTCTGCGACCACCGGCGGCGGATGTTCGACGCTGCCGGTCGTGACGCGGCGGTGCTGGACCGGATGGATCCGGCCTTTCGGATCTGGGCCGCTTCGCGGCTGCGCAGCGGCGAATACATGGGCTGGATCGTCGAGGCGGACGGCCGTCCGGCGGCGAGCGTCGGCCTGATGTTCATCGACTGGCCGCCGCACCCTGAACACCCCGACTGCGACCGCCGCGGCTATGTGCTGAACCTGTTCGTGGAGCCGGAACATCGCGGCCAGGGGCTGGCTCGCCGGCTGATGCGGCGGGTCGAGGAAGAAGCCCGGACGCGGGGCGTCGACTACCTGATCCTCCACCCGACCGCCCAGGCGCGGCCGATGTACGAAACCCTGAACTGGCAGGCGACGTCCGAGATGTCGCTGCGTCTGAACTGAAATCCGAGGAAGCCCGATGGAAAACTTCAAGATTGACGTCGACGCCGACGGCATCGCCCTGATCACCTTCGACGTCCCCGGACGGTCGATGAACACCCTGACCTCGGGCGTGATGGCCGAGATCCCCGAATGGGTCGAACGGGTGAAGACCGACGACGCCATCAAGGGCGCGGTCCTGACCTCGGGCAAGGCCAGCGGCTTCTGCGCCGGCGCCGATCTGGGCGACATGGCCGGTGGCATGCTGGCGGGCGGCTCTTTGCAGGACGCCTATGACGCCGGCTGGAAGCTGAACGGCGCCCTGCGCGCGCTGGAGACCTGCGGCAAGCCGGTCGCGGCGGCGATCAACGGCCTGGCGTTGGGCGGCGGACTCGAGTTGACGCTGGCCTGCCACTACCGGGTCGTCGGCGATGACAACAAGATTCAGCTCGGCCTGCCCGAGATCAAGGTCGGCCTCTTCCCCGGCGGCGGGGGCACCCAACGGCTGACGCGCCTGATCGGCGTGCAGGCCGCCATGATGGCGATGAGCGAGGGCAAATCCTTCCGCCCGAACGACGCCCGGGGCGCTGGCATCGTCCATGAAGTGGTCGCCAGGGGCGGCGAGGTCGACGCCGCCAAGGCGTGGATCAAGGGCGGCGGCAAGGCGGTGCAGCCGTGGGACGACAAGTCCTTCAAACTGCCCGGCGGCGGCCCCTACCACCCGGCCGGCATCCAGAATTTCCTCGTCGGCAACGCCATGCTGCGCAAGCAGTCCTACGGCAACTATCCGGCCGTGCTGAACCTGATGAAGGCTGTCTACGAGGGCGTTCAGGTGCCGATGGACGCGGCCCTGCGCATCGAGACCCGCTACTTCATCAAGACCCTGATGACGCCGCAGGCCCAGGCCATGATCCGCTCGCTGTTCCTCAGCAAGCAGGAGCTCGACAAGGGCGCCGTCCGCCCGGCCGGCGTGCCCAAATCCGATCCGAAGAAGGTCACCGTCATCGGCGCCGGCATGATGGGCGCGGGCATCGCCTATGTGCAGGCCCTCGCCGGCATCGAGACCATCCTGATCGACCGCGATCAGGAGAGCGCCGACAAGGGCAAGGCCCACGTCGCCGACCTGCTGAAGAAGCGCCTGTCGCGCGGCCAGATCACGCAGGAGAAGTATGACGCCCTGCTCGGCTCGGTCACGGCCACCACCGACTATGACCTGATCAAGGGCTCGGACCTCGTCATCGAGGCGGTGTTCGAGAACCGCGAGATCAAGGCCGACGTCACCAGGCGCGCCGAGGCCCAGCGGGCCCCCGGCGCCGTGTTCGGCTCCAACACCTCGACCCTGCCGATCACCGGCCTGGCCGAGGCTTCGGTCCGCCCCGAGGACTTCATCGGCATCCACTTCTTCTCGCCGGTCGACAAGATGATGCTGGTCGAGATCATTCTCGGCGAGAAGACGGGCGAGGCCGCCATCGCGAAGTCGCTCGACTACGTCATGAAGATCAAGAAGACCCCGATCGTCGTCAACGACGGCCGCGGCTTCTACACCTCGCGCTGCTTCGGCACCTATGTCGCCGAGGGTCTGGCCATGCTGGAAGAGGGCTACGCCCCCGCCCTGATCGACAACATCGGCCGCATGACGGGCATGCCGCGCGGCCCGCTTGAGATGCACGACGACGTCGCCCTGGACCTGTCGGTCAAGATCGCCAAACAGACCCAGGAAGACCTTGGCGAGGCCTATGAGCCGCTGCCGGGCTGGAAGATCGTCAAGACCATGGTCGAGGACCTCGGCCGCTATGGCCGCAAGAACGGCAAGGGCTTCTACGACTACGAAACGAAGCCGAAAAAGCTCTGGGCCGGCCTGTCGGACCTGGCCCCGGTCAAGATCGACGACTCGACCCCCGAACTGGTCGAAGACCAGAAGCGCCGCCTGCTGTACCGGCAGGCGGTCGAGGTCGCGCGCTGCTGGGAAGAGGGCGTCATCGACGACCCGCGCGAGGCCGATGTCGGCGCCATCCTGGCCTGGGGCTTCGCGCCATGGACCGGCGGCCCGATCACGATGATCGACCAGACCGGGCTGAAGGAATTCGTGGCCAGGGCCGATGACTACGCCGCCCGCTACGGCGACCGCTTCAAGGTTCCGCAGCTGCTGCGCGACATGGCCGAGCAGGGTCGCACCTTCTACGGCGACTTCGCCGGCAAGCAGAAGGCGGCGGCCTGAGGCTGACCGGGGCGGGTCAGAGGTTCACCACCTCGAACCCGTCCTCGGCCTGCAGCCGCTCGGCCAGCGCCGCGCGGTGACAACCCGCGTGGTCGGCCTCGAAGCACAGCAGCGCCGTCGGCCGGTCCTTCGCGATCTCGCGCAGCCGCTCGAACGCCAGCTGCGACGGCGGCTCCTGCATGTGATCGGCGAAGATCGCGCGCATCTCGCCGATGTGGCCCTTGCGCGCCGCGTCCCGCCCCGCCTTGGGCGTGCCGAGGTCGCGCAGGTGGACGTATTCGATCCCGGCTTCCGCGAGGCTCGAGCCCAGGACGGTTTTCGAGAACCCGGCCCTGCGCGACGCCGCCACCGCCCGAACATCGGCCAGCACCTTGACCCCGGCCGACTTCAGCCGGTCGATCACCGCCGCCTGCGGTTCGCCCTCATAGCCGATGGTGAACAGCTTCATCCTCGTTCCTCAGGGCAGGGCGCCGCCTTCGATCGCCTCATCGACGCAGGACTCCAACTCGGCCCGGTATCCGTCCGGATCGGCGGCCTTGCGTGCGGCCATTGAAGCCTCAAGGGCCTGCCGTTGTTCCTCGGACCACGCCTCCGGCGTTCCGTCCTCCGGCAGTCGCGCCAGCCACCAGCTGCGGATGAACCAGCTCGGTCCCGCCACCATGCCGGTCTCCCGCTGCGCCTCCGCGATCATGGCGTTCATATGCGCCAGGCACAGCTCCGCCCGGGGCGGCGGCGGCGGGCCGGGATCGGTGACCACGGCGGCGAACATCAGGGCGATAATCATGACCTTCCTCCTGACCAGAGCTTGACGGACCTCTCCCGGTAAGGCGAGTCCGTTGTCCGCCATTCTCAGGAACCGTCAGATGCGCCGCACCCTCCTTCTCGCCCTGCTCCTCGGTTCCGCCGCCTGGAGCGCCCAGGCCCAGGAACTCCTGATCCACGGCGGCACGATCTACACAGGCGTCGACAGCCAGCCGACGGCGGAGGTGGTCCTCGTTCAGGACGGCCGCATCGCCTATGTCGGCTCCGCGGCCGGCGCGCCGGACGTCAGCTACGCGGAGGCGCTCGACCTGAAGGGCGCGGTCCTGTTTCCCGGCTTCACCGACGGCCACGCCCACCTCGACGGCATCGGCTGGCGCGAACTGACCCTCAACCTTGAGGGCTCGACCTCGGTCGCCGACGCCATGGCCCGGCTGGCCGCCTGGGCCGAAACACATCCCGAAGGGCCGGTCGTCGGGCGGGGCTGGATCGAGACGCACTGGCCGGAAGGGCGCTTCCTGACCCGCGCCGACCTCGACGCCGCCGCTCCTGGTCGCATCGTGCTGCTGGGCCGCGCCGACGGCCACGCCGTGGTCGCCTCCAGCGCGGCCCTCGCCGCCGCCGGCGTCACCGCCGGGACCGTCGCTCCTTCGGGCGGCGAAATCCTCAAGGACGCCAATGGCGAGCCCACCGGCCTCCTGGTCGACGCCGCCGAGCAACTGGTGTCCGGCCTGATGCCGCAGGCCAATCCGCAGTCGACCCGCGACGCCTATCGCGCCGGCTTCCGCGTCGAGGCCGCCTACGGCTGGACCGGCATCCATTTCATGAGCGCGCCGTGGAAGGACGTGCCGCTGATGGAAGCCATGGCCGAGGCGGGCGAGGCTCCGATCCGGGTCTACAACAGCATCACGCCCGACGGCGCCGCCGCGCTGATCGCCGGAGGGCCACGCAGCGTCGCCGATGGCCGCGTCATCACCCGGGCGATCAAATACTACGCCGACGGCGCTCTCGGCTCGCGCGGCGCGGCCCTGTTCGAGCCCTATGCCGATCGTCCCGACACCACCGGCCTGATGCAGATCACCGAGCAGGAGATCGTGCCGCTGTACCAGGCGGCGCTGAAGGGCGGCATCCAGATCGCCACCCACGCCATCGGCGATCGGGGCAACGCCTCGGTGGCCGAGTGGTATCAGCAGGCGCTGGCCGGCGTCGGGCCGGCGGATCGTCCGAACGGCGCCGACGTGCGCTGGCGCATCGAGCACGCCCAGATCCTGCGGCCGACCGATTATCACTGGTTCAAGGACCTGCCGATCATCGCCTCGATGCAGCCCAGCCACGCCATCGGCGACCTGCATTTCGCCCCGGCCCGCCTCGGCGACGCCCGTCTCGACGGGGCCTACGCCTGGCACAGCCTCGCCGACCTCGGCGTCGTCGTCGTCGGCGGCTCCGACGCCCCGGTCGAGCGCGGCGCCCCGCTGATCGAATTCTACGCCGCCGTGGCCCGGCGCGATCTGGAAGGTTTCCAGGGCCCCGACTGGCGGCCGCACGAGGCGGTGGATCGCCAGACGGCCCTGAAGATGTTCACCCTCTGGCCCGCGTACGCCAGCTTCCGCGAGGACGAGCTCGGCACGATCGAGGTCGGCAAGCGGGCCGACTTCACCGCCTTCGACGTCGACCTGATGACCGCGCCCGAGGCTGACATCCCCAAGGGCCGGGCCGTGCTGACGGTGGTGGACGGCGTCGTCGTCCACCGCGCCGACCAGCCCCGCTAGAAGGTCTTGCGCACCCGGACCTGGAAGAAGGTCCGCGGGTCGATGTAGCGGTGCTCGACGAAGGCGATCGGGCGGGCCTGGGTGCGATCCGCATAGACCGTCCGCTCAACGTCGAAATCGTTCCAGATGTTGACCTGGGCCCGGATCGAAAGGGTCGCGGTCGGCTTGTACTCGGCCCACATCTCGAAATAGTCGTGGCCGCGCCAGCCCGACGTCTGGTCCGGATCGAAGCTCTTCTGACCCATCAGCGGGATGTAGGAGCCGCCGTACTGGAGCTTCCAGCTTGTGATGTCCTGCTCCCAGGAAATCACCGCCTGGGTAGGCCGGATGTTGGAGATGGGACGGATGTCGCCGGTGGTGGGGTCGGTGACCTCGGTGTGATTCCAGGTATTCCGGAAGCGGAACATGCCGCCCGGGACGCCCAGCTTGTCGGTCGGCACGGCCACGGTCAGGGCCAGTTGGTCCAGCGTGCCGTCGCCGATGTTGCCCACCGCCGACAGGCCGTGGTCGAGCGGGATCACATCCAGGGCGTCGGTGATCTCGTCGTGGCGCAGGCCGACGCTGACGATGCCGTCGCCCCAGAACCGGCGCTCGTAGATCAATTCGCTGATCCAGCGCTGTTCCGGCTCCAGATCGACGTTGCCGCCGAAGACGTTCTCATCCTCAAGGTCTGCCGAGGCGGCGAAGTCGCCGAAGTCGAGCTGGCCGACCTCGCGCTCGAAGCGCAGCCGCAGCTGATTGTTCGCCATCGGGGTCCAGGTGGCGAGGAAGCGCGGCTTGGCGAAGAAGAAGCTCTTCTCCTGGTCGGCGTCGCCCGACTGGCTGATGGTCGAGCTCTCCAGCCGCAGACCGCCTTCGAGCGTCAGTTCGGGCTTGATACGCCACGTCGCCTTGCCGAAGGCCTCGCCGCGCGTCTCCTCGACCTTGACCGAGGCGGACGGCAGCGGAATGGGAACACCGCCCACGGTGAAGGCCTGGTCGACCTCCAGCATGTTGTAGGCCATCTCGGCGCCGGTCTCGAAGGTCAGGGCCGGCGAACGCTCGAAGCGCACCAATCCTCGCAGGATCGACTCGGACGAGTCGCCGGCGCCGACGAACTGCTGTTCGGGGCTGTCGACGCCGCCCAGGCGGCTGCGCGAGGTCGAGACCGATTCGAAGCTGTTCCACTGGTGGATCAGCCGCGTCTCCATGTTCAGCCGCTCGCTCAGCGGGCGGGTGTAGACGGCGCCGAACTCGCCGCCGTCGCCATCGTTCTCGAACAGGCTTTCGCGCCGGACGTCGGTGGCGGTCTGCAAGTTGATGCTGTGGAAGTCGTTGACGCCGTAGCGGGCGGTCAGGTCGATCTTGCCCCCGAAGAGCGGGGTGGCGAAGTTGCCGCGGATCGACTGCCCGCCCCCGTAGCCGTCGTTGTAGTAGTCCTCGTTCCGGGTGACGACGCCATTGGCGTCTGTGCGGATCACGGGACCGACGCCGTTCGAGTCGCTCATCGACACGCCGTCGCTGAGGGTCACGCCCCAGGTGCGCTCGCCCTCCCGGGCGCTGAACTGGTAGGAGCCGGCGAACATGTCCCGGCCGCCGTCGAAGAAGAAGCCGGAGGCGGTGAGGATCGACTGGCGGGTGTTCTCGGTTTTCAGGATCACGTTCACCACGACCGAATAGCCCTGCATGTCGATGCCGGGAGCGCCGCCGCGGATCAGCTCGATCCGCTCGACCTGGCTGGCCAGGGTGCGTGACAGTACGCTGGACCCGGTGTCGTTCTTGGAGGCCGGGCGGGCGTTGTTGATCAGGATGTTGCCGACGGCGCCCTCGAAGCCGCGGTTGCCGGAGCCGTCGTTGACCGAGAAACCGGGCACCCGGCTGACCATGTCGAGCGCGGTGTTGGGGCGCTGGTCGGCGAAGAAGTCGGGCGTGAAGACCAGCACGCCCTGGGCGGAGGGATCGGCCGCCGGCGCGACCGGCGGGGGTGACTGGGGCGCGGTCTGGGCGGAGGCGACTCCCGCGCTCAACAGCAGCGCCGTAGTGGCCAGCAGGACGGATTCGCGCATCTCTATGGTTCCCTCGTTCTTGAAGCGAGGTGTGGCCGCGAGGTCTGCCGTGATCCAGTTACAAACCTGACAGGAGCATTAAATAAACTCCATATTACAATGGGGTAATGGCGAGGCGCGCCAGCGGCGTTCGCAGATCCAAAAACGGCCGCCCCTCGCGGGACGGCCGTGACCGGGTGGGGAGGGGGCCTCAGAAGGTCTTGCGCAACCGCAGTTGCCAGAACGTCCGGGGGTCGACGTCCCGGGTCTCGACGTAGGCGACAGGCCGGGCCTCGCTGCGGTCGGCATAGGCCGTGCGCGTGATCAGGAAATCATCCCAGATATTGACCTGGGCGCGAAGCGACAGGGTCGGGGTCGGCTTGTACTCCGCGAACAGGACCCGGTAGTTGCGCAGCCGCACGTCCGTGGTCTGGTCAGGGTCGAAGTTCGGCTCGTCGAAGCCGCGCAACCATTCGAAGCCCCATTGGGTCTTCCATGACGCGATGTCCTGCGTGAAACCGATGTTGATGTCGAACGGCCGAACGCGTGAGATCTCGCGCGGGTCGCCCGTGGTCGGGTCCGTCACCTCACTGGACTGCCAGGTCGCCGTTGACGAGAGGCGTCCGCCGCTTATGCCGAAGCGACCGACGGGCACCGTCAGGCTGACCGAGGCTCGATCCTGCGTCCCGTCCCCGATGTTGCCGGTGGCCGAGAGCCCCCCCGCCAAAGGAATGATGTCCAGGACATCCTCGATCTCATCGTGTCGCAGGGTCGCCGAGAAGACGCCCTCGTCCCAGAAGCGGCGTTCATAGACCAGTTCGCTGACCCAGCGCTGCTCGGGCTCCAGATCGACGTTGCCGCCGAACACGTTCTCGTCCTGAAGGTCGGCGGAAGCCGCGAAGTCGTCGAAATCCAGCTGGCCGACCTCGCGTTCTACGCGCAAGCGGATCTGGTTGCCTTCCGACGGCGTCCAGGTGGCCAGAACGCGAGGCTTGGCGAAGAAGAAGGATTTCTCCTGATCCGCGTCGCCAGACTGGCTGATGGTCGAGCTCTCCAGCCGCAGGCCGGTCTCCAGGCTCAGGGTCGGGTTGACGCGCCATGTCGTCGTGCCAAACAGCTCGCCGCGTGTTTCCTCCACCTTGACCGTCGCCGAGGGCAGGGGCACCGGCGTTCCGCCGATCGAGAAGGCCTGCTCGGAATCGAGCATATTGTATGCGATCTCCCCGCCGGTCTCGAACGTCGTCGTCGCCGAATACTCATTTCGGAAGATCACGCGTCCGATCGTTTCGGACGAGGCACGGTCATAGGCGAAGACTTGCTCGGGCGACTGGACGCCATTCAGGCGCGTGCGGTTGGTTGAGGCCCCTTCGGTTCCATTGAAGGTGTGGATGAACCGCCCTTCCATCTTCCAGGCGTCGTTGATGGGGCGGCTGTAGACGGCGCCGACTTCGCCGCCGGACCCCTCGCTAACGCCGATGTTCTCGCGCAGGGTCGTGGCTGAGCTCTGGGTCTGCGTCTGGGTGAAGTCGTTGACGCCATAACGACCGGTCAGCTCGACCCGGCCGGCCGCGAGGGGGCCAGACCAGTTGACCCGCGCCGACTGGCCGCCGCCCCCAAAGGTGGCGTCGAACGACTCGTCGCGGATCACGTTACCGGCCGCGTCCGTGCGGACGACGCGGCCCGGCCCTCCGGAATCGCTCATCGAGATGCCGTCTGACACGAGCACGCCCCAGCTGCGGTCCCCATCGGTGGCCGTGTACTGGTAGGACGCCGCGTACAGGTCGCGCGCGCCCTCGAAGATGTTGGCGTTCCAGGTCGCGATCGACTGGTGGCTGGCCTCCTTCTTGAGAATCACGTTCACGACGACCGCATAGCCCTGCATGGCGATGCCGGCAGCGCCGCCGCGGATCAGTTCGATGCGCTCGACCTGACCGGCCTGGGTTCTGGACAACACGTTGGAGCCGGTGTCGTTCTTGGAAGCGGGGCGGGTGCCGTTGATCAGCACATTGCCGGCCGACCCCTCGAATCCGCGGCTGCCGTCGCCGTCGCTCAGATCAAAGCCGGGGATGCGGTTGACCATGTCCAGCGCCGTGTTGGGGCGCTGATCGGCGAAGAAGTCGGGCGTGAAGACGAGGACGCCAGTCTCGGACGCCGCGGGCGCGGCCGCGGCGTTCGACGAAGCTGTCTGTGCCGAAGCCGCGCCGGCGCCGATCAACAGGGCGGTGCTGGCCAGCAGAATGGTCTTGTGCATGTCGGTCTTCCCCTCGTTTTGCGGCGAGTGGTGTGGCGTTCCGTCGCAGACATCTCCAGTTACAAGATGGCAAGGTGGATTAAAAAGCTGACAGCATTACAGAATTGTCATGCTGATGGTCTTATCAAGGCGTCCTTTTAGCTCTCTATATTTCCGGTGACATGTAATCGTGAGATCAGCGGTAGTTCTGATTATCTGCCTTTGCCTGCTGGCGGCCACGCCCTCTCCGGCCCGCGCCCAGACGCCCGGTGAGACGGAAACCACCACGGTCGAGGAGGTGGTGGTGCTGGCCCGGCGGTCGGGCGCGCCCATGTGGACGGTGACCAGGGGCGACAGCACCCTGATCCTGGTGGGAGCCATCACGGGCATTCCGCGGGACCTGCAGTGGCGGCCGGACGACCTCGAGGCCGCGGCGGTCCGCTCGAACCTGATCCTGACGCCCCAGGTCGGCCGCGCCTCCTTCACCGACGTGTTTCGCGTCATCTGGCGCATCCGCACCATCGCCCGCATGCCTCCGGGCCAGACCAGCGCCGACTGGCTGACGCCGGAGTGGCAGGCGCGGCTGGAGGCGGTGATGGCCGGCGAGCGGAATCAGGACTGGCGGACGAAGAGTTTGCTGATCCTCGGTTTCGACCTGATGCAGGACAAGGCCGGCTATACCGGTCGTCGGGGCGGGGACGACGCCATGGACGTGATCCGCGGGGCGGCGCGTCGGGCCCGGGTTGAGACGCGGCCGGTCGGGACGGTGCGCGGCGACGAAATGATCGACAGCCTGATCGAGGCGCCGCAGTCGGCGCACGTCCCCTGCGTCGAGGCGGCCATAGCCGCGGCGGAGCGGGGGCCGGACGCGGCGCGCGAACGGGCCGAGGACTGGCGCGCCCGGCGGGTGGCCGAGGTGGTCGGCTCTCCGATCGACCTCGCCCTGAGCCAGTGCTGGCCATGGGGTGACCCGGAGATCGCGCCGCAGCTTCACCAGCAATGGGCGGCGGCGATCGGGACGGCGCTGATTTCCCCGGGGGTCACCATGGGCGTGGCTCCGATCCGGCTGCTGGCGGAAGAAGGCGGCGTGCTGGACGGACTGGAGGCGCGTGGTTTCGAGGTGGTCGGCCCGGAATGGAAGGCTGAACCAGCGCCGCCGACCGACGTCGGCCCCTAGACCGCCGTGCCGCCGACGGTCAGGCCGCCGATCTTCAGGCTGGGCTGGCCGATGCCGACGGGGACGCCCTGGCCGGCCTTGCCGCAGACGCCGACGCCCGGGTCGAAGGCGAAGTCGTCGCCGATCATCTGGACCCTCTGCAGTGCTGTGGCCCCGTCGCCGATCAGGGTCGCGCCGCGCACGGGGGCGGTGATCCTGCCGTCCTCGATCAGATAGGCCTCGGTGCATTGGAAAACGAATTTGCCGTTGGTGATGTCCACCTGGCCGCCCCCGAAATTGGCCGCATAGAGGCCCCGTTTCGTCGAGGCGATCATGTCGGCCTGACGGTCCTTGCCGCCTTCCATGAAGGTGTTGGTCATTCGCGGCATCGGCATATGGGCGAAGGACTGGCGCCGTCCGTTGCCGGTGGCGCGCGCCCCGAGCTGACGCGCCGACAGCCGGTCGTGCATCAGCCCGACCATGATGCCGTCCTCGATCAGCACGGTGCGCGAGGTCGGGGTGCCCTCGTCGTCGATCGACAGCGAGCCGCGACGGCCGGCGATGGAGCCGTCGTCGACCACGGTGACGCCGGGCGCGGCGACGCGCTGGCCCATCTTGCCGGAGAAGACCGAGGAGCCCTTGCGATGGAAGTCGCCCTCGAAGCCGTGGCCGATGGCTTCGTGCAGCAGGACGCCGGGCCAGCCGGCGCCGAGGACCACATCCATCTCGCCGGCCGGGCAGTCGACGGCCTCCAGATTGACCAGGGCCTGGCGCAGGGCCTCGTCGACCTGTCGCTGCCAGCGCTCGGGCGCGATCCAGGTCTCGAAGCCGGCGCGGCCGCCGGCGCCGGAGGAGGCGCTCTCGCGGCGGCCATCCTTCTCGACGGTGACGGAGACGTTGAGGCGGACCAGCGGGCGCAGGTCGGAGACGCGGCGGCCGTCGCCGCGGAGAATCTCGATATGACGGCGCTCGCCGACCAGCGACGCCGAGACCTGCACGACGCGCGGATCGCGGGCCCGGGCCCAGGCGTCGATCTCGCTGAGCAAGGCGATCTTGTCGGAGAAGGCCGGCGAGGCCAGCGGGTCTACCGCGTCGTAGAGCTTCTGATTGGTGGCGCGGGGGGCGTCGGCCACTGTCCCCGCGTGGCCGGCCTTGGCCAGGGCGGCGCTGTCGGCGGCGCGGCGAATGGCGGGGCCGCTGATTTCGTTGGCGTGAGCATAGCCGGCGGTCTCGCCCGCCACGACCCGCAGGCCGAAGCCTTCTGCGGCGTCCCAGGCTGACGATTTCAGCCGGCCGTCGTCGAAGACCAGCGATTCCGACTCGGAGCGCTCGAGGAACAGCTCGCCGTCGTCAGCGCCGGCCAGGGCGTCCTGAAGGATAGAAAGGGCCTCGTCTGCGCCGACGTCGGCGGAATCGAGGATGGCGGGCGGCGTCGCGTGCAGGGTCATGCCGCTCAGATAGGGTGTGAGGCCGGCGAAGTCACCGGCCTCACGCCTGTGGTCAGCGCTGGTTGACGTCGCCCGAGCCCGACACGTTCTGGGTCACGCTGGCCGGACGGCGCGTCAGATCGACGTCACCAGAGCCGGAGATGGTGATCCGGGCGGCGCCCGTCGGGCCGACGGCCGCCTCTCCGGACCCGGAGATCTCGATGTCGGCGTCCCGGGTCTCGAGGTCCGAGAGATCGGCCTCGCCCGAGCCGTGGATGTCCAGTTCGACCGTTTCCGTGCGACCGGAGGCGTTCACATCCCCCGAGCCCGTGATGCGGATCAACAGGTCGGGCTGGTCATAGTCGCGAATATTCAGCTCGCCGGAACTGGACAGACCGAAGGACCTGACCGAAGGAGCGGTGACCGTGATTTGCAGCCGGTCCTGGTTGTGCCAGCCGAACACCACGACTTCGGTGTCGTCATCGTCATTGAAGGTCAGTCGGCCGCCGCGGAGGCGCAGGCCTTCGACCTGGTCGCGGGGGCCGACGATCTCGACCGAGGCCGCGTCGCCCTGGATGTAGGTGACGTCGGCGTTGACGTCGATGTCCAGACGGTCGCTGCCGTCCCAGGCGAGGGTGCGGTTGACGCGGGGGCCGTTGTCGGCCCGCTGGAACCGGATTGTCTCGTCATGCCCGCTCTCGCGGAAGGTCCAGCTCCAGCCGTGTCGGGCCAGGTCGTTGCCGCCGAGAGCGGCGGCCCCGCCCAGGGCCGCGGCGCAGAGTACGAGGCTGGCGCCGGTGATGATCAGAAGGGTGCGGATCATGCGGATCTCTCCTCAGGCCTGGGCTTGGGGTTCAAGGGCCGGCTTCAGCAGCCGGTAGTGCAGGCGGGCGTACCAGACGGTCGCATTGACCAGCAGGATGGTCGCGACCGCCGTCAGCGCTCCGATCGCGGTGGCTCCGGCCATCAGGCCGAGGCCGCCGAGGATGGCCGCGAGCGGGCCCCCGGGAAAGCCGGCGAACGGACCGGCCACCATGACGGCGCCGCCGCCGATGAACAGGCCGATGGCGGCCATGAAGAAGCCGAACAGCGCGCCGATCACCCCCATCAGGATGGGCAGGAGAATCAGGATGTCGATCGCGCCCAGCCCCAGCACCGCGAACACGGCGGCGGCGGCGGCGGACGGGTTCTTTTCCTGGTCCCAGCGGCGGGCGCCGGCTTCGGCGCGCAGTTCGCGGGCGAGGCGGTCGGGGTCGCCGAGCGCCGCGGCGACCTCGGCCTCGGTGCGGCCGGCGGCGGCGCCGTCCTCGAAATGCATTTCGTAGTCCGAAGCGATCTCGGCGGCGGCGGCCGTCGGCATGCCGACGAGGCCTCGCCTCAGCCGGCCCATGAATTCGGCGCGGGTCATTGTTCAGCTCCCCTTTCAGCAGATTGGTCGGTGTCGGCGGCGACAGCCGGCGGAGCCGGTTCGGCGTCGGCAGTCATGACCTTCTCGACGGCGTTGACGAAGGCGCGCCATTCGGAGGTCTGGGCCTCCAGGGCGCGCCGCCCGGCGTCGGTCAGGCGATAGTATTTGCGCGACGGGCCGGAGGACGATTCGACCAGATAGGTCTCGACCTGGCCGTCGGACTGCATCCGCCGCATCAGCGGGTAGATGGTCCCCTCGCCCATGTCGATCGCGTCCGACAGGGTCGAGGCGATCTCATAGGCATAGCGTTCGCGGCGATTGAGAAGGGCGAGCACACACAGCGTGAGCACCCCCTTCTTCAGCTGGATTTCAATGGTTTCAGGCACCTCGGCGTCTCCCTTGATGACGAAGAGGTATCGCAAGGTATCTTGCGGCGCAAGGTAGCTGGCGAAACATGACAGCGATTTAATCGACGCGTCGAGCGAGGCTGCGGCGTCCAATCGCTTGGCAAGTGAGGGGGAGGGCGATATGGACCGGCCAAGTATCGCCGCGGGCCGTCGCCCCGGCGCCTGCTTGCGATCTACTCGCAAGCGCTCGCGACAGAACGGTTTATGAGGATGTCTCGCATGGGGATGGGCACTCGGGCCCGGGGTCTGATCAGCAGCGGCATGGCCGCCCTGACCCTGGCTCTTCTCGCCGCACCGGCGGCGGCGCAGGAATTGGTGGGACAGCCGACCGACGGCGCCCTCGGGCTTCAGCCCGCCGCCTCGCCGCTCAAGGTCGAGGCGCATTTCTTCCACGACGCCATCCTGATGCCGATCATCACCTTCATCTGCCTGCTGGTGCTGGGCCTGCTGGTGTGGATCGTCGTCCGCTACAACAAGAAGTCCAACCCGGTCCCGGCCCGGTGGAGCCACAACACCCTGATCGA
The DNA here is from genome assembly GCF_036676055.1 of Brevundimonas sp. GTDB lineage: Bacteria > Pseudomonadota > Alphaproteobacteria > Caulobacterales > Caulobacteraceae > Brevundimonas. Next base: position 43,093 of record NZ_JAKFDS010000066.1, on the reverse strand, counting down.
GGTGATCTGGACGGTCGTGCCGGTCCTGATTCTCGTCTTCATCTCGCTGTTCTCGTTCCGCCTGCTGTTCGCCTATCACGACATGCCGGAGCCGGACCTGACCGTGAAGGTCACCGGCAACCAGTGGAATTGGGCCTATGAATATCCTGACCAGGGCGTGGCGGAGTACATCTCCAACATGCTGCCGGAAGAGGAGATCGCCCAGCGCGGCATGCCGCACAGCCTGTATCGCCTGGCGGCAGACGAGCCGATGGTGGTTCCGGTCGGCGCCAATGTCCGCCTGCTGATCACCGCCGCCGACGTCATCCACGCCGTTGCCATGCCGGCCTTCGGCCTGAAGACCGACGCCGTCCCGGGCCGGGTCAATGAGACCTGGTTCCGCGCCGAACGTCCGGGCGTCTACTACGGTCAGTGCTCGGAACTGTGCGGCGTCGACCACGCCTTCATGCCGATCCAGATCAACGTCGTCCCGCGCGCCGAGTTCGCGGCCTGGGTCGCCTCCAAGGGCGGCTCCATGACCCCGCGCACGGCGGAACAGGCCCCCGGCGGCACCGCCGCCCAGGTCGCAGCCGGGACCACCGGCGCGGTCGCCGCGACCACCGTCTCCTCGGATGCTGCGGCGCCCGCCGCCGCCGCTCCGGCCGGCGCCGCCGCCGACCTTCCCGTTCCCGCCGCCGCTCCGGCCGCCCAATAACGATACGCGAGAGCCCCAAAGACCATGGCCACCGCAGCTGCGAACCTCGCCCACGACCACGACGGGCATCATGACCACAAGCCGGGATTCTTCACCCGCTGGTTCCTGTCGACCAATCACAAGGACATCGGCACCCTCTATCTGATCTTCGCCATCATGGCCGGGATCGTGGGCGGCGCCCTGTCCGGGCTGATCCGCTGGGAACTGGCCCAGCCCGGCATGCAGGTGTTCATCGCCGGCGGTCTGGTCGAACAGCTCGGCCTCGTCGAGGCGACCAAGCACGGCTATAACGTCACCGTCACGGCCCACGCCCTGATCATGATCTTCTTCATGGTCATGCCGGCGATGATCGGCGGCTTCGGCAACTGGTTCGTGCCGATCATGATCGGCGCGCCGGACATGGCCTTCCCGCGGATGAACAACATCTCGTTCTGGCTGCTGGTGGCCGCCTGGATCCTGCTGTGCCTGTCGATGTTCGTCGACGGCGGCCCGGGCAAGGGCTTCGGCGGCGGCTGGACGGCCTATCCGCCGCTGTCGACCATGGGTCACACCGGTCCGGCCTTCGACCTCGCGATCTTCTCGCTGCACGTCGCGGGCGCCTCGTCGATCCTCGGCGCCATCAACTTCATCACCACCATCTTCAACATGCGCGCGCCGGGCATGACCCTGCACCGGATGCCGCTGTTCGCCTGGTCGGTGCTGATCACCGCCTTCCTGCTGCTGCTGTCGCTGCCGGTTCTCGCCGGCGCCATCACCATGCTGCTGGCCGACCGCAACTTCGGCACCAGCTTCTTCGATCCCGCCGGCGGCGGCGATCCGGTGATGTACCAGCACCTGTTCTGGTTCTTCGGACACCCCGAGGTCTACATCCTGATCCTGCCGGGCTTCGGCATGATCTCGCACATCGTCTCGACCTTCTCGAAGAAGCCCATCTTCGGCTACCTCGCCATGGCCTACGCCATGGTGGCCATCGGCTTCGTCGGCTTCATCGTCTGGGCCCACCACATGTTCACGGTCGGCATGAGCGTGAACCTGCGGGCCTATTTCGTCGCCGCCACCATGATCATCGCGGTGCCGACGGGTGTGAAGATCTTCAGCTGGATCGCCACGATGTGGGGCGGTTCGATCAGCTTCAAGACGCCGATGCTGTGGGCGATGGGCTTCATCTTCCTGTTCACCGTCGGCGGCGTCACGGGCGTGGTTCTGGCCAACGCCGGCATCGATTACAGCCTGCACGACACCTACTATGTGGTGGCGCACTTCCACTATGTGCTGTCGCTGGGCGCCGTCTTCGCCATCTTCGCCGGCTTCTACTACTGGTTCGAGAAGATGTTCGGCGTGAAGTACAACGAGTTCCTCGGCGCGACCCATTTCTGGATCATGTTCGTCGGCGTGAACCTGGTGTTCTTCCCGCAGCACTTCCTCGGCCTGCAGGGCATGCCGCGCCGCTACGTCGACTATGCTGACGGCTATGCGCTGTGGAACCAGGTGTCGTCGTGGGGCTATGTGGTCACCATCGTCGGCGTCGGGGTCTTCCTGATCATGCTGATCGAGGCCGCGATCCGGCGTCGCCCGGCGGAAGCCAACCCGTGGGGCGAAGGCGCCACGACGCTGGAGTGGACCCTGTCCTCGCCGCCCCCGCACCACCAGTTCAACGAACTGCCGGTGGTCAAGAGCGACGAACACTAGGACGACCGGCCCCGGCCGGAACGACATACGGGGGCCGCTCTTTCAGACGAAAGGGCGGCCTTCGGACTTCTTGAGGCGCCCGGTGCGCTTCGCGCTCCCGAGCGCGGAAGGGATTCATGACCAAGCCCGCCGTCCAGACGATCTCCACGGCCCAGCCGGAAGACTTCTTCCAGCTGCTGAAGCCGCGCGTGATGTCGCTGGTGATCTTCACCGCGGTCACCGGCCTGGTGGTGGCGCGCGGCGACATCGACGGGCTCACGGCCGCCATCGCCATCCTGTGCATCGCCGTCGGCGCGGGCGCGGCGGGGGCGTTGAACATGGCGCTGGAGGGCGAGACCGACGCCCTGATGCGCCGCACCCGCGGCCGGCCGGTGGCGGCGGGCCGGGTCAACAAGAACGATGCGATGACCTTCGGGGTCATCCTGTCGATCTTCTCGGTGATGCTGCTGGGCATGGCGACCAACTGGCTGGCCGGCTGCCTGCTGGCGCTGACCATCGTCTACTACGCCGGCTTCTACACCCTGCTGCTGAAGCGCCGGACGCCCCAGAACATCGTCATCGGCGGGGCCGCGGGAGCCTTCCCGCCGGTCATCGGCTGGGCCGCGGCCACAGGCGCGGCGCCGTGGCAGGCCTGGCTGCTGTTCCTGATCATCTTCCTGTGGACCCCGCCGCACAGCTGGGCCCTGGCCCTGTATTCGGCGGGCGACTACGCCCGGGCCGGCATTCCCATGATGCCGGTGGCGCGCGGGGCGAAATCGACCCGCCTGCAGATCCTGCTCTACAGCCTCGTCTTCGTGCCCGTGGCCATCGCGCCCGGCCTGACCGGCATGGGCGGGCTCATCTATCTGACGGTGTCGATCGCCGGCGGCGTCGGCTTCCTGTTCCTGGCCGTCCGCCTGTGGCGCTCGCGGGCGGGCGATCAGCCCGACAAGGCCGAGGCCGTGGGGCGAGAGGCCGCATTGTATGATGTCCGCGCCGAGGCCAAACCGGCCCGGAACCTGTTCGCCTTCTCGATCCTGTATCTGATGGCCCTGTTCGCGGCCCTGCTGGTCGAGAGCATGACCCCGTTGATGAGGCTTTAGCCGCCATGCGTCTGACCCCCGAAGAGCTCGCCGCCCGCAAGAGGCGCAATCTCGCCCTCGCCGGGGCGCTGGTCGCCTTCATCGTGCTGGTGTTCGCGACCACGGTGCTGCGCATGAAGAACAACATGGACCAGCGGCAGGCGGCCGTGGCCGCGGCGGGCCAGCCGGTCGCGCAGGGCGGGTGAGGGCGGCGCGATGAACCGCAAGAACCTGATCGCCATCGCCTGCGTCTTCGCCGTCATGGGCATGACCGGCGCCGCCTTCGCCGCCGTTCCCCTGTACCGGATGTTCTGCGCCGTGACCGGCTTCGACGGCACGGTGAAGCGGGCCGAGGTCGCGCCCGACACGGTGCTGGACGAGACCGTGCTGATCCGCTTCGACACCAATGTCCGCGGCCTGCCGATGGAGTTCCGGGCCGAGCAGATCAGCCAGCGGGTTCGCATCGGCGAGACCGGCATGGCCTTCTTCGACGTGACCAACACCTCGGACCAGCCGATCCACGCCACGGCGGCCTATAATGTCGTGCCGGAACGGGCCGGGCCCTATTTCCAGAAGCTGCAGTGCTTCTGCTTCGAAGGGCAGGTCATCGCCCCCGGCCAGACGATGAAATTCCCCGTCCAGTATTTCGTCGCGCCCGAGATCGCCACCGACCGCGAGAGCCGCGGCGTGCGCGAGATCACCCTCAGCTACACCTTCTACCCCACCAAGGGGGCCGATCCGGCCGCAATCGCAACGCCTGCCACTGGCGCGGCCGGATAGCGGGCGCTATAGCCTCCTCCACACGACTCTCGACCGTTGCAAGAGACCCAGATGGCCGACGCCCACGCTGTTCCGCATCACGACTATCACCTGGTGAATCCCAGCCCGTGGCCGCTGGTGTCATCCATCGCCGTCGTGGTGATGATGATCGGCGCCGTGGTGTGGATGAAGGGCCTGGTCCCCGCCGATTCCGGACCGCTGGCCTCGGCCCTGCTGTCCGACGGCAAGCCGGCGCTGTTCTTCGCCGGCCTGGCGGGCGTGCTGGTGTCGATGTTCGGCTGGTGGGCCGACGTGATCAAGGAAAGCCGCGCCGGCGATCACACCCCGGTCGTCTCCATCGGCCTGCGCTACGGCATGATCCTGTTCATCGCCTCCGAGGTGATGTTCTTCGCCGCCTTCTTCTGGATGTTCTTCGAGATGGCGATCTTCAACGAGGCGCGCGCCCACGTTCCGGAGATCGGCAACTGGGCCGAGACGGCCGCGGCCTGGTCGACCTGGCCGCCCAAGGGCATCGAGGTTCTGGACGCCTGGCAACTGCCGCTGCTGAACACCGTCATCCTGCTGCTGTCGGGCACGACGGTGACCTGGGCCCACCACGCCCTGCAGGTCGGCGACCGCAAGGCCGCCAAGATCGGTCTCGCCATCACCATCGCCCTCGGCGTCCTGTTCACCGCGGTGCAGGCCTATGAGTACCAGCACATCCTGCACGAAAACCTGTTCTTCAACGAAGAGGCGCTGAACTCGGGCCTGTACGGTTCGATCTTCTTCATGGCGACCGGCTTCCACGGCTTCCACGTCCTGATCGGCACCATCTTCCTGACCGTCTGCCTGCTGCGCCTTCTGGCCGGCCAGATGAGCCCCGAGAAGCATTTCGGCTTCGAGGCGGCGGCCTGGTACTGGCATTTCGTGGACGTGGTGTGGCTGTTCCTGTTCGCCTTCGTCTACGTCACCTTCGGGTGACCCTGGCCCTGGCCGGGGTGACGAATGATCACTGACAACCAGAATGCGGCTCCGGCGCGGATCAACCCGATCCGCGCCGGTCTGCTTTGTCGCTGCCCGAACTGCGGCAAGGGCCCGCTCTACGCCGGCTTCCTCAAGGTCGTCGAACGGTGCGCCGTATGCGGCTTCGACTTCACCCGGCTGAACACTGGCGACGGAGCGGCGGTCTTCGTGATGCAGATCGCCGGCGCGCCCGTGGTGTTCGGGGCCCTGTACGTCCAGATCGCCTTCAACCCGCCGATCTGGCTGATGCTCGCCGTGGCCCTGCCTCTGGTGCTCGGCCTGTCGCTGGGCCTGATGCGGCCGGGCAAGGGCGTGATGGTCGCGCTGCAGATGCGCAACAAGGCGGGACAGTCGCGCCATGAAGGCTGACGCAGCGCGGGCCCGCTTTCCCTGGGGGCTGACCAGCGCCTCGGCCCTGCTGCTCGCCCTGCTGCTCTTCCTCGGCGCATGGCAGGTGCAGCGGCTGCAGTGGAAAGAGGGGCTGATCGCCCAGGCCGAAGCGGCCGCCAAGGCCGCGCCGGCTGATCCGTCCATCGTCCTCGCGGCGAACAATCCCGAGTTCCGCAAGGCGGCTCTGGTCTGCCCGGGGCTGGCCACCGCGCCCTGGGTCGAGCTCCAGACCATTCACGAGGGCCAGCCGGGCGTCCGTCTGATCTCGGCGTGCCGCCATCCCGGCTATGACCGGACCCTGCTGGTCGACCGCGGCTTCGTCGCCGACGCCATCTCCGCCCGCCCCCCGATCTCGGTGTCGGAGGAGCCGGTCCGGCTGACCGTCGAAGTGCGCGAAACGCCCGCTCCGGGCCCCATGGCCCTGTCCGCCGAGAACCGGCGCTTCTACGCCCGCGACAACGCCGCCATGGCCCGGGTGCTCGGCGTCGAGGGACCGGTCTCGCCCTGGACCCTGTTCGCCCTCGGCTCCTCGAATCCCGAGTGGGTGGCCCTTCAGCCGTCGGCGCCGCCGGCGGCGTTCAACAACAACCATCTCGGCTACGCCATCACCTGGTTCGGACTGGCGCTGGCCCTGGCGGCTTTCTATATCGCCCTGCTCCGCCGAAAGCTGAACCCGCCGTCCGTCGCCGCGCCCCGCAAGGGCGGGGACCGGGAAGAGAGACCCTCCTGACCGCCACCCTGCACACCCTGTCCAACGGCGTCCGCGTCGTTTGCGATCCGATGCCCGGCCTGCGCACCCTGGCCCTGACCGTCGCCGTGCGCGGCGGCGCCAAATGGGAGACCGAGGCGACCTCGGGTTGGTCCCACTGCCTCGAACATCTGGTCTTCAAGGGCGCGGGCGAAATGGGCGCCCGCGAGATCGTCGAGCGGATCGAGGCCGAGGGCGGCTCGCTGAACGCCTCGACCGGCTATGAGCGCACCAGTTTCGAGGTCCGCGCCCTGCACGGCTCCCTGCCGCTGGCCATGCAGATCCTGTCGGACCTGGTGTTTCGCCCGACCCTCGACCCGGACGAGATCGAGCGCGAGAAGGACGTGGTGGCGCAGGAGATCGCCGAGGCCTTCGACACCCCCGACGACCACGTCTTCGAAATGGCCCAGACCCGCGCCTTCGAGGGCCAGCCGCTGGGCCGTCCCATCCTCGGCTCGGTCAAGAGTCTGAAGCCAATCACACGGGCCTCCATCGGCGAGTGGCGGGCCCGGTTGTATTCGCCCGACCGCATGGTCGTGGCCGCGGCGGGCGCGGTGGACGAGGCCGAGCTGCTGGCGTTGGCGGAACGCTGGTTCGGCGGCGAGGCGGCGACGCCCGCGCCGGTCCCCGACGCGCCGCGCTTCACCGGCGGCGACGCGGCCCTGTCGCGCCGGATCGAACAGGCCAACATCGTCTTCCAGTTGCCGGCCCCCTCGGCGGCCGATCCGTCCTATGCGGCGGCCCGGCTGATGACCGAAATCCTCGGCGGCGGCATGGCCTCGCGCCTGTTCCAGAGCGCGCGCGAGGAGCGCGGCCTGGCCTACGCCATCGACGCCTATCACGAGCCCTATGAGGACGCGGGCATCCTCGGCATCTACGCTGGCGCCGCGGCCGATCGCGCGGAGGAGCTGGCGCGGGTCTGCGCCGCCGAAATCCGGGCGCTTGCCGAGAGCGGACCGACCGCGGCCGAGCTGGCGCGCGCCAAGGCGGTCATGAACGCGGGCTTGTGGATGTCGGACGAGAGCCCGGCGGCCCGCGCCGGCAGGGCCGCGGCCCAGGTGCTGATCTTCGGCGCTCCGATCGCCTCCCAGACGATGGCGGACCGGACCCTCGCCCAGACCGTCGACCATGTCCGGGCGGCGGCCGCGGCGGCGTTGTCGGCCGGCCGTGCGGCGACCGCCGTTCTGGGCCCGAAAGCCGCGGCCCCGGCGGGCGCCGCCTTCCGAGACGCCCTTTTCGGCTGACGATCCCGGGGTTAGTCTTCCGCCATGGCCCTGCTGGACTGGATCAACGACACGGCCGGTCCGGTGGTGAAAGGCGACGGCGTGACCCTGCGCCCGCCCCGCGCCGCGGACCACGAGGCCTGGGCGGCGCTGCGCCAGCGGTCCCATGCCTATCTGCAGCCGTGGGAACCGACCTGGCCCGAGGATGACCTGACCCGGCCCGCCTTCAGGCGACGCCTGTCGATCTACACCCGCGAGATGGAGGCCGGGAACGCCTGGCCCTTCTTCATTTTCGCCGACGCCGATCAGGCGCTGGTCGGGGCGATCACCCTGTCGAACGTGCGGCGCGGCGTCGCCGAGTCGGGGACGCTGGGCTACTGGATCGGCCAGCCGTTCGCCGGGCAGGGGCACGCGACCGCGGCGGTCCGGGCCATGGTGGCCCACGCCTTCGACGAGCTGAAGCTGCACCGGGTCGAAGCCGCCTGCGTGCCGGCCAATCTGGCCTCGCGCCGGGTGCTCGAAAAGTCCGGCTTCGTGCTCGAGGGACAGGCGCGGGCTTATCTCAAAATTAACGGCGCTTGGGCAGATCATCTGCTGTTCGGTATCGTCAACGACGCCGTCGGACGCGGCGGCTGACCAGGGGTGATCCCTGGGGCCGTCTTCTCGGGACCGGTCACGCGTTTTGAATACTCGCTCCAGAAGTCTGGCCTGGGACGCGACGACCGCCATTGAGGCGCTGGCCGCCGCCGATTCAGCGCTGTGGATCTGGACCCCGTCCGACGACCAGATGCGCTTCACCGGCGCGACCCGTTCGCTGGGCCTCGGTCCGCTGGCGCCGGAGTGTTCGGGCGCCGCCTTCACCGCCGTGGCCGTGCCGTCCGACCGTTCGCTGGCCGAGCGCATCCTCAAGCCCCAGGCCGAGGGGACCGAGGTCGCCGTCCGCCTGCGCATGCGCGATTCCGAGACCTGCCTGTGGCGCGGCGTCTGGCTCGAGGACGGCCTGCGCGCCGCGGGTGTGGTGGCGCTCGAGACCAAGTTCGCCGCCTCGCACCGCGATCATCTGACCGGCCTGCTGGACCGCCGCACCTTCCTGACGCGCGCCGGAGAGACCCTGACCCAGCCCGGCGACTATGAGCTGGTGGTGGCGGACGTCGACCGTCTGCGCCGCCTCAACGAGGCCCTCGGCCACGAGCGCGCCGACCTGGTGCTGGCCGCGCTCGGTTCGCGCCTCAACGGCGCCTTCGCCCAGGAGGCCAACCCCGCCCGCGTCGGCGAGGACGAGTTCGCGGTCATCGTGCCGCGCGGCTCCGGCGCCGCCTCCGAGCGCCTGCGCGAGGCGCTGGAACAGCCGCTGAGGGTGGCCGGCTTCGACATCTATCCGACCGTCTCGATCGGCGCCGTGGCGGCCGAGGGCGGGCCGGACGCCTCCGATCCCGCCGAGCTGCTGCGCCGCGCCGAACTGGCCGTCGAACAGGCCAAGACCGCCGGGCGCGGCGGGGCCGCCGCCTATGGCCGGGCGCTGGAGTCCGACAGCCTGTCCCGGCTGGCGCTTGAGGCCGACCTCCGCAACGCCTTCGTGCGCGGCGAGATCGAGCCCTTCTACCAGCCGATCGTCAATCTGGTGACCGGGGCCGTGGCCGGGTTCGAGGCCCTGGCCCGCTGGCGTCATCCGCAGCGTGGTCTCGTGCCGCCCGATGAATTCCTCGGTCTCGCCGACGAGATGGGCCTGATGAATGATCTGGGCCTGATGATGATGACCCAGTCGGCCCGGCAGCTGGCCGAATGGCTGGCCCGGCATCCGTCGGCCGGCAAGCTCTTCTGCAGCGTCAATCTGTCGGTCGGCGAGATCGAGCGGGCCAATCTGGTCGAGGACGTGGCGCGGATCATCGCCGACGCTGGCCTGCCCAAGGGCGCGCTGAAGCTCGAGGTCACCGAGGGCGACATCATGCGCGACACCTCGCGCGCGGCGGACACCCTGACCCGGCTTCGCCAGGCGGGGGCCTCGCTGGCGCTTGACGACTTCGGCACCGGCTTCTCGTCCCTGACCTGGCTGGCCAAGCTGCCGTTCGATACGCTGAAGATCGACCGCTATTTCGTGCTGACGATGGACACCGACGAGGGCTCGGCCAAGATCGTCAAGTCGGTGGTCAACCTCGGTCGCGACCTGTCGCTGGAAGTGGTCGCCGAGGGGGTCGAGAACGCCGGCCTGGCCAAGCTTCTGCTGGACGCCCAGTGCCACTACGGCCAGGGCTTCGGCTACGCCCCGGCCCTGCCGGCGCAGGAGGCCGAGGTCTATCTGAACGAGTCGCTCGCCGACGGAACCGCGCCGATCAAGGCGCGCTCGGCCTGACGCATCAGGCGCGGCCGCTCTGTCCCGACAGCTGCGCGGGGTCGATGCCCAGCCCCGCCACGGCGCGGGCCCATTTGGTCTCATAGTCCGGATCGAAGATCAGCTCGGCGTCGCCGTCAGCGGTGAGCCAGACGTTCTCGCCGAGCTCCTCCTCCAGCTGGCCCTCGCCCCAGCCGGCGTAGCCGAGCAGCAGCACGGCGCGGCGCGGCCCGGCCGGATCGACCATGGCCGCCAGCGCCTCGCGCGTGCCGGTCATTGCGAGGCCGTCGCCGAACGCGAGCGACGCGTCCTCGACCAGCCAGTCGTCCGTATGCAGCACAAAGCCGCGCTCACGTTCCACCGGCCCGCCGACCAGCACCGGCCGGTCCGAGGCGGAGTCCGGGGCGGAGGTCTCCAGCTTGCTGAGCACCTTCTTCAGATCGACGCCCGGCGCCGGGCGGTCGAGGCGAAGGCCCATGGCGTGGTCCGGACGGTGAGCGCAGACGAGAATGACGGCGTGCTCGAACCGGGGGTCGCTGATGCCGGGCATGGCCACCAGCAGCCGTCCGGCGAGGGAATGGAAATCGGCCATGCTTCTATCATCGGGATGGCGCGCCGCCGGCGCAAGGCCGCTGCGTCCCGGGCAGAGGTTGGCGCGGCCCCCGGCAAGGCCTATCTGGACCGTGAGACAAACCTCAGACCCTCTTCCGGAGCCTGCCATGACCGTCCAGATCGGCGACCGCATCCCCTCGGCCACCCTGACCCGCGCCACCGACGACGGTCCGAAGCCCGTCTCGACCGACGAGATCTTCGCCGGCAAGACCGTGGCCCTGTTCGCCGTGCCGGGCGCCTTCACCCCGACCTGCTCGGCCAAACACCTGCCGGGCTTCAAGGACCACCGCGACGACCTCGCCGGCAAGGGCGTCGACACCGTCGCCTGCCTGTCGGTCAACGACGCCTTCGTCATGGGAGCCTGGGCCGACAGCCAGGGCATCGGCAAGGACGAGATCGTCATGCTGGGCGACGGCAACGGCGACTTCACCCGCGCCCTCGGCCTGTCGATGGACGCCAAGGGCTTCGGCATGGGCGAGCGCTCGCAGCGCTATTCGATGATCGTCAAGGACGGCGTGGTCGAGCAGCTCAATGTCGAACAGCCCGGCGAGTTCAAGGTCTCGTCGGCCGAACATCTGCTGACGCAGCTCTAGAGGGCGCTATCGCTCGCCGCGCGGCGGCTCGCTGCCTGAGCGCATGGTGAGCGCGGATTGCCGATGACCACCGACGTCTTCACGCCCGAACAGCGCAGCGCCGTCATGCGGCGGGTGAAGGGTCGCGACACCGGGCCGGAGCTGGCCGTGCGGCGCATCCTGCGTGCGGCCGGCCTCGGCTACCGGCTGGGCGGGCAGGGCCTGCCCGGACGCCCCGACCTGGTGATGAAGGGCCGGCGCGCGGCGGTGTTCGTGCACGGCTGCTTCTGGCACGGGCACGGCTGTCCCCGCGGGGCCCGCCAGCCCAAGGCCAACGCCGCCTACTGGACCGGCAAGATCGAGCGCAACCGCGCCCGGGACGCGGCGGCGCGCGCCGCGCTGGAGGCCGCCGGCTGGCGCGTCGTGACGGTGTGGGAGTGCCAGATGAAGGCGCCGGACTTCGCCGACCGGCTGGTGGCCGTCGTGCGGGGTCAGGCCGCGGCGGTCTCGACGGGCGCTTCGGCCTCCGTCTGATCCATCGTCATCACATGGGTGATCGCCCCCAGCAGCATCGGCGGGGTGATCGGCTTGGGCACGAAATAGGTCATGCCGGCGTCGGTGCAGGCGGCGATGTCCTCCGGCGCCGTATCGGCCGTCACGGCGATGATCGGGACGAGGGCGTTGGGACCGTCGCCATCGCGGATGCGGCGGGTCGTCTCGCGTCCGTCGAGCTCGGGCATGCGGACGTCCATGAAGATCAGGTCGAAGCTGGAGGTCTCGCAGATCTTCAGCGCCGCCATCCCGTCGGCCGCCGTGGCGACGTCACAGCCCAACGGCTGCAGGATCAGCTGGATGGCCCGGCGGTTGATGTCGTGATCGTCGACGATCAACACCCGCATCGGGCGGCCCTCATCCTCCTCCTCTTCGGCGGACGCCGCCTCGGCCTCGACCGGTGCGGGCGAGTCCGTCAGCGGCTGCGCCAGCGGCGCGGGCGACGCGGGGCTGGACGGGCGGTTGGACAGGGAGCGGGCGACGGCGTCCCGGCTTTCCTGATCGAGCGCGGGGGCGATGACCGCACCGGCCTGGGCGGGTTCGAGCCGCAGGGCGAGGGTGAAGCTGGCGCCATGGCCGACGCTGCTACGCGCGGTCAGACGGCCGCCCATCAATTCCGCCAGCTGGCGGCTGATCGAGAGCCCCAGGCCGGTGCCGCCGTGGCGGGCGCTGACTCCGTCGGCGGTCTGGTCGAAGGGGGTGAACAGCCGGACCAGCTGTTCGCGCGTCATGCCCGGCCCGGTGTCGGCGACCTCGATCAGCACGGCGTGGCCGCCGGTGTCTTCGGCCCAGACCTTGAACCGAAGGGTGATGGAGCCCTCGGTCGTGAACTTCATGGCGTTGGAGATCAGGTTGTTCAGCACCTGTCGCAGCCGCATCGGGTCGCCGCGCACCGCCGTGGGCACCGTGGCCGCGCCCTCGATCCGCAGCTTCAGGCCCTTGGCCCGGGCGGGGCCGCGCCACAGCCGGGTGGTCTGGTTCAGCAGGTCGCGCAGGTTGAAGTCGACCGCGTCCACGGTCATGTGCCCGGCCTCGAGCTTGGCGTGGTCCAGGAGGTCGTCCAGCAGCGCCTTCATCATGAAGCCGGCGTCGCTGATCAGCCGGGCCTGGGCCCGGGCGGAGCTGTCGTTTGCGCCCCGCTCCAGTTCCGCGGAGCCCGTCAGGATGGCGCTGATCGGGGTGCGCAGGTCATGGCCGACCGCGGCGAGGAAGGCGCTGCGGCCCTCCATGATGCGCTCGGCGTCGGCGCGCTTGTCCTCGGCCTCGATCCGCGCGGCGGTCTCCGAGATCCGGGCCTGGTTCATCCGTTTCCAGGTCGACAGGCAGTAGGTGATGAACACCCCGACCGCGATCGCCGCCGCGGTCACGAAGGCCGGAGATGCGCCGTAGGCGGCCATGAAGAAGGGCATCGAGCCCAGATAGAGGAACTGCGGCGTCACCGTCAGCACGAGCACGGAAGTCGAGCGCGGGGCGTTGATCATCGAATAGATCGCCCCCGCCGACAGCAGCATGGAGGCGCAGATCCCGCCCATGGCGCCGCCGACGATCCAGAGCGGAATCGCAAGGCTGCCGAAATAGCTGGCGTTGATCAGCAGTAGGGCGTCGCCGGCCAGCCGCCGCAGGCCGCGCAGCCGCTCCGTCTTGCCGTCGTTGATCGGGCCGAAGATCCACAGGTCGATCAGCTGGACGAGGAAATAGCCCAGAACCCAGCCGGCGCTGAGCGTCCAGCCGAGCAGGGGGCTGAACACCAGGGCGCTGGCCGCGGCCATGCCCAGTCGCTGCAGCAGCGCCTTGCGGCGCTGGCGGATGGCGACGGCCCAGCTGTCGAGAGCGGCGGCAGGCATGTCGACTGTGGCGATCGCCATGCGGCTCCCCCGAAACGGGCGTACTCGCCCTTGGCGCATCATCCCCTGCTTGCCCTAACGCTCCGTCAACGGGCGCTTCCGACGGCCTCCGCGGCGGTGGAAAAACCGTCGGCCCTGAGGCGGGCGGCGAGGTCGCGCTTGATCCGCCCGACAAGGCCGGGACCCTCGTAGACCAGGGCGCTGTAAAGCTGCACCGCCGAGGCCCCGGCGCGGATGCGGTCATAGGCCTCGGCCCCGGAATCGATCCCTCCCACCGCGATCAGCGGCAGGCGGCCCGCGGCCGCTTCGGCCGCCGCGTTCAGGGCGGCCCGCGCCCGCGGCTTGAGCGGCGCCCCGGACAGCCCGCCGGCCTCGCCCCGATGCGGCGACAGCAAGGTCTCTGGCCGGTCCAGAGTGGTGTTGGAGACGATCAGGGCGTCGAGACCATGATCCAGCCCCGCCTCGACGATCAGGCCGATTTCCGACGCCGTCAGGTCGGGTGCGATCTTGAGGAAGACCGGCGTCCGGTCGCCCGCGCGGGCCTCCGCCAGCCGTCCCAGCAGGTCGTCCAGGGCGGCGCGCCCCTGCAGGTCACGCAAGCCGGGCGTATTCGGCGACGACACATTGACCGTGACGTAGTCGGCCAGGCCCCTCAGCCGCGTCAGCCCGGCGACATAGTCGGCGGCCTTGTCTTCCGTCTCCTTGTTGGCTCCCAGATTGGCGCCGATGACGGTTCCGCGCGGGCGCCGGGCGAGGCGGTCCGCAAAGGCCTCAAGCCCCTCGTTGTTGAAGCCCATGCGGTTGATGATCGCCGCGTCCTCCGACAGGCGGAACAGGCGGGGGCGGGGATTGCCCGGCTGCGGCCGCGGCGTGACCGAGCCGCATTCGACGAAGCCGAAGCCCAGCCGCGCCAGCCCGCGCAGGGCCTCGCCGTTCTTGTCCAGACCGGCGGCCAGCCCGACCGGATTGGACAGGGGCAGGCCCGCGACCGTCGTCGTCAGCACGGGATCGTCCGCGGGGGGCGCCGGCAGGGGAGCGACCTTCAGCGCCAGGATCGCCAGACGATGGGCCGTTTCCGGATCGAGGCGGCGCAGGACGGCGGCGCCGATGTCGCTCAGGCCCATGTGCGCCCTCCGTCGTCGAAGGCCGGCGTCCCGTCGGTCTGCACCGACAGGGCGCGTTCGGACAGCGCCGCCGAAACGGGCAGGGCTCCGTACAGATGCGGGAACAGGTCGCCCCCCCGCGACGGCTCCCACCGCAGCGCATCGCCCAACGCGGCCGTATCCACCGCGACCAGCACCAGTCCGTCGCGGCCCGCATAGTGCCGCCGCGCGGTTTCCGCCAACTGGGCGGCGGTGGACATGTGGATGTAGCCGTCGGCGTGGTCGACGGCCGAGCCCGCATAGGCCCCCGCGGCGCGGGCCGCCTCCCACTCGCTCCGGTCCACCAGCTTGTAGGCTGTGGCGGTCATTCGGCGACGAGATCGCGGGGCTGCAGGTAGCCTTCAAGCGTGCGACGGCCCGCTGCGTCGACGCCGAACACGGCCGCGGCCCCGGGCGGGAAGCCGCCGCTCATGCGGTCCAGCGCCGAAGGCGAGGCGGCGCTCTCGATCAGATATTCCACCGCCAGCAGGTGGACGCCCGGATTGTGCGCCACCAGCATCAGGCAGCCGGCCTCGTCCTCGGCGTTCTCGACCAGGCGGCGCAGGATGTCGGCCCCGCCGTTGAACAGGGCCTCGTCGTCGCGGATCTGCACGTCGCCGAAGGCGTCGTGCAGCAGGTCCCAGGTCTGGCGCGTCCGCGTCGCGGGCGACACCAGCGCCAGGTCCGGCTTCAGGCCGCGCGCGGCGAGGGCCCGCCCCATGGCGGCGGCGTCGCTGCGGCCGCGCGACGACAGGGCGCGATCACGGTCGCGACCGGAGCCGGCGGCCCGTTCGGCCTCGGCGTGCCGCATCAGGATCAGTCTCTGCATGCCCGCCCTTTAGGGCCTGCGGGCCCGGCTGCAAAGCGCCCGCGGGTCGTCAGGAAGGAACCCGTCCGCTGCGCGAGGCCGGCTGCGGCCGGAGGGCGGGCGCCCGCACCTTGGCAGTGGCCACGGCGCTCCCGGGATGCACCCGCGCATAGGCCTGCCGCGTCGCCTCCAGCAGGATGACCCCGGCGGCCCCGGGCAGGATGCGCCGGCCGATCTGTTCGAACCCGTCCGCGAACGGCAGCAACGGCCCCCAGGGCGGCACATAGAGCGTCTGCGACCAGGCGGTGGGCTCCAGCCCGGCGTCGCGGACCAGCCGCTCCAGCTGCCGCCGTGTGAACGGGCGGCCATGGCCGAACGGGGTCGCCTCCACCCGCGACCACAATCCACCCCGGGCCGCGGCGATCAGGATGATGCGACCGGCGGGAGACAACGCCCGCACCGCCTCGGTCAGCAGGCCGGCCGCGTCCTCCGCCTCTTCCAGCGCGTGAACCAGAAGGATGCGGTCGAAACTGCCCGCCGCGAAGGGCAGGCGGCGGTCATCGACGAGGACAGTGCGGTTGCGGCCGGCGGCCGGCCACAGCTCCACGCCCTGTCCGCCGGGCATGGCCGCGACGACCCGGCGGGCTCCGACGAAGGCGTCCAGCCACGGCGTCGCATAGCCGATCCCCAGCACGTCGCTGTTGGCCGCCTCGCCCCAGGCGTCCTCCAGCCGCCGCGCCAGCAGGCGCCGGGCCAGAGCGCCCGCCGGCTCGCCGTAGAAGGTTCGAAGTTCCTCGATGCTGCGCCGCATCCGGTCACCATAGGCCCCGCAGGTGTCGACTGCTAGGATGCGGCATGCCCCTCGACGTTCGCCTGTTCCCCTGCCTGTCCGACAACTACGGCTTCCTGCTGCGCGACCCCGCCACCGGCGCCGTGGCCACGGTCGACACCCCGGACGCCGACGCCATCCTGGCGGAGCTGGAGCGCTCGGGCTGGGGCCGGCTGGACCTGATCCTGAACACCCACTGGCACCCGGATCACACCCAGGGCAATGCGGCGCTGAAGGCCGCCACCGGCTGCGAAATCGTCGGTCCGGAGGAGGTGCGCCGGGCGGCCCCGCTGGACCGGGCCGTTCGCGGCGGCGACGTGGTCCGGCTCGGCGAGATCGCGCTGGAAGTGACCGATACGCCCGGCCATACGCTCGGCCATGTCGTCTACCGCGACGCGGCGGGCGGACACGCCTTCGTCGGCGATACGCTGTTCGTTCTCGGCTGCGGCCGGCTGTTCGAGGGAACGCCGGAGCAGATGTGGGACAGCCTGCAGAGCCTCGCGGCCTGGCCTGACGAGACCACGGTCTGGTGCGCCCACGAGTACACGGCCGCCAACGCCCGCTTCACCCTCAGCCTCGATGACCGGCCGCAGATGGCCGCCCGGGCCGCGGCGGTGTTCGCCGCGCGCGAGCGGGGCCAGCCCACGGTCCCGACCACGATCGGGTCCGAGAAGGCCTTCAACCCTTTCCTGCGCGCCGCCGACGCGGCGGATTTCGCCGCCCGGCGCGCGGCCAAGGACGGTTTCGCGGGCTAGCCCGGCGTCAGGGCAGGATGGCGCGGATCACCCGGGCCGAGGACGGCCGACCGGCCATGCCTTCGCGCGGATTGACGACGACGGTCAGCCGGCCGCGCGCATAGGTCACGCTGGTGCGCGAGCCCTCAATGACGGTGATGCTGCGCAGGTCGGCGACGTACTGGCGCGCGGTCGGCGAGCGGGCGATGCGGATGACCGCCTCCGTGGTGACGATCAACGCCTCGACGCACAGGGATTCCGACTGGTCGCCTTCCAGGTTGACCTCGACCAGCCGACCGACGACCTCGCTGACCATGGCGCTGCGCTGGGCCATCAGGCGGAACAGCAGGATCGGTCCAAGCGTCGGCGGCGTCAGGCTCTGGCCGGAGCCGGTGAAGGAGGCGGGCGAGCCGCCGGGCGCGCGCGGCGTATAAACGGTCATGCCGCCGTTCGGGGTCACCCTCAGGACCTGCTCGCCGGCGTCGTTGCGATAGATGACGTCCCCGCGCGGCGCGGCGCTGGGCCGCAGCACCCAGGTCTCGTCGCGACGCTCGAAGCGCAGCAGCGGATGGCGGCCCGAGCGGTCGAGAATGAAGCCTTCCCCGGACTCGGTCACATAGCGCCCGACCGGCGGTAGGGTCGGGGTCGACGGACCACGGTTGCGCAGCGTCCGGCTCTGTTCGGCCTGGGCGTTGCTGCGGTTCTGGGCGGCGGCTTCGGAGGCGATGGGCAGCAGCGACAGGCCCACCGCCGCGAAGGCGATCGCCATCGCGGCCGGAAGCGGCGTCCGCGCCGTTCTGACCCTTGCCGTCAACTCCATGGGCTCTGTCGTGGAATCGCTGCGCGGCGGATTTTGGGCGGACGGC
The DNA here is from genome assembly GCF_036676055.1 of Brevundimonas sp. Lineage (GTDB taxonomy): Bacteria > Pseudomonadota > Alphaproteobacteria > Caulobacterales > Caulobacteraceae > Brevundimonas. The sequence goes on along the minus strand of NZ_JAKFDS010000066.1, from coordinate 25,218 downwards.
CCCTAGCCGACCAGATACTGACCGCCGTTCAGCGACAGGGTGCACCCTGTGACATATCCGGCACGCTCGCCGGCCAGCCATGACACCATGTCGGCGATTTCCTCGCCTTTTCCGAGTCTTCCGACGGGTATCTGGGCGATGATTCCGGCCAGGACCTTCTCGTCCATGGCCCCCACCATCTCGGTGTCGATGTAGCCGGGGGCGATACAATTCACCGTGACCCCCTTGCGGGCGTTCTCCAGCGCCAGGGCCTTGGTGAAGCCGATCATGCCGGCCTTGGCCGCGGAATAGTTGGTCTGGCCGATCTGGCCCTTCTGGCCGTTGATCGAGCTGATGTTGACGATGCGGCCGAAGCCGCGGTCGCGCATGCCGTTGATCACCTGGCGCGTCATGTTGAAGACGCTGTCCATGTTGACGCGGATCACGTCGGACCACTGGTCGGCGCTCATCTTGTGGAAGAAGCCGTCCCGGGTGATGCCGGCGTTGTTGATGAGGATGTCGATCGGACCCAGCTGCGCCTCGACCTCGGCCACCGCCCGCTGGCAGTCCTCGAACGAGCCGACGTTGCCCTTGACCACCATGACGCCCAGTTCGCGGGCCGTGGCCTCGGCGGCCTCGACATTGCCGGAATAGCCGGCCGCCACCTGCAGGCCGTCTTCCTTGAGGCGCTGTGCGATCGCCTTGCCGATGCCGCGGGTGCCGCCCGTGACCAGAGCCACTCGTGCCATGTTCGTTTCCCTGTCCTGCATGGCCCGCTCTGACGGAGGGCCTTCGTCGACAGGTGTAGCGGCGGCGGGGTCGAGGGTCGAGGGGCGAGGGTCGAAGCGCGAGACCGCATGCTTGCGGCCCGGTCATCCGCCCTCGCCCCTTCGCGCCTACATGCGGGCCATGTCGATGACGAACCGGTAGCGCACGTCGGATTTCTCCATCCGGGCGTAGGCCTCGTTGATCTGGTAGGGGGCGATCGTTTCGATGTCGCAGGCGATGCCGTGCTCGGCGCAGAAATCCAGCATCTCCTGGGTCTCGCGGATGCCGCCGATCAGCGAGCCGGCGATCCGGCGCCGGCGCCACAGCAGCGGCATGGCGTAGATCGGCAGGCCTTCGGTGGTCAGGCCCAGCATGACCATGGTGCCGTCGCGGGCCAGCAGGTTCACATGGCCGGCGATCTCGTGCGTGGCCGAGACGGTGTTGATGATCAGGTCGAATTTCTCGCCCGCCGCCTTCATCGCCGCCTTGTCGGAGTTGATGAGGAAATGCTTCGCGCCCATCCGCTCGGCGTCGGCCTTCTTGCGGTCCGAGGTCGACAGCACCGTCACCTCGGCGCCCATGGCGGCGGCCAGCTTGACCGCCATGTGGCCGAGACCGCCGAGGCCGATCACCGCCACCTTCGAGCCCGGGCCGACGCCCCATTCCCGCAGCGGGCTGTAAGTCGTGATCCCGGCGCACAGCAGCGGCGCGGCAGCGTCCAGCGGCAGGCTGTCGGGAATGCGCAGCACATAGTTCTGGTCGACGGTGATGCGATCGGAATAGCCGCCCTGGGTGATCGTCTGGCCCACCGCGGCTCCCTTGGGATCGGCCGAGCCGTAGGTCTGGGTCATGCCGGGGACGCAGTACTGCTCCTCGCCTTCAAGGCATGCGGGGCAGGCGCGGCAGCTATCGACCATGCAGCCGACCCCGACCCGGTCGCCCTCGCGGAAGCGGGTGACATTGGCGCCCACGGCAGTGACCACGCCGGCGATCTCGTGGCCCGGCACGATCGGATAGCGGGTGCCGCCCAGGTCGTTCTTCACGACGTGCAGATCGGAGTGGCAGACGCCGCAGTATTTGATCTCGATGGCCACGTCGTCCGGGCCCGGATCGCGGCGGTCGAAGCTCCAGGGCGACAGCGGGGCGTCGGCGGCGGTGGCGGCGAAGGCGCGGGTGGCGATGGGCATGACAGGTCCTCGGGGGCGGAGCGTTCAGGGTCAGGTGCTTACGGAGACGCGAACCCGCAAGGTCACCAGCCGTTGCGGCCGTCGATGGTACGGACGGGAACGGCGTCCAGATCGAAGTCGTCGAACAGGCGGGCGTTCACGGTGATGCGCGCCGGCCGGTCCTCGCCCTCGTCCGTCGTCCAGGCCCCGGATTCGGCGAACACGGCGCAGCCGCACGTCGTGCAGTGATGGAAGGTCATCATCCGGTCGCCCCACTGGTAGGCGGCGAGGGTCTCCGGGGTCAGGTCCAGCGCGACCTCGCCGGGGGCATAGTAGGCGGCCAGCGTCCCCCGTTTGGTGCAACTCGAGCAGTTGCAGTGCGTCACGGTTTCGGGGGCCGGCGCCGCGAACTGCTGGGCCCCGCAAAGGCAGCTGCCGCGGATCCGGGTGGTCACGGGTTCAGCTTCGCGATCAGCGCCTGCGCCGCCGCCGGATTGCGAACCTTCGCTCCGGCGATGAAATAGGCGAACACGTCGCCGCGCTTCGCCCAGTCCCGCGTCCGGGCGGCGATGCGGTCCAGTTCCTCCGAGGTCATGCCGGTCGGCTCGTCCTCGCGGCTCGACATCAGCCGGGCGTAGGTGAAGTCGGCGGTCGGCTGGTCGATGCGCGGCCACTCCGGCGCCTCCTCGTCCTCGGCGTAGACGATGGCGACCCCGTATTTCGCCGCCAGATCGTAGAACTGCGGCGTATCGAAACTGGCGTTGCGCACCTCCAGCGCGTGGCGCAGCCGCAGTCCGTCCTTCTCCTTCGGCAGCAGCTTCAGGAAGCCTTCGAAGTCGACCGGATCAAACTTCTTGGTCCCCATGAACTGCCAATTGATCGGTCCCAGCTTGTCGCCCAGCGCGGTCAGTCCCTGATCGAGGAACCGCCCCATCGACTCGCCCATCTCCGACAGCACCTTGCGGTTGGTGCAGTAGCGGCTGGCCTTGACCGAAAAGACGAACCCCTCGGGCGTCTCGTCGCGCCACTTCATCCAGCTGTCCGGCTTGAAGGTCGAATAATAGGTGCCGTTGATCTCGATCGAGGTCAGGGCGCGGGAGGCGAACTCCAGCTCCTTCTTCTGGCTCAGCTTGTCCGGATAGAAGAGCCCGCGCCACGGCTCATAGGTCCAGCCGCCGACGCCGACTCTGATGCTGCCCGTCATGGTCTTCTCCCTGTCAGGCCAGACCTAGGCATGTGCGGCCGACGCCACAAGCATCCGGTAGGCCGAGGTCGCCTGGGCCCGGGCGGTCTCGTCGTCCAGCAGGCGGCGCGAGTGGCCGTAGGCCAGGACGATGCCCTTGAACTGGAACACCAGCACTTCCAGCGCGGCGTCGTCGGCGTTCGGATTCAGGGTCCGGAACTCGCGCTTCAACACCTTGGCCCAGCGCACCTGGCTGGCCTTCAGCGTGTCGCGCAGCGGCCCCGGCTGGTCGTCCAGCTCCATGGCGGCGGCCTTCAGGGGGCAGCCCCCCGGCCGGTCCTCGCCGTCGATCCAGTCCAGCTCGCCCTGGAAGATGCGGTCCAGCCGTTCGCGGCCGGCCGGCAGCGGCTCGGCCGGCCGCCACACCGCCTCGGTGAAACGCTCGATCATGGCGTCGACCACCTCGGTCTGCAGCGCCTCTTTCGACTGGAAATGCTTCAGCACCGCGCTCTTCGACACCCCGGCCGCGCTGGCGACGTCCTGCAGACTGACGGCCGCCAGTCCGCGCACGGTCACCTGGGTCATCGCCTCGTCGATCAGCCGGGCGTGGGTGGCGGCGCCTTTGGGCGGCATTGCGAACGTCTCCAGATAAAAAGTGTCCGACCGGCTACTTTCATATTGACACGAAGTGACCGAGCGGTCACTCATATGTGCACGGTCGGTCACTTTCGCACGAACCGGCCGTCATGAACAGCCCCAAGGAGGCTCCGATGCTTCTCATCACCCTGATCTCGGCGACGCTCGCGGTCGCCCAGCCCGCCCCCGTTCTCGACGCCGCCGCCACCCTGGCGGCCCCCGGCGAGGCTCGACGTCTTGTGCTGGACGGTCGTTCGTGGGTTTGCGGCCCGGACGGCGTCTGCGTCGCCCGCGGCTCCGGCGCCTCCCAGCCGCTGTTGCGCGAGTGCCGCCGGTTCGTCGCCCGCTTCGGCGCTGTGACCCGCTATGAGCGCGGCGGCGCCGCCCTCGGCGAGGCCGAACTGGCCCAATGCAACGCGGCCGCCGCCTGACGCTTCAGAGCCCGATCACGGCCTCGATGCCGGCCAGCAGGCTGGCGGCCGTGATCGGCTTGGCCACATGGCTGTCGGCCCCGGCCTCCATCGATTCCTGGCGGTGCTCGGCCATGGCGTTGGCGCTCAACATCACCACCGGGGTGCGAGGCCGGTCCGGCCGCGCGGCCTCGAGGGCGCGGATGGCCCGCGTGGCGGTCAGTCCGTCCATGACCGGCATCTGCATGTCCATCAGCACCACGTCGAAGGCGCCGGCCTCGAAGGCCGCGACCGCCTGGGCCCCGTCGCCGGCGATGACGACCTCAGCGCCCTGGCTGGTCAGGATCAGCTGGACCACGCGCTGATTGGTCGGGTGGTCCTCGGCCAGCAGGACCCGCAGGGCCCGTCCGGCATCCGGTGTCACCAGGGCGGTCGCGGCCGGCGTGCGGGCATCGTAATCGGCCAGGCTTCCGGCCCGACGAAGGGGCAGCACGAAGCGGAACCGGCTGCCGGCGCCCGGCGTCGAACGCGCCTCGATTTCCCCGCCCATCATCTCGACCAGCGAGCGACAGATGGACAGGCCCAGGCCCGTGCCCCCGAACCGTCGGGTGATGGTGCTGTCGGCCTGGTTGAACCGCTCGAACAGCCGCGCGGCGTGGTCTGCGTTGAAACCGACCCCCGTGTCCTCGACCGTGAGCGCCAGCCGGTGCGCTTCGCCCCGGCCTTCGGGATCGTCCGACCACACCTCGACCCTGACCGAGACAGAACCCTCGGCGGTGAACTTGATCGCATTGGACAGCAGGTTGCCCAGCACCTGGCGGATGCGCGTGCTGTCGCCGAGGAAATGACCCCGCGCCTCGGGCGACCGTGTGACATGGAAAGCCAGCCCCTTGTCCTCGGCCCGGGTGCGCATGACCGCCAGAGGCTCCAGCGCCTCCTCGATATCGAACGCCCGGCATTCCAGATCCAGCTGCCCCGCTTCGATCTTCGAGACGTCGAGGATGTCCGAGACCAGCCGCTCCAGCGTGTGGCCTGAACTGCGGATCAGATCCACCATCTCGGCCTGATCGCTCGTCAGCGCGGTTCGTGACAGGGCGTCGACGATGCCGATAACCCCGTTCAGGGGCGTGCGGATCTCATGGCTCATATTGGCGAGGAAGTCCGACTTCGCCTGGTTGGCCGCCTCCGCCGCCGCCTTGGCTTCCCGCAAGGCCTGTTCGGCTCCGACCCGGTCGGTGACATCGCGGGCCACGGCGTAGATGCGGTCATCGAACCGCTGCGCCCGCCATTCCAGGGTCCGGTAGTGCCCCAGCTTGTGCCGGTAGCGGTTGATCTGACCCAGCACCGGGTCGCCCGGCTTGCGGTTCTCCACCTCGACGACGCTGGTCAGGGTCGCGCCCAGATCCTCGGGGTGAACCAGCGGCATCAGCCAGGCGCCGCGCATCTCTTCCGGCGAATATCCCAGGGTTGTCTCCCAGGAGCGGCTGACCTTGACCACCCGGCCGTCCAGCTCACGGATCACCAGAAGGTCGAGGGAGACGTCGAAAAAGGTCGCAAGCTCGGCGTCGGAGGCGTCCGTGCCCGCCGCCGTCCCGTCCCGCCCAGGAATGGCCGAGGCCACACTGCAACCCATCTTCGAAACCGACCCCCCGGAACCCAACTGGCTTCTCTGCTAGGCCCTTCCGGTTAAGGCCGCATTGCTGCTCAGTAGGCGAAGTCGCGATAGAGTCGGCTGACGTCGCCCTCCCACTCGCCGTGGTAGAGTTCCAGCAGGCGGTCGGCGGGGGTCAGCCCGCTGTCGGCGATGTCTTCCAGCTCCGACAGATAGCCGCGCTCGTCGACCATGCCGCCCGAGAACCGGGCCCGGTTCTTCAGCCCGTGCTTGGCGATATCGACCAGGTCGACAGCCACGTCGCGCACCGACCGGCCCGCGACCTCGGCCTTGAGCCCCAGCCGGGTCACGTCGCGGCGCAGGCGTTCATGGTCGGCGATATCCCAGTCCTTCGCCAGGTCCCAGGCCGCGGCCAGCGACGGCGCGTCATACAGGATCCCGGCCCACAGCGCGGGCAGGCCGCAGATGCGGCTCCACGGCCCGCCGTCCGCGCCGCGCATCTCCAGATACGACTTCAGCCGCACTTCGGGGAACAGGGTGGTCAGGTGGTCAGCCCAGTCCTTGGCGTTGGCCCGGTCGCCGGGCAGGGCGTCCAGCTTGCCGTCCATGAAGGCGCGGAACGACTGGCCCGACAGATCGACGTACCGGCCCTCGCGCTTGGCGAAATACATCGGCGTGTCCAGCGCATAGTCGGCGTAGCGCTCAAAGCCGAAACCGTCCTCGAACACGAAGTCCAGCATGCCGGTCCGGTCCGGATCGGTGTCGGTCCAGACATTGGCCCGGGCCGACAGGAAGCCGTTCGGCTTGCCTTCCGTGAACGGCGAACAGGCGAACAGCGCGGTGGCGATCGGTTGCAGGGCCAGCGAGGTGCGGAATTTCGCCACCATGTCGGCCTCGCTGTCGAAGTCGAGGTTGGCCTGGATGGTGCAGGTGCGCAGCATCATGTCGAGGCCCAGCGAGCCCCGCTTCGGCATATAGGCGCGCATGATGTCGTAGCGGCCCTTGGGCATGACGGGGATGTCCTCGCGCCGCCACATCGGGTCGAAGCCCGCGCCGAGGAAGCCGAGGTTCAGCTGGTCCGCGACCTGCTTGACCTCCATCAGGTGCTGGCCGGTCTCGTTGCAGATGTCGTGGATGTCCTTCAGCGGCGCGCCGGACAATTCGAACTGGCCGCCGGGCTCAAGGCTGATCGAGGCGGTGAGGCCCTCGCTGTTCTCGCGCTCCAGGGCGATGACGTGGTCGCCCTCCATCACCTGGCGCCAGCCGAACCGGGTCAGGCCCTCCAGCATCGCCTTGATGCCGTTCGGCCCCTCATACGTGGGGCGGCGCAGCGTCGACTTGTCGAAGCCGAATTTCTCGTGCTCGGCGCCGATGCGCCACTGATCCTTCGGCTTGGACCCCTTCGACAGGGCGCCGACCAGGTCGTTGCGGGTAAGCGGTGCGGCGTCAGCCATGCGATGTGTTCCAGCCCCTCTTGTCGCGGCTAGATGGGCGATGAGATGGTCCCGCTCAAGGGGAGTGTCCGACTTCAGATTCATTCAGGGGCAGATCCATGGGGCGGGAAGCTACGGGTTTCATCGATTACGGCGGCCGTCGCGGCGACGGGCGCGCACTGCTTGAAGCCGGTGAGCTCATTCTGCGCGGCGAGGTGAAAGCGCGCCTGGCCCGGTCATCACTGACAAATCCCAGGATTGAGGGAGACGCCCTGGTCCTCGATGCGCCGGACGGCAGATTGGCGATCGACGTCGGGGCCGTGGAAGCCGGACGCTGGATCGAGGCCTTGTCGCGCGCTGCGCCGACCCTCGCCAGAAAACTGGGGATTCAGGCGGATGGTCCGGTCTGGGTATGGGGCCAAACCGACGACATCGCCCTCAACGGAGCCCTTGCGGAAAGTGGCCCGGCGCATCCTGGCGCCGCCGCGCTCCACCTCGCCATCGTCAACTCGAAGGACGACCTCGACAGCGCTCTCGCCGAACGCGGCGATGCCGATGCCGCCCTCTGGCTGGTCTATCCCAAGGGCCGCCGTGAGTTTGGCGACGCGGCGATACGCGCGACGATGCGCGAAATGGGCTACATCGACAGCAAGTCCTGCGCTGTGTCCGATGCCCTTACGGCGACCCGCTACGGACCACGCAAGACCTGACGCCGCCATTCCATGGCCCGGCGCGTCCCTCAAGGCGGGTCGCGATGAACCAGATCGTGTTTCCGTCGCGCGGTGAACGGCATCATGACGCTGACGAAGAAGGCGACCGACCAGCCCAGCAGGATCGCCCCCGCCACGCCCTCGATCGCGCCCAACAGCCGCCACTCCGGCGCCATCAGCGAGTCGTCATAGCCGATCGAGCCATAGCTGATGCTCGAGAAATACACCGCCTCGCGCAGGTCGGGCACCGCCCCGATCAGCTTGTAGAGCGCGGCGTACATCCAGATCTCGGTGCCGTGGACGACGAACAGGCCCAGCACCACGGCGATGGTCAGCAGGGCGTGCCGCCACAGCGGCCCCTCGACATAGGATCGGCCCGCCCGGGTTTCATAGATCTCCAGCCCCCTGCCGAGGCTGAGCAGGCCGAAACCGTGGATGCTGACGGCCAGCAGGGCCATCACCGTCGACAGGGCCAGTTCATTGAACATGCCCCATCCTGCCCTGTCGCTGTCGGTCCCGCTAGCGGTCCCAGTCGCCGACGGCCGCCTGCCACAGGGTGAGGGCGGCGATGGCGGCGGTGTCGGCCCGCAGGATGCGCGGCCCCAGCGACACGGCGGTGGTGAAGGACAGGGCCCGCAGCCGCTCCCGCTCTTCCGGCGAGAACCCGCCCTCGGGCCCGATCAGCACGGCCCACGGGCCTTCCCCCGCCCCCGCCAGCGCCGGACCCGCCGGCGCTCCGCCGGTCTCGTCGCAGAACATCAACCGCCGCCCGGCCTCCCAGCCGTCCAGCACCTCGCCCAGCTTCGCCGGCTCGTCGATCATGGGCACATCCACCCGCCCCGTCTGTTCGGCGGCCTCGATGGCGATGGCGTCCAGCCGGTCCATCCGCACATGCTGGACCTGGGTCCGGTGGGTGACGACCAGCCGGATGCGCCGCACCCCCAGTTCGGTCGCCTTCTCGACCGCGAACTCCAGCGCGCTCTTCTTCACCACGCTGATCAGCAGCTCCAGATCGGGCCCGGTCGACTGCGGCCGGACCTGTTCCCCGGCCCGCAGCACCGCGCCCTTCTTCAGCACCTCGGCGATGACGCAACGCCACTCGCCGTCGACGCCGTTGAAGACCAGCAGCGAGTCCCCGATCTTCAGCCGCATCACCTGGGTCAGATAGCGCGACTGGTCCAGCGTCGGCAGGACCGCGGCGTCGGGGGCGAGGGGCTGGGGGACGTGGAGACGGATCATTCTCCTGTCTGGGGTCAGAGCGTCCGCGCGATCAAGAGCTTCATGATCTCGTTGGTCCCGCCGTAGATCCGCTGCACCCGCGCATCCTTGTACAGCTGGGCGATCGGATACTCGTTCATATAGCCGTAGCCGCCGTGCAGCTGCAGCATCTCGTCGATGACCTCGCCCTGGATGTCGGTGACCCAGTATTTGGCCATCGAGGCCGTCGCGGCGTCCAGCTTCCCTTGCAGGTGCAGGCCCAGGCAGTGGTCGACGAAGACCTTGGCCACCGTCAGCTTGGTCTTCACCTCGGCCAGTTTGAACTGGGTGTTCTGGAAGTCGATGATGCGCTTGCCGAAGGCCTTGCGCTCCTTGACGTAGGCCAGCGTCTCCTGCAGCCCCCGCTCGGCCGCGGCGACGCCCTGGACGGCGATGTTCAGCCGCTCCTGCGGCAGCTGCTGCATCAGCTGGATGAAGCCCTGGCCCTCGCCGCCGCCGATGACGTTCTCGCCCGGGACCTTCACATCGTTGAAGAACAGCTCGGAGGTGTCGTTGGCCTCCATGCCGATCTTGTGCAGGTTCCGCCCGCGTTCGAAGCCCTCGGCCCCGTCCGTCTCGACCACGATCAGCGAGGTGCCCTTGGCCCCCTCGGCCGGATCGGTCTTGGCCACGACGATGATGAAGTTCGCCAGCTGGCCGTTGGTGATGAACGTCTTGGACCCGTTCACCACATACTGGTCGCCGTGTTTGATGGCGGTGGTCTTGACCCCCTGCAGGTCCGACCCGGCGCCCGGCTCGGTCATGGCGATGGCGCCGACCAGTTCGCCCGACTGCAGCCGCGGCAGCCAGCGCGCCTTCTGCTCGGCGGTCCCGTAGTGCCAGATGTAGGGCATGACGATCGCATTGTGCAGCGAGATGCCGAAGTGATCCGCGCCCTTCCAGCCCAGCTGGCGCATCAGCACCACCTCGTGCCGGTAGTCGCCGCCCATGCCGCCGTCCGCCTCGGGCATCGACAGGCCCAGCAGCCCCGCCTCGCCGGCGTCGTTCCACAGCTGCCGCGGCACCGATGAGGCGGCGATCCACTGCTGGAATTTCTCCGGCGGCGCGTGCTCGTCGATCCATTTGCCGACGCTGTCCGAGAAGAGGGTGATCTCCTCGTCCTGCATGAAATCGGGCTCGGGGACGTTGAGGACGTTCATGCTCAGAACGCCTCCGCCGGCATCGCCATCAGCACCTCGGCGCCCGACTTGACCTTGGCCAGGTGCGCCCCGGCGTCCGGCAGAATCCGCTCCACGAAATACCGGCCGGTCATCAGCTTGTTGGCGTAGAACGGGTCGGTCGAGCCGGCGTCGATCTGCTTCTGCGCCGCGATGGCCATCTGGGCCCAGCAATAGGCCAGCGCCGTCAGGCCGAAGATGTGCAGATAGTCGGTGCTCGCCGCCCCGGCGTTGTCCGGGTTCTGCATGCCGTTCTGCATCAGCCACATGGTGGCTTCCTGCAGCTTCTTCTTGGCGTCGGCCAGGCCGTCGATGAAGGGCTTCACCGGCCCCTCGCCGCCGTGCTCGGAGACGAAGGCGTCGATGTCGGCGAACCAGGTCATGATCGCCCGGCCGCCGTTGGCGGGCAGCTTGCGTCCAACCAGATCCAGCGCCTGGATGCCGTTGGCGCCCTCATAGATCATGGTGATCCGCGCATCGCGCAGATACTGCGACGCCGGGAAATGCTCGGTGTAGCCGCTGCCGCCGTGCACCTGCATGGCCAGCGAGGCGGCGTGGAAGCCCTTGTCGGTCAGATAGGCCTTCAGCACCGGGGTGATCAGACCCATGTAGTCGCGGGCCTTCTGCGCCTCGGCCTCGTCGTTCGAATGCTGCAGATCGGCCTGCAGCGCGGTCCACAGGGTGAAGGCCTGGCCGCCCTCGATGAAGGCCCGGGCCTCCAGCAGCATGCGCCGCACGTCCGGATGGACCATGATGGAGTCGGCCGGACCGTCGGGGTTCTTCGGCCCTGTCAGCGACCGGCCCTGCAGCCGGTCATGGGCGAACTCGACGGCGGCCTGATAGGCGGCCGAGCCGATCGACAGGCCCTGCAGGCCGGTGCCGAGGCGGGCCTCGTTCATCATGACGAACATCGCCGCCATGCCCTTGTTCTCGGTCCCGACCAGCCAGCCCTTGGCGTTGTCATAGGCCATGACGCAGGTGGCGTTGCCGTGAATGCCCATCTTGTGCTCGAGCCCGGCGCAGGCCGCGCCTTCGTTGCGCGCGCCCAGGGTGCCGTCCTCATTGACGAAGAATTTCGGCACCACAAACAGGCTGATGCCCTTGATCCCGGCCGGCGCGCCCTCGATCCGGGCCAGCACCAGATGGATGATGTTGTCGGTGAAGTCGTGCTCGCCGGACGAGATCCAGATCTTCTGGCCGGTGATGTTGTAGCTGCCGTCGCCGTTGGGGACCGCCTTGGTGCGGATCAGGCCCAGATCCGTGCCGCACTGCGGCTCGGTCAGGTTCATGGTCCCGCCCCATTCGCCGGTCGCCATCTTCGGCAGGTACATCGCCTTCTGCTCGTCCGAGCCGTTGGCGTTCAGGCCCCAGTAGGCCCCGGCCGTCAGGCCCGGATACATCGAGAAGGCGGCGCTGGCCGCGGCGGTGAACTGGCCGAAGGCCATGGCCACCACCGAGGGCATGCCCTGGCCGCCATGCTCGGGCAGGGCCGACAGGGCGGGCCAGCCGGCCTCGACCATGGCCTTGTAGGCTTCCTTCCAGCCGGTCGGGCCGGTGACCTCGCCGTTGTCCCATTTGCAGCCTTCCTGATCGCCGACCCGGTTCAGCGGGGCGATGACCTCCTCGGCGAATTTGGCGCCTTCCTCGAGGATCTGGCCGACCAGTTCCGACGACACGTCGGCGAAGCCGGGCTGGTTGGAATAGCGGTCGATCTCCAGCACCTCGTTCAGAATGAACGTCAGGTCGCGGACAGGCGCCTTGTAGGCCATGGAATTACGCTCTCGCTTTGAAGGGCTGGAGGTTGTGATCCGGGTTGAGCCGCGCCTTGAGCAGGGTGGCGTACTCCTCGGCGCCGGGCAGCAGGTCCGGGCGGTGCTCGCCCAGCTTCCGCTCCATCACGGCGCAGGCTTCCTCGGCGGTCTCGATGGCCGCGTCGAGGTCCTCGCGCTGCTGTTTCAGCGCGGCGATCTGGGCCCGATGGCGGCGCAGGGCGACGGCCATCTGATGGGCGTTGTGATTGTCGTGGTCGTACAGATCCAGCATCTCCTGGATCTCCTGCAGCGAGAAGCCGATGCGGCGTCCCCGCAGGATCAGCTTCAGCCGCGCCCGGTCGCGGGCGTCATAGACCCGCGTCTGGCCCTTCCGGGCCGGCGTCAGCAGGCCCTTGTCCTCGTAGAACCGCAGCGCGCGCGCCGTCGCCCCGAACTCGCGGCACAGCTGGCGGATCGAATAGGTGCGATGATCGTCGGCAGTCGCCATGGCGGCAGATAAGCCGATCTTGACGTGCACGTAAAGGGAAGGATTCTGGTGGCGGCAGGCAACAGGCAACAGGCAACACGCCGCGGTAAGGGCCGCCTTCCAGAGGTCGTCAGGAAAAGTTCACCGGCAGCGAGTGTTCAGCGCACCTGCTGCCTCGCGCCTCAGCGCGTCTCCCGCGCCCGGCACCACAGCACGGGCGCCGTCATGGCGATCAGCACGACATTGGTCAGCGCCAGCCCGCCTTCCAGCCCGACGGCGTGGATCGCGAGCATGATCATCTCCAGCGCCAGGAGGCCGGCGGCGGCGGTGACCAGAAGCGGGCGGCCGTGCTTCCACGACACCAGCGGCGCGAGGATCAGCGCCGCCAGCAGAATTTCGGCGACGCCCAGGCCGCGCACAAGGTTGTCCGACACCAGCGCCGGCCACTTCATCAGGTCGATGAGGTTGGCCATCGGCTCGCTCAGCTTGGCGTAGCCGGCCGCGATGAAGAACATCGCCAGCCAGCCCTGCAGCGTCCAGAGCGTCAGATTGCGGTAGCTCGCGGCGAGGCGCGACCGGGCGGGGGTGAGGGCTTGAGAAGTCATCTTGTCTGACGCCCGGGGAGAGGCGCTCGTTCTATTTGCAACAGTGGTGATGTCGGATCGCCTGGCTGGATCCGCAAGGGCGCGAAGCGAGACCGTAACCATCCGTGACCGCCTTCTGCGGGAGCCCCACGGCCAAAGCGTGACCGTATTCATAAATCTCTGTAATGTGGCGTCGGTTTCGGGGTCCTTAAGAGCGGGACCGTTCACGGACTGGCGGGTGCAGGGCACGGGACGGATCCTGACGGCCGGTCGTTCACCGGCTCCGCATCCCTACCGCCACGCTGCCGCCACCCTGCTGTCAGCAGTGGTTCAGACCCGTGCGGCCCCGGCGGTCCGCAGGCGTCCGATCTTGGCCTCGAAGGGCCCCCAGTCGTCGGCCGCGTCGATCGCCGCCCAGATCGCCTCGACCTCGTCGATCCGCATCTCCTCGGGCTCCGGGCCGCCGAACATCGGGTGCTCCAGCCGCTCCGGCCGGTCCGGCTCGTGCTCGAACAGGGCGAAGCGGAAGGCGTCGAAGGCCTCGCCCTGGTACAGCTTGCCGCGCGGCCCGCCCAGCGCCCGCGCCGACGAGGCGAAGCCGCCGAACCAGTCGAAGAACAGCGGCTCCCAGCGCAGCGCCTCGCCATTCTCGCGCAGCAGCGCCAGGGTCGTGTCCAGCAGCCTCTGGTCGGCGGCTTCGCCCAGACTCGTCACCCCCAGCCGGACCAGGAACGCCGCTCTCAGCTCCCGGATATAGGCCGGCCCGAATCCGTTCAGGGCCTCGGTCAGAGGCTCCGCATCCGCGATCAGCTTCAGCGCCCCGCCCAACTGAGTCAGGGCCCAGAACACCGCCTCGGGCTGCCGCGCGAAGGCGTACAGGCCGAACTGGTCGAAATAGGCCGCCGTGAAGCCGGGCTCATAGTGCGGCAGGAACCGCCACGGCCCGTAGTCGAAGCTCTCGCCCGTGACGTTCAGATTGTCGGTGTTCAGCACCCCGTGCACGAAGCCGGCGGCGATCCACCGCGCCGTCAGCCGCGCCGACGCCTCGACCACCGCGCGCAGGAATCCCGGCGCATCCCCGGCCGCCACGGCCGGGTGGTAGAGCGCCCGCGCATGCTCGACCAGCGCCTCGATCATATCCGGCCGCCCGATATAGGCCGCCCGCTGGAAGGTCCCGAACCGCACATGGCTGTGCGACAGCCGCACCAGCACGGCCGAACGGGTGGGGGAGGGCTCGTCGCCCCGTTCCAGCGCCTCGCCGGTCTCGATCAGGCTGAAGGCGCGACTTGTCGGAACGCCCAGCGCCTCCAGCATTTCCGCCGCCAGCACCTCGCGCACCCCGCCTTTCAGCGTCAGCCGCCCGTCGCCGCCCCGCGACCACGGCGTCTGGCCGGATCCTTTCGTGCCGAGGTCAAGCAGTCGCCCGTCGTCGGCCCGCATCTGCGCCGCCAGAAATCCCCGCCCGTCGCCGATGTCGGGGTTGTAGGTGCGGAACTGGTGCCCGTGATAGCGCATGGCGACCGGCCCGGGCTGGCCGGGCAGGGGCTCGAACCGGCCGAAATGGGCGATCCATTCGGCGTCCGTCAGCGTTTCCAGTCCCACTGTCGCTGCGGCGCGGTCGTTGCGGAAGCGCAGCAGGGTCTGCGGGAAGTCCGCGGCCCGGACGGCGTCGCCATAGTCCGCCCCCAGGTCGAAGAAGCGCGGCTCGGGTCGGTAGACGGGGGAAACGGGCATGGGCCGCAGATGACCTCTCGCCGTCCGCAAGGCAACCGTCGTCGATTTCCGCTTCGCCCGGGTTGAACCCGCGCCCCCCGCCCGTATTGTCAAGGCAGCGATCAGGCCCGCTCCCGCCGATTCCGGCGTCGGAAGGGCCAGGCCGGCGTCCGCTGTTCGCAGGACGAACCCGGTCCGGCGCCCGTCGATAACCGGGCGCCACGACAGACCTTTCAAATCCGGAGGCCGCCGTGGCGCGCAAGATCACTCTCGAATTCCTCAAGACCGAGGCCGCCTCGGGGGCCGTGCTGGGCCTCGCCGCCCTCGCGGCCCTGGTCGTGGCCAACTCGCCGCTGTCAGGGGCCTATTTCGGCTGGCTCAAGAGCGAGCACGTGCTCCAGATCGGGCCGCTGCTGCTCGAACTGACGATCTCCGAATGGATCAAGGAAGGCCTGATGGCGGTCTTCTTCCTCGTCGTCGGACTGGAGATCAAATACGAGATTCTCAAGGGCGAGCTCAGCGATCCGAGGAAGCTGGCCACGCCGGTGCTGGCGGCCATGGGCGGGATGGTCGCCCCGGCTCTGGT
This sequence comes from Brevundimonas sp., assembly GCF_036676055.1. Taxonomy (GTDB): domain Bacteria; phylum Pseudomonadota; class Alphaproteobacteria; order Caulobacterales; family Caulobacteraceae; genus Brevundimonas. The sequence goes on along the minus strand of NZ_JAKFDS010000066.1, from coordinate 9,765 downwards.
CTATCTGGCGGTCTCGGGATCGACCGGCGGGCCCCACGGCGGGTGGCCCATTCCGCTGGCCACCGACATCGCCTTCGCCCTGGCTGTCTTCGCCGTCGCCGCGCGCAAGCTGCCGTCCTCGCTGCGGGTCTTCCTGCTGACCCTCGCCATCGTCGACGACCTCGGGGCTATCGCCCTGATCGCCGTCCTGTTCTCGAGCGGCGTCGTCTGGCAGCCGCTGGTCTGGATCGTCGGCATGCTGATCCTGGGCGGCGTCGCCAGCCGCTTCCGGAAGGTGCCCGCCCCCTTCTGGGTGCTGGGCTTCGCCCTGGTCTGGTATCTGACGGTGCTGTCCGGCCTTTCGACCTCGCTGACCGCCGTGGCCTTCGCCGCCATCGTGCCGGTCAATGAGCGCCGCTGTGACGGCCAGAGCCCGCTGAAGGAGGCGATGAATGACCTGCACCCCTGGGTGGCCTATCTGGTCCTGCCACTCTTCGCCTTCGCCAAGGCCGGGGTCAGCTTCGCGGGCCTGTCGCTGGAGCAGGCGTTCGCGCCGCTGGTCATCGGCATCGCCCTGGGCCTGTTCGTGGGCAAGCAGCTCGGCGTGTTCGGGGCCGCCTGGCTGGCCTCGGCGCTGAAGATCGGCCAGCGTCCCACCGGGGCGACCTGGCTGGAGCTCTACGGCGTGAGCCTGCTGTGCGGCGTGGGCTTCACCATGAGCCTGTTCATCGGCGTCCTTGCCTTCCCCGGAGCCATCGACTCGCCACAGCAGGTCGAGGTCAAGTTGGGGGTGCTGGCCGGATCCTTCCTGTCGGCGATCGCGGGGGCGACGGTGCTGGCCTTTGCTGGCCGCCGGCGCAAGGATTTCGCTCAAGAAGCGCCCGATACTGGCGACTAGTGGGCGAATATTGACCTAGCGTAATCAGTTTCTGTCGCTTTTGCGTCACAGTCTGGCTTGCGCCACGGCGGAAATGAGGCCCTGCGGGTCCCGAATGCTTGTGGCGGAGTCCGGCTTGGATTACCCAAAACACTGGACTTTCCGCGCCCCGCAAGAAGGGCGCGGACCAGGGATCAGGAAACGCCGCGGCGCTCCGCTCAATGCGGGGAACCCGGCCAATGTCGGGGAGCCGTGCATGCGCCTTACCAACCTTCTTCGCACCACTGCGTCGGCCGCCGTCGTCGGCGCCGTCGTCTTCGGTTTCGCCGGGGCCGCTTCGGCCCAGGATGGTGATCAGGACCGGGCCACCACGGTCGACGACATCATCGTCACGGCGCAGAAGCGCGAGCAGAACCTGCAGGACGTGCCGATCGTGGTCACCAGCCTGTCGCAGGAAACCCTCGAGGACGCGGGCGTCCGCGACATCAAGGATCTGCAGATCCTGACCCCGGGCATGACCGTCACCTCGACCTCGTCGGAAGCCTCGACCACCGCCCGCATCCGCGGCGTCGGCACGGTCGGCGACAACCCCGGCCTGGAAAGCTCGGTCGGCGTGGTGATCGACGGCGTCTACCGCTCGCGTAACTCGGTCGGCTTCGGCGACCTCGGCGAACTGCAGCGCATCGAGGTCCTGAAGGGCCCGCAGGGCACCCTGTTCGGCAAGAACACCTCGGCCGGCGTCATCAACATCATCACCGAGGCCCCGTCCTTCACGCCGGGCTTCAACGCCGAGGCCACCGTCGGCAACTACGGCGCCATGGCCGTCTCGGGCTCGGTCACCGGCCCGATCAGCGAAACCCTGGCCTTCCGCCTGTACGCCGGCCGCCGCCTGCGCGACGGCTTCATGGATATCGACGTCGGCGACGGCCCCCGGCCCGAGACCGATGACAACAACCAGGACTTCGGCACCGTCCGCGGCCAGCTGCTGTGGCTGCCGAACGACAACGCCTCGGTCCGCTTCATCGCCGACTACTCGTCGCGCGACGAATACTGCTGCATCGGCACCCAGATCCGCACCGGCCCGACCTATCCGTTCATCGACGCGCTCTCCGTCGGCCCGGGCCAGCGTCCGCCGGCCCCCGGCTTCGGCGCCCTGCCGTTCTCGCGCACCGGCTACGCCAACCGTTCCAGCGGCCAGGAGGTCGAGGACAAGGGCTGGTCGGTCGAGGCCAACTTCGACATGCCGTCCTTCCTCGGCGGCTCGACCCTGACCTCGGTCTCCTCGTGGCGTAAGTGGTCGTCCAGCCTCGGCCAGGACATCGACTACACCGGCGCCGACATCGCCTACCGCGAGCAGGACGGCGACTACGGCTTCGAAGTCACCAACACGACCCAGGAGTTCCGCCTCGCCGGGGCCACGGACACGCTCGACTGGCTGGTCGGCGCCTTCGTCACCAACGAACAGATCGGCCGCACCGACAGCTGGTATTTCGGCGCCGACTACACGCCCTTCCTGTCCTTCCTGCTCAGCGCGCGTCTGAACGCGGCCAACCCCGCCCTGCCGATCAGCCCGAACACCATCGGCTGCTACACCCGCACGGCCCAGACTCCGGTCGGCTTCGGCACCTGCCTGGCCACCGGCGGCGCCGTCAGCGGCGGCGGACCCGGCTTCACCGTCGGTCAGGGCTTCGAGGACAAGTACGAACAGGACTCCAACTCCTACGCCCTGTTCACCAACAACACCTGGCACGTCACTGAGGCCTTCGACCTGACCCTCGGTCTCCGCTACACCATCGACGAGAAGAGCCTGCGGGGCCGGCAGACCAACACCAACGGCAACGGCGCGACCTGCGGCGCGGCCCTGGCCAACGCCGGCGCCATCGGCGCGGTGCTCGGCGCCAACACGCCGACCGTCCTCGGAAACTTCTGCCTTCCGTGGTCGAACATCGCCTTCAACAACCGCGTCGTTGACGAAGACTTCGACGACAGCGAGCTCAGCGGCACCATCAAGGCTTCCTACCGCCTGAACCCCTCGGTCCTGACCTACGTCTCGTACGCCCGCGGCTACAAGAGCTTCGGCTACAACCTCGACCGCGTGCAGGCCGGCATCACCCCGACCGCCTCGACCCTGTTCCCGTCGGAAGTCGTGGACAGCTACGAAGCCGGCGTGAAGATGACGCTGCTGGATCGCACCCTGCTGCTGAACGCCACCTACTTCGACCAGACGTTCGAGGACTTCCAGCTCAACACCTTCCTCGGCACCGCCTTCGTGGTGGAGTCGATCCCCGAGCTGACCTCGCGCGGGGTCGATGCTGACTTCATGTGGTTCTCGCCGGTCGAAGGTCTGACCTTCCAGGGCGGCGTCACCTGGACCGACGCCCAGTACGGCGAGTTCACCGCGGCCGACCTCGGCAATCCGGGCAACTTCCCGCAGCTGTCCCTGCTGCCGGGCGGCGACGCCTCGTTCGCTCCGGAATGGTCGACCACCCTGTCGATCAACTTCGACCGCAACATTCGCGACGACCTGCGGGTGGGCTTCAGCCTCGCGGGCAAGTACGTGACCGACTACAACACCGGCTCGGACCTGCTGCCCTACAAGCAGCAGGACGCCTTCGCCACGCTGAACGGCCGCTTCCTCCTGGGCAGCGTCGACGAGCGCTGGACGGCCGAGTTCTGGGTCCAGAACCTGACCGACGAGGAGTATATCCAGGTCGCCTACAACGCCCCGCTGCAAGGCTCGGCGTTCCAGTCCACGGTCCAGCCGAACGGCACCTTCTACAACCCGGCGCTGGACACCCAGACCTACGACGCCTTCCTGGGCGCGCCGCGGACCTACGGCGCCACCCTGCGCTTCAAATACTGATCGTCCCGCCGCAGGGCGGAACGGAGCAGCCGGCCGGGGGCGACCCCGGCCGGTTTTGTTTTGGGCGATCGCCGGCGCGGGCTGGTATGGGGGCGGATACGCTTTCGCCCGCCCGGGCCCGGTCAGGCAGAGGGAGAACCGAATGTCGGAAATCGACCCGGCCACGGCCGCGGCTCTGGGGTGGCCGAAGACGAAATACGCCTGGATCGAGCGTGAGCGCCGCTGGCTGTGCCGGGCCGTTCCCACGGACAGGGTCGTCCGCCGCGAAGCCTTCACGGACCTCTATGTGACGGGGACGCAGCTTCGGCTTCGGGAGGCGGTTCCGCTGGAAGGCGGCCCCGCGATGCTCCGGCTCGGCCGCAAGGCCGACGTCAATCCATCGGTCCGGCTGCTCACCTCGATCTATCTCTCGCCCGGGGAGTTCCGCCTCCTGTCCTCCCTGCCCGGACACCGGCTGCGAAAGACGCGCCACTACCTCGGGCGCATCGACGGCGCCGACGTCTCCGTCGACGTCTTCGAGGGCGCGCTCAGCGGCCTCATCATGGCGGAGGCGGAGTTCGCCGACGTCGAGACGATGGAGCGCTGGCCGATGCCGGACTTCGCCTTCCGGGAGGTCACGACGGACGTCCGCTACACCGGCGGCAGGCTGGTGACGGACGGCCTGCCGCAAGACTCCGCGGCCTAGGCCTCGCCCGTTTCGGCTCGCCGGCGGCGTTACTCCGCCGGCGCCTCCGCCGGGCGGTTCGGCTCGTGCCGCTGGCTGGCGAACATCTTGCTCATCCGCCGGCGGGCGAAGCCGGCGATGTCGTCGATCAGGGTGAAGATCGGCGGGATGAACAGCAGCGACAGGAAGGTCGAGGAGATCAGCCCCCCGACCACGGCGATGGCCATCGGCGAGCGGAACTCGACATCGGCGCCCCAGCCGAGGGCGACCGGCAGCATGCCCGCGCCCATGGCGAAGGTGGTCATCAGGATGGGCCGCGCCCGCTTGTGGGCGGCGTCCATGATGGCCTCCAGCCGCGTCATCCCGTCCTTCTCGGCCATGACGATATAGTCGACCAGCAGGATCGAGTTCTTGGCCGCGATCCCCATCAGCATCAGCACGCCGATCAGGGACGAGATCGAGAAGCTCGAGCCCGCGATCATCAGCGCCACGAAGGCCCCGCCGATGGCCAGCGGCAGCGAGGCCATGATGGTCACCGGATAGGCGAAGCTGCGGAACAGCAGCACCAGCACGGCGTACATCAGCAGGATGCCGGTGGCGAAGGCCACGGCGAAGCCGGTGATCATCTCCTGGATGAACTCCGCGTCCCCGGCCGGCACCTGGCGCACGCCGGTCGGCAGATTCTTGACCGACTCCAGCTTCTGCACCGCCGTCGCCGCCTCGCCGGAACGGATGCCGTCCAGCTCGGCCGTGATCGAGGCGATCCGCGCCCGGTCCTGGCGCAGCACCTGCGACGGGCCGGCCCCGAACTGGATGTCGGCCACCGCGCTCAGCGGCACGGAGCCGCCGGTGTTGGTGGGTACGCGCAGGGTCTCCAGCACCGACAGATCCTCGCGGGCGTCGGAGGTCAGCTGCAGCCGGATCGGCACCTGGCGGTCGCCCAGATTGTATTTGGGCAGGTTCTGCGCCACGTCGCCGATGGTGGCGACGCGGATGGTCTGCGAGATGTCCCGGGTCGAGACCCCCATCAGCGCGGCCTGGTCCGGCCGCGGCGTGACCAGGATCTCAGGCCGCGCGATCGAGGCGGTGTTGACCACATTGGCCAGCCCCGGAACCGTCCGCATCTCGGCCTCGATCCGGCGCGCGGCGGCCTGCAGCGCCTCCGGATTATCGCCCAGAATGGCGAAGGTGTAGGTCGTCCCGTCCGAGGGGCCGCCGCCCTGGTTGCCGGTCCCGGCCCCGATGCGGGCCCCCGGGATCGACTTCCAGCCGTCGACCATCTCGCGCGCGAACTCCTGCTGGCTCAGCGCCCGTTCGCCCTTGCCGACCATGTCGGCGTAGACATAGGCCTGATTGACGTCCTGACCGCCGATCGAGGCGTAGACCGAGGTGACCTCGGGCCGCTGCTGCAGGTCGCGGGTCACGCGCTGCACGATGGCGTCGGTCTGCCGCAGGGTGGCGCCGGGCGGCAGTTCGATCGAGAAGGCGGCGCGGGACTCGTCGCCCGACGGCGAGAACTCGAACGGCACCTTGCTGGCCACGAAGCCGGAGGCCACGAACAGGGCCGTGCCGATGGCGAACACCTTCCAGCGGTTGCCCAGCGACCAGCGCAGCGCCTTCAGATAGCCCGCCATCCAGAACGGATCGGCGTCCTCGTGTTTGGTGTGCTTCAGCAGATAGGCCGCCATCAGCGGCGTCAGGGTCCGCGCCACGACCAGCGAGAAGGCCACCGAGACGCACGCCGCCAGGGCGAAGGCCTTGAAGAACTGGCCGATGATGCCGGGCATGAAGCCGACCGGCGCGAACACGGCGATGATGGTGGCCGTCGTCGCCACGACCGCCAGGCCGATCTCGTCCGCCGCCTCCATCGAGGCGCTGTAGGGCGACTTCCCGTCGCGCATGTGCCGGACGATGTTCTCGATCTCGACGATGGCGTCGTCGACCAGGATGCCGATGGTCAGCGACAGGGCCAGCAGCGTCACCACGTTCAGCGACTGGTCCAGCGGCCCGAGGATGGCGAAGGCGGGGATCAGGGACAGCGGCATGGCCGTCGCCGTGATGAAGGTCGCCCGCCAGTCGCGCAGGAAGATGAACACCACCACGACCGCCAGCACGGCGCCCAGCAGCAGGGCCTCGATCGAGGCGATGTAGCTCTCCTCGATATATTCGACGCTGGCCGTGACCTGTTCGATGGTCAGTTCGGGGTGGGCCGCGTCGATCTCGGCCACGCGCTTGCGCACGACCTCGGCGACCTTGACCTCGCTGGCGCTGCGCGAGCGCAGGAAGTTGAAGGTGACGGCCTCCTGGCCGTTGAAGCGCGCCAGTCGGCGGGGCTCGCTCCAGTGATCCTCGACCGTGCCGAGATCGCCCAGACGCACCGACCGGCCGCCGGACAGCGGCACCAGGGTCTGGCGCAGCTCCTCGATCGAGCCCGCCGCCCCGAGGGTGCGGATCGACCGCTCCGCGCCCGAGATGGTCACCCGTCCGCCGGGCAGGTCGCTGTTGACCGATGTCAGGGCCTGGCTGACCGAGGCGGCGGTCAGGCCGTAGGAGGCGAGGCGGTCGGGATCCAGCTCGACGCGGACCTCGCGGTCCACGCCGCCCGAACGGTTGACCTCGCCGACGCCGCTGATCGACAGCAGCGACCGGCTGACCTCATTGTCGATGAACCAGCTGATCTCCTCGGGCGTCATCGTCGACGAGCGCACCACCCAGGTGATCAGGGAGTCGCCGGTGATGTCGATGCGCTGGACGCTGGGCTCCTGCATGTCCTGCGGCAGGTCGGCGCGCAGGCCGCTCATGGCGTTGCGGACGTCGTTGGTCGCCCGCTCGGTGTCGGTGCCCAGTTCGAACTCGATGGTCGTCTGCGACGAGCCGTCGGTGATCTGCGAATTGATGTGGCGGACGCCCGACAGGCCGGCGAGGGAGTCCTCGATCAGCCGGGTGACCTGGACCTCCATCTCGCTGGGGGCGGCGCCCGGGCGGCCGGCGTAGACGAAGACCAGCGGGAAATCGATGTCGGGGTTGTTGTTGATCCGCATCCCCATGAAGCCGTTGACGCCCGCCAGCGTCAGCAGCACGAACATGAGGATGATCGGGATCGGATTCCGGATCGACCAGGACGATATGTTCTTCATCGTCGCGGCCTATTTCTTCGCGGGTGCGGCGGCGGGACGGGCAGGGGCGGCGGCGCGGGCCGGAGCCACGGTGACCCGGTCCCCTTCGCCGAGGAAGCCGGCTCCCTCGACCACCACCCGAACGCCGGCCTCGATGCCGGTCACCGCCGTGCGATTGGTGGTCCGCGACAGGACGGTCACCGGCCGGAAGTGGGCGCGGCCGTCGGTCCCCATCACGAACACGCCGGCGCGGTTCTCGCGGTACAGCACCGAGGCGGTGGGCACGGTCACGGCCGGCTGGTCTCCGACCTGGATGCGGGCGCGGGCGAACATGCCGGGGCGGAAGCCGCCGCCGGACAGGGCGATGCGGGCCACGCCGAGGCGGCTTTCGGCGTTGACCTCGGGGGTGACGATGCGGACCCTGCCGGTGGTCTCGCCGACCTGGTCGGACGAGATGACGGCGCTCTGGCCGGCCCGCACGAGGGCCAGTTCGGTCTCCGGCACCTGGGCGTCCAGCTCCAGCCGTCCGTCGCGGACGATGCGGAACAGTTCGGTTCCCGCGCCGACGATCTGGCCGCGGGTGACGCTGCGGCTGATCACCAGACCCGAGACCGGCGCCCGGACGGTGGCCTGCGACAGTCGGGTGCGGGTCTCGGACAGCGAGGCCCGGGCGGCGGCCAGATTGGCGGCGGACGCCCGCTGGTTGGCGAGGGCGGTGTCCAGCGAGGCCTGGCTGAGGAAACCGCGTTCCTTCAGCTCCTGGGCCCGGTCCAGCGCCGCCTGGTCGCGCGCGACATTGGCCTCGGCGGTCTGCACCGCCGCCTGCTGCTGGCGCAGCTGGGCCTGCAGCAGGGCGTCGTTCAGCTGCACCAGCGGCTGGCCCTGACGGACGTAGCTTCCCTCGTCGACGAACACGCCGGTCGCGGTCAGGCCGCCGGCCTCGGCGCCGACCGGCACCTCTTCCCAGGCCGAGATGCTGCCCGAGGCGGTGACCGTGCGCGGCAGGTTCTCCAGCGTGGCGGTCACGACGGTCACCGTCTGGCTGCTGCCGCCGGTGGCGCCCGCCTTGGTCTCGGCCTCATCGGCCGCCTTCTCGCCGCCGCAGGCCGAGAGCGTCAGGGCCAGGGCCAGGACGGCCGCGCCGGCCCAGCTGTTGCGCATCATGTTCGCCACGTTCGATCCCCTGCGCCGCGGTGGGAGGCCGCGCGCCTGTCATTGGGCCGCCTGTCCGGCGGCTGTGTCATCAGCTGTTGAATAGCGGGTTCGCGGCTTCTTCTCAAACGGGAATAGGTCCCTTACACCGATGTAATCCGCCACAAATGCGGTGACTGAGCGCCCCGTCGCCGCCGTCCGCGTTGGCGATCCGGTCCCGCCGTGCTACCGGCGCGGCCATGACGACCCCTCCCATCGAACGCATCCGGAATTTTTCCGTGGTCGCCCACATCGACCATGGCAAGTCGACCCTGTCCGACCGGCTGATCCAGCACACCGGCGGCCTGACGGCGCGCGAAATGTCGGCCCAGGTCCTTGATAACATGGACATCGAGAAGGAGCGCGGCATCACCATCAAGGCGCAGACCGTGCGCCTGCACTACAAGGCGAAGGACGGCCTCGACTACGTCCTCAACCTGATGGACACCCCCGGCCACGTCGACTTCGCCTATGAGGTCAGCCGCAGCCTCGCCGCCTGCGAGGGCTCCCTGCTGGTGGTCGACGCCTCCCAGGGCGTGGAGGCCCAGACGCTCGCCAACGTCTACCAGGCCATCGACAACAACCACGAGATCGTCCCCGTCCTCAACAAGATCGATCTGCCAGCCGCCGAACCCGAGCGCGTGCGCGAGCAGATCGAGGACGTCATCGGCATCGACGCGTCCGAGGCCGTCCTTTGCTCCGCCAAGTCCGGCATCGGCATCGAGGAGGTGTTGGAAGCCATCGTCACCCGCCTGCCGGCCCCCAAGGGCGACCCCGAGGCCCCGCTGAAGGCCATGCTGGTCGACGCCTGGTACGACCCCTACCTCGGCGTCGTCCTGCTGGTCCGCGTCTTCGACGGCGTCCTCAAGGCCGGCCAACGCATCAAGATGATGCAGCACGGCACCACCCACCTGGTCGACCGCGTCGGCGTCTTCCTGCCCAAGAACACCCCGGTCGACCAGCTCGGCCCCGGCGAGGTCGGCTTCATCACCGCCCAGATCAAGGAGGTCGCCCACGCCGCCGTCGGCGACACCATCACCGACGAGAAGAAGCCCACCGCCGAACCGCTCAAGGG